>NZ_JCAIJQ010000003.1:0-305791 GCF_059429255.1 Phaeobacter sp. CC-HEC084
CATCCCAACGAACCGGTACAGCCTCCTATTGCGCCTCAAGAAACCTCATAATTTTTATCCGACGCTCAGAAAGAAAGGCCCCATAGCCTTCCAGCAGCCCGATATCGCTCACTTCACACTCGGAACTCGGGCGCCCCTCTTCGACTTTCTTTAGGGCCCGCTCAACCGACGGAGGCCGAGCGTCGGTAGACATAAGTCGATGCGCGAGATCGACATCCATCGCCTGCACCAACTCGGGTGCGAGTGCAGAACGGCATTCAAAGTGGCAAATGCGCAGCGCTAGTTCTTTGAGTCGGTCATCTTCGAAGGACTGTGCGATTGCGTGCCGTTCGCTCCAAGGAGCGCTGTGGAACCGATCACACAGCGTAGCGTCGTTCCGACTTGAAAACTTGGTGTACAACATCTCTTCAACATGACCTGGCTCAGGATACTGCGCACGGTTTTCTGAGAAGACTCGCTCGATTCGAGTTTTGAGCCCCTCGTCTTCCACAATTCGCGCGGCCCGATCCTCTAATTCTTCGCATGAGGTGCCCACGAAAAATTCCTCGGATGCTTCCCAAAGTGGCATCATTGTCGGACCTGCGTTTGATCGAACTCTCCGGATTGGGCGTGGTGGGCTCAATAACCAGCTTGCCAACTGCTCATCTGACATTGATGCGAGCTCTTCGATTGGCTCGACCAAGCTCAAGCAAAGCATGCCATTTGGTTGGTCGGGTTCATTTGCAACGAAAACTACAGGAGTGTGATATGCTCTGTTTCCATAAAACTCCGTAAGTACGAAGGGTTCGTCCGACGTAACAAAATCGGCAACCGAAGCTTTGTTGGAGAAACGCACAAACCTTCGCCAAAGATCCGGGCTCAGCTTCTTCACAAGACGGCAGAGCTCAAGCGTTGTTTGTGTGTCGAACATTGCATCGTGTGCCTTGAGCACTGCAATTCCGTTGGCCGCTGCAATATCATGCAAGCGGAAGCTTGGATCACCTGAGTCCTTGAGCGGCACGCGTAGGGCGTTGTCACCAGACGCCGAGCAGGACAAAGCGAGTGACATAACGTCATTCCGAGCGTTCCCATGAAGGCTCGTAAGGTAGGGAGGGTGCAATGTTCGATACAACGCATGGCGAAGAAACTCTTCGTCAAATCTTATGGAATTGTATCCTAAAAAAATGGCTGGAGACCAAGACAGCAGCCGCTCATTCAAATCCCGCATCATTTGATAATGGGTGGAAAGATGCTGGTCTGTCAGTGCTTCAATTGACAAACCGTTGGCAAGCATCGCCTGAACGTCCGGAACAACATTCGGATCGATTCTTGATCTCAATTCGAACCGATCGGTTTCGTTGAGGTCATTGTCTGTTCTGACGGCTGCAAATTGAACGATCTGATCGAAACCAGCGTGCAAACCAGTAGTTTCAGTGTCAAAAAATATGAACGACATGTGGCCACCAAAATCACATGAGGTTGGCCAGCCGGTATTTCATTGCAGACACGCTGACCCGAAATTTCTTGGCGAGCTTCTCGACCTTGGCCTCATCATCCAAATCCAAGCCCTCTTTGCCACAAGCATCCAGCAGTAGTTGGTGAGGCATTAGAAGTTCCGACGCGAATGTATTCGCTTCGACCTCCAACGGGTCTGTGCCTTGCGAAGATACTTGATCGCGCCTCAATGCCCGCAACCCCTTGGAAAGGTGAACTTCGCCATGCAGTCTTTCCTCATGCAATACGTGATGAGCCAGCTCATGCGCCGCCGAAAACCTTTGTCGATTGGGATGGTGCAAAGCGTTTACCCCGATCATCGAAACGCCGTCTTGGCTATAGGCCATACCCGATAAGTCCTCATCCAGAGGCGCGTAATCAAGCACTATGTTCCGGCTCTTGATAATGCGCTCTACGGGAACTGGCGCTCGTTGAATATTGTGCTCTTCAAGTATTCTGCGCGCCGCCGTGATTGCTCGTTCTTTGTCCGCACTCATCGTCCGGTACTCTGCTTCGCGCCCTGTTTCAAAGCGTTGCGGATGAGTTGCTCTACACCTGCCTTGCTGGCCTCAGACAGTTTCTCGCTAGTACGCATTTGCGGTTCTTCCTCCCTATTCTGACCAATACTCAGAGGAGGTAGCAGGTCAGATAACGAAGACACTTCGAGTGCGTTGGCTATCGAATAAAGGTGATGGAGGCCAACATTCTGCTGACCGCGCTCTATGTTCGCAATCGACGCACGCGAGAGCCCCGTTTTCTGAGCGAGCTCCAATTGGGTCATGTTGCCTTGCTGCTTCCTTCTGGTCGCCACTGCACGACCGAACGCCCTGTGTATCAGTTCCCTTGACATGCGCTCCGTTACCATTTTTGTCATTGCCGTGTCAATATCTCAAACATCATGTTTGTATTTTAAACATTTCATTCTGTCGTTGTGCTTGTATTGACAACACGCGGTTAACCATCCATCCTAAGTATGACCAACAAGAATCGGGCACTGGAAACGAAAGGGGCAGATCATGGCAAACCAGGGAAAAGGTGGCGGCGGATACCGCAGCGCGAAGTCGGGTCGCTACGTCACGAAGACATACGGGAAATCGCATCCACGGACGACTATCCTAGAGGCGCCCGGAAAGAGTGGGTCCACGGGCGGGAGCTACCGAAGCGCTGTAAGTGGTCGTTTTGTGACGGCGAAGTACGGGAAGGCCAACCCGAAAACTACTGTGCGCGAAAGATAGCAATCTCGCCTTGGAAACCTCCTCGCGGAGTAGATGGGCAGAAGCACATACAGGAGAAGACATGGGAACTAGGGAGTTGAGCAGATGCTAGAATTCAGACGCAACGGGCGCAAAATGTCGAGCCAACAGTTCTTTGACGGCATCAAGAAGGATATGCTTGCCAAGGCCGAAGGCGAGGTGGAGCGACGCCTGCGAACCCTTTGTGATCCCGAAACAGGTCAACCAGTTAAGGTCACCAAGCAGGTTCGAAATGGCAAGGCGACTTGGAATGTCGAAGGTTCGCCAAAAGCCATCGCAGAAGCAAAGAAAATCATGGGCGCAAGCTGAGGCCAAGCCCTGCGATCGGGCGGTCTTGGTGTGTGTTTCCAGAAGAGAAGTTGAGGTCAAATGAGCATTTCCGACGATTTCAAAGCGTTTTTGGAAAACATCCAGGTCGATAACGCCGAAACTATTTCGCTACGGTACGGCGAGGTTACAGCTGCCCTTAACAAGCAGTTCCGAGATACCGAATCCAAGACAGCAAACAGCCTCCAAGTTGGATCCTACGGACGGTGGACCGCCATCAAGGGTGTGTCTGACTTGGACATGATTTACATCATGCCCGCCGGAAAATGGGACGACTATAAGAACAGTGGTCAGACCAAGCTGCTCCAAGACACCAAAGAAGCTATCAAGCGTCGCTATCCGTCTACAACGGTACGTGTGGACCGTTTGGTTGTTCGCGTCCTTTACAAGGACTTCCACATAGAAGTGATGCCAGCGTTCAAGCAGGATGATGGTAGTTACAAATACCCAGATACCGCGAATGGCGGATCGTGGAAGATCACTAAGCCGCAGGCAGAAATTGATGAAATGCGCGAGGCCAACAAGCGCAAGAACCGCAACCTTCGTCGACTTTGTAAAATGGCGAGGGCGTGGAAAAACAAACACGGTGTCGCCATGGGCGGACTATTGATCGATACCTTGGCGTACAATTTCCTAGAATCGACAGACGAATACGACGATCGAAGCTATTACTATTATGACTGGATGTGCCGGGATTTTTTCAAGTTTCTGGCCGATCAACCGAAGCAATCCGAATACGCCGCATTGGGTAGTCGGCAACGAGTGCGGGTCAAGAAGCGCTTCGAGACGAAGGCCAAGAAGGCCTATGACTTGTGCGTTAAGGCAATCGAGGCCAGCGGTGAAAAGAATGAGCGCCAAAAGTGGCGTGACGTATTCGGCAATGCCTATCCGGCACCTGTGACGAAGAGCGCAGCGGGAGAGTCCGCAGCGTATTCCCATGTCTTTAGAGACACTGAACAGTTTGTTGAAGACAGGTTCCGTGTCGATATTCGCCATCATCTTCGAATCAACTGCGAGGTTACTCAGAATGGGTTCCGCCCTACGATGCTCCGTGAGCTACTAGAAGGGTACGGTATCCTCCGACCGCAGAAAGAACTTCGGTTTTTTCTTTCCGACACATCGGACCTGCCAGATGATATTGAGCTGTACTGGAAAGTCCTGAACCGAGGTGACGAAGCCGAGCGCCGCGATATGATCCGGGGTCAGATCGTGCGCGACGACGGACGCGGCGAGCGTCGAGAAACGACAAATTTCCGCGGCGATCACCTCGTCGAGTGCTACGCCGTCAGCCGTGGCGTTGTCATAGCAAGGGACATGATCCGTGTACCGATCCGTGTGCGAGACGCCGAGGACGAAGACTATGCAGCCTGACTACGATGTCGCATTTGAAGACCAAGTCAGGGAATGCTTCGGACGTGTGGTCTATACCCACAAGACCCATGAACGTATGGCCGATCATTGCGCGGCTACTTTGCGCAGATACAAGATGGCCCAGATCGCGCTCTCAGCACTTACCAGTGCCGGCGCAGTCGGGGTCATAGCAAGTGACCAGAAATGGGTAGAGATCGCGACCGTCGTGGTCTCTTTCCTGACGCTGTTCGTAGCCGCTTACCTAAAAAACTTCGACCCAGGCGCCATCGCCCAAAAGCACCGCGACGCAGCTGCAAAGCTCTGGAATGTCCGTGAGTGTTATCTTTCGCTTCTGACGGACCTCGTAAGGCTTGAGCACGAAGCAGCAATCGAGCGTCGTGACGAACTGCAGGCGGCTCTCGCAGCCCTTTATGCAAGCGCACCACAGACTGACGGTAAGGCATACCGGGAAGCGCAACATCGACTGAAAAAGCTAGAAGATATGACCTTTTCCGACGATGAAATCGACTGCTTTCTTCCTTTCTCCCTAAAACGGTCAGGCGGACGTCCCAAGCCAATCGAAATTCGTCCGAGCGAAGGCAAAAGCTAAATCATGGCGAAGAACATATGCATATTCTCGGACGGAACCGGCCAGATGGGTGGCGCCAGGCCGGACCAACGGCTATCGAATGTCTACAAAATGTATCGAGCCATGCGTCCCGGCCCAGATTCACCAATTGGCCCGAAGGACCAAGTGGCCTTTTACGACCCCGGCCTGGGAACGGGAGAGCGGGGCGGATTTTTCGGCCGGATCAAGCCGATTCTTGAAAGCGCCGTCGGAACTGGCATCGACCACAACATCATCGATTGCTACGAGCAGATCATTGCCCATTACGAGCCCGGTGATCGCGTGCTGCTGTTTGGGTTCTCTCGCGGAGCCTATACGGTCAGAGGGCATTGCCAACTTATTTGCACCCGGCTGAATGCGGCCTGCTCCGCGCCCGTCATGCGGTCATCTCGAGTGCGTAGCCGTTCCAAAGATCAAAGGCATCGGATCGGGCGTGGCGGTACGATGTGGCGGTAAGACGATAGCGGCGGGGACGGAAGAACATGTTGATCTGGTCATGTGCGTCCAGAAATCTCTGAGCCTGTCCGGGTGACTTGAACCGCCCCATGAGTTTCTCTCGCTTGCGGGTTGGCCGATGGGATCCTTCGATCCGGTTGTTCAAGCCCTTGTGCGCCCGATGATCAGCATTCGCCACGAGGTTGCGGATCGGCCTGATGTAACTGCGCAGCTTGTCGGTGATCACGACCCGCGGCGCGCCAAACCGGTCGATCAGCCGCTTCAAGAACCGGCTGGCGGCCTTTGCATTACGTTGCTTTTGCACGAGAATGTCGAGCACATTCCCATTCGCGTCGACTGCCCGCCAAAGCCAGAACTTCACGCCATTGATCGGAACAACGACTTCATCCAAGTGCCATTTGTCACTGGCGCCCGGCCTGTCGCGCTTGATGCAATCGGCGAAATGGCGGCCAAACCGGTTCACCCAGTTCCGGACGGTTTCCCGGCTGACCATCACGCCGCGTTCGGCCAGCAGATCCTCGACATCTGCCGTGCTCAGCGCAAACCGATGGTAAGCCCAGACGGCATAGGAGATGATCTCGCGGGGAAAACGAAAGCCCTTCAGGCGTCGAATTGTCGGCACGGTTTTCATGATGACCGCCTATCCCGACGGAACCCCGTGATCAACTTGGCAATGCCGCCACGCTACCGTGCATCTGGCTACATCGAAACCGTCCCGGCGCAGCTGGTGCCAAACCTTTCGAACGCCGTAGACCTTGTAGTTCTGTTCCCGGACACACTCGATCTCGAGCTTCAAGTCCATTTCCCGCTTCGCCCGAGCCGGCAGCAGATCTGCGTTCGGCCTCTTGGCCGTGCGGTCGTAGAACGTGGACTAGGCAATCGGCAGGGGCTTGTAGATCGGCCCGACCCCGATGGTGTCACATTGCTCTTCGATAAAGGCGATCATGTCTTGGACCGGCGGTCGAGCTCCGCCTGTGCAAAATATGCTGACGCCTTCGGCAGGATCTCGTTGACTTGCTTCAGTTCGCGATTCTCGCGTTCCAAGGCCTTCAATTTCACGGCCATTTCGGTCGTGATACCGGCGCGGTCTCCGCGATCAACTTCGGCCTTCTTGACCCGCTCGTTCAGCATCTGGGCTGCGCAACCGATCTTCGAGGAAATCGATAGGATCACCGCCAGCGGCTCTCATGCTGCCCTGCGATGTCCAAAACCATGCGAACAGCGCGTTCGCGTACTTCCGGTGAATATTTGTACGTCGTCTTGCTCATGATGCTCCATCCTACTCAGGACTTGGAGCCTCCGGCAAACCCGGTTCGGTTCAATCCTCAAACATGTGATGTGGCTCCTTAGAGCTGGCTTAAAGGCCAAATCATTGTACACTAAGCTGGCGCAGGGGCCGCCCACAGCATCAGGTCAGTTCGGAGGTTGTGGAGTTGCAAACCGGCCTGTTTGCAATTCCCACTTTAGATGGCCGATCCGAATCGCCCCACAATCCAGCACGTAGTCTCATCTGTGGCTAGAAGCCAACCGATGCTTGGGCTTCTTGATGCACTTACGCTCGACCCACCCGCACCTTCACGTAGCTTTATGTTTTTAAGCTATTTTTGAGACTTTCTCTACGTCGCAGTGCCCGGCCTTCTCAAATTTTTAGTCAACTTGTTGACTACTTGTCCAATAATCGACTAGTCCTCAAAGGGAGGACAATGTTTTGAAAATTTGCTCAAGCATTCTAAGGGAGGAAACGCATGAAAACTCTGAGAAACACCGTGGCAGCACTGTCGCTTCTTGCTTCTATCGCGGCAGCACCTGCAAACGCCGAACTTCGAAGCATCACCATTGGCACCAATCCTGCAGGTTCCACTTTTTTCCTGATCGGGGGCGGTTTCGCCAAGATGTTCCAGGAAGAGCTTGGCATTCGATCAACGGCGCAACCCCAAGTGGGTTCGTCAGTCTACCTGCCATATATCAACAATGGAGAAATGACACTGGGTCTTTCTTCGTCCATGGATGCAGGCTTAGCCTACACGGGCGAGGGGTTCCCGGCTTCAAACCCCAATCTTCGTACACTCGGCCGTATTTGGATTCTGCCCTACGCGTATATTGCGGCTCGAGATTCCGGAATTACGCGAATGGAAGACCTGGCCGGAAAGAGGGTCATGGGAAACATGCCGACCAACGTGGCCCTGACCTTAGTGAACAAGGCCATGCTGGAAAGTGCCGGCCTGACAACGGACGATGTTGTTTTTGCAAATTCCGGTGGATTACTTGATGGTATCAATGCCGTCGTGGAAGGACGCGCTGATGCAGCACCCGTCGCCGTCACGATGCCTGACCTGATTGAAGCCAATAGTGCTGCGAAAGGTGGAATCGTAGTTATCACGAATGGCGCAAAGGCCAGCGAAGGTTTCTATGAACAGCTTGTCCCTGGAACACGTCTGGGCGTCACCAAGCCCGTTCCCGCCCGTCCATTTGTGACCGAAGAAACCAGTATCGTAAATTATGACACGCTGCTTGTCACAAGCACATCATTGTCAGACGAGGACGCCTATACGCTCACTCGCACGCTTCATGAAAACTGGGAGCAATTGAAGAAAGACTACCCGCCCCTCCGAGGCGTTGCCCTGAATGATCTGGCTCTCGCCGAGTCAACCATTCCTTACCATCCCGGTGCGGTTCGATATTATCAAGAAATCGGTTTGTGGACCGACCAACATGATGCGAACCAGGCGCGCGTGTCGCGCTGATTATCCTGAGAAATCACTGAAACCTTTGACCCCGCCGTGACATTGGCGGCGGGGATTTGGAAACGCGCGCGATGAAAAAAATTAACAACCATCTGCTCAACATCTACGTCGCGCTGCTCTGCGTGATAGCGATAGGCTGGGTAATGAACGTGCAGGACTACTTGGGCCTGTCACTTGTCACGCAGCAGGTGATTGCCATAGCTGCAGGACTTGCCATTGGTATCGCCTTTCTTAAACACCCATATTCCAAACGCAGTGCGGGTATCGATTTTACACTTGCCCTGATTTCTAGTGGAAGCTGGCTCTGGTATGCACTGAACTTCGAAAGCTGGATGCTTTTGCTAGCTTATCGCACGCCAGATATGTGGATTCCAGGCATTGTGGCCATAGTACTAATGATGGAGGCTCTACGCAAGTCCGGCGGTATGATTATCGCGTCATTGGTAATCTGTATCGTCGCCTATGGTTTTGTCGGACATTTTCTGCCTGGCGTCCTGCGTGCCGAGGTGTATCCGCCAACTAAGACGGTGCTTTATCTTTATGCGGATAGTAGCGGCATTCCGGGAATTGTGCTGAGAATTATCATCAATCTAGTAATTCCTTTCATTCTATTTGGAAAAATGATGGAAATTGCTGGAGGAATGACTTTCTTCACGAATTCGGCAATGCGAATGCTAGGACGGTGGCGTGGCGGGCCGGCAAAGGGTGCATCGTTTGCATCCGCCGCGTTTGGCATGCTGTCAGGATCGACAGTAGCAAATATCTTGTCCACAGGCATCGTAACCATACCACTTATGAAGAAGACAGGCTTCCGACCTTATCAGGCGGGCGCGATCGAAGCTGTCGCATCAAATGGCGGGCAGATCATGCCACCGGTAATGGGGGCAACCGCTTTCATTATCGCGGAGTTCCTACAACTGCCCTACAGTTCCGTAGTGCTCGCGGCAATTACACCCGCTCTACTCTACTATATTGTCCTGTTCGTGAAGATTGATGCGATTGCCGCTTGTGAAAACATCCGCGGACTATCGTCGGAGGATCTACCGCGTAAAGAGGATGTCTATAACGGTAGCTGGGTTTTCGTTCTGCCGCTACTCCTAATGATCGTGCTGATGTTCGGAATGGGTTATGATCCAGGAAAATCTGCGGTAATTGTTTCTGGGGCCGTGCTGGTCGCATATGCTATTCGCAACCGTTTCCGAATTAAGGCAACTGATCTCTGGGCCGTCATCAAAGGCACAGGAAGCGATTCTATTCCTGTCATCCTTATCGGTGCGGGAGCAGGTGCTGTAATCGGCGTGATGAACTCTTCCGGTTTCGCTTTCCAACTGACTCTCATGCTTACACATTTGGCAGAACAGTATGGTATGTTTGCGATGCTATTGATGGCCGCTCTGGTGTCCATCGTGCTTGGAATGGGAATGCCGACCGTTGCTGTTTATGTAGTACTTGTAACAATCGTGGCACCTTCCGTTATTGAGCTTGGCGTTGACCCTTTGGGAGCACACCTGTTTCTATTTTACTTCGGGTTGATGAGCATGATTACGCCACCCATTGCAATGGGTAGCATCGTGGCGGCGCAAGTAGCGGGCGCAAGCATCTGGACAACCGGGTTCTACGGACTGAGGCTTGGGATCAGCGCCTATTTGTTGCCGTTTCTTTGGATTTACAATCCCGCGCTCCTACTAAACGGCTCTACGATTGAAATCATCATCGTCCTTGCCAACTGTGCCGCTGCGGTAATGCTACTCCGGTCTTCCATGTTGCCGAGTCCATTTAGCAGACTTCCAAACTGGGTGTTCGCGGTGCTTGCGGTTGCACTGGCAATTTTCTGCGGCGGCGCGACGGTTTGGTTTGGATCCACAAGTCTGACTGCGCTTGGAGTTTCCGTCTTCGGCCTTGCGCCACTGCTCCCAGGTCTTCGGCTCTCAGATGTGGCCGACTCCATGAATTCATCAACTCCCGAAACGCTAGACACCCATCGCGGTGCCCGTCTTGAAAAAGAGGATAACCAATGAAACACAATCTCGAAATTTCCGGCCAAACAAACCTCGAAGAGGGAGTAGTTGACCGGGAGGTTTTTGTTAGCGAAGACATCTACCAGCAAGAAATTGAAACGCTTTTCACACGAGCCTGGCTCTTCGTCGGCCATGAAAGCCAAATTCCTAATCCCGGAGATTTCTTTACTTCACGAATGGGTGAAGAATCTGTGATCCTTGTGCGGGACAAGGCTGGCGTGATTCATGTCTTTCTTAACTCCTGCCGCCACAGAGGAATGAAGGTTTGCCGTTATGATCAAGGCAACACCTCTCTTTTCACATGTCCGTATCATGCTTGGACGTATGCAACCGACGGAAAAGTACGCGGTATTCCGCAGTACCAAGAACTTTATGCCGGGGTATTGGATCGAGAAAAATGGTCCTTGATCGAAGTTCCGAGAATGGTCAACTACAAAGGCACAATCTGGGCATCGTGGGATGAAAACGCGCCGGAATTCGAGACCTATCTAGGCGATGCGAAGGTTCATTTGGATCAAGCATTGGATTGCCGTGACGGACGCCCTGGCGGATCAGAAGTCATTGGTGTGCACAAATGGGTGTTCCCTTCGAATTGGAAACTTGCCTCCGAAAATTTCCTTGGCGACTCGTATCATAACCCAAGCCACCGATCGGTTGACCTCATTGGAATTGGACCTTCGGCACGGACGGGAGCAAAGGGTCGACGCGACAACGAGTTAGAGTTGGCTAAGCACGTTTGGATTAGTTTCGCGGCCGGTCACGGTGTTCATTCGGCGGTGCAGGCGGCTGGGGCTGAATATATTGCGCAATTTGCGAATGATCCCGAAATTGAGGAGTACTTCCGGCATTGTCACAACGAACGCAACGCGCGGCTTGGCGATAATGCTCGGTTGTTGCCGTTTACCGGCACGATATTTCCAAACACCTCATATCATGGTCGGCAACCACGGAACCTATGCGTATGGCACCCGCATGGCACCACCGAGACCGAGGGCTGGCGCTTCTTCCTTGTTGATGCAGACGCGCCAGCTAAGGTAAAGGATTTTCTGAGGCGTTTCTACATGCGCTATTCCGGTCCTGCTGGGATGACCGAGCAAGACGATATGGAAAACTGGCTTTACGCAACACGCGCCAGTGTCGGCACGATCGCGCGGCGCTATCCATTCAACTACCAACTGGCGCGGAATCAAGCGGAGCTTCACCCGGAAGTTAATGGGCTGACAGTGCGCGGACGCGTGACGACAAAGATGACCGAACACATGGCGCGTGGTTATTACCGGCGTTGGCGTTCTTATCTGGATGGTGCTGATTGGGACGAGTTACTGGGGCAGAACGATCCTCGCTTCTCGAACGCAAAAGAGGCTGAAGAATGAGTTCTGGCGCGGTTATCGTTTCCGGCGGCACCTTCGGCTTGGGGCGTGAAATCTCGTTGCGCTTGGCCGAGGCGGGCTACCCAGTGACGGCTTTCGGCCTCGAAACGCCGCAGATCTCTAGCATTGCAGGAAATTCCATTCCTGCTCTGCGCAGTGAGGCAGAAAGCCGGGGACTGGACCTGCATGCAGTGGAGGCTGATGTCACTTCCGAGGCAGATGTTGCGCGGATCGTTGAAACCACCATCGCAAGGCACGGAAGGATTCACGGAATAGTCAACAATGCCGCCATAGGACCTTTGGGCACCGTCATGGATACCGACCCAGGAATTTGGGACAAAATCATGGCAGTGAACCTGAGAGGGCCATTCCTGATGTCTCGTGCGGTGATCCCTCATTTCGTTAGCAATGGTGGCGGCTGTATTGTCAATGTTGGATCTGGAGCGGGTTGGGGCAAAGCTAACATGGCAGCTTATGCCACATCTAAAGGCGGCATTATCGCAATGTCCGCGTCAATGGCTCTAGACCATTTTTACGACCGGGTCCGGGTTAACACCGTCATCCCGGGTGGCGGAGGTATCGTTGCTGGAATGAGTCTAGGGCGGGTTGGGGGCGACATATCCCGGCTTGGCCCCGGCGCGGTCGGGACCGTGGCGGGGCGAGTGACGACGGGCACAGATTTGGGCAATGCGATCGCCTGGCTTATGTCGCCGGAAGCTGAAGCCATAAGCGGAACTATCATAGATGTTGGCTGCTTTGCCCATCAAGGATCATCAGTCCCGCTCAAACGCACTAAAATTGAGGAGAAATCCAATGGATAATGTTGCCATTAGCTCGCCAACCCTTGACCGAAACGATGCCTATTTTCGGCTCCGTGGGGAAGTAGAAGAGCTTTTCTATGACGAAGCATCAATGCTTGACGAACGCCGTTTCGATGAATGGTTGGAGCTCATGCATGAAGACGTAGTCTATTTCATGCCGATGCGTCGGAACGTAAAGTTTGGCATGCACGATGAGCGAGAAAATACCCGGGTTGATGAGGGTATCAGTTGGTTCAATGAAGACAAATGGACGCTTCGCAAACGGGTGGAACAGATCTTGACCGGTGTTCATTATGCCGAAGAACCGCTTTCACGGATCGCCCATTTGATCACGAATGTTCAGATTCGATCCACTGTTCCAGAGATCGAAAACGCCTCTGAGATCAGGACGAGTTGTCGTTTTCATGTCTATCAGAATCGAGTCGAGCACGAACACTACAGCTTTGTCGGTCGTCGTTACGATACTTTAGTTCGTGTGAACGGGGCACTGAAGATTCGCGAACGCAAGATCATCCTTGATCAGAACGTACTACTTGCGAAGTGCCTGACAGCGTTCTTCTAATACATAAGGAAACTAATCAATGAGCAATAAAGGCAATGTCGATATCGGGATCGGCGTAAACCTTATGGACGTAACCGAAGCCCAGACACTGCGCTTGAAAGACGGGCGGATTGGCACGGTGACTGAAAACATGGGTGACGGTCAGTGGGTGGAAATGCGTTTTCAAGACGACGATGTTGAGCTCATCCATAGCCAAGAAATAGACGCGATCATATGACGCGCCATAGGATTGAACCATGCTGAGAATGCGTTATATGCCGTGCGATTTTCACCCCTTGTTACTTATCTTGGGGGCCGCTGATGAGTTGCAGAGATTCTCCGAATTGCTGTTACGCTTCGCTGAGAGTGGACAATCCGTAGAACTGACATCTGAAGGCGTATTTTCAGAAGATACGCAGGTTGTTCTACATGAACTCGGCACAGCGAGAAACGAACGGCAAGGTCTATGGGTGGCAGAATTCGGAGTGCGTCCGGTACTCGAGTGGTGCCTAACACGGGAAACCGCAAAGAATTTTGCAAGTGAGGTTTTAAAGACAGCGAACGGGCAAAGCCTGGCTGGGTCATCGACGCTTGAATGCGAGGTTTTGAACGAGATTCGTGTAAAGGTGTCATTTGGAGAGTTTGAGGAGCAATTCCTTCTTGGGGATATTTGGTAACGACAATGCAAAATGATGGATGCGGTAAAAAGGTCGTAATCGTCGGCGCTGGCCAGGCGGGAGTGTCTATGGCATTTCGCCTGCGTCAAAAAGGATATCGCGGCTCTATTACAATGATCGGCGACGAAGTCTGGCCGCCATATCAGCGCCCTCCGCTCTCTAAGAAATATCTAACCGGAGAACTTGCACGTGATCGGCTTTCTCTGAAGCCGGCTGAAACTTATGAAGAGAACGGTATTGAGCTTTTGCTTGATCGACGTGTTGCTAGGGTCGATCGTGCGGCCAGGAGAGTTTTTTTTGACGGGAACGATGACAATAGCCTTGACTATGAAACGTTGATATTTGCCACTGGAGGAAGACCCCGGCAACCTGACGATCTAGGCGATACTTTGCCGGAGAATATATTCACATTGCGGGCTATCAGCGATGCGGACGCAATGCGCGAGCGCCTTGCGCCTGGTAAGCATCTGCTGGTTGTTGGTGGTGGGTATATTGGTCTGGAACTCGCAGCTGTGGCACGGAAGCGTGGGCTGAAGGTGACTTTACTGGAACAAGCGCCGCGTATTTTGGGCCGCGTCGCGTGTTCACAAACAGCTGACTATTTCCGACACTTGCACACTGAAAATGGTGTCACCCTCCGCGAGGGGGTTTCGATTGAAAGCTTCGAAGGACCGGAACAGCGACCATCATTCGTAAAATTGACTGAGGGCGACGAAGTTTCCTTTGATGTTGCCGTGTTCGGTATCGGTTTGCTGCCCAATGATACAATTGCACGTGAAGCAGGCCTTGAGTGTGCCGGTGGTATTATCGTCGACGGTTGGGGACGAACCTCAGATCCCGATATTCGCGCCGCTGGTGATTGTGCCCGGTTACCGTACCGGGGCGACATGATTCGCCTAGAATCCGTTCACAACGCCATCGCTCAAGCCGAACACATTGCTGATGACATCGTGTGCCCTGGTGGGCCCAGCTATGCGCCCGTGCCATGGTTCTGGTCAGATCAATACGACTGCAAGCTCCAGATCGCGGGCCTCAACCTTGGATATACCAAAGTTGTGACTCGACCGGGGACTAAACCTGGAGCTTTCTCCAATTGGTATTTCAAGGGTGAAGAAATGATCGCGTGTGATGCAATAAACGACGCCCGATCCTTTATGATGGCAAAGCGTTGGTTGGCCGTTGCTCACCGTCCCTGCCCCGAGTTGATCTGCGATCCCTCGTGGGACCTCGCCAAATTCTGAGCCTAGCCGGAGGCTAGGAACCTATTCGACCGAGGAGAAAAGATGGTCAAAATTATCTATGTTGAAGCCGATGGAACCGAACGTGCGGTAGATGTGGCTGAGGGGCATTCCGTCATGGAAGGTGCCGTGTCTAATGGTGTCCACGGGATCGTAGCAGAATGCGGAGGGGCCTGTTCCTGTGCGACTTGTCATGCCTACATTGACGTCAGTTGGCTTGAAAAAACAGGTTTGGCCGAAGGTGACGAAGCAGACATGCTTGAATTCGCACACGAACCAAAACCAACCTCTCGCTTGATTTGTCAGATTGAAGTAACTAGCGACTTAGAAGGACTACGAATTGAGATTCCGGATGAACAGGCTTAACGACCATTGTCATTGAGCTGTGAAAGCATGTTCAACAAATGCAGAAGCTGCGTCGCATTCTCTTCGCCAAAGTGCCCAATAATCCCCTGCGCGATCTTTTCAGATTTTGGGCGAAGATTTTCGACAAAATCTTTTCCGGAAGGCGTCAAGCTAGCTTTGAAAGACCGCAAGTCATCTGGATCTTTCTCAGTGTAGATTAGTTCGCGCTCCGTAAGGGCGCGGACTATCCTTGTCATGCTCACTTTATGGATACACGACTTTTGCGATAGTTCGTTCAATGACAAGGGAGCAAAATCCGATATGATGCGTATAACGCGCCACTGCTGCTCTGTCAAACCAGCATCCTTTAGTAGGTCTGTGAAGTGGCTGACAACAGCATGACGTCCCCTAGTACATGCAATTGCCAAGGATCTTTCTGAATATGGAATATCGAAAGGGAATGTTTCTCTTGCCACCGTTTTTGCCTCTGTCACGCCAGTTTCCAACATTATCACCACGAATGATATTTCTCAAACTGAAGATACGAACCGAATACTTTTATCAACACACAAAGTATATGAGGCATCAAGACACACTTGGTGTGACCTTCCCCCTGCTGGTCCTCGTTCATGACGAGAGTCTGTGGGTTTGATTTTTGACCTGCCCCCTGCCGGTCCCTCATTCATAACAAGAGTCTGCAGGTCGGATTTGGGTAAACGGCTTCGCCGTCTGGCGCAAGCGCGCCGGGCGCGGAGCCCTCAAATTGCTCAAGCGTCCGGCGCGCTTGCTGCGGTGTCTGGTTGGCCAGGGACGAGTGTGGTCTGACCGTATTGTAGTCGTAGCGCCAGAGGGCCAGCTTACGCCGCGCATCTTCCAGGGTGTCGAATATTTCCTCGTTCAGCAGCTCGTCCCTGAGGCTGCCGTTAAAGCTTTCGATGAACGCATTCTGCTGCGGCTTGCCCGGATCGATGTAATGCCACGGCACCTCGTTCTGATCTGCCCACTTCAGCATGGCCCGACTGGTGAACTCCGTCCCATTGTCACTGACAATGCAGCCGGGCTTACCGTAGATCCGGATCAGAGCGCTGAGCTCCCGGGCGCCCCGTGCGCCGGACAGGCTCGTGTCTGCTACATGGCACAAACACTCGCGCGTGCAGTCGTCGATCACCGCCAGAATCCGGAACTTCCGCGAGGTGCCGAAGCTGTCGGACACGAAGTCCAGGGACCACCGCGCATTGGGTTGTCCCGCGATCGGCATCGGCGTCCTCGTCCCACGTGCGCGCTTGCGACCGCGCCGCCTTTTCACGGACAGCCCTTCCTCGCGGTAGATGCGATACAGCTCTTGTGGTTCATGGTCATGCCCTTGCGCTCCAGCAGCAAGCCGATCCGGCGGTAACCGAACCTGCGCCGCTTACCGGCGATCTCCTGCATCTCCTTGCGTATCTCGGCATAGTCCGGCGGGCGTTCACGCCGAACTGTTTTGGGATCGACACCGACCAGCCGACACGCCCGGCGCTGCGAGATCTCATGATCCCGCATCACCCGGAGCGCTGCCTCTCACCGCTTGATCAATGTCGTCAGTTCTTTCCCAAAAGATCTTTCAACACGACATTATCCAGCATGGTGTCCGCCAGCAGGCGTTTGAGCTTGGCGTTCTCATCCTCAAGCGCTTTCAGCCTTGCAGCCTCGGACACTTCCATCCCGCCATACTTGGCCTTCAGTTTGTAGAACGTAGCGGTGCTCAGGCCATGCCTGCGGCATACCTCGACCGTCGGCATTCCGGCCTCCTGCTCTTTGATCATCCCAATGATTTGCGCCTCGGTGAAACGGCTCTTTCGCATGTGTCTGCTCCTTCAGAGTTGGCGCAGACTCTACATCACGGTGAGGGATTTCGCGGGGGGCAGGTCATGTCGAATATCTCCTCATTCAGAAGTTCGTCACGCAGGCTGCCGTTGAATGACTTGATGAACGCATTCTGTCGTGGCTTGCCGGGGTCAATGTAGTGCAGGGAATGGCATTGTGGTCGGCCCATCTCAGGATGGCCCGGCTGGTGAACTCCGTTCCGTTACACCTTCGGAATAGCGCTGATTGAAGGCTATGATTGCCTGCGGAGCCCACAGATTGCGCAGTAGGCGATCATAGCCGGGTTTCAGGTCCCTACAGTGGTTTTGCACAAACTACACCGCAAGGCAGACCGACCATGGCCGGTAACAGTATTGCACAGGCCGAGCCCGTTTTGGCGGTGATTGATATTGCCATGCCCCGCCACGAAGTTTTGACAACTATTCCCGGCAGGAAGCGACACCAATCCTCAACATACCTCGCCAGGGTACTAGTGAGACATAAAAACCGGAACTTTACTGGTCCTCGTTACCTCATGCGTGACACCACCAAAAAGGTCTTGAGAGAACTTGCTATGTTCGTACGCCCCCATCACGATTAACTTTGCGTCCAGTTCTCTGGCCGTCTCTTGAATAACCTCGGCGATACCGCCCTTGCTTTTTGGACGGATAACATGCTCTGCGTCGACATTATGACGCTTCAGATGCGTCAAGATATCCGCCCCCTCCGGCATTTTCGGAAAGCTAGACCCAACACTTAGTATTGTCACCCGACGCGGCTTTTCCTCGAGGATCGTCATTGCATCGTTGAGCGCCCGGGCCGCAGAACGCTTTCCGTCCCATGCGACAAGTGCATGCGATGCAAGCTGATCCGTAGAATATCCATTCGGAACCACAAGAACGGGTCGGCCGCTCTGCAATGAGATCATATCCGGGCTGACGACCCGAAACTCATCTGTTGGTAGGTTGGAATGATAGCCGGTAACGACAAAATCGAAATTTCGCGCCAGCTCTGGCAAGTTCATTTTGCCAATCTCATTCGGCATAATAAAGCGGGACCGCTCTGCAAGGCCTGCCTCGGCAGCCGCCTGTTGGAACAGATCACGTGCTGCTGCAATTTTCTCGTTTCTTGCACTGCCAAGCTTGTCGAGAAGATCTTCTGTCAAACCAAGAACATGCTCGAAATACGAGGATGCGTTCCCATAGACACAAGTCAGCCATGCATCGTGCTTTGCGGCGATTTTTGCCGCGTGCTTAACGCTGCTTGGGAAGCCTGCGCTACCGGAATGTGCAATAAGGATGTTCTTGATGCTCATTTTATCCTCACAATTCGAACTTCATAGGCAAACTAGCAATCACAATCTTAGAAGTCTATGATTTTATGAGGAACAGTACACGCCCTGCATCCCGACAAAGAAAAGACTGGGCAAGCAAGCTGCCCAGTCCCCTGGTGATACAAGCCCTACATTCCGCTTCATGAGGAGTGCAGGATGCTTGATCACCCTTTCTTGTTCGCTTCAATCTCGTCGAGGAACGGAATGTCTGACCTGAGACCCGTTTCCTCCTCCGTTTTGAGGTAGAATCCGTCCCAACGAAGGAGACGGAAGAATGAAGCGATCACGGTTCAACGAAGAACAGATCATCGCGATCCTGAAGAAGCAGGAGAGCGACATTTCGAAGGCGGTTGTGTGCCGAGAGCATGGGATCAGTTCATGATCAGCCCCACCTGCGTGGTCCGGTTTGATTGTTAGTGCATGACCGGTCTCGGGTCCATCAGAGCGATGGTTTCCGGGGCGGGTGGGCGATATCAAGGCACTATGTGGTCGTTTGGTATTGTAGTGTTTCCTCCATTGCTCGATCAGGATTTCCGCTTCCCGAAAGCCGTAGAAGACTTCTCCCGTGAGCAGTTCATCGCGGAACCTGGCATTGAAGCTTTCGCAGTAGCCGTTCTCCCAAGGTGACCCGGGCGCGATGTAGGCAGTCTTGGCGTCGGCGGCCCTGATCCAATCCTGAACGGCCTGAGCCACGAACCCCGGGCCGTTGTCAGACCGGATGTAAGACGGCACACCCCGCATGATGAACAGGTCGCTCAAGGCATCGATCACGTCATCCGAGTTCAGCTTGCGCTTCACCTTGATCGCTAGGCATTCCCGGCTATGCTCGTCCAGGATGTTGAGCGTCCGGCAGTGGACAAAGTCATAGCTCCAGACGTGGTTGCGATACTCAGGGCGCAGCCGGACACGGGATCCGTCATTCAGCCAGAGCCGTCCCTTCTTCGGTTGCTTCATTGGCACCTACAGCCCCTCTCGCCGCCATACGCGCTCGACCCGCTTGTCGTTCGCCTCCCAGCCCGCATGTCTCAGAAAAGCGGCGATCCGACGATAGCCGTAGCGGCCATACTGCCGCGCCAGTTCGATCATGTCCGCGACCAGACGCTCCTCATCGGCACGGCCATGCGGCACTTTCCTCTGTGTGGATCGGTGCTGCCCCAGGACACGGCAGGCGCGTCTCTCTGACAGATGGAACCGGGTGCGGACGTGATCGATGCAGGCACGGCAGCGAGCGGGGCTCAGAAGTTTTCCTTTGGCGCCTCCGCCAGGATCAGCTTGTCCAACGTCAGATCCGAGACGGGTTTTCTCAACCGTTCGTTCTCTTTCTGGAGGCGCTTCAGTTCCCTGAGCCGGTCGGTTCCCATACCCCCGTACTGCTTGCGCCAGCGATAATAAGTCTGCTCTGTAATGCGAACCTTGCGGATCGCATCCACCCGGGACATGCCTTGCCCGACAAGCACTTCAACCTGCCGCAGCTTCGTGACATTCTCTTCCGGCTTGTGTCTCTTCGTAGCCATTCTGATCCTCCATTTTCCTAAACATAACGGCGGACCACTTCAGTGTGCGAGGATCAATGCAGGCGGCCCGCCTTGCAACAAATCAAGCATCCCAGGGATTTGACGAAGACGAACTTACCGTCTTCTTTGCGGCGATGGACAAGCTGATCAGCAACCTTTCACATAGCTGACCGTCCCTCGGCGTTCACTCAAGCGTCGGAGCAATCGCAAGGATGATGACCCCCGTCGCAGCCAGAGCAGCCGCAATGTAGAACCTGGGGCCAGGCCGTCTTTCGGTTTTGAAGATATGCCCAGCAAGCCAGGCTGCAAAGAACATCTCGATAGATGACATGATGGCAACGACGGTCACACTGGTGAACATCAACGAGAAAAACAGTGCGACTTGTCCGATTGTCATCGCACCACCAGCCAGCAATTGCCACCCGCTTGGCTTATGCAACCTCCATGAAAGCCCTACCCGGCCACGCAATCGAAAAAGCCCCCACCCAACGAACCATACCAATCCCGTCAACGCACCAATGAACACCCCGGCCAGCGGATCAGGCAAGGTCTGCATCGCGAGTTTGCGCGCTACGAAGGAGCCACCATAACCCGCAGCAGAGCCAAGCGCCAAAACCCGACCCTTGGTCCTGTCCTGTGGCGAAGGTTCCGTAGAGACCAGGGTCGATACCGCCTTGGCGGACTTGCGAGTCATCATGATCAACACGCCACCTGTCACCAGAATAAACGCAATCACAATAGAAGTCGTAATCACCTCTCCAAGCAGGAGAAATGCGAAAATCGCTGCAAAAACAGGAATCAGACGCCGGATGAAGCCTGTCTCGATCGCGCCAGCCAGCTCCACCGACCGAAACAACGTCAGGCGGCCAACCACATTCCCCAGAACACCCGCCAGCACAAAATAGGCCACCCCGATCAGTACGGGCTGGCTAACAGAAGGCAGCTCTGGCCCCCAAACCAGCCAAAGGGCACCGGAAACGAAACCTGTCATCAACACTGACAGCAGAACATCATTCCCGCGCCCTTGGGCGGATTGAGAGCTTTTGGCAATTGCGACCGAGCTAAGCGCATAACAAAACGCACCAAACGCGGCCATCAGACCACCAAAGCCAGCAGTCATTGGTCTAATCGGGCAACAAGAGCGGCGCTATTCATCCGCGACAAGCTGATCCAGGAAGCGTTCTGCCGACATGATTTCACGCATGGGCAGCTTTTCCTGCTGCTGCATAAGCTCTGTCGTGTATGTCAGCCCCTTGCCATCCCAGAACCACCAGTAAATGATCTCGCCCTTCTTATCCCGAATGGGCATTCTGAAAATTGGGAACTCCCTTTCAGCACGGGGAATTTCAACCGTACCCACCCGGGCGTGTTTCAGCCCGAGCTTTTTCAGAACACCACTCAAAGGCACCATCGCGATGGGCGAGGCCTCGCGTGCCAGAACGGTTACAGCTTCGGGCCGTTTCTGGAATGGGCCTTTCAAGAACTTCACGACCGGGGGATAGCTGGGATGCGTATGCGTAAGCTGCACATAAGCCAAACCAGCAGATGTTTCGATCTCAACAATGTCGCCAGGTTGATAATCTTCCATTCTCGGCATTCCTCTTACAGGCTATAGGCTTCCAGGGTCGACGGATGGAACAGCTCTTCGATCTCCACACGGCGCGGCGACAAGCCCTGGCTTACGTGGTAGTCCAAAAACTTGTTGAGCACATGCGCATTTCCACTGACGCCATAGCTCCAAGGGTCATCCCCCATCAGCGCGTGGACACGGTTGAGATTGTCCTCCACGAAGGGCATCGTCACCTTGGTGGCAGATGTGTCCGAAAGGGCCTCTTCGGCCAACCGTTTTGACTGCGTAAATGCCTTGAGCAATGCCGCGGGCAAGAACGGGTATTCTTCTGCCAGGCTCCGGCGTACGCCCAGTACGTGCATGATCGGGAAGATTTTGGTTTTCTCGAAGTAATATTCCGCCGCTGTAATGCTGTCTGCGAACAGTCGCCCAACATGCGGATGACGTTCAGCAAAGCAACGCGGCCAGCGCGGCCCGATAAAGCCATCAATTTCACCCGCTTCAAGCATGCTGTTCAGCGTGCTACCTTCTGGGGCTTCCTCCATACGAATGTCATCGGGCAACTGAACCTTGATTTTTTCAGGCCGGCCGGGTGTGTCCATGCCGCCGCGCACCCAGATGATATCCGAGGGCTTAACGCCATATTCCTCTTCCAGGATACCACGCACCCAAACGTTAGCTGAAAGCTGATATTCGGCGATACCGATACGTTTGCCCTTCAGGTCTTCTGGTTTGTTAATCCCTTTGTCCGTGCGGATATAGACAGAGGTGTGACGGAACGCACGGCTCAGGAAGACCGGGATTGCCACATAATGCGGATTCCCTCGGGCAACCGAAATCGAATAGGACGACAGCGAGATCTCGCTGATATCGAAAGCCTCGTGGCGGAACGCGCGAAAGAACATTTCTTCCGGCGACAACAGCATCGGAACCGGGTCTACTCCGTCGATCTGAACACGCCCATCCACGATTGCCCGTGTGCGGTCATAGTTACCCATTGCAAGGGAAAGTTTGAGATTGCTCATCCTGTCGGCTCCTAGTGATTTGTTTTACATTGCCGCTGAAGATCGACCGCTTGTCCGGTCTCTGCGGATTGCAAGATCGCGTGGCAAACCTCCAGGCTTGCCAGCCCCCATTCCCCTGTTTGGTCGGGGGCCTTGTTATGACGCACGGCATCCACCAGCGCATCCAGAACGGTTCTGCGTGGTGCCGGTCCGAATTTGGCTTCGATAAAGCCGCGTTCGGTGTCACCGAACACTTCTATCCCATCCGGGGTCAGTCGCAGATCGGCACGGTCACAAAGCGCGATCACCGGACCGAAATGTTCGTTATGTTCAGCCTCAATCGTCGTGCCGCTGCCGAATGTTCGTGTAGTTTTCAGCCGGACCTCGTCATCAGGGTTGAGATCCAGCAAAGCACGCCTTGCTCCACCGTAAGCCCCTTCTGATTTACGCTGTCCAAGCTCTCCGACATTGTTCATCCAGATATCACTGTCGAAATGCGCATAGCCCGAGTACGTCATGTTCGCGACACACCCCCCGGCAAAATTCATCAGTGCAGTGAATGCGCCCTCGGTCGGGCGCTTGGGATCCCATGCGCCCGTCATGGCATAAATTTTTTCGGCCATGCCGCCGGCAAGCCTGCGAACCACATCAATCTGGTGGATCGCCTGACTGAACAGCACGCCCCCACCCTCTTCGGTTCGCAGCTCTTCCGGGCGACGCGGACGATAGAGGAAGTCCGTATAGTTAAAGGCCTGGATCATGCGCAACTGACCGAACTTTCCGCTGGAAATAAGTTGCGTGGCCAATTCAACCGGCGGGTCGAAACTGTGACTCGGCCCAACTATCAAATGCACCCCAGCCTCCTTGGCTGCGGACACCATTACTTCGGCATCCTCCATCGAAACGGCCAACGGCTTTTCGACAAGGATATGTTTGCCCGCGCGCGCCGCAGCTAACACATGATCCACATGCATCTGGTGCGGCGTCGCAATGTAAATGGCCTCAACGTCAGGGTCTGCGCACAATTCCTCGACGGTGGCATACCCTGTGCCACCGTACTCTTTTTCGAATGCGTCGCGGCTTTCCTCCCTTGGGGCGGCGGCAGCCGTCAGCTTCACACGGGTGTCGGCATCAAACGAAGGCACCATGAGCATGAAAGCACGCCCAAGCCCCGCCACGCCAAGACGAACGGGATCAGAGGTCAAGAACCAGCCTCCCGGATTTGGCGCGCGAAACGCAAATCATGATCTGGCTGCCTTTTTCTTCTTCCATCAGCACCATATCACGATGATCTGCCTCGCCTTCCAGTAGGCGGGTTTTACAAGTACCGCACGTGCCACTTTCGCAAGAACTGCTTGTTGCGAAGCCAGCATCACGCAGTGCTTCGAGGATAGAACGATCCTCAGGAACAGTAACCGTTTGGCCGCTTTTCTTCAGCTCGACTTCGAAAGCAACGTCATCCTGACGAACCACATCAACAGGCTTGAAATCCTCGAAGTGGACACGGCCTTCGGGCCAGTGACCCGAGAAAGCTTTGATTTCTTCCATCAGCGGTTTGGGTCCGCAGCAGAAGACATGGGTCGCGCGCGGCGTCACCAGATCGTCCCAGAAATCATAGACAGCGTTCGGATCGCCGTCATCGTGGTGCACGATGATCCGGCCTTCGAAATCTTTCATCAGCTCATCAAGATAGGCCGATTCTTCCGCGCTCCGGCTTACGTAAATGATCCGAAGCATCTTACCTTTCTTATCCAGATAACGCGCCATCGAATAGATTGGCGTGATACCGATACCGCCGGCAATCAAGAGGTATTTCTGCACATCCGTCAGCGGGAAATCGTTTTCCGGGTGCTCGATATTCAACTCTGTCCCGACAACAGCTTGCTCATGCATGGAGGCAGACCCCCCGCGCGACTGCGGCTCTCGCTTGATGGCGACCACATATTCTTTTGGGTCGCTCCCATCATTTACCAGAGAGTATCGGCGCATAGCACCCGATGGTGTCTCGATCGTGATATGTGCACCTGGGTTGAACTCTGGCAGGGACTCGCCGCCAACCGGAGCCAAAGTGAATTCTGCAATAGTAGGTGTCAGATCGCGCCGTTTTTCGACGCGCATTTTGATCTGCTCCATGGGGTCCTCCCGTCCGTTCGCTTCCGAAATATAATTAGATAGCTAAGTTCAAGATGTCAACTGGACGCACCGCCCAGCCACGCGCTAATTGTGTCTAGAAATCACATATTTGGCCCTAAACGGTCTTCTCGTCCGCCAATATCCTTGGCCGACATGACAACCCCTGCTTCAGACAGGTCCGAAACGCCATGACATCCCGTAAAAATCATGGTCCTGCGCATCTCGTCTTCGAGAATCGAAAGCGCGCTGGAAACCCCCGCACGCCCCCGCGCCGCCAGGCCGTAAAGAGGTGCCCTGCCCAGCAGCACAGCGTCCGCCCCCAACGCAAGCGCCTTGACGATATCACTGCCGCGCCGAACACCACCATCAAGCAAAACTGTCATATGTTGGTCCAAGACGGACACAATCTCTGAAAGAATTTCAATCGTCGCCGGAGCTCCATCAAGCTGCCTGCCACCGTGGTTGGAAACAACCACCCCATCAGCGCCTTCGCGTTGTGCGGCCATTGCATCCTCAGCACACATGATCCCCTTAATCACAAGTGGCTCCTGCCACAGCTTCCGAAGACGCCTTACATCGTCCCAGGAAAAATTCGGGTTTCGTTGCGCCCGCGTAAATTCGGCAAGCGCCTTGTCGCTGACATCATCCCCCTAAAAGGCCGCCAGATTTTGCAGTCGCGGCCTATGTTGGCTCAGCCATACGGATTTGAACCATCTCGGATGCAACAATCCGTCCAATACGACAGAGGGGCTCATGCGGATTTCATGCGCGAAACCATGCCGCAAATCCCTCTCTCTTTTGCCACCCACCAACGAGTCGACAGTGATTACAAGAACACTGTAGCCCGCAGCCGACGCCCGTTCGATCAATGCATTGGAAAATGCTTCTTTGCCCCATGGGTACAGCTGAAACCAAAGTGGCCAATTATTTTTCTACGCGATTTCTTCCATAGTCGTGTTTGACGCTGTCGAAACCGTAAATGCGACCCCGGCCTGCTTTGCTGCGGCTGCAAGGTGCAAGTCCCCTTCTGGCCAATAAAGCCCGTTCAGGCCGGTTGGTCCGATTTGGAAAGGCGCCGCATACTTCTGACCGAACAGCGTGACAGAGAGATCGACATCCCCACCCTTGAGAATACGTGGCTTGAGTCGGATATCATCAAATGCGCTACGGTTCCTGTGCAGCGTGATTTCGCTCTCGGCACCACCATCCAGAAAATCAAATACCACACGGGGCAAACTCCGCCTGGCTCGGGTGCGAAAATCTTCGATGTTTACTTCTTGCCGCATCCGGCCTCCTGCCTCCTGCCAATTTCAACATGGCCACCAACCATGCTCAGGGCCAGAATCAAAATCCGCCCAAGGTCTATGCGGCCCCGGGCGGATCTGTTTGCAAACGTCGGACCGGTTATTCAGCTGCGGCTGTTTTGCCCGAAGTATTCAGCAAGGTGCGCCAATCCACATCTTTCGGATAAACGCCTTCATGAGAGTTGATCATGCTTTGCGGGATTTCATAATCGGTGCCGATTGCTTTGCCACCCTCTGCCACTTTCTTGGCGGCATCCGCCATCAAGCGACGGAACTCGACGATAGCCAGGTCCGAAGCACCAAGCACATCGGTATGGCGCTGAACGCGCGCGCCCATCGACACCCACATGGCGATATCTTGGTTCGGAATACCTTTGATCCCAGTGAAGTTACCTTCTTTCATGGCATCACGGTCTTGCAAGAAGTCGTTCTCGACAGTCCGCAGGCAGCGCCACTTGTCGTCAACATCCACTCCTGGAACAGCATGGGTAAACTTGCGCCATTCTTCGGTCGACGGCACATTCGGGCCATCCCAAGCGATGAAGTGGAACGCGGTCTCTTCATCATTGATCGGCACGATAACGGCCGCCACACGATAGTTGTTGTTCGGTGGGATCAACGAATAGTAGGGCGCAACAAATTCGGTCACACGGATATAGTTATGGGTCGCCGCGTTTTTGATCGGCGTACGGATTGCAGCATAGTGGAACCCGTAGCTGGTTGTCTCTGTCTGCATACGCGGAGACTTGTCCGTCGAGGGACGGTACCAGGATTTTTCATCGGCAGCAGCACCTTCCACGCGGGCCGGAACCATGTCCGACGAGTGCAGCGAGGACGAGTGGGCACTGTCGATCTGACCTTCGTGGATCTGCGCCCAGTTTGCGGGAATGCGGATTTTAAGGATAGCGATCGCCGAATCCTCGCGCGGGGCAAACGCCGGCGGCTGGAATTCAGGCATATCTTCTTTGTCACCCAGCCAGGCCCAAACGAAACCACCCCATTCTTTCACAGGATAAGAGCGATGCTTCACCTTATCCATAAGGGGGCTACCTTCGGGTTCGGAAGACATGGCAACGACATTGCCATCAACATCCATTTTCCACCCGTGATACAGACACCGCAGCCCGCATTCTTCGTTCCGGCCATAGACCAGCGATGCCTTGCGGTGCGGGCAAAGTTCATCAAGCAGGCCAAGACGCCCTTTGGTGTCGCGGAACGCTACATAGCTTTCCCCGAGCACCTCAACACGAAGCGGCTTGCCGTCGGGCTCTTCCACTTCTTCAATCAGGCATACAGGGGTCCAGTGCTGACGCATAAGACGTGCCATCGGTGCATCACCGGTCACGCGCGTCAGCAGTTCATTTTCTTCAGGTGTAAGCATTGAATCTCCTCCACAGGTCGCCGCATCAGAATTTGCGAAATTTTATTGGGAAACGCCATTATTCTTAGCTCTCTAAGTTTAGTCTGTCAATGGTCAGAGCGATATTCCCTTCACCTCACAAGTAAGAAAAACCCACGTAAATAAAACTACTTATGGGTTTGCGAGCAATTGGTATTATTCCGCGCATGATCGGGCCTTGTGTTCATACAGATCTGCTCTGCCGGTTCCTCTCTGGTTGTTCTATGGCCTCGGGATTCGTACACCCCGCTTGCGCAGCTCCCTGCATCGATCAGAATCACCGAAGTGTATTTTGATCAATAACCTCTTGGGCAAAAAAGCCCGCAGACAGTCATCCGAACAGACCGCGATTGGAACCAAAGACGCGGCCTGAAACTTTTCCGTCTCTCAGTCAAAACGGCAAGTAGCCGCCAAACCTGGCGGCCACTTTGGATTCGCATTCAGCACATTACACGTGGCTGACGTTACCCGCTTGCGGGGACTTCTTCCTTCAACAAGGCCTGTCGTCCAACCAGAGCGATGATAAGCAAGGTACACACAATTGAGACCGCGAAGTACGGGCTAACCGCGCCAATTGCAAAAATCGTCAGGAGACCTCGCTCCAACGAGCTGAGCTGGGTTTTGATAAAGCCTTCCATTGACGCCGAGACTGCAAGAGCACCAGCAACGGCACCAATAACAGCAAGCGTATTTGCCAACGGACCAAGCTCAAGAACGATGCCGGGGTTCCAGACAAAAGCGAACGGCAGAAGGAAGCCAACAATTGCAAGCCGCACAGCCGAGAATGCGATCTTGAATGGATCGTCATCAGCAATCGCAGACGCTGCGATTGCAGCCACAGCGATTGGCGGCGTCAGAGCAGACAGGATTGCATAGTAGAGCAGGAACATCTGGCTCGGCAGCAGAGGGAAACCCAGCTTGGAAAGAGCGGGGCCGACAAGCACAGCCGCCAGAATATACGCACTCGGAGTCGGCATACCCAAGCCCAGCACAATGGTCACCACAGCAGCAATCACTAGCGTCAACAGCGGCTGCGCATTACTGACCGTCAGGATCACGTTAGCCGATTTCATCCCCAATCCTGTCATAGACAGGCCACCAATAACCAGACCAGCAGCAGCACATGCCCCAGCGACAGGCAAAATTTGCAGGGTGGTTGTGCCAAGGCCTTCCACCATTGCCCACAACGACATCCGCGTTTGCTTGAGGATCATCGACGCAAGGATTGTCACCAGAACACCGACACCTGCGGTGAAGGTCGGCGAATAGCCAAGTATCAGCGCCACAATGATCCCGATAATGGGCAGCAAGAAAACCCAGCCGGTTCTGAACGTTTCCTTCGTCGTCGGGATTTCATCCTGAGAAGGCCGCAGATCGTATTTCACTGCGCGGAAGTGCACCTGGGTAAACACGCCCATATAGTACAGCAACGCAGGAATAAGCGCGGCAAGCACGATCGCATTGTACGAGATACCCGAATACTCTGCCATGATGAAGGCAGCCGAACCCATAATCGGCGGCATGGCACTGCCCCCCGTGGACGCCGCAACTTCAACCGCACCCGCAAACCGGGCCTTATAGCCCAAGCGCTTCATCACCGGGATCGTGATGGACCCCGTGGCCACAACATCCGAGGTTGGGCTACCAGACATGGTTCCATACAGACCCGACGAAATGATGGCGATCTTTGCAGGGCCGCCTCGTGCGCCCCCGGTGACCAGAGCCGCCAGGTTGAAAAAGAAGTCCCCTCCCCCAGCCTTGGCAAGGAAAGTCCCGAACATCACGAACAGGAAGACGTAACTTGCCACAACCTGAAGCGGGACACCGAACAACCCATCTGTGGTGAAGATCAGAATATCGAGCAGATAGCTGAACTCGCTGACGCGATGCCCGAACGGCGGCGGCAGAAGATAGCCAAAAAGGTTGTAAATCAGGAACAGCATCACAACGCCTGTCAGCCCCAAGCCAGTTGTCCGGCGCGTGGCTTCGATGGTCAGGAACAGCAGTGACGACCCAAAGAACAACTGATCCGTCGTGAACTGGTCCAGCAGGCTGATACGGTCCGAAATCTCGCCAGAGCTTACATAGAAGTAAATCCCGCAGGCCAAGCTGAGCGCAGACAACATCCAGTCATAAAATGGAATGCTATCTGGCGCTTTCGCGGTTGCACCAATCGCCAAGAAGAGAATCGTGAAAATCCCGGATACGAACAGGATCCCCTGAATGAGCGGGTCTGCGATAATGAACAGATTAGAGTGAATCACCCATGCCGCGAACGCCGCGGCCAGAACCATGACGACGGTCCGCATGGGTGGCTCTAGCTTCCGACGGCGTCCAGTTTCGGTAAGAGAAGGGAAATTCATGCTGGCACCATTTCCATGTTTGTGAGGTTTGGTCAGCTTTGAGTGCGCAAAATCATCCTACTGCCCGTGATCAGCACGGCCAGAGCACGACAGAGGCACTCTTGCAAACGAATCCGGTGCGCTTTGGTCAGCGCACCGGCATTGTTTTCCGAAGGCTTACTTGAGAAGCCCCAGCTCCATGTAGGCGCGCTTCGCGCCCGGGTGGAACGGCAGCGTTCTCTGCGAAACCAGCAACTCAGTTGAGAGCTGTTTCATTGCGTTATGAACGCCGCGGATTTCATCAATGTTCGAGGCAATGCTCTTGGCCAGCATGTAACCGGTTTCTTCGGGCAAGGCATCAGAGGTGATTACCATCGCGCCAAGTGCCAGCGTGATAACATCGGAAGTCTGGTTCTTATAGTTTCCGGCGGGAATGACGTAGGTCCCGGTGCCAAAACGCTCATTGGTCTTTTCGATGATATCCTGAGGCACGCTCAGCAGAACAACGTCGTTGCCTTCATCAACCTTGCGGAACGACGAGTGCCCAACGAAGATACCGTTGATCACCATATCCGTACGGCCATCGCTGATCAGGTCTGCCTGCTGGGACGAACCGCCACGCACCAGAACGCCGCCATTCGCTTCAATCGTTCCTTCGTCATAGCCTGCTTCTTCCAGCATGAAAGTGGCAATATTGGCCACGATGTTACCTGCGTTGTTGTTCGCCACACGGATTGCAGCGCCCGACTTCGCCAAGTCGTCGATGCTGTCGATGTTATACTCTTCGGCAAGAGACTTCTTGATGAAGAAATGCATCGGGGCCCAGTTGTACATGTACCCGATTGCCTGAAGGTTCTCGATGGGCGCCTTGAACGGCTCATCACCCGCTAGCGCCAGCTTGATTTCTGCATCATGGGCCAGACCCAGATCGGTCCGGTTTGCACCCAGCAGACCGATATTTGCGAAACCGCCACCAGTGGCCTGGTAGGTCACGACACCGCTTGCATCGTCAACCTTCACAGCCCGGTCGATCCCTGCGCCCAGCAGCGACCAAAGACCTGACGGACTCCCCCCGGACAACGTGACGTTGACGCTGTCCGCCATGACGCCGGTCCCGATAACGGAGATGCTCAGCGCCGCAACGGCAGCCTTGATTTGCTTTTTCATGGTTTCCTCCCTGTCATATTATCATAGATTTCTAAATTTAGATATCTATCTTATAGATCATTATTAAAAACCGAACTTTGCGTCAACCATGATCGAAACCGAGACACCGTCCAAAAATTTAGGTTAAGAACTGCGAATGGCTTGAACGCTCTCGCAGAGCATCCAAACCCCTACTCACATAAGGTTGCAGCACGCCCAAGGCCTAGCACAAGACTATTCCGAACTCTCTCAGAGCTTCCCCAAAACCATACATCTCAGCGGAAGTAGCCCAACGGAATCACCCGAGCCTAAAAGGCCCGGCTATCGCAGATGAAGCTAAAGAGACCTTCAGGATCCAAGGTTACTTCTGGTCGGTGGGACGCGGACACCGCTCAAAGCAGCTTTTTCCTCATCATCTTCGAGGTTTCGAATCATTACAGCAAGGGCCTTGCGCAATGTTTTCTCTTCGGCACCACTCAGGCCTCTGATGGCGGCGTTATTCACTTCGTGTGCCAAAGGCTCCAGGAGCTCCCGCAACTCCCAACCTTTTTCCGTGAGGAAAGCATGCTGACGACGACGGTTCCCAGCCACATTGCGGCGTTCAATATATCCAAGCTCTTCCATTCGGCTGAGTGCAGTATGCGCAGTAGGCTCTGTCAGATGTGCTCTTTCGCTTAACTCTCGTTGCGACAAACCATCTTCCTGCCAAAGGATTCGAAGGAATATCCACTGCCCGAAAGTCACATTTTGCGTCTGTAACCGCAGCTGCAACGCACGGTTAAACCCTCTTGCCGCAAGACGTACCAAGCGAGCAATGCGCTCGTTATATTGGGTCAAACCGTCGTCTTTCAACGCGGAATCAGATTTTTCGTTCATGTATGCTCAGACCACAAACATCTATTGCCCAAAATCAGTTCTGGGCTTCTACAGGTCCGAGACTATCCCTGTCATCTTACGAAGATGCAAGCCTCAACAATGTCACTACTTTTACAGCTAGTGACATGCGGTGCGCGCAAACCGACGTAAATCTTGCAGCAAACCCTGCTTACAACTTTTCGATTTTTTCTCTCCATATTTTTCGATTTGGGGGTTTCTGCGCGCTTGATGCGTGTTGCGTTTTCGACGAAGATGTCGGGCAAGACGGTGTAGAGCTCAATGGTGTGTCCCGGGATATGCGGGGGGAGGATCACCCGGTCGAAGCCGCGCAGCGGGCGGGCAGCGGTTCGGTTTCCGTCACGCCTAGCCTAGCACCGGCTAGGTGTCCTGCTGTCATCACCCGCACCCGCGCATCCTCATCAATGAAACCCCGCGCGAGGTGTTGATTAACACCGCATCCGGCTTCATCATGCGCAGTTCGGCCTCGCAGATCATTCCTCGTGTCAGCGCGTTCAACGGCACATGGAGGCTCACCAACATCACACATGGCCAGAAGCTCAGCGCGTTTCACCAGCCCCACGCCCGTAGGTGCGGTGTCCGGTATCAGGAACGGATCGTGCACCAGTATCTGTGCCGGATCTGTGCCGGCTCGAACGCCAACTGTCGCTCGATCACCCGGTCCTATCCGCCCCGAATCGATCAATCCGATCGCCCGGCCTCGCACCATCCGCGCAAATATCTGTTGCGGTCGGCCCGCATTCTCGCGCAGCAGGCGCTCGGATTCATGCAGCCGGTACAGCAGCACCAGCATCAGCATCCCTATCGCTTCGGGCATCCCCAAAAAGTTCTCGGGCGTTACACCATTCGTCACGATCAGACCGCGCGCGGCACAGGCCTCCCAGATCTCCCGCACCCACCCCGATCGTTGGAAGTACTAGCGCCCGCAGCCGTGGCGAGGCGTCCAGATCCGCGTCGCTCAGCCCCGACCGCGAACTGACCACGATGATAGCAACGTCCGACAGCAGCGCCTGCCGCTGTTCCTCCGTCAGCCGCAGCGGAACACCTAGGGTGATCTGGGGGCCGCGAACGACCTCCCAGCCTTCGGTCCGCAGACGATCCGAACCCTCGAAGTCCAGTGGGTGACGGAAGTGCCACGCCTCGCCCGCCCAGCCCAACGGCAAACACACAAAGCTGGCACAGACACCTTCCAGACCTTCGCCAAGCGCCCCGGCCTGCGTCATGATATCAAGCTCAACCTCTGCATCGGGGGCGTTCAGCGCAGGTTTGATCGGTAAATCACCGGGCATCTCGCCCGCCCCTACACCCAGAGCATCGGCAATCGCATGCATCGCAACATCCGGACCGCAGGCAGCGCTTGATGCTCCATCCCCCAGCCATTGTGCAGCTGATAATCCAGCGACGCCTGGATCACCTGCGCCTTCACATCGCCCGCCAGTTTCAGCGTGCCCGCGACATCCAGCCAGTCCAGGCTCAGGATCACATCCGCCTCGCGCAGCACCGCGCCCGCCGCATCGTCAATGAAGAAGGCCGGTTTGCCGCGATGCTGCGGGTGATCCGTCGGGAAGGACGCCCCGTTCCGGATATCCGTCAGAACCTTCGCCCCAGCGCCTTGGCGTTCTTCGGCAGATCTGCCGCCCGCGCCACTCCTTCGGCCGAGGGTGCCGCCGGAGGCGACGGCTGGTAACGCGCAAAATCTGGCAACTCCGGTGCCTTCTCGTGCTGCTTTTCCTGGATCGACACGTCGAAGTTCACATAGGTCGGGCCTTTCGGTTCGCTCCACGCGATTACATCCGCACGCAACATCGATTCCAGCGCCGCATCAACCGGCCCCGTCGCCCCATAAATCAGAACCGGCACACGGTCGCAGCACACGTTGAAGATCGCCATCGTACCATGCATCAGACCCACGTTGCTGTGCAGGATCACCGCCAATGGCTCCCCCGCCACCTTCGCATAGCCATGCGCAATCGCAACCGCATGCTCTTCGTGCAGACACAACAGCATCTGCGGATCTTCATTGCCAAGGTGGTTCACAAGGCTGTCGTGCAAACCCCGAAAGCTCGACCCCGGGTTCAGTGCAACATACTTCACTCACCCCCAAACCTCGCAATATATCCGCAAATACATCGCTACCCCACACCCCCAAACTATCCGACGATACTGGGCGCTCAACCTGATACAGCCTGTGGTCTGTCATGTGTCTTGACCTTTCCTTATGAAGTGTTGATGCAACAGCGCCCCATTTTGAAAGGCGTACGCAATAGGTATCCATTGCCCGCCGAAAGGGCGGGCATTTTGCATTTCAGACGGTCTGGAGCGGCTCAGAGGATCAGAAATCCAAACCGAAATCGACGGTTCCCGCCGAATGGGTCAAAGCACCGGAGGAAATATAATCCACATTTGCCGATGCGATTTCGCGCAAACGGCCAAGGGTCACATTCCCGCTGGCTTCGGTCTTCGCCCGCCCGTCAATGCGCTTTACAGCTTCGGCCATGTCTTCGGTCGACATATTGTCGAACATGATGACATCTGCGCCCCCGGTCTGAAGCACCTCGTCCAACTGATGCAAACCGTCGATCTCGATCTCTACCACGACCATGTGACCCACATTTCGTTGAACGGCTTCCAGCACCTGTTTGATGCCACCAGCCGCTGCGATATGGTTGTCCTTGATCAGGATCGCATCGGACAGGGAAAACCGATGATTGTGGCCGCCGCCATGCAAAATGGCGAGCTTTTCGACAAGTTTCAGCCCCGGTGTGGTTTTGCGTGTACAGGTGATACGTGTCTTGGTACCCGCAAGCTCCTGAACATAGGACGCTGTCAAGGTTGCCGTCCCAGACAACCGTCCGGCAAAGTTCAGGGCAACACGCTCTGCGGCAAGGATCGACGCCGCCGATCCCTCTATACGCATCAACGTATCGCCCGCTTTGCAGGCCGTACCATCCGCCACGACAGTCTCGACCACAAGATTGGGATCAATCAGCCGAAACGCGAGAGAGGCCACCTGCATCCCAGAAACAACCGCGTCCTGCCGTGCACGCATTTGCGCCTTGTAGCGCGTGCCTTCAGGCAGAACGGAACGGGTTGTCACGTCGCCTGCGGCACCCAGGTCCTCCATAATAGCGTTCCGAACCATGGGTTCGAGGATGATATCGGGGACGTTCGCAACATTGCTCATTATTTTTTAGATCCTTATCGGTTTGCAAAAGGGGCAGGAAGGGATGGCCTCATCCCGGCCAAAGCAATCAATACAGAAAAAGCTTTTGGATCCCAGACCCCGTTCGCACATTACCTACGCACCGGGTCACTGACCCGACAGATTGATATGCACATTCTTTTCATGGGTGAAGGAAATCAGTTCGCCAATACCTACTTCGCGCCCGATACCCGATTGCTTGACCCCACCGAACGGGGCACCAAGGAAATGCCGACCGACTTCGTTAACCCAAACAAACCCGGCCTCGACGCGTGCAGCCGTACGATGAGCCATCACCAGATCCCGAGTCCAAATTGCACAGGGCAGCCCAAGCTCAAGTGCATTGACCTCGTTCAGCATGGAATCTTCGTCCGACCATTTGCGAACCGCAAGAACTGGCCCGAAAATCTCTTCACGGGCGATACGCATCTGCGGCGTTACATCCGCAAAAATCGTCGGCGCGATAAAGCTGCCTTTCGCCAGCGGACTATCCGTGACCGCATAACCGCCAGTAACGGCGCGCGCACCCTCACTTTTGGCAGAGTCAATGAAACCCATGACCCGGTCGAACTGCGCACGGCTGACAATCGTGCCTATCGTGGTTTCAGGATCCGTCGGAACGCCCGGCTTATATCTTTCAACAGACTCGGCCAGATAGGAAATGACTTCGTCGTGGATATCCTCGTACAGGAATGCGCGACTTATCGAGCCACAGGACTGGCCGCACCAGCCAAAGTTCATTCTAGCGACAATCGCGTCCGCAATCTTTTTCGGATCACTGTCGGGATAGGCAATCAGCGCGTTCTTGCCACCCAGTTCCAGCAGTACAGGTTTGCCCGTAGCGCTGGCGCTTCGCATCACAGCCCGGCCAGCCGACACAGAGCCAATAAGCGTGACCTTTGCAGCGCCAAGGTGCTCGGCCAGGCCAGCACCTGCCTCTAGATCACCCGGCAACACGTTGAATGTGCCTTTGGGCATCAGGCCATAAACAATCTCTGCCAGGCGCTATGCAGACAAAGGCGCCTGTACCTGCGGCTTGATGATGACAGCGTTCCCTGCCGCCAAAGGCGCCGCCACTTTACCGCCACAAAACATGAACGGATGATTGAACGCCAGGATACGTGCCACAACACTAAGCGGCTGGCGCAGGGTCATATTCACCCGATCCGGCCCCAAAGGGATCGTGTCGCCCTTCATTTCAGTCACAAGACCGGCGAAAAACTCCATCTGGGCCGCCGCGATGGCCGCGTCGCCGCGCACCTCGGTATATGGGTTGCCGCAATTGGCCGCGTCCATCATCGCAAGCTCATCTCCGCGCTTGTGCAAGAGAGCCGCGATTTCCTGCAGAATACTGGCACGCTCAAGAGGAGCAACATCACGCCATTCCTTCAAACACGCAGGCGCTACGTCCACCTCGGCCCGGGTCGCCGCAGCCACTAATCCGATCAGCTGACCTGTGCCCGGGTTAAAAGTCTCCTCGTAATTTCCTGCGCTTGGCGGAACCCATGCGCCCCCACAATACAGCTGCTCCTTACCAGAGAGAGCATGGTTTGCATCCATATTCACCATGCGCATATGACGTTTCCTCCCGCGATTGCCCTTGATTACTTAGATTACTAATATATTCAACCAATGAACCCCATCGCCTGCCAAGTGAAATCGTTGCGCGTATGAAAGGTTTTCGCCGGGCGGCACGCAGGTTAGCTGCCCTGTCAGGCACCCCCCACCGGGTGCCGCTGATCGCTAGCGCATCGGCTGGGGTGACTAATGCCTTCCAAGCTACCAACATTCAAGTGAAATATTGGACCCTCCACTAGCAAGCAAATTACCGCCATACGCTCACTATCTGCTATATTAGATCACTAATTATTCGCGTAAATACTCTCTTGGATTGAATTATTTTCTGGGCATTCAATTGATTAAGAAAAAGACAGCCTGGCCCTTTCAGGAAGGGTTTATCATCAACGGAACGGCGGAAACCCATGTGTTTACCGACTACCGCTGGAATGATGGAAGCGTGAGCCGCCGCCAGTTTGTGGATCCAAACAGTTACGACCACACGCGTATCACAGTACGGCCGATTTCACTAAAGCTGCCAAGCAGCCAGGATCAGTAGGAGAACCACTCCGAGTGACCCACCGTGCCCTCGTAGTCTCCGTATTCGACCATGATGCTGCGCAAATAGAAGTACGAGGAACTTCCGCCGCTCGGAAAGGCAATCTCCTGCCCGCTTTCCGAGATGAATGTCACGGGCCAGGGCGTGTGGGATCGGTAGACCCGCTGGATGTACCGGCAGGTGCGGTTCTCTCGGTCGCAGGAACGAAGCGACCAGTCCCAATACCGATCACCTCCCCTTTCTCTATAGGCTTGACCGGTGAACCAGATCACATGGGTCCGGTTCAGCCATTCGTATTCAGGCAAGTTGGTGTCGAGCTCGCCCTCGCCGCCGGGTCCGCCCAGTTCGGCCGGCACATGGGCAAAGGTGCAGACCCCGAAGGGCGGCAGGCTCGGCCAGGGTGTGATGCGGCGGATCATGGTGCGATAGGCGCGCGCGCAGACCGCGCTCGGGGGGAAGCCTCCCGCCATGCAGAGCATGATGGCGCAGTCGACGTCATAGGCCCGCGCTTTCTCCGGGGCTCCGAACACCGCCATCACTCCCATTGCAGCTGCCATCATCTGTCGCTTCATGTCGCTCTCCCGCAAAAGTTGCGCAGACTATCGCGCAATATGTGTTTATCTGCAATATGTCGTATTGACTCCATATGACTTTATGGCCTTAGTGTCGTGAAGTAGAAGGGCTCTCGTGGGGAGAGTCCGAACATGCCGATAGCGCGCAACCAGATCCTGATCACCATCGATGGTGTCAAAGACCTGTCCGAGAAGGGCATAGCGTTCCGCTGCCGGTATGAACTCGTGGGGTTCACGGACGATGGCAAGCCGCGCTACCAGTGCATCTACCTGCGCGAGGGCGAGCCGGAAGCCATTCTGGTCTCGACCCGGATCACCCCGCACGGGCCAGAGCCGCGGTATTTCAACATATGGCCGGGACTCTTCAAACATCATCTCGAGTTCGGTGACGGGCGCGATCTGCGCTTTGGTCCTGACTACAGCATTACCCTCGAGGAGCGCGGCTGACGTCATCGCCTTCGGCCGCGACGGGACAGCCCGGACCTCGGGCTGGACCTTTCATGGCGAACGACCTGCCTGGGCGGGGCTGGGTGATAGCGCTGAGGCCGGGGTGGTTCTTGCCTCGCTGGATGCCACACCGCCGTCCGGACGCGACGACATCCTCTCCCTGATCCGCACGACTGCTGACCGGTACCAGGGGAACCGCGCCCTGCGGCAAGTCGGCCTCGATGAGGACGACTGGCTGGTCCTTTTCCAAGCCCTGGTCGAGGCCGAAAGCAGCTACAATCCGACTGCCGTGAGCCCCAAGGGTGCCTATGGTCTTGGCCAGCTGATGCCGGATACTGCCCGTGCGCTCGGCGTCGATCCGCGCGATCCCTCACAGAACCTCGACGGCGCCGCACGCTATCTGCTCGCGCAGCTGGCCACATTCAAGGACATCAACCTGGCGCTCGCAGCCTATAATGCCGGGCCGCACCGCGTGGTCGAGTATTCCGGCACCCCGCCTTTCACCGAGACTCGCGACTACATCGCGCGCATCCATCGGATCCGGTCCCGGCTGGCGGGTGCGCCTTTTTCCGCGCCGGATATCCGTGTCGCGACCCGCGTGCCTGCCCGCGCGCCGGTCCTTATCGAACTTCAGTAAAACAAGGGAACTTCGCATGCTTCGACATCGCCTCAGCCGCCTCTTGCCTGCCGCCACAACCCTGGCGGCTTTCGCAACGCCCGTCCTCGCGCAAGACTTGTCACCGATCCAGACCATGCTGGAAACCGTCGAGGCCGCGCTGACCGGTCCCATCGGGATCGCGGTCGCCACGCTCGCGGTCATCGGCACCGGTTTCATGTGCATGATGGGACGGCTGAACTGGGGCTGGTTCGCCTCGGTCATCATCGGGATCGTGCTGATCTTCTCGGCCGGCACCATCGTCGACGGCTTCTCGTGACATTCCGGCAAAATAGCGTCCTACGAGCGACCCGAACGCGTTGTGCTACGCAAACGCTGCCTCGGGCCCCTCTCCGGACACACATTTCCTTCTAAGCCGGAATATCACCCAATGGCAGAACGATCTCCCCTCTTTCTGGGCCTCGCCCGTCCGCCCAAGTATCTGGGTCTCCCTGTCGGATACCTCGTGGTTCTGGCGACCGGGGTCGTTCTGCCGTTCATCTGGACGAAGTCGATGGTGTTCTTCCTGATCGGGATTGTCGCCTATCCGATCCTCTGGTTCGTCGCCGACCGCGAGCCGCATTTCTTCGAGGTCCTGCGCGTCTCCTACGGCTCTGTGCGCGCGACGAAGAACCGGGCCCTGCATGGAGGCGACAGCTTTGGCGCGTGATGCGGGCACCCTTTCTTCCTTCGGGACCGCCTTGCATCACGCCGGCGGCGGCGAGTTCGCGCGGGAGAGCTATCTGGCCGAGCACCTGCCGTATTTCGCGCTCACGGATGACGATGTCATGGTGCTGCGAGAAGGCGATCTCCTCGCAACCATGCGCCTCGATGGTCTCAATCCGATGACCACTGAGGACGCCCGGCTCGACGCGCTCAAGCGCGCGGTTGCCGCCATCGTCGCCCAGACCGGCAATGCCTTCGGTTTCTACATACACCGGATCTCCGTGCCGCAAAATCTCGGGATGCGCCCCATCGAGGGCGACAGCTTCGCCGCCGCGATCGATGCGCGGTGGCAGTCCCATGTGAAAAACCTGCGCCCCGCCAAGCGCCAGCTTTATCTCAGCGTCATCCGGCGGCCCGACATCTCGGCGCGCATTCCGCTCCTTCGGGCACTGGCCCGCAAGGCCTGGGTCAAGGACCGCGCGACACGGATGCAGGAGTTGAACGAGGTCATGGGCTTCTTCGAGGTGGCGCTTGCGTCGGCCAATCCGGTCAGACTCACGAAAGCTGGCGGCGAATGGCTGGGCTATCTCAATACGCTGAACGCCGGCAGCTTCTCCCCCATCGCCTTCGGGCAAAGTGCCTTGCCCCTCTCGCACACCCTGAGCAATTGCCGCGCGACCTTTGATGGCGACGTGGCCACCCTGACCGATGCAGTGACTGGGCGGGTCAAATACGGCGCGCTCTTCTCAATGAAGACCTATCCCGCACTGACCGACGTCACGCTGCTCGACGCGCTCGACCTGCCCCTCGACATCGTGCTCACGAACTCCTTCAGCCCGATCCCGAACAACATCATGGCCGAACGCATCCAGCGGATCATTCGTCAGATGCACGCCTCAGACGATGCCGCCGTGTCCCTGCGCGAACAGCTGGGACAAGCCGCCGATGATCAGGAGGCAGGACGCATCGCCTTTGGCGACCACCACCTCTCCATCGCGGTCTATGCGCCCGACCGCGACACGCTCGAACGGGCCGCCGCCCAGATCAAACGCGTGGGCCAGGAAATCATGTCGGTGATCGTCCGCGAAAACATGGCGCTGAAGGCGACGTATTTCGCGCAGTCGCCCGGCAACTTCGGCTACCGCGCCCGCAAGACACCAATCTCCTCGATTAATTTCGCTGACTTCGCGGCCCTGCATGGCAGCGTCGAGGGGCGCAGCCCGGACCAGTCGCCATGGGGTCAAACCATCACGGTCCTGCCCACGGTCGGCACTTCTGGCTATCGCTTCAACTTCCACGAGGCGGGAGCCCCAAGCAAGGAACCCACGGTCGGCCATACGCTCGTTCTGGGGCGCACCGGCACCGGCAAGACACTGACCACCGCTTTCCTCGCAGCCCAAGCGCAACGGGTCGGCGCGCGGCTTTTCTTCTTCGACAAGGACCGCGGCCTCGAAATGGCGGTCCGCGCCCTTGGCGGGCGCTATAACGAAATCCGGGCTGGCGTACCCACGGGCCTCAACCCGCTTGCCACCGAGACCGACGAGCGCGGCCGCGCCTGGCTCTCGGACTGGCTCGCGACACTTCTCACGCGCAATGGCACGCTCTCCGGCGAACAATCCCGCCACATCCAGAGTGCCGTCGGCCAGAACGCCGATGCGGGCGCGGCGCTGCAGCGCTTCGCCAGTTTCGAGACCCTGTTTCAGTCGCTCGATGACGACGGCGAGCTGCAATCCCGCGTTGCCGAATGGGCGCCAGGCGGACGCTATGGCTGGGTCTTCGACGAGCCCGAGCGCGGCGCGGGTCTCAAGCTCACGGGCGACATCGTGGGCTTCGACATGACCGAAATCCTCGACATGACCACCGAGCGCATGGCGGTGCTCTCCTACATCTTCCGCCAGATCGAACGCGTGGTCGAAGACCGCCGCCCCACCATCATCGTGCTCGACGAAGCCTGGAAGCTCTTGGACGACCCGTATTTCGGGGCGCGGCTGGAAAACTGGCTGGTCACGCTTCGGAAGATGAACTGCGTCGTGATCATGATGACGCAATATCCAAGCCAGCTGCGCGACAGCCGCGTTGGCAAGACCATCGTCGAAACAGTCCCGACCCAGATCCTCTTCCCGAACGATCGTGCCACTGTCTCCGACTACGACTTCCTCCGCGTCAACGCCAAGGAGGCGGCCCTTCTCGTGCAGCCCACCATCGGCCAGCGCATCGCGCTCGTTCGCTCGGCGGGCGACAGCGTCTTCGTCGATGCCGATCTCTCTGCGCTCGGAGAGTTGCTGCCCATCCTTGGCGGCGGCGCCACCGGCGAAGCCCGCGTGCCTGCCGATTGGCGCGCCAATCCCGATTTCTGGAGACATGTGATATGAGTTCGCAACCCCTTCTCGCGCTTTGCGCCGCCGCAAGCCTTCTGTCGGCTTGCGAAAAATACACTGAGAAAACCTCGCCATGCTTCGGACGCAAGGGCGAGCCGCAGGTGACCCGGTCCGCACTTTCCTTCTCGACCATGGGCGCACCGGTTCAGGAGACAGCCAAACCCGACTGCACCTTCGAGCCCCTGCCCCGTCCGGAATGAGCCGTGCCGCAATCATATCCGCCGGGCTCTGCCTCGGCCTCGGGACCCTGCCCGCGCTCGCCCAGGGCGTGCCGACGCAGGACAATTCCGCGATCGGGCGTGCCATCGCGCGGGTGACGGCGCTCGCCGAGGATCTGGCCGTCCAGCAGGACAAGGACCGCACCGAATCCACCCTGGCCGATGTCCAGGCCGACCAGTTGCGCGTCCTCGAGGAGATGACGGCTGCCATCACCGGTCCCGGCTTCGATATCCGCGCGCTCGAGGGCAATGCGGATTTCGGGGTCGCGGCCGTCTATCCCAATACCGATGCGAGCCCGATGAACAGCCGCCTCTTCGGCGAAGGCCGTGAGACCGTAGAGATGATGATCGTCGAGGTCTCTAGCGAGTTTGCGAGTGCCCCCGGTGTAGCCCGCGCGGGTCTCTCGGCCACCCAGTGGCGCTGCCTTTTCCAGGCCCTGATCAAGCAGGAGAGCCGCTTCAACGTCGCCGCTGAAAGCCCGGTCGGAGCCTATGGCCTGACCCAGCTCATGCCCGGCACCGCCTCCGATCTTGGAGTCGACCGGTACGATGTGAAAGACAACCTCCGCGGCGGCGCGCGCTATATCACGACCCAGCTCAATCGCTTCGGCAACATCCCCCATGCGCTCGCGGCCTATAACGCAGGGCCGGGCCGGGTCATCGAGTACGGTGGCGTGCCGCCCTTTGCCGAGACCCAAGGCTACGTGCGCAACATCTCCAAATTCTACAACGAATACCTGGCTGTCGTGGGCGGTGCCGATGCACTCGGCACGCTTTCGCCCTCGGACTTTGCGCTCGCCGAATATGCCAGCATCTCCGAGGCGGGCGTCTATTACGCGGCTGACAGTTCGGCGACCACCGAGCAGGTGATCAATCGCCTGCGCGCGATCATCCTCCAGATCGATGCCCAGCCCAATGCCAAGGCGGCCTGGGAGCTCAACACCTACGCCAAGGCCGAGATCGGTCGTATTCTCAACCTCCGCGTCCGGCTGATGTCCGCCAACCAGCAACGCGAGGCGGCCTACGCGCAGCACCTCGTCGCTGATCGGCTCGCCGAGCGCGACTTCATGCAGATGGGAGTTCCTGAATGAGACGATTTTTTCTGGTGACCACCGCGGTCGTCGCGCTTGGACTCTCCGAGCCCGCCTCGGCTCAAGGCGTTCCGACTTTCGATGGATCGCAGCTTGGTCAGCTCGTGGCCCAGCTCGAACACATGGCCGAGGACCTGAATGTCCAGATGCAACAGCTCGCCACCATGCGGCTGGAGCTTGAGACCCAACTGTCACAGTTGACGAACCTCGAGGCGCAACTGACCTCACTCATCGAGGGCAGCGGGCTCGGAGAACTCTTCGCCACCGTCGAAGAGTTCCGCGCGCTCCGCGGCAAGCTGGTCGCGCCCCTCAACACCGCGCAGTCTTTGGCCAGTGGTGATTTCCTGAGCGGCTTCAATCCCGGCGCGGAACTCTCGGCCTCGGTCGAGCGGGTTTTGTCTGGCAGCGGTTTCACCTCGGAGCGCCTGAGCACGCTCTCCGGATCCGATCAGCCCGCCGACAACCGCATCGCCAATTCGGCCGGGGCCAGCGCCATGTTGTCGGTCGCCGCGCAAGAAAGCCATGAAGAAGCTGGACAGAGCCTCGAGCGGCTCGAGACCATGGTCGGGCTGATCGATGATCAGGACGGGCTGAAAGCTGCGGTCGATCTCAACACCCGCGTCACCGCCGAGCTCGGCATCATCCTGACCCAGATCTGGCGGCTTGAAGCGGCGCAAGGCGTCAGCGCAGGCCAGTTGGGCGTCGTCGATGCCGCGACCCTCGCGGACGAGCGCAAGTTCCGCTCGATGGCGGTGGATCCATGAGGCAAAATGTGAACCACGGCTTGGCAGCAATTCGGTCTCTTTGTCTCGCCGCACTTGTCGTGAGTGCCTTGCCCTGTGCCGTGCTGGCCCAGACCCCGACCACGGACCCGTCCGGCGACACGCCCTTCAATTCGATGGCCATCGCGCGGGACGAAGCCGACGAATGTCGTGCTCCGAAACCCCCCGCCGATCTGGCCGAGACCGCCTATCTGCGCAACGGCTACCGCGCGATCCTGCGCATCCTGATCGCCGAAGAGGCGCTCGCCTCGGAAACCTGCACCTGTCTGCTGGATCAGTTCACCTGGGATCAGGCCTTGGGCGCGCTGCCCCGGTTCCAGACCTCGGACAACCCGCGTCTGCCCTTCAAGGTGCTCGAGCTCTACGCCAAGGCGGACGCGCTCGAGGCGCAAGTTGTGGAGGCCTGCGTAGAGTAGATGGGCGTTATTCGCGACATCCTGAGCCAGGTCGACGCCGCGGTGGATACCGTGGCACAGGACGGCTTTGTCTCTTCGGCAGGCGTTGTCGGCGACGTGATCTCCGCCGGGGCCGCGCTCCTCGTCGTGCTCCTCGGGATCAACGCGGTCATGCAACTCCGCCCCCTGCCCTTTGGCACCGGGTTTGCCTTCGGCATGAAGGTCGCACTTGTGGGGATCTTCGCGCAGAGTTGGGATAATTTCAGCGTCATCTATGACATCGTCACGCAGGTGCCCGACTCCGTCGGCGCCTCGATCCTCGCGCTCACCGGCTCGGGCGACGAGGCCGGGGTCTATGAAAGCCTCGACAACATGGTCGCCCGCATCACCGCCTATGGCGACACGATCGGCGACCGCGCAGGCTGGGTCTTTGGCGCGGTCCTGGGCGCGATCTTCTTTGTCCTCTCGGCGGTCTTCGCCGCCGTCACCGCCGGGATCATCGCCTTCGCCCGCATCGTCTTCGCGCTGATGATCGTCATCGCCCCCTTCATGATCGTGACCTCGCTCTTCAAGCCGACCCAATCCCTTTTCGAGGCCTGGACCCGCGCCACCATCGGCTATGCGCTCATGCCGGTCGCCGCCGCAGGCGCGGCGGGCATCATCGTCGCCATCGCCGAGGCCATAGGGGACGCCTCCGCCGATCCGGGCGATGTCGAGACCGTCAGCCTGATCCTGCCCTTCCTCGTCATTCTGATCCTCAGCGCCGGGATCATGGCCTCGGTCCCCTACATCGCCTCCAACCTGACCGGCGTCGTTGGCATTGCCTCCAATGCCGTGGGCCTGACCGGCCTCGCGCGTCAGGGCTTCGTGAACACGCGGGAATACGGCACGGGTGCCGCCTCGCGCCTCGTCACCGGCAAGTCTCCGCACGAGCTGAACCAGATGGCCAATGCGGGCGTGGTGAAAACCGGCGAGTTGATCCGGCAAAGCCCCGGCGCGCTCCTCTCCGCCGCCAAGGCTTTCCGCAAACCCTGATTTGAAAGACGACGACTTTGAAGAAGACTGTAGCCAGTTCCTCCGCGCCTGACCGCGACGCGTTTGAAGCGGATTTCATCTACGGGCCACGGCGGCGCGAGCGTTTCGCCTGGTTTGTCGCCGCTGCGGGCGTGTTAGTTGGTGTCGCCGGCATGGTCGCGGGCGCAAGCCTCTTTCCCCTCAAGACGACCGAAACCTTCGTGGTCGTGGTCGACAAGGAAACCGGCGAGATGGACCGGGTCGCCGCCGTCCAGGCCCTGACGCTGTCGGAAAGCGATGCCATCATCCAGGCCAATCTCGTGGCCTACGTCGATGACCGCGAAACCTATGACCTGACCGATGGAGAGCAACGCATCAACTCGGTGCTGGACCGCTCGGATGGAGATGCCGCCCGTACGCTGCGTGATCTCTGGTCTTCGACCAATGAAGACTACCCGATCACGATCTACGGACGCGACGCCAAGATCGAGGTGGTGATCAAGTCGGTGAACCAGATCGAGCGCGGCGTGGCCCAGGTCCGCTTCACCCGCACGCTGCGCCGCCCCCGCGACACCCGCACCGTGACCCGGTCTTACGTCGCTACCGTTGGTTATGACTTCCAACCCGAAACCCGCCAGCGCCTTCAGGACGTCTGGGCCAACCCCTTGGGCTTCGTGGTGACCTCCTACCGCGTCGACGCCGAGACCCTGGAGAACTGATCAAGATGAAATCCCTCCCCGCACTTCTCCTGGCGCTTGCCCTGCCTGTTACAGCCCTCGCCGAAGCCACGCCACAAGGCGGCCCGCTCGATATTCGCATCCGCACTGCCGTCTACAATGAAAACCAGGTCTACCGGATCGAAACTGACTTGCGGCATTCGACCACGATTCATTTCGGGGCCGGGGAGAGGTTCGAGGCGGTGATCGTCGGCGACACCGAGAGCTTCCAGGTCGACCCAATCCCCGAGCTCGGCAACGTACTGACGATCAAACCGCATGTGGCGAATGCCTCGACCAACATGACGGTGATCACCAACCGACGCACCTATTCCTTCCACCTGCGCGAAGGTTCGATTCCGAACCGCACCGGCATGTTCTTCGAAGTCCGCTTCCGTTACCCCGACGAAGAACGCCGCGCGGCGGGTGCGACCCAGCCCAAGGGGTTCGAGGCCCCGCGCAACTACAACTACCGCGTCTCGGGCGAGGGCGACTTCCGTCCCAGCCATATCTATGACGACGGGCGCTATACGTATTTCGTGTTTCCGGAAAACGCCCGTCAGCCCGCCCTCTTCAAGGCCGACGACCAGGGCCGTGAGCGCACGGTGAACTGGACCCAACAAGGCAATACCGTACGCGTGCTCGGGGTGAACACCTACTGGACTCTGCGCATCGGCGACGAGGCGATCTGCGCCGCCCGCGACGAGAGCGCGATCTACGTGAGCAACTGACCATGGCCGATCAAACCCCTCCCGACCTGCAGGACCGCCTCGACCAATTCAGCCAGCGCGGCAAATCCAAACGCCGTGGCAACAGCTTCGGGGTCGGCGCGCTCGCCGCTGCCCTCGCCCTTGGCGGCGCCGGCGTCGCGTATTTCCTGGCGACCAGTCTGCAAGAGGGGGACAGCGCGCTTGAGACTTCCGATGTCGAGACCTTTCAGGACCGCCGCCCCGGCACCGGCGGGCGGCTGGAGTTTCCTCCTGACGAGACCGAGCAGCGGGTCAATGACGCGCTGATCGCTGTCGAGGAGGCGCTTGATGTGCCCGCGGCCCCTGCCCCGGAGGCAAGCGCCGAGGTGCTGGCCGAGATCGCCAAGCTGCGCGAGGCCCTCGCCGCCAGCCAGGCCGCCCGCAACTCGGAAATCCAGTCCGCCGTCGCAGACCTGCGCGAAGCTTTCGATGAGCAGAAGGCGGCCTTGGAAGCACTTATAGCGGAAAAGGAAACCGAGCTGGCCAACCTGCAGCGCCAGACCGAGACCCGTATCAAGGGGCTGCAGGCCATGCTCGATGCCGAACGAGCACAACGCGAGGGGCTCGAGGCCGAACTCGACCGCGAAGGGCTGATCGCCGATCAGCGCCTTCTCGAAGAACGCCGGCGTCAAGAAGAGGAACAGCGCCAGCGCGAGGCCGAGCGGGTCGCCGAGGAGCTTCTGACCGCGCAGATTAAATCCCCCGCAGTGGTCTATGCAGACGGTCCGCGTGGCGGCCAAAGTGGCGCGGCGGTGGCCGATCCTGCTGCCGCTGGAACCGGGGGGCCGGTGGTCTCGGGCAATGAGGCTTTCCTGCAGAGTGCGCGGCCGCTCGAAGTGCAGGAGGCTGCTCGTCTCACCCATCCCGAACGCACGTTGACCCAAGGATCTGTCATCCAGGCCGCGCTCCAGACCGCCATCAACAGCGATCTGCCGGGTTCCGTTGTCGCGATTGTTTCCGAGCCGGTCCCGCCGTTTTCCGGGGATCGGATCCTGATCCCCCGGGGCTCCCGCCTTTTTGGCCAATATCGCTCCGGGATCGAGATGCACCAGAAGCGCATCCTGATCCTCTGGACCCGAGTCCTGACACCGGACGGCACCTCGATGGAAATCGCCGCCGTGGGCGGGGACCAGCTCGGTCGCTCGGGGCTCACCGGTCTTGTCGACACCAAGTTTGCCGAGCGCTTCGGCGGGGCGGCGCTGATTTCCGTGATCGGGGCGGCGCCAGCTGTTGCGGCAGAAAGCGCCAACAACGAGACGACCAGCATTGTTCTGGGCGATGTCGGCAGCGATCTTCAGGACGCGGTCGGATCCGTCATCGCCGACCAGGTCTCGATCGCGCCGACGATCTATGTCGATCAGGGGGCCTCGGTCACGGTGCTCGTAGACCGGGATGTGGTGATTTACTGATGAAGCAGGCGTCACCAGCCTCATACCTCGAACGCTATTTCGATCCGTTCCGCGACCTTCTACGACGCGATGACGTGGTCGAGATCGCGATAAACCCGGATGGCAAGGTCTGGCTCGAGGTCGCGGGCGACGCTACCATGCGCCACGAAGGCCAAACCGTGGATCGCACCACCGCCCTCAACATGGCCCACACCATCGTCGGCGACGCCAAGGCCCGCGTCTCTGAAAAGAACCCCCTTGTCTCTGGCAAGGTGGAATATGCAGGCCGCCCGCTCCGAGTTCAGGTTGCCGTACCGCCCGCCATCGATCGCGGTGCCTCGATCACGATCCGTCTCTTCGCCTCCGGCAGCGTCAGGGATTACGCACCCACCTATCTCTTCGGCAAGGCCGTCTCGCTCGATGCGCTCCGCGCCGAGAAGATGAAGAACATCGCCACACTCGCCGAAGTGAACCTCGAGGCCGCGCTGCAGACCCTGGTCGAGGCACGGCTCAACGTCCTGATCAGTGGCGGCACCTCGACCGGCAAGACCACTTTCGCCCGCCATCTCCTGACCCATGTCAGTGAACACGAGCGGCTGATCACCATCGAGGATGCCTTCGAGCTCTTCCCCGGCCAGCCGAACACCGTCGCCCTCCTGGCCGACCGTGGTTCCGGCTTGCAACGCAGCGCCAATGCCCTCCTTCAGGCCTCCCTCCGTATGCGACCCGACCGGATCATCGTCGGCGAGCTGCGCGGGGCCGAGGCCCTGACCTATCTCGAGGCCATTAACACAGGCCATGGCGGATCGGTCTCCACCATCCACGCCGAAACCGCCGAACTCGCCATCGATCGACTGGCGATCATGGTGCTGCAGGCAGGGACGCCGCTGACATTCGCCGAGGTCCGGCAATACATCCGCAAGTCCATCGATGTGATCGTTCAGCTCGGGCGAGCCGAGGGGAAGCGGGGGATTACGGAGTTCTATCTGCCGGGGTCGTGAGACGTTCCGACACAGCAGGCGTCGAGCAAAATAACGTGCTTAGGCTACGAATGGCAGCAGCGCGCGAGCGCTGCTGTTCGCTTTGTATTCGTCAATAGCCGCTATTGGGCCGAGGCAAGCTGTCTTTTGGTGTCGGCCGAAAAAGCAACGTAGAATTACTTTCTCGACAATCGGACGCGTGATAATAAGGCATTTAAGGGAAAGAACTTACGCTACTAGGGTCAGGACTCATAGCCAGTAAATGACGAGCGCTGCGAGTGCGATGGCTGACAGGAAGACCTTTGGGCACCTGTCGTAGCGGGTTGCGACACGTCGCCAATCCTTGAGCCTTCCGAACATGATCTCGATCCGGTTTCGGCGTTTATAGCGACGCTTGTCGTACTTTACCGTTTTCTTCCGCTGTTTTCGGCCAGGGATGCAGGCGCGTATCCCTTTGTCTTTCAACGCTTCCCGAAACCAATCAGCGTCATAGCCACGATCTCCAAGCAGCCAGTCCACCTTGGGCAAACTGCTCACCATGGCGCGGGCACCGATGTAATCGCTGACCTGTCCTGCGGTCACGAACAGGTTCAGTGGGCGTCCTTGGCTGTCGCAAATGGCGTGCAATTTGGTATTCATGCCGCCCTTCGTCCGACCAATCAGGCGTCCACGCCCCCCTTTTTGACGCCCAAACTGGTCGCTGTCCGGTGTGCTTTGAGGTAGGTCGCATCGATCATCACAGTCTTCTCTTCGCCGTGTTCGGCAGCCAGACCCACCATCATCCGGGCGAAGATGCCCTTGTCACTCCACCGCTTCCAGCGGTTGTAGAGCGTCTTGTGCGGGCCATAGGCCGCAGGGGCATCGCGCCAACGCAACCCATTGCGATTAATGAAGATAATACCGCTCAACACACGTCGATCATCGACGCGTGGCTTGCCATGGGACTTGGGAAAGAAGGGCTCAAGACGCGCCATCTGCGCGTCCGTAAGCCAGAATAGATCAGACATGTTACCGCTCGATTTTCGAACCGTGAATCACGCCGCTGGACGGAAATCAATGGGTCCTGACCCTAGGGCACAGTCGGCGGCGGTGCCACGCGTCCGGCGAGCTTCTGCCACTGTTTGTTGTCGATAAGGGTGGAACGGTAGATCCGCAGATTACCGCATCCCGGAAGTGACTTCAGCGTCTTTTTGACTGGATCAACCAACGCCGGTGCCAACCACGGACTAAAGGTTTGCTCAGACATTGCGCCATTGTCCTCATTTTCAATTCAGATATTGGTAGGCGGTTGAAAGGAAGATCGAAATCTGCGACGCCACAGACCCAAAAATCGGTTTGATGGAGTAACCTGGAGCAACTTTCATGATGCCGTATTACTTGAGGTCGTGCGGCGTCTTCCGGAGGGCTTGAACTCGGGCTACGACGATAAGGTATTCGGTATCAGATCCAACGGGCGTTTTACGCTCTATGGTTATCCGCTCCGAAATGTGTTGCTGGTGTCCGTTCCTATCTGTCAGATCGAGGACCAACAGAAATCCAAAGCGGACGCCTGTAGTGAGATATCCTGTCGCTTGTCCGGCGTAGCGCTTGGCCAAGGTAGCGTTGTCCGGTACGTTGTCATCCTTCTTAACCTCGATAATCGAACTTACACCGCGAAACTGGACGTCGATGTCGGCTCTCCCACCACCACGATCACGCGCCTCTGCTTGGAAGGTTGGCGCTCCCCCGGTCTGCAAGAATTTCAGAAAATCCAGCTGCAGATCATGTTCTACCGGTAGCTTTCCACTTCGCCGGAACAAATAGGAGGCGACAGGATCGGTGCTAACACCGACGTTTGACCGGGCAGCCAAAAACTTCAGTAATAGGCCGACAAGAGACTCCACGAGCATCCGCGCGTCGGGGAAACGTGAATAGTCTGGCTGAGTTGCAAACTGTTCGATTACCTGTTGCCAAAGCTGAGCAACCATAACATTGGCGTCCCCATGCATGCGGAGTTCCGAAACACCCATTTTGGCCGCGGCTTCGCTGAAGCCGGCATCTTCTAGTACCTCAACCAGCCGGCTAGTGGTCGTGGCGTCGAAAGGGCGGCGATTAAGCGAGTCCTCCATCGACCGCTTGAGCGTTTCGCGCAGCTCCGCTACAGCCCCGGCTTTTCCATGGTCAATGTTGACCTGTAGCCACTCCTCCAGCGCTTGAAGGTAGTACCTGCGTTCGCGCATTCCACGGATGGTAGCATCCTGCATTGACGCATCGAGGCCGGGCGTAGATGGCAGACCAAAAACTTCGCTTCCAGGGTAGAAAATTGACAGAAGCTCATCCTCAATCACAATTGCAACGTTCAACCAAATTTCTTTGCCTAGGGAGTGGGCCAGAGCAGCTAATTTTGTTGCCATTGACAACCAATGAAAGCGTTCCCTCGAGGAAACAGCCAGCCATGAGTGAGACGCGTGGCGCGCCTGTGAAAACGCAGTATACTCGATGGCAGCAATTTCCAATTCAGGTAAACGATCTTTCAAATCTGCTCGGAGCCCGTCTTCCCGTACTGACAGCAGGAAGGTCGTGCAAAGCAAATAGAGTTTTGCATCCGGACGACGCTCGCTGTTCTCGAGGGATCGCTCGAACCATTTTTTTGCGGACGCAAGCGCCGACCAAAGGGCTTCCTCGGTGGGTGCGGCCAGTCCTTCGCGAAGCTTAGCTAACCCAATTTCCATGCACGCTTCGTCTGCGACAGTATCCAGCGTCGCCAATTGTTCGAGAAGCAACATAAAGTCTGTATCCGGATATCGACGTAGAATAGCGCCAACCACCTTGGCGACGTGACGCAGGAATTGTGGATCGTCCTCTGTCGAAACGTCGAGGATGCTGGCCTGTAGCCTACGCACGAGAACCGCGTTCTCTTGCGAGAGCAGCATCGCACCTCTCAGTGCATGGGAACGCCCCCATGAATGATTGCTTTCATCTTCGAAATGGGAACAAAGACTTGTCCACGCTGGCTTGGCGAACCCGGCTGGTATCTCGATCCGCTCCAGACAATCGACCATCTCGGCCAGTGCTGGAGCGTCGTCAGTCCACGCCAGCATTTCCAACAATACGGATTGGACAGAGGTCTCGGATATCCATCGGGTCAGCCAGCAAAAGCCATCGGCTCGGTCTGAACCGGGCGCGAGTTTTTGTACTGCAGAAAGCAATCGCTCCGCTGAAACGGAGCCCGGATCACTGGATCCGTCAGCATCGGCGCGTAACAACTCGATAAGATATTCCATGACTCACCGCTTAGAAAACGTAGTCGTCGCCTTTGGCATGGAGACGATGCTCGATTGGCACAACGGCTTCAACGGAAGGACGCGCTGTCGTGCCGATGATTATCTGCACACCGCCTATCTCCGAGGCCGCGGTTGCAACGCTATCGAGCATCGCCTCGAAATCCTTGTCCACGACCTCTTCGGACGCCGGCGAGTCGATCACCATCAAACCGGGGTGGCGGCCGTGACCCCGTTCCCTTGCGACTTCGACCGCAGCGAGCGCCACGGCAATCTTGATGCGCAGCCGTTCACCCATGGTCAAGTTGCTAAACCATTCGATAGCTCCACCTTGTTTGACTTTGAGCCGACCTCCGTTGTCCAGTTGCATCTCAGTGGCGTTGGGCATGCCAAACTTCCGGGAAAGGAGCATCACCGATTGCGATATCTGCTTCAGAATCTCAGATTGCATATCAACCATAAGTTCTTTGGTGACGTCAGTGGCTGCCCTGAGAACCTTATCCGCAGCATCGGTATTGGCGTCCGAGCTTGTAGATGTCGCTCCATCACCCATGAGGTCGCGAAGTTGAGCTGCCTGGGCTTCCAGCTGGACGATCTCCAGCTCTGTATCAGGGACCTTGGCAGCAAGGTCGACCTGCAACGCGGAAACCCGATCCTTTGCTTTTCGAAGTTCGATTGCAGCGTTGTTTGCAGATTTTTCCGCGGCTTTTTGCTTCTCCCTAGCTAATTTCAATGACGCGTCGAGGGCGTCGACTTCATCTTTCGCAAGCTGAATGTGATCTTCTTCAAAATCCTCTGTGCCCTGGGGAATATCGTTCTTGCAAAGCAGACAGGTGCTTCCATCGCCAGTTGACCCAGGCGCCGCCACGACCTCTTTGTATTTGGCTTCGCAGGCTGGGCAGCAGGATGGGCTAAGCTTGCGGAACGAATAGCCGGCTGACTTCTCGTCCTCCAGTTGCTGTACCCTTTGACGGGCTTTCTCGAAGCTCTCCGCAATCTTCTGCAGCGAGACATCAGCCACTTCGAAAGCAGCCCGCGTGGAATCCGCAACTTCGCGCAGAGTGACCATCTGTTGGTCCAAATCGTTCAACTCGACCCGTTTCCTTGAGCGATCGTCAACCTTCTTCACGCTTTCCCTTGCTGTCTCCAGCTTGGCGTTGACCGTCTCCAACCTTTTCGCAAGGCCCTTGTACAGCGCAGACTGGTCTGGACGAGCGGCGCGGGATTCCTCGACCTCCTTCTGCGCTGTGAGGGCCGCGCTATACGTCGAGACCCACGGCAAACCGATGAATAGTTGCAGTAGGCGTAACGGGATACCATCGATCGTGACGTCGCCGAAAAGTGCCTTGGCGTTCGTCGAACTCGACAAGAAGAGTGCCGATGAAATCAGTGGCCAGCCATGAGCATGACCACCGGTTTTGGAATTGTGTGCATATATCGGCGAGAAGGTTAGTTCAGCCATCATTAGCTGTTCCGTTTGCGACTTCAGCCCTTCGCCGCCATCACCGTCGTATAATGGCACCCAGCTCCCGTCGCTGCCCGAACGGCTGACGCGGGCTTTCGCTTTCGCCGGATCCTCCTCTCCGACATCTTTCCGCAATTCAGTACGGTGGAGAATGCCGTCGATCTCATAAGTCACATCGACGATTTCCAGCCATTTCCAGACGTCCGCCTTAACCCTTCCCCGGAACTCGCCCCTGATGACAGCGTATAGCAGATTTAGGATAGAAGACTTGCCGCGGAGGTTGCGGTCCGACATTACCGCAAACAATCCAGCGCCGAGGTTGGCCCAAGTCTTATCAAACGGCCCGTCACAGTCGGACTCTGCACGGGCACCTGCAACTCTTATGCTTTTGAACCGCAATGACTTCGCTCGAGGAGGTGTAGGCTGCGGCTGGATGTTGTATTTCTGTAGCACAGACTTGGCTGTGCTTTCCTCAGTGCCTGAACGTTCCGCAATGGCGCGGAGCCAGCCACTCTCGGTGGATTGAATTGGCGCAGACTTTCTCATTTCAGATTCTCCGAAATCGCGCGTAGGCGCTTCTCGACTTCCACACGAATGCTCGGGATGAGATCGCCATGAAGTGTCTTGCCATAGGTGGGATGCTCGTATTGCCAGTCCTTAAGCTTCGAACCGCTTTTACCGGAAGCTACCCGCATCACTAGCGTCATCCGGTCCCGGTACCACACCAAGTCCGGATGATCGGCTACACACTGGTCCAAGAAAGCCATTGCCTTCGATGATATCTGGTATTCATAGCGACGCACCTTGCCATCTTCGCCTTTAAGCTGCATCGATCGGACGAGTCCGTAGTAGCTTAGCAAGGCAAGTGCATCCGCGATGTTCTCGTAAGCTCCTCGCTTCCACCTGACCATGCGCACTAGCCTGACAGAAGGTTCATCAGCATCAAAAATGCCTTCGACCTTCTTAAGCAGGTCGAGATCACCCTCGGCTTCGACCACGTCCAGTAACGCGTCAGCCAGATAGTCTGGATAGCGCACCAAGAAATCCATAGCCATTAGCCGTTTTTCGGCCCTGAAGACTTTCACGCATTCTTCAGCAGGATCGTCAGCAGGATCGGAACCGGCCGCTAGAATGAAGAGAAGCCGCAAGGCGTCACGATATCTAACCCCAACGGCAGAAACTGGGTCAGTTGAAGTCGCGCTCCCAGTTTCGCCCGCTATATCGTCAAGTAAGCCCATGCCTGCCGACAACTCCCCCATAAATCTATGATTGTATTATTTCGAATAAGATCGCGTATCGTCGCTTGCAAAGCAACCCATTGAGAATCTGGACGAACTGCCTGTCAAACACATATGAACACAAGTCTAGCAAGGTGTTGCTCGGCAAGCTGGCGGAGCAATCTGAAAACACAACCGGCTTGATTGAACGCTGATTGATTTGGGTTTCGGCTCTGTACCCTTACGCCAAAGGCCGCACGGGAGACCTTCTGGTTGCTGAAAAACGCTGGCGAACAGCAGCAGTGGAGACGTCAAGAGTACGCATGCTTTACGATGGCAGTCTGACTGGCAGAGGCTACAAACAGTCATCCTCCGCGCACAACACAGAAGATTAACAAGGGACAGTCGCGCGAAGACCGCGCTCACCCTCCCAATAGCTCTTCAATGAAGTCCTCCTGCCGGTCGAGCGCCGCCTCCCATTCCTTCGGCAAGTCCGCTTCCCGCTCGAGCATCTCCGGCTCTGGTTGCCCGCGCCCGGCTTCCATCGTCCTCACGCTCATCGCGCGCGCTTCGCGGCGCTGCGAGCGATCCCGGACTGGCGCGCGTTCGGCCGGTTTCGCCTGCTCGTCTGCGCCGGCCTCATCGCCACCTTCGCTGCCCCAAGGCCCAACACCCTGCACGCTCGGCGGATAGGGAAAGGGCTTACCTTCTTGGCGGGCCAGCATCTGCTTGAAGAAGGGATCGTCGTAATACTTGATCCGGCTCGCCTTGATCGGGTGCTGGGGCGAGGCGAGGATGATCACCTCGTCGGGGTCCATCAGGCGCGCTTCGGTCTCGGAAAGCAGCGGCCGTTCTTCCAGCCGCGCCGAAGTCGAGGTCGCGCCGAGGATACCTTTGTTGCGGCCATACATCTTGGTCACCGCCTCGCGGGTGGTGCTGCCGACGGCGGCCGAGACTTCCTTCACCGTGCGCTGGTCGCGCGGGGTGATGTAGAGCTTGAGCCCTGCCCCGTTCTCGAGGCTTTCGCGGCCCTCGGGCCCGTAGATCCGGTCGAGCGAAGCCAGAGACTGCGCGATCATCGCGACGCGGCCGCCATAGCTTGCCAAGGAATGGATAGCGCGTTCGAGATAGGGCATTGCACCCATCTGCTGGAATTCGTCGATCATCATCATGACCGGCCAGGGTTCGTCGGGGCCCGGTTCATTCAGGCGGATCGAGGCGATGAGATCGGCGAACATCAGGCGCAGGAGTGGGGCGAGGGTTGCGATGTGATCTTCGGAGACGGCGATATAGAGCGACTGCGGTTGATTCCGAAAAGTCGAGAAATCGAAGTCGCTGGCTTGCGTGGCCGAGCGCACTGCCGGGTTGTCCCACTGCTTGAGGCCCGCGGTCATCAGCGCCTGGATGTTTGAGGTCAGCAGCCGCGACGAGGCAGAGGCCGCGTTGGTCCAGAGCTCGCGCAGGATGTCTTCTTCGGCTTCATCGGCATAGGTCTTGTACTGGGCGTTCTTGTACTCGCCCCCGGCGACGATCTTGTTCACCTCGCCAAGGTTCGGCGTTCCGCGCTGGATCGCCAGCAGACAGGCCGCGACGAAGATCGACTTGCCGGCCTCGGAGAAGGTGTCGAGTTGCTTGTTGTCCTTGTCGAGGAAGAGGTCGGCCAGGATCGAGACCTCGGTGAAGCGCTGCGCGAAGCTCGGGGCCTTGGCGATCCGGGCCAGAGGATTGTAGCGATGCGTGGCATTGGCCCAATCAAACGGGCTGAAGCGATAGACCTCGTCGCCATTCAGCGCCCGCAACCGCGCTGTCTTCTCGAAGTTCTCACCCTTCACGTCGAGCACCACGACCGAACCCGCGAAGCTTAGGAGGTTCGGGATCACGAAGCCGACGCCCTTACCGGCGCGGGTTGGGGCGACCATCATCACATGCGGGATCGTGGTCGAAGAGATGAACTCAGCCTTCGAGGTCGGCGCGCCGAGTTTGCCGCAGACAAAGCCCTTGCCCGGCGCCTGCAACATGTCGTTCTTCTTCAGCTCCGCCTTGGTCTGCCAGTGTGCCGAGCCGTAATCGTCCCGCTCTTTCTTCCAGGTCCAAGCCAGCGCCAGGGTGCCGAGACCGATCGCGCCAAAGCCAACGGCCCCGAAGCCCACCTTGAAGGCTTCGGGATGTACCGCGCGGGTGCTGGCGCTCGCCTTCCAGAGCGCCAACATGTCGAAACTCTGAAACCCCGTTTTCAGGGCCAGGGTCAGGTAGAAGGCGGCAACGATGGTGCCGATGACGGCGCCGCAGATCACACCGAAGAGGAGCGCTGCCCAGAGGGGAAGTGTCTTGGTCATGGTGGTCATCTCCCCTTTAGAATTCCATCTCGTCATCGAGACCGCGGTCCCGACCGAGATCACGCCCCAACTCCTGCACCTCCTGCTGGCCGCGCAATCGCGCCACCTCGGTCGCCTTATCCTGCTGCAACCCGGCAGCGCGGTCGGTGAAGACCTGATCGCCGGTTTCCTCAAACGTCATCTCAAGGAACTCCTGCGTGACGGTGATCTGATCGAGCTTGCTCGGCAGCGCCGCGTCCAGCACCTCGTAGTTGCCGCGGCGAAGCTCGGCCAAGCCTTCTTCGCCCAACTCCTTGAAGAGCTCGGATTGCAGGGTCCGCTCGACCGTCTCTTCCTGTTCCTCGCTGAGCTTGCCGTCGCGCAACATGTGGGCGAGGTCCTGCAGGTAGGGATTGGGCGTCCGGTCGTCCTCGTCGATGAGCGGCAGCGTCGCCTCTTCCTCGTCCGCGAGGGTCCGACCAATCTCGACACCCAGTTCCTTGGCGCGTTCCATCAGCGCGTCCATCACGCCGTCGACCTTCTCGAGCGCGGCGTCGAGTTGGTCGTCACTCGCGGTCTCCACGCTCAGACCGTCCTTGGCCAGCACCGCGTTCATGTCCCGCTCGACCCAGTCCTGTGCCATGCCGTAGTTCCGCGTGCCGCCGGCACTGATCCGCGCCACCAGTTCCTCGCTATCCATCCCGACCTCCTCGGCCCGCTCGAGCACGTCACGCAGCCCTTCGTCATTGCCCGACTGCAGCGCGGCGATCAGAACCTCACTGCCCGCCCCCGGCGGATAGGGTTCTTCGAGCTGCTTGCCGAAGCGCACGCGCAACTCCGGGTCCGGCACCATCTGCGAGAGGTCCGCGATGATCGGCGCGGCCTTGGCCTCGAACGCGGCGCGCTCGGCCGGGTCCAGTTCCTCGGCCTTGAGCCTCAGCGCCTCGATCGTGCGCTCGGAATAGTCGATCGCATCACCGACGGTCTTGATGTCCTTCATGTCTATCTCTCCTTCGGTGAAGTTCCACGGCGTGCCCGAGCCCAGTCCGTCCGCCATGCCGCGCACGGCGCGCGCCATGTGGCGCTGGTCCATCCGGTCCAGCAGATCCGCGAGGTTCTTGTAGTCCTTGGCGAAGCCCACCACCTGCGCCTGCGCGATGGCAGTTTCCTGGGCCGTCATGACGATCTCGCGCGGCAGGCGAGCCTCTTCCTTGGCGCGGTAGATCTCCTCGATCCCGGCGGGCTTCTCGAAAATGCCGCGCTCGAGCCGCGTGGTGGCATCAAGCATCACGCCATAGCGTTCCGCAATTTCAGCCTGCTTCTCGCGCATGAGCTGCGGCGACATCACGCCCTCGGCCCAACACGAAAACCAGGTGCCCTTCTCGACGCCGCGATTGTTCAGGATGATATGCGCGTGCTTGTGCGCCCGGTCGTCATGAACCGCGAGGACATAGTCCCATTGGTCGCCGTATTCGCCGCTCTCGAAGAAATGCTCGGTCCAGTCTATCGCGATGTCGCGAACCTGATCGACCGTCACGTCGGTCGGGAAGGACAGCAGCATGTGCGAGGTGAACCCGAGCTTGGTCGAGCCGCGCCAGGTCCCGGCCCAGTCCTCGACGATGTCCTCTTTCTGTTCCTCAGACAGCACCGCCGCATCGGTCAGCGCGTTGGTCATCGTCGAATAGGTGTAGACCGCCTTGTCATTGATGTAGGAGATCTGCGCCCCAAGCGAAGCACGCGTCTTGCAGCCCCCTGCCCGGATCCGTTTGAACACCGCCGCTCGGCTCTGACCCGAGGCTACTTTCAGCGCGTTGCGCGCCGACATGGTTCCAACGCGCGCGAAACTCCGCCCCTGCCGACGCCCCGCCAACCGCGCGTCGATCCGCGCCGCGGCCTGGCCCCGGATGCGCTCATCCTCCCAGAGCCGCCCCATGACCGAGGTGTAGAGGGCGAGCGGATCAGCCATTCCTGACGAGCCTCAATCCGCGCTCGATCGCGCGCGGGTCATCCTCCAGGATCTCGTTCTCCGCCTCCTGCCCTTCTTCCTTTTGCGGCCATTCCTGATGACGCAGCGCCTGCGCCGCATCCTTCATCTGGCCCATCTCACGACTCATCGACTGCGCCAGATCGAGCAGTTCGATCAGCACCGCGCGGTCTGCCTCCGAGACCTCCAGCCGACCGCGATGGACCGCCTTGGCGAGCACCAGTCCGGCGTCGCTCATATCCTTCGCCTGACGCCATGCGGCGCAGAATTCCGAGACCAGATCACGGGGTATATCAAGGAACCCGCACCGTCCACGCAGCACCGCATTGAGCGCCTGTGATCGGTTGGCAAAGCCCCGTTCGCGCCACTCCGCATCGAAGGCGTCCAGCTCGGATCGGCTCGCCCGGAAGGCCACCGTCTCGCTTGGATCGCGCACCGCGATGCCCTCGCCCGCCTCCTCTTTCGCGAGCCGGTTCACGTGGCGCGGGGAGATGCCGAACGCCGCCGCCAGGTCCTTGGCGCTCTCGCCCGCCGCGAAGCGCTTTGCCACTTCGATGCGCTGCTCAAGCTTCAGGTTTTTCGCTGGCCTCGGCACTAGGACGTTCTCCCGCTTCCAGGGAAAAGATGCATGCGCAAACGCGCGCGAGGCAGCGATTGCTCGCAATCGCGTTCGCGTGCGGCGGAGCATTCAGCTTTGCGGGAAACGCCCATCACAGACCCCTCGGACAAAATGTGCAAACATTGGCCATATCCTGCCAACGTCTTCCTTCTCTCTTTTGCTTATACTTCAATACATCACATTGCGCAATATTACGTTTTGCATGATGTGTTTTTTTGCTTGCGATGAGGTGCACTCAAGACCGCTGGGCAGCGCGACATGGAGCGGTGCCGTCCTCATCGATGCGCGACAATCTGGTCGAATAAATCTGCTGAAACTTGCGCTGGAGCAGCACGCGATGTCAGGCAAACCGAGCGCCCGAGCCGGTCACGGATCGGGCGCCAGAAACACGAAAACGGCCCGCGCGGGATGGCGCGTGTCACGCCCGTTTGGGGCGTCACAATGTTGGTAAGGATCAGTGTCAGACCCCTGCGGATCCGAAGACCCGCAGGGGTGTCTGGGTCAGTGACCCAGTCCCTGACTGCGCAGATCGTCGTAGCGGCTGCGGGCGATCAGAGCCTCGGTCTCGAGGCTGTCGAGTGTCTCCGGATGGGCGTCTTCATCAAAGGCGGCGAGGTAGGCATCGAAAGCCATGTCGGCTTGCAGTTCGGCGAGGTCGATGGATTGTTCGAGTGTCATGGTGTGATCCTTTCCGTTGATCGTCGTTGGACGGATCGTGGAAAAGACCGGGGGCATGAGAGCGGGCTGCACCCGGCACGGGGCGGAATGAAATGGAGCACGCTGGGGGCAGGTTTGTTGTGAGCGATGCCCCGCAGCGCTCAAGGCGCCAGCCGTCCAGAAACCTGCCCCCGGCGTTGCCGGCCGCTCGACCCCGGGCTAGCGATCTCTAAGGCCAACAGGTCGACGGAAAGGCGCGCGGCGGTGACTCTGGCGTGAGACGTTGCCCCGGGATGCATGACGTTGATTTGCGACTTCCACCCTCGCGGCACAGGGTGAGTTCGGCGCCCCTGGTAGCTTCGCCAAGACGACCTAGGCGCGGGTTGTTCGACCGACGGAAGAGGTGCGCTTGGCTCGCTCAGTTGGCTCCCAGTTCTCCCTGCGGTCATTCGGTTCCGCCTCCATCGCGCGTGATCCACGCTGTCACTGAACTGAAAGATCGAAGCCGCGCCCGCGACCTATCCGGTCTGACGACCCGCCTCTGCGTCCGCTTCCGAAATATGCCGCGTTCTTCGGACACCGATAGTGCACCGGTCGAGGGCAAATTCCCCCGGAACGAGAAAAAGCCAGACCGCCGGAGCGGTCTGGCCTTTGGCTTAGGCGGCGTCTTTTGGGCCCCAGGGGATCACGGCCTGCAGGGACAGATCGTCCTGGTTCGCGGCCTTGCCGAGGTTGGCGTTGAAGCCGTGGTCGCGGATGGTCAGCGTGTAGTAGTCGGCGCCGGTCTCCTTGTTCTGCTTCTTCCAGATGCCGCCGCACTCGACAAGCTTGCCGCGCGGGGAGCGTCCGAGGACACGGTGCGTGGGGGCCATCGGGTTCGCGCTTGCGACGGGTTCGACCGTGATGTCGAGGTCGAAGGTCAGGGTCGAGATGGAGCCGACGCCCTTGGCGGTTTCGATGTCGGCGCTGGTGAATTTGATGCAGTTCGTGGTCATTGCTCTTCTCCTTGTTTGCGTTGCAATGATGGTCACCTTGCAGCTGGCCAAGGCCCGGTCACACCGAAGGCGAAGCGTAGCGGAGAGGGGCAGGCGCCGGTCTATTTGCTCCGCGCGGAATGGCCCGCAGGGACAGGGGAAAAAGATCGGCGACAACCTTTGTGGACGGGTCGACAGCTGCGACCAGCATGTCATGCAACTCAGACACCAGGAGAAGTGCGGTGGCCGCGAAGAAAGGAGGGTGAACAACCGAATGAGAGAAATGCCTGTGGTGGCGATATTTCTGTCCTCTCGCACCGAGCCGCATCCCGGCCAGTCAGAGCTTTGCTGACCCTGCCTCACGTGCCGCGACGGCTGGTTTCCGTGGCAACCCGATCTGTGTTGTCTGGAAGAGCTGCAGGGAGATCGTCGAAGCCTCGACACCGTTCCGCCCCCCCCGGATTTCGAACGGTCCCTCCACGGCACCCCGTAACGTGCGATCCGCGCAGCACGACCATCACCGGCCTGATGCCAGCTGCGGTCAAGGCAATCCGGCGGTCGTAGAACGCCGTTTGCGACCTATGATGACGGGGCGGCACGGCACGTCCGGCAAAGCAAGGAGCAACACCGGCCGAGACGCGAGATACGAGATCGATGTTGTCACGCGCCCGCCCAAGCGACCGTAACCGGAACGGCCGAGATGAAGCGTTGCCACGACCATGCGACGGCTGGCCGGGCTGGCTCCGGAGGAGACTGCACCGCCAGCAGCACGTCGCAGCGAGAGGCGGCGTTTCAGCTCGGGGCGGGCGGCTGCGTGCAGCCGACCGAGTAGGGCGCGGTCCTGACCAAAGGGCAGGAGGGGCCAATGTTCCCCTTGAATGCTTCAACTTAAGAATCAAAAGTTACTTCAACGGCAGGGCCATTGAGACAGGCGGAACACATTTTGATTGAGCTGAAAATCGAACTTGTTGGCATCAAACCACCCATCTGGCGCCGGATCCTCGTGCCGAATGACATCAGCTTGGACATCCTGCATTCCGTTCTCCAGGGCGCTATGCCTTGGCAAGACTATCATTTGCATGAATTCGAGATTGGCGAAGACAGGTTCGAGGCCCGCGACGAAAGTGACGACAGCTGGGACCCAAACGATGGCCGGAAGGACGAAAAGAGCTTTACTCTTGGCGAGCTGGTCAAGAAAGGCAATCAGTTCATATACACTTATGATTTCGGCGATGGCTGGCGGCACCTCGTCACTGTCGAGAAGGTTAGCAAACCAACCGGAAGACCAGATCTGGACTTTCCCGCCTGTGTTGCCGGAGCGCGAGCGTGCCCGCCAGAGGACTGTGGAGGGCCCTACTCTTACGAAGAGTTTCTCGACGCGCTGACCGACAAACGCCACCCGGAATATCGTGATACAAAGCAATGGGCCGGCGCGTTCGAACCGGAAGTGTTCAGCGTGCAGCAAGCCAATGCTGCCGTCGGTGCGATGTTCGTTTGGGCGAAAGAGTGTCGCGGTCTAAAGTGACTCCTGACGCTGGCTTGGCGCGCGATCCATATGGCGAACCTCGCAACCATTTTGAAGAACTGAGATCGAGGTACCGACGTGACCACAAGCTCGACCATCATGCAGCCGTTGGTGAAAGCATGGGTGGATCAATTCGAAGAAGCGGACCGGGCGGATGCCGCGATCCTCGCGTCCCTCATCCGGCTTGTCCCTGGTGATGCTTTTCGCCGCGATTTGACGCGGGTCCTTGAAGACCGCCTGAGGATCGGTCCCAACCCCGTGGCGCTTTACAACGAAACAGAGCGTAAGAAATGGAAAGGGCAACCCAACCGTTTGTTTCCCGAGACGTCCCGCGCGAGTAAAATTCAAAAAGGGAAGAAGACTGTGCGCGCATATGGCCGCGTCGGACCGCCGCTGGTGCCTCGTCAGCGACAGGTCGCCGAAGAAATAGGCAGTGAAGGGGTTGTCGCCAACGTCCTGACCCAGTTGCACAAGCGCCATCGAAGGTCGATCCTTCTCAACCCTGGGGCCGACATAATTCGCGAGAAGCGCGCGCGCCGGTTCGTTCTGGTAACGGACTTCATCGGAAGTGGAGATCGCGTCATCAACTATCTCAATGCCGCATGGAGGCTGCGGACAGTGCGCAGCTGGTGGTCGAGGCGCAGTCATTCCGGCCTTTGTTTCGAAGTGGTGGCCTACGCAGGGACAGAAGCTGGGGTCGAACGCGTAAAGGATCACGCCTCATCGCCCACCGTCAGCTTGGTGACACGATGCCCAACAATTCAAACGGTCTTTCCCCGAGGAAAAGTCAGGCGGATGGAAGAGCTGTGTCGTCGCTATGCGCCACCAGGGTCCAAACCCCTGGGCTATGGCGAAGTGGGGGCGCTTTTGGCGTTTGATCACGGCATGCCGAACAATGCACCTTCGATGTTCTGGAAGGATGCAAGAAGATGGTCGGCGCTGGTACCGGAGCGTGCATCCAGTACAGCTGGTTCCCCCTACCAAGAACCGCACACGCCAGAGAAAGAAAGAGCGCGTATTGAAGCGTCTGCCAAGGCGTCGGATACCGGGGCAATTCTGCGCCCGACGAGCTTGGAAACGATCATCCTGTCTGCACTGCGCCGATCTCCCCGTCATTCCGAAGCGATATCGGGTCGTCTCGGCATGAACATCGATGATGTGTGCGAAATCCTTGACCGCTTGAAAGGTTGGGGTTGGATAAACGCGTCGCATCAACTGACCGAACGAGGGCGGATGGTTGCGTCACGACTGATTCGCCAAGACCGCAAGAGCCCCCTTCCCCAAGGCGACGACACGATGTACTTTCCGAATGCGTTGAGAGCGCCACGCGATGTCTAGTGGTTGCCGGGGTAACGACCGGCACCGTTGGTGTCACGTCCTGCCCGCAGGAGGTGATGCCTGGGCCGTCGATTGCGATGGGCTCACGGTCAAGCTTTCGCTTGATGCTCAACTTGATCGAACCGCACGACCTTGCGGTCGCCGCAGCGGTAGGCTGACTTGCGATCCGATCAAGCTCACCCTGAAGGGTGGATAGTAGATGCGAACGTGGAACTCTCAACGCTACTTCGCCGAAGGCCTTGCGGCAGGAGTGGATGAATCCATCCTCAATAATGCAATCGCGACAGCTGAACACACATTGCGGCAGCCAAGTCCCGGCCCGCCGATCCTCACCCTTGGCCATCTGGGGCATTTGGCGGGCGTCGATGTCGGTATTTTGAAAACATATGCCTCAAGGCAGGATGCGGACCCTTATCGGGAGTTCTCGATCCGCAAGCGCCCGATCCCGGGCCAACCTCCGCGCTATCGAACAATTGCCGTGCCTGAGCCGCCCTTGCTGAGAGTCCAGACTTGGATCGCGTCCGAAGTCCTGCGCCACGCACCCTGCCATTCGGCGAGCACGGCGTTTGCACCAGGGTCTCGGTTGGCCCAGGCCGCGGCGCGCCACTGCCGCGCAGTTTGGATGGTCAAGATTGATCTGCGGAACTTCTTCGAATCGCTGACTGAAATCGACGTGCATCGGGTGTTTTTGGAGCGGGGCTACCAGCCGCTGGTCGCGTTTGAGCTTGCGCGCTTGTGCACCCGTCTCCGCGACAAACATCGCAACGATACTGCTGTCTTGCCTCAGCGACGAACGCCCAAGTTTCGGCACTCGTCCTTGACATCGCTTTATCCACGAGACCTGCTTGGCGTCTTGCCGCAAGGCGCACCAACCAGTCCAATGTTGGCCAATCTCGCAGTGCGCGACCTAGATGAAAGACTGACTGCTATCGCGAAGACCTTCGGCGTCCGATACTCGCGCTATGCAGACGATCTCACCTTTTCAACGACACGAAAGTCGTTTGGAAGATCCCGCGCACATGATCTGGTAGGGCGAGTCTATGAGACCCTGGCTGCTCGAGGACTGGCGCCGAACCAATCCAAGACGACGATTGTTTCTCCGGGAGCACGGAAAGTCGTGCTCGGCCTTTTGGTGGACGGAGACACGCCGAAGCTGACCCGCGATTTCCGCTCGCGGCTTCGAAAGCACCTGTATCACATAAGCGCTCCCGATCAGGGGCCGGTTCAACATGCAGCGCGGCGCGGATTCGCCTCCGTTGAAGGCCTCCGCCAACATCTGTTGGGCCTGATCGCGTTCGCCGGTCAGATCGATCCGGTCTATGCGGCGAAATGTCGGGCGATTTTAGACTCGTCAGATTGGTCGCAGACAAGGAGGTGAATTTAATCTGTTCGATGGGCGTCTTCTACCTACGGATTTTCATCAATTTGGAGAAGCTTCTGAGCTCAAATCACCACCGGAGAACCTAGAAGGTCTTTCCAGCCTGAGATCGCACTGATTTTGAACCGGTCCTGTGAATTAAGTGTCGGCCTTCTGCGTTGCTCCAGTATCTCTGAAATCCCAGTCACTTCATCAGACTGTTCGGGCCGCTATATCACCGCGCGTTTGGCCAAATAGGTGCAGACCGCGCAGGCTACACTGACAACCAGCTCGGCCTCTGGCGTATCAACCTGCTGTCCTTCCAACCCGTGACGAGCGTTGTTGGACGCATAGCCCCACAGTTTCTCGGCTGCGGTATCAAGAGGTTTTGGAAGGTCCAATCGCTTTACAAGCTGGCCGAATGTTGCTTTGGAATCGCCGGCCAGATCCCGCGCGGTCGCTTCCATCGCTGCGCAGGCATGCTGGATTGCCCCGGTCACATCCGGCTCTGGCCGCCGAGAAATATCGCGCAGCGCTTCGTGGATCTCGCGTGCGGCGGCACTGCGCCCGGTATGTTCGAGGATTTCGACGGCCTCTTGTGTCGCGCCGGTAAATGCTTCGGAGCCGCGATAGACTATCTGGCCGTCGTTCATATGCCAGCCGATGCCATTTTCGACAAAAAACTGGTTCAGCCGGCCATCGAACCTGCTTGCATTGTCGTTGAACCCTTGCGCGAGTGCCGTATGGAACGCTTCAGCAATGTCATAGACCTTGTACCAAGGACAGTCGGCAAGTAGCCCAACGACCTCTTCCCAGATGTTGGGGTGCTCCGACCAGTTGTTCCGGTCAGGCGGGACGAGCAACACCTGACAGATGATCCGGCGCATGGCGGACGGGCTCATGCCGATGTCCTGCCCAATCAGCGGGATCGCATAGCGCAGGTTTTCGGGCGCGTCCTCGTGAACGGTTATCTCCGCGGCTGCGCTGCGGTAGCCGTGCCGGTTCGAAAAACTCTCTGCCATTCTGCCAATCCCCTACGCTATCGGCACTGTGTGCAAATGGGCTTCGATCGCCTTGATCGCATCCGCGGTCAGCGGCAGGTTTCCCTTTTCGGCCTGCCAGTGCTCATGGAAGCGCGCGACAGTCTCGCGTGCGGTTCCCAGAACCAGCTTCTCGGATAAACCGGCGTTTGCAGCCAGGTGCGACAGCTCGTCCTTCGAGAACCCGGAGAACTTCTTGGTGCGGCTAAAGGTGAGCGCCGCCTTGTCGTCGTCTATGTAGGCAATGGTCGAAACAAAATCGTAACACGGCGCGAGCGCTGCCTGCCTACGATCCGGATAGATCAGCGACCAGTTCTTGAGGTGCATGTCGGCATTGCCGATCAGCACATTGAAAGTCAGCCGCCGGATAAACTCGGCGATGTCGGCCTCTCCGCATTCAGCGGCCAGTACCTGTGCGATGTTGCGCTGGCTTGCCTTCTCGTACTTGTCCTTGGGATAAACGCGAAAGACCTGCGCGAAGTCTTCAATGTGAACAGCGCTGCCATCACTTAGACGGTCAAATCTTTCGACCGCCAGCGCCTGACCGCTGACCTTATCCATGCCCTCGGGCAGGTTGCCGATGTCGGCAACATCGATCAGCCTTATCGGCGGAACATCCATGCCGCAGAGACGCGCGAGCGTCATCATCGAGAATTCATTCTCGGGGACAGCATCGAAGCCTTGCGCTGGCAACTTGACGATCCAGGAGCCGCCGACCCCCTTGGCCGGAATCGCAAGACCGCCTTGTTTGTCTCCCAAAGCCGAGAACTTCAACTGAACGCCTGCCAGCGAGAACCTCAGCGCCTGATCTCGATGATCATCGTGATGATCTTCACCATCATCAGCGTCGGGGGGCCACGCCTCACCATCGGCGGGCCGAACAGTGACCGCACCGGGAAGGTCCTCGCCGAGAACCCAGAGCAGGAAAAATTCACGGACGGGCTTCACGCCCGCGCGCTCGGCGAGATAGTCTCGCATGTGACCTTCGGGCAGAAGATTGGAGAAGAAGGGCAGCAGGTGCATGTTCTGCGTACCGAAATCAGTGGTCAGTTCCCCAAGCTCATTCTTGAAACCGAGGCTCAGAACCGGCCTGCCCGCATCGGCGACATAGCCTTCAGAGAAAGCAAAGAGCGAGGTATCACCGCTGACCCGCGTCAACGTACCTATCGGCTCTCCGTAGAGCAGGACTTCAAGGACACTGACATCAGCCATGATCGTCACCATCCAGACGATAGGCCGGACGCGGTAAGGATGGTGCAGATACACCCGCCCCATGGGCGAGTGCGTTGCGCAGCATGCGCAACTGGCTCTGCGCCTGCTCGACCGCTTCCAGATTGCGCGGATCGCTCAGGAACTCCTGCATGGCAGCAGACGCTTCTTGCAACTGAACAACATCATCGGCTGAAAGCTTGAAGTGCATCAATTCGCGCGCCCGGCGCTGCAACTCCTGAACGACAATCTCAGAGAGCGTTTCACTGGGAAGCGCTGCTATCTGGTCATCAAGGCGCTGCAATAGGTTCGTCGCCTTACGCGCGCTCTGAACGTCACGGTGACCATCATCATCACCGCGAATGATCGCCCGAACGGCAGGCAGCTTCTTGCGCGGGACCAGAGTCAATTCCAGATCAAGTACACGTGCAAGCTCGACCAGGCTGGACAGACGCAGATCGACCGCCCCGTTCTCGATCTTGGAGATGTGGCTCTGTGGAACCCCAGCCTTCGCACTGAGCGCGCGCTGAGAGATCCCTTTGCGTTCCCGCGCGGCTTTGAGCGACTCTGCGATGTGCTCTATTGCGTAACTCATGATCTATCTTGCTGCTTCGTTTGCCATCTATGATATTCATAAACATATCACTCACTGAAGCAGACTTCAAGATTGATGTAGAATTCTACATCAAGGCATGCGCGTGATGTTCTTTTATGTATCAAACGCCAGAGAAGTCACTTGCCGAAAAAAGATCCGCTGGAAACTTGGGAGCTTCGAGGATCGACGATCAGATGCTCTTAACAGCAGCCACGGAGCCGACGGCGTGCTCCGTGTGCAGCTTCTAAATGTACTTCCGATAGTCACTGCTGACCTTTTGCCCCGAGGGAACGTATTTCAACACGTCACCAACCTTACGGGCTGCTCGGATCGGAATCGGCAAGCGTTGGTTCATCTGGGTCGAGTTCCAGTTCACCTTCGTGAGGCTGAAAACTTCCTTCGCAATCTGTTCGATCGTGCTCTCGCTTTGCGGGTGCGGACAGAGCAACAGGGGGTTCGGGACATAGAGGCCAGGATAGGTCCCATAGTAGGGAATGCTGCCGTTGGTATAGAGCAGCCCATTGCCGTCCAGTTCAACGAAGGTGCCGCGGAGGACAGGGAAGTCGCCGTCGCGCAGCACCTTGACTGAATAGCTCTCATGAATCCAAACGAGATCGCGCAGTTCCACACCTGCCTCGTCGAGCGCCTTGCCAACACCCTCGGCCTCGTCCTCGCGAAAGCGCGACGTCTTCATGACGATCACGCGTGCCGGCATCGTTCTATGGACCGACTTGTAGGCGGCCAAGGCGCTCTCGGTAAGCTTGTGAGCCTCATCGATAGTGAGGAACGGGTGGCGACCCCGCGACTCTGACTGCGCAGGACCGCCTCTAAGAATGAACCCTCTGCCCCGCTCGTCGAACATTTGCGCAGCACTGGTCCATATCTCGTCGGTTTCGGCATCCTTGAAAAAGCTGATGCCAATGTAACAGGCGGTGAACTCGCCTTCTTCCGGCAATCTGCGCCAGGGCACCTTGCCGCTGCCCTTGTAGTAGAGCGTCGTCATGAGGTTCCATGCGAGGTCAGCTCGATCTTGGGTTTGGCGGTCAGAGTTCTCCTTGATCTTGCGAGGGATCTTGGCATCGGGGTTGATGACATCCTCCCAGACAATCTGAATTGAGAATCTGAGGTCCATCGCTCTGGCCTTGAGCAAGCCACGGAAGTTCGGAGAGGTTTCTCTGCCAGCTTTCGCGTCGGCCGCTTCGCCCTCTATACCTTCGTCATCGCGCGCCCGCTCGTTTCTCCAGACCCGTTCGATCAACTTGACAGGGAGAGAAACCATGACCACGTCCGGCCGTTCATGATGCGCCTCCAACTTTTCCAGTTGCGCCATAACTGCGTCGACGGCTATCTCCACAGCACGCGCATCGCTCGGTTCCTTGGCAATCTTCTCGATCTGACCTTTCGTCAGCACTCCATCTTCGGCAGCCACCATTTCAAACCGGCACCGATAGGGGTTCTGGTTTCTCAACCCAGGGAAGTCCGGGTGCAGGTTCGGGTGCTTTTCGGTCTTACCCTCGAACCCATCTTCGATCGCATTCAGAAACTCGCCTGATTTTTCGACGGTCAGAGCGCTGCCAACAACGCCGACTTTGATCGTGTCCCCCAGGTTCGTTTGCAACGGGCCCGCCTGTAGCAACCCCAATCGTGGATCAGGATGATGGTGTTGGTCACCAAATTCCAGTTCAGGCTCCGGGAAGATCTTTGTCTTGAAGTCGCTCATAGGTCAAAGCTGCCTTGTTCATTCGAGCCGGACGGCTTCTTCGACTTCTGCGCCTTCGCGCCCCACACGTCCTCGGGCACACTCTTTGGCAGTTCGATGGAAGGCGGGTCACCAAACTTGATGATACGATCCGTCTTGGTGTCGGGTGCCAGCAGTTCGCCGGCATCTTCAAATTCCATACCTGACAGCAATCGATGCCACATGATCACCTGGCCTCGAACGGTGTTGTTTGTGTCGAGGCGCTTCTTCCCGGACAACAAGGCATCCGGATAGTTGAGCGCGCGCTCTCCATCCGAAGTGAAATAGTAGGATGGGTTGATGATCAGGTACCATTGGTCCGCCAAGCGCTCGAACCGGGGATGGAATGAATGGTGCCGCACATAGTCGATGGGCCCCTCCCCCTTCGACTTCTGATAGACGCTGACAACGTCTGCCTGTGTCTTCTGCTTCGCACCAAGATAGCGAAACTTGCGCGCGACGCCTCCAGGTGTTGGCAAGAAGTAGAACTGCTTTTTCTTTCGGTCCCATCCAAGCAAATCCCGAAAGTCATGGCCCAGAGTATGTCGCAACAGACCCGCAAATTTGTATTGCTGATCCACTGCGTCGTGTTGTGCCAGAAAGTCGGTTTCGATCCGTTCGACCTGATCCCGTTCGACCAGGTCGCGAACGGGTGTGGTTAGTGGGTCGCAGAATGTCCAAAGCGAGGTTTCATCGACCATCCAATCGTACCGCTGGCCGTCCCGGACCTTATTCATCCGGGCGAGCGCCTTCTGGGTAGAGAGCTGTGTCTGTGCGACGAAGATTTCCTCAGGAAGCTGCAATGGCACCATGTTGATGATCGCTTCCTCCCCTCCCCCAAGTGGCGGGACGTAGTAACCGTGTCCTTGCTTGGCGACGGTCAGGGCAGCGAGGTGATTCTTCGCACGTCCGTCCAAGACGTCGCGCTCCTTGTCGAACTGCAATGTGCGTTCGGCCTCGCCAACGAGGTTTTCGAGCGATTTCCAGAAGAACGTGTCATCTGATTGCCTGTAGAGAACAAGGATCACGGGTAGGTTGGAGCCGCGCCAGTAGTCGAAATCTGAAGCGCGGACACGATAGGTGAAACCGGCGTCCGTCTCGCCGACATAGCTGCCACGCTCAGTAGCCTTGACCTGAACGGCAATCATCTTCGCTGTCGGCTGATCATCGTCCATCACCTCAGCGATGCCGTCTATCCCCGCTTCCAGCCGTGAACGCCCATCGAATTGGAACCCAATTCGCAAGAATTGAAGATTAGCCGCCTTCTCCCCGATTTCGCCAATGCGCTGACTGGCAGTAATCTTCTTGTTCACGCCAATAACCCGTACCTTCCATATGAAAGAGATAGCACTTCAATCAGCGTTTCGTAAGGCCTCGGATACTACATGTAGGCCATGATGGATTGAATGATCGCAGATGAACTGGGTAGGCGACCCTTGGACTGACCGGTCAATAGGTCTATCAAGCTTTCCCGACCAGATTTCAAAACGACTGACGTTGTCCTCACGATGGAATTCGTTGCTGCCGACGATGATGCCCAGAGGTAGATTCCGCGAGAGCAAAGTCGGGATGAATTCTATGCCGAGGATTCCAGTTCGTCAGCCGACGCCCACTTGAAGCAGCTACCCCACAACCCCCGCATCCTCCAACTGCTCCCGATCGGGAAGATCGTGCAGACTCTCCAACCCAAAAGCGACCAGGAACTGCTCGGTGGTGACGAAGGTATAGGGGGCCCCTCGCCTGGGCGACTTTGGCCCGGTCCCGATCAGGTTGCGCGAATGCAGCCGCCCTATCAGGTCGCGGCTGATCTCCTTGCCGAAGATGTCCTTGAGCCCGTCGCGGGTGATCGGTTGATGGTAGGCGATGGCGGCCAGGACCGCGACGTCGAACTCGCTCAGATCCAGAAACTGGTTCCCGACATCTGCCGCTGCGCGGATCGCGGGCGCGTAGGCGGCCCGCGTCCGGAACATCCAGCCGCCAGTGACCCGAGCGATCTCGAAGGCCCGCCCTTCCAGATCGGCGGCAAGGTCCTCGACCAGCAATTCGACCGAAGCCGCCTGCCCCACCACGCGGGCAAGGTCTTCGCGCGGCACTGGCGAGGCACTGGCGAAGAGCACGGCCTCGATCCGGCGCATCCATTCCCGCCAGCGCAGCTCGGGCGGCAGATCGGACAACTCGCGGTCAAGCTCAAGTTCGGGGCGATCCTTGGCCATCACTATACCCCGTAAAGCCGGAAGGTGTCCCGCCCGGTCAGCTCGCGCACAGCGCCGAGGTCGACCAACCGATCGCAGAGCCGCCGCGCGGCGCGATCCGGCAAGGGCAGCGCCGAAGGGGCAACCGCATCGCTGGTCAGGAACAACTCGACCGCCTGCCCTGCCCCCTTGGCCCGGAGTTTCGGCGCGACGGATTTCAGATGCGTCGTTCGGCGCTCGAGGTCAGCGGCAAGGCGCACGGCCTCGACTGCCGATGAGACGAGCGCCCGATGACAGGCGAGACGCAGGTCTTCGCCATGCTTGCGCAGGTCGGCGCGTTTCAGGGCTGGGGCCAGAAGCGGCACGAGATGATCCCAGCCGAGTGCCTGAGCGAGGGCCGCATCCGCGAGGATCAGTCCTACTACATCTGCGCGCGGCACCTCGTGCAGTACCGCCTCCAACACCTTCGCGGCCCAGGTTACCGGCGCCCCTTTCCCCACATCAAGCCACGCGGCAATTTGGCGGAGGTCGAAGCTGGGCAAGGCTCGACCCAGAGCCTTGATCGATACCGGCCGTTCCACAGCGCGTCGCCAGGCGAGGCTAGTTTCGCCCGCCGGTCCGGGCAGATCGCCGGGTCGCAGCAGGTGCACCGCGTCGCGCAGCTCCCCTGCCCGCTCCGGCCGCCCAGAGAACGCGATACAAGCCTCGGCCGCGCGCAGCGCGAGCCGGTCCCGAAACAAGGCTTGGGGCACCTCCGCGCGTCCCAACATAAGATGCAGGTGGTTCAGCGCCGAACCCGACAAAAACGCAACATCTTCAAGGGTTTCAGCGCGTGCAGAGGTGACCCAGGCGGGCATCCGGGGTAACGTGTCGAGGTCGACGATGTGATCCGGCCGGGCAAATGTCATGCCTGCAGCCTATATCAGCGCGGCGCTTTCTACCAGAAAATAGCACATAAACCGCCCCACCTTGTCGCTCGCAGTCATGTCCAATAAGTTTGCATTATCGGACACAAAAAGTTATGCTGGGAAGCAGTTCAATTTCACCGCCGGATTCACTGGAAAGATGCCCTCAGAGACCGAGAAATCAACGTCAGCGCCCTCTGATGAGCTGAATGATGCTCGCGTCGACGAGAGAGATCAAGAGGAAAGCGATGACATCGCCCTGCCCTCCCATGTCGCCGGTTCCGGCACACTGGATCGCCTGGTCGACACCGCCCGTGACTACGCGCGCGCCGCGGCCTCGGACAATACGTTGAAGGCCTATGCGAAGGATTGGGCGCATTTCGCGCGCTGGTGCCGGATGAAGGGTGCGGACCCGCTGCCACCATCACCGGAAATGATCGGTCTCTACCTCGCGGATCTGGCCTCCGGGTCGGGCTCCTCCCTTTCGCAGGCGGCGTCCCGCCCCCTGTCCGTCTCGACCATCGACCGCCGCCTGTCAGGCCTCGCTTGGAACTACACGCAACGGGGGTTCACTCTCGATCGCAAGAACCGTCACATCGCCACGGTGCTGGCCGGGATCAAGCGTAAGCACGCGCGACCGCAGGTGCAGAAGGAAGCAATCCTGGCGGAAGACATCCTCGCAATGGTCGCCACCCTGCCCTATGATCTGCGCGGGCTGCGAGATCGGGCAATCCTTCTTCTGGGATACGCCGGAGGCTTGCGCCGCTCGGAAATCGTCAGCCTGGACGTGCACAAAGACGATACGCCCGACAGTGGCGGTTGGGTCGAGATTATGGAGAAAGGTGCCCTCCTGAGCCTCAATGCCAAAACCGGTTGGCGCGAAGTCGAGATCGGTCGCGGCTCGAAGGATCAGACCTGCCCCGTGCACGCGCTCCAGCAATGGCTGCACTTTGCCAAGATCGATTTCGGTCCGGTCTTCGTTGGCACCTCACGCGATGGCAAGCGCGCCCTCGATGCCCGGCTCAACGACAAGCATGTCGCCCGCCTGATCAAGCGCACGGTCCTGGACGCCGGCATCCGGTCCGAGCTGCCCGAGAAAGAACGACTGGCGCTGTTCTCAGGTCACTCGCTGCGTGCCGGCCTCGCTAGTTCAGCGGAGGTCGACGAACGCTATGTCCAGAAGCAGCTCGGTCATGCCTCGGCCGAGATGACTCGCCGCTACCAGCGCCGACGCGACCGGTTCCGAGTGAATCTGACCAAGGCCGCCGGTCTCTGACCCCCTGCCCCATCACGCAGCCTGACCGCTGAGCCTGCCATAGAAGCTGCGCTCGAGATGCAACTCCCCTGCCCCGGCCTTTTCGACCATGCCGCGCAGATAGCCGCCCGGCGAGGAAACCTCGCCCGCGCAATGCTTCTCGAAGACAAGCGCCAGAGCCGCTGTCGCCACCTGCTTGCCCAGCCGGTCCTGCGCCACGTTCCAGGCATGCTGGGAGACCCCGATCATCGGCCTGAGTTGCCCTGCAACCCGGTGCAGATCGCCCCAATCCTTGAGGAACCCACCCATATTGCGGGCCCATGACGCGAATTCGGGACAAGCTTGCATGACAGTGGGCAAATCCAGCGCAGCGCGCTTCTTGCGCACTTCGGCAACCCATTCTTCCAGCTCCCTATCAACCTGATCTTCAGGCTGAGCATTGGGCACCACGGCCGCGACTTCCTCATTTTCTGAGGAATTACAGATTACAGGATTAAGTTGGGTTGTAATTAGTATATGGGGGCCGGAAATGACCTCCCTGGGGTTCATTTCTTGAGTCTTTTCGGAAGCTTGTTCCCTGGTTTCATTCATGTTTTCCACAGGCTCGACGACCTCGGTTGCCTTGAGATAGGCAGCCTCCACACGCTTCTGGAGCTCCTTGAACCAGCCCAGCAGCCGTGCAAGCTGCTCGGACGCTTCATGGCGGCGCGGAAGCCGGCCCAGAAGCTCCTCGAAGAGCCCCGTGAACTGCGTCCAGGGCCCGCGCAGCGCGCTGCTGACGGCCGCCTCGATCCGCGCGCGGATCATCCGGCGTGCCACGGTGATCTGACGCTTCAGGCGCTGGCAGAGCTCGCGTTCAGCCTGCAACTCGGCATGAAGCTCCTCGAATTCCTCGACACGCGCCGACAGCGGCGACAGATCGAAGCCATAGGCCTCGACGATACGCCCCTCGGCGTCCCTGCGGCCCCACCGCTTGCCGTTCGGACTGTCCTGAAAGGAAATCACACCGATCTCGGCTAGACGCCGTGCATGGCGCTTGAGCGCGGAGAGCGAGAACCCGGTCTGCTCCATCAGGTAGGCGTTCGACGCCCAGACGATAGGGCGTTGCCCCTCCTCCCAGTCTTGGGCCTGCGTAAAGGCCCCGAGCGTATCGAGGAGCATCATGTCGCCGGCCTTGAGGCCAATGTAGGCCCCTACCCGCTTCACGGCGACGAACGCCCGTGTTTTGGGTATAGCTACCTGTTCACCGGCTTGGGCAAGCTGCTCTGCAATGCCAAGACCCGGTGTCGGCTTGCGCCAACCTGTATGTTTCATGCCTGTTTCTCACCTCCAGTTATGTGGAGGCAAAAGAAAGCCGTTCGCTCAGAAGCGTTCGTCGTTGACAGTGATTCGAGAGAGACTTATCTTCAAGGCGACCAAACCAATAAGATCAGCTCTCAGGCCCTCAGCTTGGGGGCTTTTCTTTTGCCTTTAGATCACATTCTTCCTTCTTGCTCGTTGCCTCAATGTATGGAGATGCACCGGTATTCAGGCTTTAGCCCGTCGGTGGAACCTCCTTATTCTTTGCCAAGAAGTCCGCAATCAGATCGCTCAACTCCTCAAGCTTCTCTTGGCTCAGCGGTACGCTTGCGGCTTTGATCGAGAGATTGCCGTTCGCTGACGTGAGCGAGAGATTACGACCCCCTACCTTGCGCTTGGCGGTGATTTTCTGAGCAGACTTTCTGACTTGCTTCTTCGGCTTGCCCTCAAGGCTGGCCAGCGCTTTTTGCAGATCCTGGAAGCTCATGTCGTAAGCGTTCTTGAACGCGTTCAAGATTTGATCTCGAGCCCCGAAAACTGCGCGAGCCCGCGACACGATACTCTCGTGGACACCAATACGCGCAGCAAACGCCACCGCGGTCGTCTTCTCACCAGATTCACGAAGCGTCTCGTACATCTCTCCGATAGCCAGTAGGCGCTCGAAAGCGCCAAGGTTTTCCCGTTCCTCGTTTTCCCGGAAACGAAGAAACAGCATCTCGAACTGCGCGTTCTCCGCGCCTCGCTTATCAGGGGACGCCAAGATGGCTCTTAGCTTAAGCCCCAAGGTCTTCGCCGCAGCATGACGACGTCTGCCGGTCAGCATGATAAAGCGAGCATCCGCGACGTCAGTCGGGTTCAACGGGTCAGGCTTCCAATTCGGATCCTCTGGCCAAACAAGGATGGGCGTGTCTTGGCCGTTGATTTCGATGCTCTTTAGTAGCGTTTGAAAGGCCTCTTGTGCCAGCCAGTCATCACGACGATCTGAACCTAACGGATCCTCCACTTTTTCCGGTGAAATCTGAAGCTCGTGACGGCCGTTCAAAATGTCTTCGACGAGCTGCGCACGACCCTGCTCTACCGCTGCCTGCGATTGGGCAAGTGCGCCGGCCTTCCATGCACTACCCGCTCCCTTGAAAGCTGCAGTAGTAGAAGGCGGTGCAGTGTCGACCTTTGCCTCGTCGTCATTGCCACTCGGCTCAGCTGATTGGTTCAAAGCTTTCGAAACCAGCGACCTCGGGATAGTTCGCTTCATGCTGCGGTCTCCCCGTCATCGTCATCATAGAACGTGTCCATCCAGGCATTCGCATAACCACGTTCGAGGCCTGGCCACAGACGGCTGACGATTGCATCGTTCACCGCGTCTGCGTTCTCGATAAATCTGTTGATACCTTTTCGCTTGCCAGGCGTGTCAGGCTCATATTCGTAGACCGACTGATAAACGTCCGAAGCGTTCGAAATCGCGTCTGACCGAAGATAGAACACGGGCAAGATCTCCGTGGGGCAGTGCTCGAGAAGATTGCCGATGTGATTGAGATCTTGACCGTTGGAACGCTGCACAATGGTTGGCAGAAGCATGTTGGCACCCGAGCCAATATCGATACGCTCATGTGCTAGGATGTGCTGCAGCATACCTAGCAGGCCGGTGACAAAGGTCGACAGCGTCGCGATGTCGAACCCCTTCATGGTCTGAGGAATGACGAGGGATGAAGAAGCTATCACATTGTTGAGCTGGAAAAGCGTCAGCGCCGGTTGATAATCAATGATGATGCAATCCAGCGTTTCGTTCAGCGCATGCTCAAGTCGGACAGGATCGACCTTACCATCCGTAGCAAGTTCATTGGGAGCTGTTGCCGGAGGGTGCGCTTCTTTCCAGCGATCAATCGCGTCCCGAAGGTAGCGGTAGAAACTCTTCCCTGCAGGAGCTTCGCGAACCAAGCGGGCGATCTGAATTTCGCCCTCAGAGGTCTCTCCGTGCGCTGGAACCAATCGAAGCCCCGGCCAAGAAGTCTTCAAAAAGAAGCTATCCAGCGTCTCCGCAGAGTGATCCGTGTACGGCGCCTCCTCAGACTGGAAGAGGCCCGCGAAGTCCACCATCGATGGCGTTTCTTCAGTAGGCATTTGAGACAACCCCTCACCGCCTACAAAGTAAAGTGTGATCGTGCTCTGCGGGTCCGCATCCATCACGCCAACGCGCATTCCGTAGTGTAGGCTTAGGTACTGTGCGAAATGTGCAGCGCTAAGGCTCTTGGCAGTTCCGCCCTTTTGGCTGGCAAATGAAATGACTGGAAGCGGATCGCCAGGCTTGCGCCACGCAAGATAGTCAAAAGGACGCTTTGCAGACGCCGCCATCAAAGCGCGCATATGCATCAGTTCATGAAGGTTGAAGACACGCTCGCGTCCAACGTACTCACCCTTTGGAAAGTCTTCGTTGCCATTCGCGAACTTGGTCAAATATTGAATGCTGACGTTCAAGAAGCGAGCGCACTGTCGCATCGACCATGTGCGCTTGATACGATGGCGCAGCGTCAACTCTTTGTTGACGGCGACCATTGTGCGCTCCAGACCTCGTGACAGGTCGGTCAAAAACTGTTCTAGACTTCCGCTCATATCGCTGCCCCGACTTCGGTTGATTCCGAGTTCGACTCGTTTCGCCACTCATAGTAGCACTATTATGGGCGCAATTGGAAGATACCACGCGCCTACCTGAATTCAGGAGTATGATTAGAGGCGGTGAGGCGCAAAACGATCTAATCTTGAACGCGTTCAAGATCGACTTGCGGTTGCTGGGCCCGAACGATGTCGGGCCCAATTCTTCAGATCACGCGGCGTCTTTCGGCCCCCAGGGGATGACGGCCTGCAGGGACAGATCGTCCTGGTTCGCGGCCTTGCCGAGGTTGGCGTTGAAGCCGTGGTCGCGGATGGTCAGCGTGTAGTAGTCAGCTCCCGTCTCCTTGTTCTGCTTCTTCCAGATGCCGCCGCACTCGACCAGCTTGCCGCGCGGGGAGCGGCCGAGGACGCGGTGCGTGGGAGCCATCGGGTTCGTGCTCGCGACGGGTTCGACCGTGATGTCGAGGTCGAAGGTCAGGGTCGAGATGGAGCCGACGCCCTTGGCGGTTTCGATGTCGGCGCTGGTGAATTTGATGCAGTTCGTGGTCATTGCTCTTCTCCTTGTTTGCGTTGCAATGATGGTCACCTTGCAGCTGGCCAAGGCCCGGCCACACCGAAGGCGAAGCGTGAGCTGGAGAGGGGCAGGCGCCGGTCTTTTTGCCTCGCGAGGAATGACCCGCAGGGTCAGGGGAAAAAGATCGGTGACAACCTTTGTGGAGGGGACGACAGCTGCGACCAGCATGTCATGCAACTCAGACATCGGGAGAAGTGCGGTGGCCATGAAGGAAGGTAGGGGAACTGCAGGCAGCCAAGAACGCCGAAGCGTGCCTTGCACTGTCACGCCTGATCTTTCGGTACACACCACGACCCGTCGCAACGCAACACCGGCCCGTGTTCAGTTCCTCGGTCGAGTCACCCAGGGGCCTCAAGCAGAAAGTGATCTGACAGGCTGGAAAAGATGAAATGCAAAGACGAAGACATGCGCATCTCTTTTCGACGACTTCAATCCCGGCCGCGTTGCGAACTTCGAGGATGTCCCGTATGGCATCGCGAAACCGAGCAACGACGCATACGACTCGGAAGATCAGGTAAAAGCTCGGGCCCGCTCCAATCCTGTTGCGTGTCGGCATATGTGAAGAGGGAAAGCCGTTGGACGGCGCAACACCGAATGTGGTCACCGAAGATGGCCTGCGCGATCTGCTCTCAGATAGCTACCTCATCGAGGTGATCTGCAACCAGACTGCCGAGAAGCGCCATAACAGTTGGTCTGGCTCTTGGGTCGTGCACGCAGTAGCGGAGGATGGCCAGGATTCGAGAATGCTTGTCACAAGCCGCAGCGTCTTCAAATTGCGCGAGTTCAAGACGATCGTCGGATTGGTCAGTTTCCTGGCCGACATGGGGTGCCTTTCGGCGAACATCCCGCTGATCGCGGGACGACGAGAGCGTCACGAGGCTTCAGGACGTCCCGCGATTGCGACCAGCTAGAAATACTCATCCACACACTCAGCAGTCTGCCGGACCAAATCCCGCAGAACTGCGCACTTCTGCGAACTCATAGAGCGAACCGCATAAGGTGCTCTGACTGATGTCATTGTAGAACCGGGGCCTAAGCCCCGATCCTCTTAATGCGGATCCCGAGCTTGCGGGCCTTGTCGACGATGTTCTCGGTGATGCCCGAACCGGGGGTGGCGATCAGACCCTGCGGCATGGTCTCGAGCATCTTGTCGTTGCGCTTGAAAGGAGCGGCCTTGCCGTGGCTCTTCCAGTCGGGCTTGAAGACCACCTGGGCGACGCCCCGTGTATCTGCCCAGCGGGCCGCAATTATCTCGGCGCCTTTGGGCGTGCCGCCGTGCAGGAGCACCATGTCCGGGTATTTCGCATGGGTGGCGTCTAGGACGGACCAGATCAGATCGTAGGCGTGATAATCCCCGCCCGAGAAGGCTATCCGCGTGCCTTCGGGGCAATGGACCTCGGTCTCTTTGCGGCGCTTGGCCGAGAGATAGGCCCGGCTGTCCACCACGGCGGAGGTGAGACCGCGATGTGAGACCTTGGATCCGGTGCGGGGTAGCCAAGGCGAGCCAGTGGCGGCCGAGAAGTGGTCCACGGCCAGATCGCGCATCTGCTCGAAGGCATCGCGATGGTCCCAGAGCTTGAGCCCGATCATCTGGAGGCGCTCGAGCTCGACCGAGGCGACCTCTGAGCCGTCCTGGATGGCCAGACTTTCCCGGACCTCGAATTCGTTGTCGTCGAGAAGTTTCTGGATATGGGAGAGGCGGCGATGGAAGATCGAGGTGAGGGACCAGAGCATCTCTTCGAGATTGTCTTCCAACTGGCTGCCGGTGAGGAGGCCGATGGTGGTGTCAAAGAGCGTCGCCATGGCGAGCTCGACCTCGTCGGGCTGGGGCAGGGGGCGATGATCAGTCTCGCCGGCCCCGGGCGTTGCGCCATGAAGTGCAAGGTGGTCGAGGATGGCGGAGGTCACGCCGGTCTCCTCTTGGATGTCTGTCTGATGGGGCATTGTCTGGTTCCTCTGTTTGATCTGACCCGATTTGGATGGGGCGATATGAGGACCAGCGGCGACCGGGCCGCATCCGTCAGGATCGGAGCGCAGCGGAGAATGCGCCGCGGGCCGGAAAATTGGTCCCGCGAGGAATGGCCCGAAGGGGCAGGGGAATTTTCCGGGTAGCGGCGCATTGCTGCCCGGGCGAGGGGCGCTCAGCCCCGACCCGCCGGTCCATCGCTCCCAATATCCAAACGGGATCAGATCGAACCCGCGGAACCTTTGCCCTTTCGGACTTCGCTGAGGAAGTTGGCGGTCACCCGTCCTCGATTTCCAGACCTTGTGCTTTCATGGCCTCTATCAGCGACCGGCGCAGCGCATCCTTGCCGAATGCCCGCAGATCGTCGTTGAAATCACCCATGTTTGGCACGAGATCACCACAGGTAATTTCACGCGATTCCAGTTGCTTACGCAGTATTATTGATGCGTTACATCCGGCTTCGTCATTGTCCCACGCGATCCAGATACGCTTGATCCCCGGCGGCGGGATGAAGAGGCCGAGATGGGTGGCGGTGAGACAGGAGGCGAGATCGAACTCGGGGAGAGCCGTACCGACCGAGAGGGTATTCTCGAGACCTTCGCCGACGATGAGATCGCAGCGCGTGGTCCCGGACCAGAAACGGATGGCATGGCCGTGCAGCTGCCCGAGGATCCGTTTCGGGCTCTCGATTTCGGCCAAACCACCGGTGGACGGGTCGAGATAGAAGCGTGCGCATCCGGTGACCTGGCCCCGATTATCGGTGATCTTCGCGAGCAGGGCAGGGGCCCGTCGCGGCGGATCGGCGTCGTCCTCGCCCCGTCGCAGGAAGACCCGCGGGTGATAACGGAGGGCAGGTCCAAGCCGTGTGATCCCGCGCCCCTGCAGATAGGTGGCTGCTAATGTGCCGAGAACCGGCTTGCCTGCGGCGAAGAGTTTTCGCGCCCGCGCGATGCGTTTGGCGGAGGCTGTATCAGGGCACTCCGCCTTTCGAGGTTCACGAGGCATGGCAGGGCAGGGGAAAACGCCCAAAAAGGACCGGGCCTCCCTCAGCGTTTCCTTGAGCGTGACCGACCCGAGCCGTTCCTGCAGCAGGTCGATCAGATCGCCATACTCACCGGTCGCGAAATCCTGCCAGGACCCGGCTTTGCGCCCACCTTGCGCCTGCAGTCGGATCGCGAGACTCTGCCCCTTTGCGCCAGAGGTGTCGCCAACCTGCCAGTAATTGCCCTGCTTGCGCCCCTCGGGGAAATACTGGCGGCAGAAACTCTCGGCCCGGTCTGCCAGATCGGCCGAGAGGTCCGCAATACTGCGCCGCGCGTTCATGCTGCGGCATCCGCGGCGCTGCCACCAACCGGATGTTCGGCGAGTACACGCGCCAGCACATCGATGCCATCCACCGGGATGAACACCCGCGTTTTCCACTGGATCACCTCGGTGAAACAGCCCATCGCTTTCAAACCGGGCAAGGCCGAACCCGACGCGCCGATCAATTCGAGCCTTGGCTGTCTCATGACCAGCGACCGGCGCAGCTGGTAGCCGCCAAGCAGGCTCAGGGTCGTTCGCGCCTCCATCACCGCGGCGAAGACCTCCTGTGGCGTCATCTCGATCAGACAATCGAGCCCAAGCCGTGCGTAGACGTTCAGGAGTTGCTCCTGGCTGACCAAACGACCGATGGCGCGCTCCCCGTCCTCGGTCTGCAGGCGATAGATGCGCATGTTATCGGCGGGCAGCCGGTCCCAGATCGGCAGGAGCAACCCACAGATCAGCGTGATCTTGGAGGTGGTGAACTCCGGCACCGCCTCGACCTCGGCCTGCCAGAGCTGTTCGAACATCGCATCATCGATCTCCTCCCAGTGTGATTTCGAAAACTCGGAAAGCGCGAGGATCTCGGTCGCCATGGGCCGCAGCAGTTTTACCCGCAGGATCGGCACGCCGTCTTCGTCCATGAAGGCTGGCGCCTTCACCATCAGGGCCGCGCGTTTGGAGGAGGTGTTCCAGCACAGCGTCGCGCCCTTCGTATCTGCGCAGATCTGTTTGACCCGGGGCAGGGTGAGCGGATCGTTGCGATCGGTCCGCTCGACGGTCAGGGCGGTCGCCGTCGCCCCCGTCGCCTCGTGCTCGAAGATGACCTTGCGGTCGGCAATTTCGAATTTCTCGGCGCGCAGGGTTTCGAGACCGACATCGAGCGTGCCCGCCTGGCGCGCATCTTCGATGATGGCCGAGAGGAACCCGCCGAAGGCCTCGAAGATCGCATCCTGCATGTCGATCCGGAGCGCCAAGCAGCGGTTCAGGAACTGCTGGATCGGCGGCAGGTTTTCTTTCATGGTGCCATCCGCCTCATCGAGCGTCAGCCCGGTCATTTCCTGAAACATTGCGTAGGAACAGGCCTCGATCTTGCCTGCGCGCAGCTTGTAGAAGAACTGCCGCAGCGCCGCCCGTGCGTAAGGGCTCTCGAGGTTGTCCTCTGCGCGGAACATGTTCTGCCCGCCGGTCTCGCGTTGGCCTTTCGTGATCGCCCCGAGCGTGTCGAGGCGGCGCGCGATGGTGGAGAGAAACCGCTTCTCACCCTTCACATTGGTCGCCACGGGGCGAAAGAGCGGCGGCTGCGCCTGGTTGGTGCGATTGGTGCGCCCGAGCCCCTGGATCGCATTGTCGGCCTTCCAGCCGGGCTCAAGCAGGTAATGCACCCGGAGGCGCTGGTTCTTCGCGCCAAGGTCAGCGTGATAGCTGCGCCCGGTGCCACCCGCATCGGAGAAGACCAGGATGCGCTTGGCATCATCCATGAAGGCTTGCGTTTCACCAAGGTTGGAAGAAGCAGGGCGGTTCTCGACCTTGAGCCGACCCTCGGGCGTCTTCACGATGCGCCGCTTGCGCCCGGTGACCTCGGCGACCGCATTGCCCCCGAAATGCCAAAGGATCTGGTCGAGCGCGCCTTGCACCGGGGCGAGGGCACCAAGATGCTCGACAAGTTCATCCCGCCGCCGCTCCGCCTCGCGGCAGATGATCGGGTTGCCGTCGCCATCAAGCGCCGGGCGCGAGCGCAGATCGCCGTTCTCGTCGGTGTAGGGCTCGAAAAGCTGCGTCGGAAAGCTATGCATCAGGTAGTCCATGATGTTCTCCCTCGGCGTAAAATCGACCTGAAGATCATCCCACTCGGAGGGCGGGATATCCTCGAGGCGGCGTTCCATCACCGCTTCGCTGGTCGAGACCACCTGGATCACCGCCGAATGACCCGCTGCCAGATCTGCCTCGATGGCGCGGATCAGGGACGGGCATTTCATGGCGGTGATGAGATGGTTGAAGAAACGCTGCTTGTTGCTCTCGAAGGCCGAGCGCGCGGCAGATTTCGCCTGAGGGTTCAGCGTACCGGTCTCGGAGGAAATGCCCGAGGCCTGAAGGGCGGCTTCAAGGTTGTTGTGGATGACCTGATAGGCATCGGCATAGCTGTCGTAGATCGCGATCTGGGCGGGCGTCAGCTCATGCACCAGCATCTCGTATTCGACTCCGGCATAGGAGAGGGACCGCGCGAGATAGAGACCGAGCGCCTTCAGGTCGCGCGAGATCATCTCCATGGCCGCAATGCCCCCGGCCTCCATCGCGGCGACAAAATCGGCCCGCGTCACGAAGGGAAAATCCCCGGTGCCCCAAAGCCCTAGACGCGAAGCATAGGCGAGATTGCCGACGACCGTCGCGCCGGTGGCCGAGACGTAGAGCACGCGCGCATCAGGAACCGCGTTCTGCAGTGCAAGGCCCGCGAGTCCTTGTTGGGACGCCTTCTTGTCGCCGCGGTCCGACTTTTCGCCCGCGGCATTTGCCATGGCATGGCTCTCGTCGAAGGCAATGACCCCGTCGAACCCTTTCCCGAGCCAGGACGTCACCTGGTCGAGGCGAGAGGCCTTGCCCTCGCGTTCTGCCGAACGCAGCGTGGCATAGGTGACGAAAAGGATGCCTTCGGGCAGACGGATGTCGCTCCCCTGGCGGAATTTCGAGAGCGGCACGATATCGCTCTCGCGCCCGCCGAGCGCCATCCAGTCGCGCCGGGCATCTTCGATAAGCTTGTCGCTCTTGGAGACCCAGACCGCCCGGCGACGCCCCTTCAGCCAATTGTCGAGTATGATGCCGGCCACCTGCCGTCCCTTGCCACAACCCGTGCCATCGCCCAGGAACCAGCCCTTGCGGAGGCGAAAAGCGCCTTCGTCGCCCTCTACCGCTGCCATCAGCTGGCCTTCGATCTCGCCACGCTTGAACCAGCCCTTGAGATGCGTCTCATGCGCATTGCCCGCATAGATGACACTTTCGAGCTGCGGTGCGGAGAGAAGGCCGTCCGCCACAAGGCTCTTCGGAAGGAGCGGGCGATAGGTCGGCACAGGCGGCGGGACCGATCCCATGGCCGCAGATTGGACAAGCGCGGTCGGATGCACCGCCGCGCCATTTATCCGGATCGCCTGAAGGTCATAGGCCTCATAGACCGTGTCCTGCAGCGTGCCGTCGGGTTCGCTCCAGGCTTTCGGAAGATAATCGAGCGGAGCCGTCTCGATGTCGTCGAAGGGATGTTTCGCGCGTTCTTCAGCGAGGGCACGGGTTTCCTGGCGGGCGGCATTGCGCAGGGCGTGGAGGTTGGTGCGGGTCGGCTGAGACGGGACCGACAGGGCCGATGTGGTGGGGCAGGGCGGGGGGCTGCGGCGCTCCGGGCAGTTAGTCAGAACTGACGCGAGGAGATCGGCCGTTGTTGCGCAGATCGGATGATAGTTGCTCTCGACGTCGACCGGCGCGGTCGCTTCAGCGCCAGCCGCGCGCTTGTCGATTACCGTGAGCCGCGTGTTGATCGTGGTGCCATGACGCGCAAAGACCTTGCCGTCGATCGCGGCGGAAAACACGACATCGGCGCCATGTGCGATCCGCTGAAACGTCGGTTGAAAGCTGCTCAAAGAGGGGCGGAAACTTTCGCCCGTAATGACGACAAGGCGCCCACCCGGCGCGAGGCGCGCCAGCGCGGACAGAACATGCTGGCTGGTGGCCTGCCGGAACTTACCCTCGACATGGTTGGCCGCGGAGAAAGGCGGGTTCATCACGATGACCGAGGGCACGATGGACCGGTCGAGGCGGTCGTCGATCGATGCGGCATCGTGGCCTGATACGGCGGCATCGGGGAAAACTTGTCCCAGCAGGGCGCGGCGGGTTTCCGCGAGTTCATTCAGCGCCAGGCGAGCGCCTGCAATCCGGGCGAAAATCGCCAACAGGCCTGTGCCGGCCGAGGGCTCGAGCAACAGGTCGTCATCCCGAAACCCCGCCGCCTGTGCGACGATGGCGGCGAGCGGCAAAGGCGTTGAGAATTGCTGCAGACGGACACTGTCTTCGGAGCGCCGTGTGTGGGACGGTGCCAGACCGGCGAGGCGTTCGATCATGGAGAGGAAGGCCTGCGGCGAGGGTGCCTGTCGCTGCATCAACGCGCCGTAGCGCGAGAGCATCAGGATCTGGGCGATCTCGGCGGCCTCGTAGGCATCCTTCCAGACCCAGGCACCGCTGGCGTCGCTGGCGCCGAAGGTATCTTCCATCGCGGCGCGCAGCGCGGCAGCGTCGATGGACCTGCCGGCCTCGAACAGGGGGACGAGGGTTCTCGCAGCCTGGATCAGGTTGTGGGCGAAGCGCGAAGCATCAGGCAGGGCAGGGGCCTCGGCGTCGGTTGCAAGGGGGGTGGAATGGGGGTGAGCGTTCATCGGCAATCTCCGGGGTTGAGGGTTGGCCCCAAGCCCCGTGCGCACTCTCTCACCCGGGAGGGGTCACCCCTCCCGCCCTGCCTTTCGCTCTTTTATGGCTTTGAAGATCTCCGCCTTAGCCTCGGAAAGTTATCCCCAGAATCTGGGGATGGGGCTGTGGGCGCTGTCGCGGAAGTCCTTGTCAGCTTGAAGCTATATCGGTGCGCCCAAGTTTTGGGCAAGGTGCGACCTCGGCATCCAACTAGTGGGCACCTCATTGACCGAACGGCGACCGACAAACCGTGGACAACCTTCAGAAAGAGCTCTGAAAAAGAAAGAGGCGGCATCCGGGAGGAAGTGGATGCCGCCGTTTAGCTTGGATCGGCTCAGGGAGGAGGAGAGAACCGATCACATTCCAAACATAGTGGTCATGCTGCGACCGCACAATAGCCGGGCCATGATATTTCTGCATTGCAGCAATGCGAAGCCGATTGGGATTCCCGCAATAAAGGGAGCGTATGCCACCTGTGCCGGTTCCTAAGGGTGAGCCCGCTCTTGAGCGGCAGCGGACTCGCGTGTTTGACTCGGCAATGGTGCTGGCAACGCTCGGCGCGCCTCGAGCAGACAGTCCAACTCATAGTCGCCGACAAACCCCCAGCAGGCGTCGACCTCCTCACCGTCCTGCTCAATGACGTAGCCATAGACCCGGCCGCCAAGATAGGCGTCGTAGCTGACAATTTCCGCGCGCAGGATGTCTGCCGCCTTTTCGCGCAGAGCCTTGGTGACGCGTTTCGCACCGAACTCCGTCCGGACCGCCTCAAGCTTCACATATACATAGCCGACCTGCCCGGAATCCCACGGGCAGTGGAACCCGATGGTGTTCATGGCGAGGCCTGAATGATCGTAGAGAAACACGGGCAGCAGCACGGATTTGCGGTCGGCGCGGTCGCGCAGCCGATCCAGCGAGAGGTCGCTCTGATGCGAAACATCGGCAAGATCGCGCAGGAACGCCTCGGGGCTTTCGAACTGATGGCTGTCACCCAGCCGATAGCGCCGATGCCAGCAGATGAGCGTGCCGAGGTTGGACCACTCCCGTGGGCTTTCAGCATCCGGGTCATGGTAGATCTTGATGGTGTGGCCTTGGTAGGCCTCCTCATAGACGGGGTCTTGCATATCGATTTCCTTTCTTGAAACGCAATCGACCCGCCTGGCCAGTTAAGGCGCAGGCGGGTCGATTTGGACGTGGTCAGATGGTTGACGAGTTTGCTGACCGGCGGATCAGGCGGCGACGCGGTTCTGACGATGCTGGACGTGCTCGACAGATACTTTGAGCAGCCAATTTTCAAACCCAAGAATTGTCTGGTGATTGACCACCGCCTCGATCCAGACCGCGCGTGGATCGCTGCCGATCTGCGCCGGATCGTTGTCGATCCGGCCATTGGCCATCCACGGCTCCGGCTGAATGCGACCGAGCCAATCCGCAAGCGACGGGATCCGCCCCTGGCAGTCTTCGCGCACATGCTGCTCGCCGATCCAGCGGATCGGGACGACCCGGCCCGCGCTGTTGGTCAGGCTGTGGCCAAACAACCGCTCAGCCTCGAAGATCCCGAGCGTGTGGTGCCGATGTGCGCGATGGGTAAAGATCGCGAGGTGTTCCTTGGACGCATCGAACCAGTCATGCACATGCCGATAATCATCTGGAACACCGCCAAACTTTCGGGCCGAGCTTTCGGCGTGGTGGAGGGGATGTGCCATGTCAAAGCCCCTCGTGTTCGGTGGTGTTGGTCTCAATATAGCGGTTCGAGTGGCTGACATCGATCTTGTCCGCCTCTAGCGACCAGGTCATTTCGCCGTAGCCGCCCTCGTTGTTCTCGAAACCGGGGCTCAGCGCATAGGCAAAATCCCATCCGAAATCTTCGACCCGGCACCGCAACTCCTCGGTCAGGGTGATCGTGTCTGGGGTCACGACGACATCCTCGACATTGCCGGAATCGCCGTAGCCTTCGTATTGCACCTCGATGCTCCTCACGCCGAGGGCGCGCAGCTCGGAGAGAAGCGCCGCACGGGTCTCGACCCGCTGCTCGGCAGCACGTCTCTGAGTTTCGAGCATTTGCGCGTAGAAATCAGTCGCGTGTGTCATGTCTTTGGTCCTTTGGAATTGGAAGAGGGGAGGGCGACCGTTACGCGAGGCCGCCCCGGAGTTTCCTTTGGGGGCTTCAAGCCGCAGCGTCGCCGCGGGCTTCAGCTGTCCGATCAACCAGGTTGAAATAGAGGTTCTCGGTCGCACGCTTGAACCCCGGCGGTTTGCGTGGGGCGAGGCAGCGCACCGAAGCGCTGCAGCTCTCGCCATGCTCCATCGCGAACTGCGTCACCTGGTCGATCAGGTCATCCATGCCCGCGGCCTGGATGCGCCTTTCGGGGTAGCTCGCCATCATCTGGAACTGGGTGACGACGAAGGCCCCATCACGATGCGCGGGATAGAGGGTGATCTGGTAGTCGAGTGTCTTGGCCATCTCTGGTCTCCTGCGGCGGGTGGGGCACGGGCGTCGCGCCCCTTCAAAACCCGCCAGCCCGAAAGGACCGCCCTTTGTGCAAGGGCGATCCGTGGCGATGTCGGTGAAAAAGGGGCGTCAGTATTCCGACGGGAGAAGCAGGGTCAGCACGCGACGCGTCTGCGCGGGATCGGAGGGCTCGGGCGAGCCATAGGTGTAATCGACGTCATACAAGTCGAGCTTGAACCAGACTGTCGTACCATCGAATTCGATGACACCCATTTCGTGCCATCCCTGCGGATCACTGTCGGCATTGAACCCGTCGAACGTGGCGACGCGGCGGGTCAATTCCAGTTGGGCGTCGGGCCCAAGCGCCGCAACGCCGCGTGTCATCACGAACTGGCCCAGCGGGGCATCGGTGACAGGGGCAGTGCCAAGAATGGAATGGCGAAATGCGTCATTCTGGGCGGCGATCAGTGCAGCTTCACGCACAGGCTCTAGGTCAAGGGTGGTGGTCATGGGATATCTCCGGGACGGGCCAGCCGATCCGGTATCGGCTGTAGGCAACCCGCCAGGCGGAAAGGGCCGCCCTCGATGTGAGGACGGCCCAGAGCTCAGGTCAGGTTCAGATCGGTATTCGGCTCGTCAGGCCGCATCCCCGCTGAGGAAGGCGGGCAAGGACGACGGTTCTTCGCTCTCCGCCTCGGCCGGAGCGTCTGCGGCGGGCACGTCGCCTTCCTCGGCCTCGAGCGCATCGTTAACCATGTCGGCACCGGCCTCCGTGGCACCGACAAACACCATACCCTCTGGCAACCAGCGCGTCGTCTTTGCAACCGTTGCGGCGTCGAAACCTTCCGTCTCGCCGGCCGTTTCCGCAAAAGCCCGCTCCATAGCGGCTGCGATATCGCCCTTACGCTCACGATTGCGGTCCTCGGCGTAGTCGTCACCGATCAGCTTGCGCGCCGTGGTCACTGCATGACCCTTGTTGACCCGCCCCCAGTAATTCTGAGCGGTCGGGCGCCAGCAGGCCGCCACATCGACGTCAAGCCGCGCGCCGATCTCTTCGATGATCGGAGAGGGGCGATTGTCGGAGGAGAGCTGCGGCTTGACCGCTAAACCCGTCGCCCAGGCGAAAAGCGCCTGCTTGTCGGCAACGGGTAGCGCTGACATCGCCCGGAAGTCCTCAGGCTTCTCCAGCGTCATCCAGTCCGTGGCAAGGTCCTGTTCCAACGCCTCGAGCATCTTTTGGGCGACAGTATCCGCGTGCAGCACCTCACGGTTTTGCGCCTGGAAAGGACGGATCGAGATTTCGAGCGCCTCGTTGTTGTAGGACCGCCCCAAAGCCTGCTCACAGAGAGCGTAGAGCATCGCATCGAACGCCACCTCGAAATCCGCCGCCAGATGCGCCCGCAGGATGTGCTGACGCGTGGCACGCAGATCGTCTGCGAGGCTTGCAGAAATCCCATCCGCCTTGCGCAAAGTCGCGGCCGGGTCGGAGCTCGGTACCGGCGTCGAGGATGTCGGCGGCGTTACCTGCGGCCGGGCAGGGGAGGGGGCATCACCCGCATCTGCAATGACCTCGTCGGACTCGGGCGCTGCTGGAATATCCTCGGGACGCACCAGGCCTTTCTCGACCCGAAGCGCCCCGTCATGACCGATGGTCAGAACGACTCCGGCGATGGTGCGATCTGCGTCTGCGTAGGGCTGCCGTTCGCGCTGCAGGGCCTCGATCTCGCGCAGGCGCGGCTCGATGGCGTAATATTCTTCGGTTTCGGCATCGGTCCAATCCTCACCGTCATTCTGCGCCGCCAGTTCTTCCTCGCGCGCAATGAGGCGTTCCTCTTCGGCGAGCAGGTCCGGATCGGGGTCGATATCCTGCGGATAGACCCGCCCGAAACTGCGAAACGCGCCGTAGTCCACCGAGAGATGCACCTCGACCCATTTCCAAGCCGCCTCGAAAGGTTTGGCCGCAGCTTGCAGCTTCTCGATGGCGAGACGCTCGAGGAGCTCGGGGTTTTCCATGTGGGCGCTGGCACGATCATCGAAGAGGTCGCGCAACATAACCCCGCCCGCCGCCTCATAGGCCTCGATGCCGACAAAGCGCCCGAGGGCAGAGTTCGCCGAATGCGCCGTCTCAGTGAGCTGGCGTTTGATGCTCTGCGGATGGATGTGATAGCCGCCCTTCACCGCGTTCCAGACCGCCAGTTGGCGATCATGGTCGTCGGTCAGCGTAAAGGCCATCACGCATTCGAGGGTCAGGTTGCCCGCGCGGAACTGCTCGATGATTTCGGGCGCGACACGGGCGAGTTTCAATCGACGGCGCACCAGGTCCATGGAGACGCCGAACTTCAGCGCGATTTCGTCCTCGCTGCGGCCTTTAGCGATCATCTTGTCGAAAGCCTCGAACTGGTCCGCCGGGTGCATCGCAGCACGCTGGAGGTTTTCCGTTGCGGAGGTGAGGACGGCGCTGTGCTCGTCCTCGACGAGGCAGGGCACGGGATGATCTGCGGGGATCACACCGTCCTCGGCGAGTTGTTTCAGCGCCTTGAGGCGACGACCGCCCGCATCGACGGCAAAACGTGTCTCAGACAAAGCATGAACCACCAGGTTCTGTTTGATGCCTGTCTCGCGGATGCTGGCGAGGAGTTCGGCATCGTCGCTGGCGCTGGCGGCCACCTTGCGGACATTGAGCGGGCTCGGCTCAAGCTGGTCGAGCGGGATCATTCGGATGTCGGCGGCGCCGTCAGGCGCGGCCAATCCGGATGCTTCGGCCGTCTTCGCGGTGGCGGGTTTGGAGCGCGTTGTGGTCTTGGCCATGGTCAGGGTCCTTGTCACGCCGGACCCGGATGAGCCTCTCTCTATCCTTTCAAGCCCGGCACCCGGGCTTCCCTTTCTCTGGCTTTTTTCAATTGCGGATCACGTCACCAATCGACCATTTAGTCGAGAAGCTCGCTCGCCGGGTTCTCAGCGACGTCGACATCGTCGTAATACTTCTGCGCCTGTGCCGGCGAGCGATGTAGAGAAAGCCGCATCGCGGCGGGCAGGGGAGTACCGGCAAGGGCTGCCTGGGTCAGGAAGCCAGAGCGGAGCCCGTGTGGGGATGCAAAATCCCTGTCGATTCCGGCGGTCTCCAACAACCGTTTGACGATCTGATTTACCGATGCGTCCGACAACCGCTTCTGCCCCAGGGCTCCAGTCCGGGTGATCCGTCGAAACAATGGTCCTTTTTCGATCTCGGCCGCATCAATCCAGGCGACGAGCGCCCGGGCAGCGCGGCCCTTGAGCACGAGTTTCGGGGTGCTTCCTGCATCTGTCGTCTTGGTCCCGGGCAGCTGGATCCAGACGACACCCGTGGCGTCAAAGGTTTCCAGATCAATGTCGCGGCGATTGAGACTGACGATCTCAGAACGGCGGCGGCCGCCCGACGCCCAACCCAGCAACAGAATTGCGCGATCACGAATGCCGCGAAGTCCGGGACCTGCTGCCTCGGCGAGTTGCAACAACAAATCTCTCGTGATCGGATGAGCCGATTTCGGGGCAGGGGGCCTTGCCGCGGCTTTGCGCGCCTTCGCGCGAGCCTGTCGCACCAGCGGCGCTTCAAAGGGTGATGCGAGATTTCGCATCCGGTGAAACGCCCGCCAAGACGCGATGCGTCTATCCAGCGTCGAGGGAGCGGGGCAGGCGAGGCTCTTGCGCAGTCCTATGGCAATCAGCGCTCGCGCAACCTCACCGGCCTTCCGTGCATCGTTGCTCAGATCGCGACTGTGATCGAGGATGAAGCGCAGCGCGACATCTTCGCTTTCGGGCCATGCCAACGCCGGTTCATCAGCAAAGCGCATTTTCTTCCAGGCCGAGAGATAGATCAGATCCCGCTCATAGGCCCTCCTTGTGTTTTCGGGTGTGCCGCGCGCGTAAAGATCGTTGAGCGCCTCGCGGTCCTCGGCATCGAGACGCGGAGCCCGATAGGGCAGGGGGCTCTCCCTCGTCGCGCTGAGTAATTTTGACCGTGGTTTCATGCGCTGAGGGTGACGAGAATGGTCGTTTCTGTCAACATACGATAATTGTATCTTATCGTATCTTACATTGCATTCTGCAAAACTCTTGAGTAGATATCAATATGTCCCTATTTTGCTCATTATGCAGCGTCATCCCTATATTTTAGAAGCCGGTAGCGAAGAGTCCGAGCGCGGAATCTACGATCCGGAGCCAATTCAAGATGACGACCTCTGGTTCATGCCTGCCAGTTTTAGTGGGGAAGCTGACGACCTCGCGCCTCCGCTCCCCCGGGCAGATCACTCCAGGCTCATTGATGTTGACGCATGGCGTGAGGCGGAGGCCAGTCTTGCCGTATCATTGGCTAAGGTCGCGGCGAAGCTTGGGGCCCTCGACGAAAGATTGCGCCGGGCCCCAGAGGGCTGGCGGCACCGGCTCGCGCTGATCGAAGCATCTGGCGTGAGCTGGCTCGGGACCGAACGGATCTCGGCGGAGCGCCTGTCACTTTGGCGGGCCGTGCGGCTCAGTGGCGTCCAGGAAGACAACCAGGCACTCGCGCGGGCCGATTGGGCCTGCCGCCGACTGACGGCCGGGCCAATGCCCGACGTGACGTCGGCTGAGAGTGTCATGGACTTCCTGGGTCGCCAGGAACCCGCTGAGGTGGATCATATTCTTCATCCTTCCGGTGAGCCGATCAGCGACCAGTTGGCCGCATGGTGCGAAGAAATGAACCGGGCCGGGGACCTGCATCCGATCAGTCGTGCCGCATTTGGGCAATACCTGTGGGGGCCAACCGGCCTGCTGGCTCATGTGCCAGGCGCAGAGATGGAGGCAGCAGTACTTTCTGCGAGGATCGCCACCGACGGGTTGACGGGCGGGGCGGTGTTCCTGCCGCTGGCGGGTGGCGGGCTGTCTGGGCTCCGTCGCGTCGGAAATCCGGCGGAGCGGCTTCGGCGGTTTTTGAAGGGGGCAGAGGCGGCGATACTGGCTACGCTGCGACATCTCGATCAGCTTGAGGCGTGGCAAGGCAGGGCGTCGCACGCGCTGAAAGGCCGATCGGGACGCACGCCGAAGCGAATGGTTGAAGTTCTCTCCGAATGGCCGCTGGTTTCCGCGCCGATGGCAGAAGAAATAACCGGGGCCAGCCGGGCGGCCCTTCAACGCAATCTCAATGATATGGCTCAGATGGGACTCATCCGCGAAATCACCGGGCAGGGCCGATACAGAGTGTGGTGCGCACTTGTATAAAAAGGTGTTCCCTGGAACGAACCCCGGGCCTGACTGCCAAATCCGAAGGCCTAACCGGCCGCCTTCGCGAGCCCCCGGCGTATTTCTGGAATGACGTTTGCGCCGAGAATCTCGATGGCCTCCAGCATGGATCGGTGATCGATAACGCCCACCCCGAATTGCAGCAGGATCCGATCAAAACGCAAAACCTCATGGGCGGCGAGAATCTTTTCGGCCAATTGCGAGGGGCCACCGGCAAAATAGCCGCCATTGGGACCGGAAAACTTCTCGAACATCTCGCGGCTCTGCATGGGCATGCCGCGTTCGCGGCCGAGTTTGCCCATCTTCGCCGAATGCGCTGGATAGTAGATGTCCAGCGCGGATTTCATGCTGTTATGCACAAAACCATGGGCTGTCAGCGATGTCATCAGGCGCAGTGCCCTATGGCCCGCCTCATGCCCGGCCTGGTGATAAAGCTGGAACATCGGCGCGACACGCTTCCATTCGCCGCCCAGAATCAATGCCATCGCCATCGGCAGTCCCATGGTGCCGGCCCGCATGGCCGATTGCGGCGTGCCGCCAACCCCCAGCCAGATCGGCAGTTGCAGCTGAACCGGCCGCGGATAAACACCGAGCCCATCGAGAGGCTGGGTGTGGGCGCTCCCCGGCCAGTTTGCGTGCTCGGCCTTGTTGATCTCCAACAGCATGTGCAGCTTTTCGATGAACAGATCATCGTAGTCGTACATGTCATAGCCAAAGAGTGGGAAGGATTCAGAGAACGCCCCCCGCCCGGCGATGATTTCGGCGCGACCATCGCTCAGACCATCCAGCGTGGCGAATTGCTGAAACACCCGCACCGGGTCATCGGAACTGAGCACCGAGACCGTGCTGGTAAAGCGGATGCGCTTTGTCTGTGTCGCCGCGGCGGCGAGGGCAACCGCGATAGAGGAGACGGCGTAATCGTCCCGGTGATGTTCGCCGAGTCCGTAGACATCAACCCCGACCTGATCGGCCAGAGTGATCTCTTCGACGATGTTGCGCAGGCGTTCGGGCGCGCCAACGACCTGCCCGGTAACCGGGTTGGGACCTATATCGCCAAAGGTAAAAAGCCCGATTTCCATTGCGGTTCGCTCGATTGTTCCAGGGTCCGGCTCAGCTTATCGCAATAATGAGCTTGCCGGTTACACGGCCCTCAGCGCTGAGTTCATGGGCTGGGCCGACCTGATCCAGGGAGAAGGTTCTTTCGATGCGTAGATCCAACGCGCCCTCGGAGTAGAGCCGCGCTGCCTCCTGTAGCGCCTGTTCCGGCTGTGCCTGCGGGGTGGGCGAGAATTGGGCACCATATTCGGGGGCGGAGAAATCGACGATTGAGATAACCCGCGACGCCTCGCCGGTGATTTGGATCAGTTCGGGAATGTTGCCCGCGCCGACCAGGTCGAGGGTCGCGTCGATCCCTTCTGGCGCAAGGGTCTTCAACCGGTCGGCGAGCCCGGGTTCGTAGGTGGTCGGCGTTGCTCCGAGACCGCTCAGATAGTCATGCTTGGCTGCGCTGGCTGTGCCGATGACGGTGATCCCGCGCGCCTTAGCGACCTGGACCGCGACCGAACCGACGCCGCCAGCCGCGCCGGAAATCAGGATCGTCTCGCCCGCCTTGGCTCCGACATAGTCGAGGCTGCGAATGGCGGTCTCCGAAGCGACTGTCATCCCTCCAGCCACGTCAAAGGGCATCGCATCAGGTTTGGCCGTCCAGTAGTTCAGCACTGCATAGTCCGCGAATGTGCCGATACCTGCACCAAAAACGGCATCGCCCACGGCCACGCCGCTCACGCCTTCACCAACCTCATCGACCATTCCGGAGGCTTCGAACCCCACGCCAGCGGGAAACTCAACGGGCATGAAATCCTTGAAATACCCGGCCCGGATCTTCCACTCCGCCGGATTTACCCCGGCTGCGCGGACCGCAATCCGCACCTGGCCGGGCCCGGCATGGGGTTCGTCAACTTCGACCAGTTCAAGGACTTCAGGTCCGCCGAACTCATTGAATTTGATTGCTTTCATTGCCGTCTTCCTTAATTTACTCGCGAGCGGGACTATCAATTTCTATGTGGTTTGCCAGGTCGGCATTTTGTCAACTTTGATCCGTAGGCCTTTCACCCGGGGTAGACTTTCAGCGCGACCAGGGTCTCCAACATCTGGCTCTTGTCGTAGGAAACGAAATCGACGCCGGTCACTGCCGGATCGGCAGCGATTGCGGCGGAAACCAGCCCAACTTCCCCATTCGCAACCCAGTTCGGATCAACGTGTTCGCGTGCACGTGTAACCACTGGGCCAAGGACCTGCGACGCGACGCGAAGCCGGTCACCAAGTTCAGCGGTCAGCACCTTGCGCATCATTAAAAGCGCCGCCTGCTGCATGTTGATAATCGACGCGCCGGGCACCGGCATCTGGGCGCTTCCCCCGAGGATCAACTGGTAGGTTCCAGATTGCGGCAGATGGGGAACCCAAGCGCGAACCGTCGCGACATGGGCGCTACTTACGCTGACAAAGAAGCTCTGCCAGTCTTCGTCCGAGATTTCCCACAGGGGGTTTTTCTGCCACCATCCGCCGATCGAAGCAACGATATCCGTAACCGGGCCGAATTCGCTAATGACGCGCTTGGCCATCTCCTCAGCGTCTTCGAAGCTGGCGGAGTCGCCGGATACAAAATCCACCCTTCCCGGACCTTCGAGATCCGAAAGGATTCCTCGCAGCTCATCGATCTTGCGATCGGTTCTGGACGGAACGACGACATGTGCACCAGATTTCACCCATGCGCGAATAATCCCCTCGCCAACATCTCCGGTTCCTCCGGCAATGACCACACGGCGGTGACCTAAATCTGGATAACGGGCTTTTGCCAAATCAATAATCTCAGCCAAATTGAGCGCTCCTGTTGTTTGTAGCAGTCAGGCAAGGCCCGATGCTTGTTCGAGTTATTCGTTCAAAGTGCCTTCTCAGTGGCGCGGACCGTTTCGGCCCAGGGGGTTGTCGGGCGCCCGATCAACTTTTGAAGCGTGTGGCTTTCATCCATCAGCGCACCCTTGGCTGCATTGGCGTCGCTGTCGGCAAGCAGCGCGGCAATCGGGGCGGGCAGGCCGGCGCCTTCCAAAGCGCCAGCAAATTCCGCCTCGCTCATGTTGACATAGGCGACGGGCTTTCCGGCCGCCGCAGAGATCACCTCGACAAACTCGGCCATCGTGTAGCTTTCGTCCCCGGCCAACTCGTAGATCGCCCCGGACTGAATGGTATCGGCGGCCAAAACGGCAACGTCGCCTTCTGCATAGTCCTGACGGGTCGCGCTAGAGAACAGCCCGTCGCCAGCCGCGCCGAGATAGGCCCCATGTTCGAGCGCGGGCGGGATCGAAGCCGTCTGGTTCTCGGTATACCAGCCATGGCGCAGGAAGGCGTGAGGCAGGCCGGAGGCCCTGATCGCCGCTTCGGTTTCGCGATGGTCGGCGGCAAGTCCGATGCTGTTCGTCTCGGCCCTGAGAACCGAGGTATAGGCAAGAAAGCCAACACCGGCCGCCACAGCGGCATCAACCGCATTCTTGTGTTGCTCGGCACGTCTGCCCATTTCGGAAGCAGAGATCAGGAGCAGCCGGTCGATGCCCTGAAAGGCCTGCTCGAGCGATGCGCGGTCGTCGTAGTCGCCGATGCGCACTTCAACGCCGTGCCCTTCCAGAGCGGCAGCCGCGTCGGGTCTACGCACAAGGGCCACGACGTTCTTGGCCGGAACCTTGCCGACCAGTTCGGCAACGACAAGCGCGCCGAGTTGGCCCGATGCACCTGTGACGAGGTATTTTGCCGTCTGATCCGCCATGAACATGTCCTTTACTTTGATTCTGGTATACATATGAGGTATGGTCTCTTTCAGTTACCTACTATTGCTCAGCATTGGAAGAAGGCAGTTGCAAATGACCAGGGAACACCAAAGTAACCCTGCTGATGTGCTCGGTGACCTCATCAAGCATTTCGAGACCAGTCCGGAAGGCGGCATTGATACGGCAAGTTGTCCGGTCCGCGATGTGCTGGACCGTATCGGAGACAAATGGTCGGTTCTGATCCTGACGCTGCTCGCTCGTGAGCCAAAGAGGTTCAGCGCATTGAACAGGGTTGTCGGTGACATCTCCAAGAGGATGCTGACCCAGACGCTGCGCTCGCTGCAGCGCGATGGGCTGGTTGAGCGGACCGTCTACCCGACGACACCGCCGATGGTCGATTATCGTCTGACGGATCTTGGCCGGTCCGCGCTCGAACCTCTGGCCGGGCTGATTGTCTGGGCCGACCGAAGCCATGACCAGATCCGCCAGGCGCGTGAGGCGTTTGACCATAAGGGAGAGGATATGCCCCTGGTTTCCTAGGGTCCGGGCCCCTGCCTTCAATGACCTGTCAGGTTTGTCACGGTCGACACGCCGGATGAGCCAGTCCTCGGGTCAACACATATGTCGATCGGCCCAAACGAATGGGCAGCCTTGGAAAGGTTCCTTTCATGCGCAGTTTCTATCTCACAGCCCTCGTCCTGGGCCTGCTGACTGCGGTCGGCCCGCTGGCGATCAACATGTATCTGCCCGCGCTTCCAGTCATCGAGGATGTCTTTGACACCGACACGGTGACCGTTCAGCTAAGCCTTCTTTCGTTCTTTGTCTCCATGTCACTGGCTCAGCTCATCTATGGCCCGCTTTCGGACATGTTCGGCCGCAGGCTGCCGCTATTCATCGGTCTGACACTCTATCTGCTGGGGGCGGTCGGTTCCGCGCTGGCCCCGGACATTCAATGGCTGATCGCCGCGCGTGCGCTTCAGGGGCTGGGCGCAGCAGCGGGAATGGTGATCGCGCGTGCCGTCATTCGAGATCTCTATACCGGCCCTCAGGCCGCGCAGCTCATGGCCACGCTAATGCTGGTGGTCAGTATTGCGCCGGTCCTCGCTCCGCTGGCGGGAAGCGCTGCGCTCGCCGCAGGTGGTTGGCGCACGATCTTCTGGTCGATGGCGGCGGCGGCCATCGCGGCGCTTGTGCTTCTGACCACCGCGCTCAAGGAAACCCGCCCCCCCGAACAGCGCGGCGACAGCAGCCTTGCACGCTCGCTCCGGGACTACGCAAGCCTTCTGCGCGAACCGAGGTTTCTCGGCATCGTCTTTGTTGGTGCATTCGGGTTGGCCAGCTTCATGGCCTATGTGGCGAACTCGTCCTTCATCCTGATCGAGTACTATGGACTGAGCCCGACGCAATACAGCCTCGCCTTTTCGATCAACGCCGCAGGGTTTATCGGCGTCGCCCAACTCAACGGGTATCTGAGCCGACGCTTCGGGCTAGGGCCGATGATCCGGTTTGCGACGGCGGCGAATGTGGCTGTCATGCTGCTGCTGCTGATCACGGAACTGGTCGGGATCGCAACGCTGCCGGTGATGATTGTTCTGCTTCTATGCGGCTATGCGTTTCTGGGTCTCGTCGTGCCGGGCACGGCGGTGCTCGCTCTGGAAGATCATGGAGAAAAAGCCGGAACGGCGTCAGCGCTGATGGGTGCACTGCAATTCATGACGGCGACGGTCATGATCGGGATTGCGGGCGCATTCTTTGACGGCACGCCCATTCCGATGATCGTGGCCATCGCAGCCTGTTCCGTGATCGCTTTTGCTCTGGCGATGCTTTCTGTACCTCGAAAGGAGGCGCAGATCCCCGCTGAATAGGGTGTCGGCGCCGGTCAGGCTGCGCCTGCGGCCACCTTCCCGATCCGGTAGGTGCAACGGCGGCCACCTCTCACAATATGCTCGACCCTCTCGATGGCGGTACCAGGGCCCAGAACCTGCTCAAAAACCGCCTGTTCGGACCGGCAGAAACCTTGACAGAAACGCGCGGCAGCGCAGATCGGGCAGTGGTTTTCGACAAATAGGAACGTCCCGTCACCGGCATCCTCGAAACTCGCCATATAGCCTTCGTCAGAGCGCAGTTCAGCCAGTCTGGCGACGCGCTCCTTCAGGCTGCCGCATCCCACCATCGCGGCTTCGTATTGTGCCCGTGTCCTAGTCTCTCTGGCCGAGATAACCCGATCCAGGGCCTCCGCACCCAACTCATCCTGAATGCTGCTCAGGATTTCAACGGTTAGCCCGGCGTGGGTATTCGGAAACCGTGCCTGCCCCTTTTCGGACAGGTGCCAGTAGGTCGATGGACGGCCTCGGCTCGCACTGCGCCGCTCTTCGCGGACCAGCCCGTCATTCGAGAGCTTCATGAGCTGCTGGCGCGCGCCCTCACCGGTGATCCCAAGCCGTTCGCCGATCTGCGACGAGGTCAACGCGCCCTGCATCTTCAGGGTCATCAGGATGCGATCCGACGGCGCACGTGGTGCATCCGGGTATTTTTCCAAGTGATCGCTTGACATATTGGCCGGATTGTTTTTCAAAGTCTTCACTTGTTTAATTACCCGCTCACGTACCATGACGCAAGCCGGACCCGATAAGGAGAGACATGATGGCCTTTGAATTGCCCGCCCTAACCTACGACCACGCAGCCCTTGCCGCGCGGGGGATGAGCCAGGAAACGTTGGAATTGCATCACGACAAGCACCATCAGGCCTACGTAACCGCGCTCAACGGCTTTGTGGACGCGAACGCCGACCTGCAAGGCAAGACACTGGAAGAAATCATCGCGCTCACCTATGGCGATGCCGATCGTGCGCCCGTGTTCAACAATGCGGGCCAACACTGGAACCACATTCATTTCTGGAACGCACTTTCGCCTGCGGGTGGCGGCATCCCGGGTAAACTCGAAGGCAAGATTGTCGATGCCTTCGGTTCGGTCGAGCAATTCAAGGCCGATTTCAAGACCGCAGCCAACGGTCAGTTCGGCTCCGGCTGGGCGTGGCTGATCCAGAAATCTGATGGCACATTGGCCGTCACCAAAACACCGAACGGCGTGAACCCGCTGGCTACAGGAGAGGGCACGACGCTGCTGGGCCTCGATGTCTGGGAACACAGCTACTACGTCGACTTCCGCAACCGGCGGCCCGACTATGTGACCAACTTCCTCGACAACCTGGCGAATTACGAATTTGCCGAAGCCAACCTCGCCTGAACGCGAGTCGGTCTCGGCGTCGGGGCCCAGTTTGAAACAGGCTTTCTGCGTTCCGAGTCGGCTCGACAATTCGATGCGTATCGGCCATTTCTTGATCTCAAACTCAAGAGAAGACCAAGTGAATACTCTTCTCGGATCTCACGTCAGACTTATGTAGGGCCTCCTTCAGTTGCCTTCCTCAAAAAAAGGCCTGGGGACAGCCGGCTCAAGCGAAGGAGAGTCACCAATTAGTGACCTAGCGACGGCGCATGGCAGAACGTTTGGAGGTGGGTGACACCGGGTGTAGCGCGGCTTATAGCATGAAATCGTCCAAGCAGTTTGGGCGATTATTCTCAAACAAGGAGGACGGGAACTGGATTTGCCAATTTCGCGACGCGCACCGAAACTCGTGATTTTTGACTGTGACGGTGTGCTCGTAGACTCCGAGCCGACCTTCAATCGCGTGCTGCACGCTTATTTGCTTTCGACTGGCGCAAGCTTGTCACTCGTTGAATGCCACGGCTTGTTCGTCGGCAAGAGCAGACATGATGTCGAACGTTATGTGAGCGAAAGGGGATTGCGCCTTCCTGCGAAATGGCCACACGACTTCTACGACAGAGTTCTCGAAGCCCTCGGAAAAGAGGTCGAGCCGATCCCGGGCGCCCGTGAGGCGGTGACGTTGATTTCGTCGGCTGGCATTCCGCTCTGCGTAGCCTCAAATGGGCTTCTGGCAAAGATGCGTGTCACACTGGAACGGTCGGGGCTGCTTCCCTGGTTCGAAGGAAATATGTTTTCGGCTTATGATGTCGGCGCCAGCAAACCCGCGCCCGATGTGTTTTTGCATGCGGCCGAAATGAATGGCGTTGCGCCAGAGGATTGCGTGGTAGTCGAAGATAGCATGAGCGGATTCGAGGCGGCCTCCAACGCTGCGATGACCTGTTTTGCCTACCTCCCGAAGACAGCTTTGAATCCAGAGAACGTCTTCGGTGCGCGACGGCTAACCGATATGGCTGACCTGCCGAAACTGTTGGGGCTTTGAGTGGTCAATCCATAGACGGCAACCAGCTTCGCATGGACCGGACGACGTATACCCGGCTGCAAATCTCCATCGGAACAAACAAAGTTTGTGACCTGCGAAGGAACACGGCCATCAAACAAGATAGTTGTTAAATTTTTGTATCCGCTTCACCAATTCTTGTTATTGATTGACTGAGCGAGCAGCATGCACCCAACCCCCTCGCGGTTGCCATCAGCATTTGGGGGAGGACCATCCACTCCAAAGCCCAGGCTGCACCCGACCGTTCCTGTTCATGGATCAAGGCATGATGCATAGCCGAGACCTGTACCGAATTGAACCGTGCCAACGTCACCAAGAGCTCGGCAGCAATCGGGTTGTTCTTGTGAGGCATGGCGGACGAGGTACCACCTCCTGAAATCGCGATCACACCGATGCCTTGCTGCGCCATGAGGGCGATGTCCTGCCCAATCTTGCCTAGAGTGCCAGAAATCATTGAAAGCAGAGACGCATATTCCACAATCCCGTCACGCATCGTGTGCCAGGCCTTTTTAGTCGGCGCAAGATCGAGCTGGTTGGCGACATCGGCGACAACTTCATCCGCCTTATTTCGGAGAGCCTTGCGGTCGCCGGAGGCCCCGCCAATCTGTACCCGCTCGATACGGGGACGGATTTGATCCAGCCGCACCCGATGCTCGGCCAAAGGCAGGCGCCAGGGTAGAACCCGATCACGTACCTTGATCACCGTGGCGGCCTGCATTCTTGTGCGCCCCATTAACGGTTCATCCCCGAACCGCTCTTCTAGCTCCTTGAGGAATTTCTCCAATTCAATCAATCTGTTGGTGATGAGCAATGAAGCCTCTCGCAGAACCAGGACTGTCGTGGTGTCGACCACATCCTGAGAAGTAGCGCCCATGTGGACGGCTTCTTCAGGTGCGATAGCCTTAAGCTGTTTGACCAGACTCGGCACCGGCAGACCATCCTGCGCCGTACCTTTGGTAAGATCGGTTAGATCGGGTTTGGCAACTTCGATTGCTTGTGCAGCTGTCTCGGCCAGAGTTGCGTCAATCAGTCCTGCCCGGCCACAGGCCCGCGACCATGCCGCCTCGAAGGCGAGCATGTGCTGAAGATGCCGTTCCGGAGAGAGGATCGCTGCCATAGCGTCATCGCCGAACAGACCGGATAGCCACGGACTCTCAAACACTGAAGCGCTCATAGCGAGCTCCTTATGGTGCGCCGAAAGCGCGGGATGACCAATCTATATGATGCCGCTTTCCCCGATCTGGTCAGATGTCGAGGAAAACCGTCTCGCCCTCGCCCTGTAGTCGAATGTCGAAGCGGTACTTGCCGTCGCCGGTTTTCTTGGCGATCAGGGTATTCACCCGTGGTCGCTGTTCGATTCGGATCAGCAACGGGTCATTGGCGTTGTCCTCGTCTTCGAAATAGATCCGGGTATTGAGACCTACGTTAATCCCACGTGCGACGACCCAAAGGGAAATATGAGGCGCGCTCTCGACTCCACCGCGCCCCTGGTAAGAGCCAGGTTTGACTGTGCGCAAGGTAAACTCGCCGCTTTCCGCGTCGGCCGCAAAGCGGCAATGGCCTGTAAAGGCCGGATCGGCGCTTTTATCGCCCGGAAACACGCCCCCAGCATCGCATTGCCAGCTCTCGATCAACGCATCTCGCATCGCCCAGCCGGTGCCGTCAAATACGGAGCCAACGATCTCAACGATCTCACCCTTGGCCTTGCTTTCATCCAGAAAAGGCGTGGTGCCAATCTCTTCGTCATAGTATCCTGCGTTTCCCGCATAGGTAGGCATCAGGCCGATATGGACATAAGGACCCGCCGTTTGCGAGGCGCTTTCGATCAGTGTTTCAAGTTTCTGAACCATTTCACATGCCCTCCAGCTTGTTTTCAAACATGGTCTGACGGCGACCCCGCAAAACAATGTCAAATTTATAGGCGAGAAAATCGAGTGGGCGCGATTTCGAGAAATCGAGCGGCGCGACCAGCCGGTCGAGCTGGCTGCGATCCTTGATGGTCGCGGCGATCGGGCAGTGATTGATGAGCGGATCGCCCTCGAAATACATCTGCGAGATTAACCTTTGGCCGAAGCTGTGGCCAAATATCGAAAAGTGGATGTGCATCGGACGCCAGTCATTGGCACGGTTAGGCCAGGGGTAAGCCCCTGGACGAATGGTCAAGAATTCGTAGTATCCGTTTTCATCCGTGATGGTCCGACCGCAGCCGCCGAAATTTGGGTCGAGCGGTGCGAAATAGGTGTCTTTCTTGTGCCGGTAGCGCCCACCCGCATTAGCCTGCCAGATCTCTATTAGCGCGTTCGGTATCGGGCGGTTCATCTCGTCCAGCAAGCGGCCATGCACCAGGATGCGTTCGCCCACGGCGGGAGCAGCACCCTTTGTCCAGTTCAAGATCAGGTTGTTGTCGAGCGCGCCGAGCTTCGTGTGGCCGAATCTCGGACCAGTCTCTTCCGAGGGAGTGCTCTCCATCGAAAGCAACGGCAGGAAGGGCGAGCGCGCGACGCTCGTTTTGTAGCCAGGATCATAGGGCTCGGGGTGGATCGCGCGGTTGCGCGGAATCAGTGGTCCATGGTCAGTCATTAGATACTTTCCTCCATTTCCGCATAAGTCTGCTTGGCCAGCTTTAGCGCGTGGTTGGCTTTCGGCACGCCAGCATAGATCGCGACGTGTTGCAGCGCCTCGGCGACATCCGCTTTCGAGGCACCGGTATTGGCGGTAGCCCGGATATGCATTGGAATTTCCTCGAAATTTCCTGTCGCGGCCAGCAGTGCGAGGGTCAACATCGAGCGTTCGCGTCGGGTGATCCGCTCCGACGCCCAAACAGTTCCCCATGCGCTTTCGGTGATCAACGACTGAAACGGCAAGTCGAATTCGGTCTTGCCTGCCTCTGCCCGGTCCACATGGGCCTCGCCCAGCACCTCGCGGCGCACTTGCATGCCTTTGTCGAACGTCTCTGTCATGGGATGATCCTTTCCACGAAATTCATCAGGGTGTGGGCAAATACCTTTGGCTGCTCTACCGCAGGAAGATGGCCGGAGCGGTCGAACATGACTAAATCGGAGCGGGGCAGGGCGGCGGCGAGCTTTTCGACCACGTCCGGCGGCGTCGCCTGATCGTGATAGCCGCCGATCACCAGCGCGGGCTGGGTGATTTCGCGAAGGCGGTCGGTGATGTCGGTGCCGGCGATCGCCGCGCAAGTGGCTATATAGCCTTCCGTATCTGTCCGGGTGAGCAGCGCCCGCCACAGATCGGTTTCAAGAGTCGCAAGCATATCGGGGCCGAACCACCGCTGTAGGATGCCGTCTGCCATTGCCGCCATGCCATTAGTGCGTACACCCTCGATCCGACTCAGCCAGCTATCCGCATTTCCCAGCATTGGGGCGGTATTCGAAAGCACCAAGCCGATCACCCTATCCGGCGCCATGAGCGCGATGTGCTGCGCGATCAGGCCGCCGATGGAGCAACCGACGATCACCGCCTGAGCGAGACCGATATGGTCCATCGCGGCCAGCACGTCCTCGGCCAGCTCTGGAATGCCATATCCCCGCGGCGCGGTACTGCTCAGCCCGTGACCGCGCTTGTCCATGCGCAAGTTCGACCAGCCCGCGGGTAGAAGCGCGACGACATCGTCCCACATCCGCAGGTCTGTGCCGAGCGAATTGATGAAGACAAGCGCGACACCTTCGCCGTCAGTGGCGCGCAGATGCGTGGTGCCCCAATCGCGTTTCAATGCCTGCATGGTATCCTCCTGCCGATAATTTGGCATAACTTTTCCCTTTACAAAAATATGATCTTGGCCAAAAGCTATAACCAAATGGATATACCTAATGGTCTGAAACTGCGCCATCTCGAAGCTTTCCTGACCGTTGCTCAAGCCGGAACAATCTCTGCTGCGGCGCGGCAACGGAACGTGTCGCAGCCGGCATTGTCAAAAACGATCTCGGAACTGGAGGGGCTGCTTGGCGCGCATCTCTTCGAGCGTACAGGGCGGCGGGCCGTCTTAACCCCGGCAGGTGAGAATTTTCGTGCTCATGCCCGCGCCGCGCTGCAAAGCCTCGAGGCAGGGGTGCGCGACCTGTCGGGGCAGGTGGCGGCGGGGCTGGTGAAGGTTGGGTTGCTGCCGACCGTGGCCGGTGGGTTCTTCCCCTCGGTCGCTCTTGCATTCTCGCAGGCGCGCCCGGATGCGCGGATCGGTATAATCACTGGGCCGAACCACTACCTGCTCGAACGACTGCGCGGCGGCAAGATTGACCTTATGGTCGGGCGCATGCCACGGGCAGCCGACATGGCAGGCCTGTCTTTCGAGTATCTCTATGACGAGCCGATCTTGCTGGTGGCGCGCGCCGGACATCCAGCGCTGGATCTGCCGGTGACCGACGCTCTGCTACGCTATCCCCTCATCCTGCCCAACCCCGGTGCGATCATTCGTCAGAGCGTGGATCAATACCTTGCCGCGATGGGGTTATCCGATCTCACACCGGTGTTCGAGACGGTGGCCCTGCCGGCGGCGCAAACGCTTCTCGAAGGTTCTGAGATGCTCTGGTTCATCTCGCGCGGCGTCGTGGCGCGGGAAATTGCGCGCGGCAGCCTTGCTGCGCTCGATCTAAAGTCGGATTACATGGCCGGGGCGGTTGGTCTGACACGCAAGTTCACGTTCGACGAAGACAGCCATGCCGATCTGCTGGCGCGGCTTCTGCACCGGCGGGTTGAAGAGGATTGCGCCCGTCGTTGAGCCAGTCAGACGGCTTCTAGCGCAATAGCAATACCCTGTCCTACACCGATACACATGGTGGATAGCGATTTCTCACCAGGCTTGAGGTCAAGCATCGCGGTGCCAGTAATCCGCGCACCCGACATGCCCAGCGGATGACCCAACGCGATTGCCCCGCCATTGGGGTTCACACGCACGTCATCATCAGCAATCCCAAGATTACGCAACGTGGCGAGGCCCTGCGAGGCGAAAGCTTCGTTAAGCTCAATCACTGCGAACTCCTCTTGGCGCAGGCCAAGACGCGCCAGAAGCTTTCTCGAGGCCGGAGCCGGGCCGAAGCCCATGATGCGCGGCGCCACGCCGGCGGTTGCCCCGCCGAGCACTCTGGCGATCGGCTTAAGCCCATGCTTTTCGGCAGCTTCTTTCGTCGAAAGGATCAAAGCGGCAGACCCGTCATTCACGCCAGAGGCGTTGCCCGCTGTCACAGTGCCATCGGCTTTCACGAAGGGCCGAAGTTTTTTCAGGCCTTCGTATGTAGTCGTGGAACGCGGATGCTCGTCGGTGTCGATGACCAGAGGATCACCTTTGCGCTGCGGGATCGTAACCGGCACGATCTCCTGGGCCAAACGGCCATTGACTTGGGCTTTGGCCGCTTTCTGCTGCGAGCGCAAGGCGAAGGCATCCTGATCGGGGCGCGAGATGCCAAAATCTTCGGCCACATTCTCTGCCGTCTCGGGCATGCTGTCGACGCCATATTGTTCCTTCATCAGCTTGTTAACGAAACGCCAGCCGATAGTGGTGTCGTGGACCTCATTGGCCCGCGAGAAGGCGGAGGTGGCCTTGGGCATCACGAATGGCGCGCGCGACATGCTCTCTACCCCTCCGGCGACAAGCAGCTCGGCCTCGCCGGATTTGATCGCCCGAGCTGCAGTGATGACCGCATCCATACCCGAGCCGCAAAGTCGGTTCATCGTCGTACCCGGCACCGTCTCGGGATAGCCTGCGAGAAGCAGCGCCATGCGGGCGACGTTGCGGTTGTCTTCGCCAGCCTGATTGGCGCAGCCGAAGATCACCTCGTCGATCGCGGCAAGGTCGAGGCCCGGATTGCGCGCGGCAATGGCCCGAAGCGGAATCGCGGCAAGGTCGTCAGCGCGGACGGAGGAAAGCGCACCGCCAAAGCGGCCGATTGGTGTGCGGATGTAGTCGCATATGTATACGTCAGTCATGAGATTCCCTCGGGAACATTGAGTTCGGCAACTTCGCCAACAATGTGCAACGTCGCGCCAGTCACCGCCTGCAAGGCGTCCAAAGTGATGCCCGGCAGTTTTTCACGAAGCACGAATTTGCTATCTTCGATGTCAATCACGGCCAGAGAGGTGTAGACGCGGGTCACGCACCCGACGCCTGTCAGCGGGAAAGTACAGGCCTCGACCAGTTTCGGGCCGCCATCCTTGGTTACATGGTCAGTTACAACCGCCACACGCTTGGCCCCATGCACAAGGTCCATTGCTCCACCCACGGCCGGCACGCCTTTGGTGCCTACGCGCCAGTTCGCCAGATCGCCGTTCTGGGCGACCTGATACGCGCCAAGAACGGCCAGATCGAGGTGGCCACCGCGCACCATCGAAAAGCTGTCGGCATGATGGAAAAAGGATGCACCGGGCTTCAATGTAATCGCCTTTTTGCCCGCATTAATAAGATCCCAGTCTTCCTGTCCCTCCGCAGGGGCTTTTCCGAATCCCAGCACGCCGTTCTCGGTATGATAGGTTACATCGCGGCCATCGGGCTGGAACTTGGCGATCATCTCGGGAAATCCGATACCGAGGTTCACATAGGAACCATCTTCGATATCCTGAGCGGCACGCCACGCGATCTGCGCGTTCGTCAGTTTGTCTTCCATTAAATTGAAACCGGACATCAGTAGACCACCCCCCTACGCACGAGTACTTCTTCTTGTTGAGGCGCGGGAACCTCGACAATCTTGTCGACGAAGATTCCGGGGGTAACTACCGCCTCAGGATCGATGGAGCCGGGTGCGCGGAGGTTGGAGACCTGCGCAATCGTGCGATCGGCAGCCATCGCCATCAACGGATTGAAGTTCCGGCCAGCCAAACGATAGGTAAGGTTGCCGGTCTCGTCACCATCATGGCCTTTGATCAGGGCGAAGTCGGCCTTCAACCACAACTCTTGCACGTACATCTTGCCGTCGAACGTCTCTGTCGGCTTGCCTTCGGCAAGCTCGGTACCAAAAGAAGTTGGCGTATAAAAAGCGGGAATGCCTGCTCCGCGCGCGCGAATGCGTTCGGCCAATGTACCCTGCGGGATCAACTCGAGCTCGATTTCGCTTGCCAGGTATTTTTCGTTGAATGCCTCGGCGTTGGAGCTGCGCGGGAAAGAGCAGATCATCTTCCTGACCATCCCCGCTTTGATCATCGCGGCGATTCCGATCGCGCCGTTTCCCGCGTTATTGTTTATCACGGTAAGATTCTTGGGGCTGCCGGTGGCACGAAAGCGGTCGATTAAAGCGTGGATCAGTTCGATCGGGGCTCCGGAGCCTCCAAAGCCACCGATCATAACCTGTACGCCATCGGGGATATCCGCAACCGCGTCAGCGAGGCTGGGCGATGTTTTGTTCATCAGGATCCTCCTTACATTCACTTCGAAATATCCCTAGATTACCGCCGTAGCGAGTAAAATGTTCATATATTGATCTTTTTTCAACATGTGTATATCAACGTTCGCATGTTGAACAATCCCACCGACTACATCGCCTCGCTCGCCAAGGGGCTGAAAGTGATCGAAGCCTTCGGACCCACATCCCCGCGTCTTTCGATATCCGAAGCTGCCGTCGCCAGTGGCTTGGATCGCGCTGCTACGCGACGCGTACTGTTGACGCTCCACCGCGAAGGTTACGCCGACTATGACGGTAAGTTTTTTACTCTTACCCCGCGCATCCTACGGCTCGGAGTGGCCGCACTTGCTTCCCTACCGCTCTCGCAGATTGTCCAACCTTGGCTTGACCAACTCTCCGAGCAAATTGGTCAAAGCTGTTCCGTGGCACTGCTCGATGAGACCGAGATCGTGTATATCGCGCGCGCGGCGCAGAAACGTGTGATGTCCATCGGGCTCATGCCTGGGTCACGACTCCCCGCCCATTGCACCTCGATGGGAAGGGTTCTGTTGGCTGCGCTGCCTCGCGAAGAGGCTGACCTGCTTGTCAGACGCTCGGACCTTACCCCGCGGACCAAGTTCTCAATACTCGACCCAGTTCAGACCTTGTGCCGGATCGATGCTGCGAGAGAGGACGGATATGCGTTTGTGGACCAGGAAGTGGAAACGGGTTTACGGTCAATCGCTGTTCCGCTGAATGATCGCAAGGGTTTGACCGTCGCTGCTCTCAATATCGGTTTGTCGTCTGCCGGCTGGACACCGAAGCAGACGATTGAAACATACTTGCCGCACTTGCTTGGCGTCCAATCGGCCCTCGGGCGGGTTCTCTGATTGACATTATTTAGAAGTCTAAGTTATTAGGGCCTCAAGCCGGGAGGATACCTTAGATGGAAAATCTGAAACTAGACGCGAAGCTCTCTCTTCAAGAACCAGCCCATCTCTACTACGGCGGCGCATGGGTGCCGCCACTAGAGGGAAAGTACGAAGACACTTTCAACCCAGGAACCGGCGAGCGGATCGGGTCGGTTGCGACGGCAAGTCGCGCCGATGTCGATGCGGCGGTTGCGGCAGCGAAAGAAGGGTTCGAGGTATGGCGGGATGTTGTGCCGCTGGAACGCGCACGTATCCTGAAGGAAATCGCAAATCTCTTGCGAAAGCATGGCGATGAACTGGCGATGATGGACGCTGCAAACTGTGGCAACCCCTATACTGAAATGCGCGGCGACGCCGCGATTGCGGCAGCGCAGATGGAGTTTTTCGCCGGTCTTGTGACCGAAATGAAGGGTGATACGATCCCTATGGGACCAGAGCGCATCAACATGACCCTACGCCAGCCGATGGGCGTGGTTGCAAGGATTCTTGCCTTTAATCATCCGTTCATGTTCTGCGGCGGAAAGATGGCAGCGCCTCTGGCCGCAGGCAATGCCGTCATCATCAAGCCGCCGGTTCAGGCTCCGTTGTCTTCGCTGCGGCTGGCGGAGCTCATCGATGGCCTGCTGCCTAAAGGCACGTTCAATGTTCTGCCGGGCGGCGTCGAGGCAGGAGCTGGGCTGGCCGAACATCCCGACGTCGCCAAGGTCACACTCATCGGCTCCGTACCCGCGGGCCGGGCGGTGATGCGCAGCGCGAGCGACACCGTCAAACCAGTGCTGCTCGAACTCGGCGGCAAGAACGCGCTGATCGCCTATCCGGACAGCGATCCGAAGAAGATCGCCGATGCGATCGTCGGCGGCATGAATTTCGGCTGGTGCGGGCAATCTTGCGGATCGACGAGCCGCGCTTTCTTGCATGTAGACATCCACGATGCGGTCATCTCACATCTCAAAGCGGCTGTCGAACGGTACAAGCCAGGCATTCCGACAGAGCCGGAGACCACGATGGGGGCGATCGTCAGCCGGACACAGTTCGATCGGATCATGGACTTCATCGAATCCGCCATGAGCGAAGGCGCGCGTGCCGTAACCGGCGGCCATGCGGTGACCGAAGGTGCGCTGGCACAGGGAAGCTTCATCGCGCCGACGATTTTTGCGGATGTAACGCCGCAGATGCGTATCGCTCGCGAAGAGATTTTCGGGCCAGTTCTGGCGGTCCGCAAATGGTCGGACGAAGATTCCATGCTGAACGAGGTCAACGCACTTGAGCTGGGGCTGACCTGCGCAATTTGGACTCGGGACTTGGTTACGGCTCATCGCACGGCTGCTCGTGTCGAGGCCGGGTTTGTTTGGGTTAACGAAGTTGGCCGGCATTTCCTTGGTGCCCCGTTCGGTGGGGTCAAACAATCGGGTATCGGGCGCGAAGAAGGTATTGGCGAGCTGATTTCCTTCACCCATGAAAAGAATGTGCATATCAATCTGTCGGGTCAGTAACCCGGTGCAGAGGTAATGTGCGAACGGGGTCTGGGATCCAAAAGCTTTTTCTTTATTGATTGCTTTGGCCGGGATGAGACCATCCCTTCCTACCCTTTCTGCAAACCGACAAGGATCTGAAAAATAATGAGCAATGTTGCGAACGTCCCCGATATCATCCTCGAACCTATGGTTCGGAACGCCATTGTGGAGGACCTGGGTGCAGCAGGCGACGTGACAACCCGTTCCGTTCTGCCTGAAGGCACGCGCTACAAGGCGCAAATGCGTGCACGGCAGGACGCGGTTGTTTCTGGGATGCAGGTGGCCTCTCTGGCGTTTCGGCTGATTGATCCCGATCTTATTGTCGAGACTGTTGTCGCGGATGGTACGGCCTGCAAAACGGGCGATACCTTGATGCGTATAGAGGGATCGGCGGCGTCGATCCTTGCCGCAGAGCGTGTTGCCCTGAACTTTGCCGGGCGGTTGTCCGGGACGGCAACTTTGACAGCGTCCTATGTGCAGGAACTTGCGGGTACCAAGACACGTATCACCTGTACACGCAAAACCACACCGGGGCTGAAGCTTGTCGAGAAACTCGCGATTTTGCATGGCGGCGGCCACAATCACCGGTTTTCCCTGTCCGATGCAATCCTGATCAAGGACAACCATATCGCAGCGGCTGGTGGCATCAAACAGGTGTTGGAAGCCGTTCAGCGAAATGTGGGTCACATGGTCGTGGTCGAGATCGAGATCGACGGTTTGCATCAGTTGGACGAGGTGCTTCAGACCGGGGGCGCAGATGTCATCATGTTTGACAATATGTCGACCGAAGACATGGCCGAAGCCGTAAAGCGCATTGACGGGCGGGCGAAGACAGAAGCCAGCGGGAATGTGACCCTTGGCCGTTTGCGCGAAATCGCATCGGCAAATGTGGATTATATTTCCTCCGGTGCTTTGACCCATTCGGCGGGGACCGTCGATTTCGGTTTGGATTTCTGATCCTCTGAACCGCTCCAGACCGTCTGAAATGCAAAATGCCCGCCCTTTCGGCGGGCAATAAATACCTATTGCGTACGCCTTTCAAAATGGGGCGCTGCTGCATCAACACTTCATAAGGAAAGGCCAAAACACATGACAGAGCACAGGCTGTATCAGGTTGAGCGCCCAGTATCGTCGGATAGTTTGGGAGTTTGGGGTAGCGATGTATTTGCGGATATGTTGCGAGGTTTGGGGGTGAAGTATGTTGCGCTGAACCCTGGGTCGAGCTTTCGGGGTTTGCATGACAGCCTTGTGAACCACCTTGGTAATGAAGATCCGCAGATGCTGTTGTGTCTGCACGAAGAGCATGCGGTTGCGATTGCACATGGCTATGCGAAGGTGACGGGGGAGCCATTGGCGGTGATTCTGCACAGCAACGTGGGTCTGATGCATGGGACGATGGCGATCTTCAACGCATGGTGTGATCGGGTTCCTGTGCTGATCTATGGTGCGACGGGGCCGGTTGATGCGGCGCTGCGGCGTCCTTGGATTGACTGGCTCCATACCTGCCGTGACCAGGCGTCGATGATCCGGAATTATGTGAAATGGGACGATCAGCCTGGCTCGATGGAGGCGGCGCTGGAATCGATGTTGCGTGCGGATGTGATCGCGCGGAGCGAGCCGAAAGGGCCGACCTATGTGAACTTTGATGTGTCGATCCAGGAAAAGCAGCACGCGCAGGCCCCGGCGCTGCCGGATTTTGCGCGTTACCAGCCGCCTTTGCCTGCGGCTCCTTCGGCCGAAGGCGTGGCACGTGCGGCGGACCTGCTGAAGAACGCCAAGGCGCCTGTGGTGCTGGCGGGGCGGGTGTCGCGCGATCCGGCGGATTGGGCGCGGCGTGTGGCCTTTGTCGAGGGGCTGGGGGCGAAGGTTCTGACGGATATCCGGATCGGGGCGTCTTTCCCGACGGATCACCCGCGGCATCGGGGTAAACCAGCCTTCTTCATCGACGACGCGGCGGGCGCGGTGCTGCGCGAGGCCGATGTGATCCTGAGTCTGGACTGGCTGGATGTCGCGGGTACGCTGAAACTGGCGGGCGAAGTGACGGCGCAGGTGATCCAGGCGTCGCTGGATTATCAGCTGCACAATGGCTGGGGGATGGAGCATCAGGCGCTGCCTGCGCTGGATCTGCACCTGGCCTGTGGCCCGGATGTTGCGATGCATGCGATTGCCGATGCCCTGGGTGTAGGGGCGGGCGAGATGCCCGGTGATTTGCCGGTCAAACCCGCGCTGAACGCCCCCGATGCAGATGTTGAGCTTGATATCATGACGCTGGCCGGGGCGCTTGGCGAAGGTTTGGAAGGTGTCTGTGCCAGCTTTGTGCGTTGGCCGTTGGGTTGGGCGGGCGAGGCGTGGCACTTCCGTCATCCGCTGGACTTCCTGGGTTCGGATGGCGGCGCGGGGATCGGCTCGGGTCCTGGGATGCTGATCGGGGCGGCGCTGGCGCTGAAAGACAGCGACCGGCTGCCTGTTGCGGTTCTTGGGGACGGCGACTTCATGATGGCGGCCTCGGCATTTTGGACGGCGGCGCATTATGGCACTCCGTTCCTGGCGGTGGTGTCGAACAATCGCTCGTTCTACAATGACGAGGTGCACCAGGAACGCGTGGCAGTGGCCCGCAACCGCCCGGTCGAGAACAAGTGGATCGGCCAGCGTATCGGTGATCCGGATATCGACATTGCCGGAGTTGCGCGGGCGCAGGGCTGCGAAGGGATCGGCCCGGTCTTTACCGCGGGCGAGCTGGTCGAGGCGATCAAACAGGGCGTCGAGATGGTGCGCGCGGGCAAGAGCGTAGTGATCGATGCACGTGTCCAGCCGGGGTATAACCCCAACATGGTCGCTGGCCTGACGCGGAGCGACTGATGATGACCCCGAAGATCTATATTGCGCAGGATCCTGTGCTGGAAGAGGTGTTGGACACCGCAACGGATCGGCTGCGGGCCGAAGGCTGGGAGGTCGTTCGCGGCCCCCAGATCACCCCGGGTGTTCCGCTGCGGCTGACGGAAGAGCAACGGCAGGCGCTGCTGTCGGACGTTGATATCATCGTGGCCAGCTCGCGGTCGCGGCTGAGCGAGGCGGATCTGGATGCCTCACCACGGCTGCGGGCGCTGGTCTTTCCGACGATCGGGGTGGATGCGGTCGATCTGGAGGCCTGTGCCGCGCGTGGTCTGATCGTGGCCAATGGTGCAACGCCCGAGAACTTTCTGGCGATGTCAGAGGCGACAGTGATGCTGATGCTGGTGCTGCTGTACCGGCTGCATGAATCCGAACGCCTGCTACGCGAAAATGCGGGCCGGCCGCAGCAGATGTATGCGCGGATGGTGCGGGGCCGGACGATCGGCCTGATCGGGTCTGGCCGGATTGGGGCCGGGGTGATCGAGCGACTGCTGGCGTTCGAGCCGGCACAGATCCTGGTGCACGATCCGTTCCTGACACCTGACACCGCACCCGCGGGCGTACGGTTGGTGGAGCGCGACGCGCTGCTGACCACGTCCGATGTGGTCAGCCTGCATGTGCCGCTCAACGCGCAGACGCGAGGCATGATTGCCGAGGCGGAACTGCGCGCGATGAAGACAAATGCGGTTCTGATCAACACCTCGCGCGGGGGTCTCATTGACGAGGATGCGCTGGTGCGGGTGATGACAGCAGGACACCTGGCCGGTGCGGGGCTGGACGTGACGGAAACCGAACCGCTGCCCGCCGACCACCCGCTGCGCGGCCTCGACCGGGTGATCCTCACCCCGCATATCCTGGGCCACACCATTGATCTCTACACGGTCATGCCCGACGTCCTCGTCGAAAACGCAACACGCATCATGAAAGGTGATCTGCCGACATATGTCAGGAACCCCGATGTGGTGGAACGCTGGCGACAAAAGTTGAACGATCTGAACTGACCAACCCCTCCGCGCGAACGGTGTGCACAGCCGAACTGCAGAGCCTATGTTCCTTGCACCTATTGAATGGCCGTGAACCGCGCCGGGTTTGCCGGAGGCGTTACACAACGGTTGCCCGGCGCTGTGCGGCACAGTGGTGCAAGGCAGGTGTCGGCGCATGATGGTCGCGTACTGGAAAGCAACCGGCGCACAATCCCGACACAGGGGCAAAACCACCCCGGAAGAAAGTCCATACTCGGGCCCAACGATAGGCACCCCGGCTTCCATGTCTTGACTTTGTACCAAGGCTCGGCACCTATGTTGCGCGCGCCACAACTCTGGAGTTCTTAGCTATCAAGTCCGGGCGGGCGCGCTGTTTGGATAAAAACCATGTGTGGAGACAGGCCGTGAGCGATGCGATGAAAGAAAAGCAATCAAGCCACGTACCTGTCCAACCCGACGAGCGCATGGCCCGGCTGGTGCGACTGGCGGCCCGCGGGTTCAACCGGGCGCTTCAACTTCGACTGCAAACGGAAAATGTTACGTTCGGTCAGTGGATTTTCCTGCGCATCCTCTGGCAGGAAGACGGGTTGTCGCAACGCGAACTGAGCGACCGGGCGCATCTCACCGAACCCACCGCCCACACCGCGCTCATCAAAATGGAAGAATTGGGTTTCATAGAGCGACGCAACGTCGAGGGCAACAAACGGCGCCAGCACGCGTTTCTGACGCGGAAGGGCTTGGAGCTGCGCGACGTTCTCGAACCTCTGGCGCTCGAAGTGAACGATGCAGCGATGGCGGGACTGTCCAAGAAAGCTCAGGAAGACTTGCGACACGCACTTGCCGTGATGATCCGGAACCTCGAAAATGACGAACAGGATGCGGCCGCCAGAGGGGTCCGTGTTCCCCCGACCAAGGGCAACACAGCAAACTGAATCGCGAGCCATGCGTGCCGAGGGTCCGGCGCGGGCCATTCAATGGCGGTGGCGGACATAGAGAGCCTATGGGGGCGGGGGTTTGAGGCCTGCTGCTCCGGGGCTCCACGGGTTGATAGTGCGTCACGACAAAGCACCTACGCCGGACACACGGCTTCGGCGTGTTCCGCGTCAGGAACTATGACCTGAGTGGCTTTCGCTGAACAATAATCTCGACTTCAATCAGGGTTGACGGGTGCGAGTGGATAGACTATTGGCATTAAAGATAGATATCTAATATTAGATGTCTACTGAAAACAGGGAGGAAGACATGAAATTTCCAATCAAAGCCGTTGCCGCATCGATCGGCCTTGCGGTTCTTGCGAGCGCTGCTTCCGCAGAAAGCGTTAATGTGACCCTTTCAGGCGGCAATCCCTCGGGGCTTTGGTCGCTTCTGGGCGCTGGTATTGACCGTGCCGTCAAGGCGGATGACCCGAGCGGCGTGGTGACCTATCAGGCCACCGGGGGTGGCTTTGCGAACATCGGCCTTCTGGGCCGTGAACGGACCGACCTGGGGATGGCACATGATGCCGAGATCAAGCTGGCCCTCGCAGGGGACGAACCGTTTGACGCGCCGATCGAGAACCTTCAAGCCATCGGCTACATGTACAACTGGGCGCCGATGCACTTCTTCATCAAGAAGTCTCTTGCCGAAGAATATGGCATCGACAGCATTGACGACCTCGCGACGTCCGGCGCGGCGATCCGTGTTGCGAACAACAATGCCGGGAACATCGTCGCCAACATCACGACCTTCATGCTCGAAGAGGCGGGCTACGACGAAGCCACGATCGAGTCCAATGGCGGCGTGCTTGTCCGCGGTGGTTCGTCACAGCAAGCAGATCTGATTGCAGACGGCCGCACCGATATGGTGATCAACGGCATTTTCATCGGACATTCGTCGTTCCGTAAAGTTGACGAGGGCAATGACGTCGTGTTGCTCAGCGTTCCCGAAAACATCATCGCTGCGACCAACGAGCGTTTCGGAACCGGCACGTTCACAATTCCAGCCGACAGCTACAAGAACCAGACCGAAGATGTCGTCACGCTCGCACTGGGTGCGATGGTAATCACTTCCGATGTACTGCCGGAAGAAACTGGCTACATGCTCGCAAAGAGCATCGCGTCCAATATCGACGAGATCCGCGGCGTGCATAAGGCGATGCAGGCGCTCACACCGGAACTTCTGACGTCGCAGACCACGCTGCCGTTCCATCCTGGTGCGGAGCGTGCCTACAAGGAACTGGGTCTGCTCAAGTAAGGTCGATCCCGCGATCCGGCCGGCGCGCGCTGCAACGACACGCGCCGGCCCACTCATGGACTGCACAGAGCAATGCCCCGCGGTGGCTACGTGAGATGTCACGTCATGTCATCGCGCGGCCCATACATCGCGGTTCTTTCTCTTCTCTGCCTTATACGGGGTCTACATGAATTTTCCTTCGCTTACAGAAACCGGTCGTCGTAGAAATTTAGGCTCGCCGATGAGAACCATCGTCATGGTTCTGGCGGCGGCATTCGCGGTTTGGGTAATCCACTCGAACCTCTTCATCATCTCCGATCCGCTCATTCAGGGCATTCTGTTCGTATCGGGCATTTTCACGATTCTCTTCCTCGCGATCGGCGCGACCTCGCGCGCGCCGGACAGCATTCCGATCTATGATTGGGTTCTCTCTGCGCTGAGCCTGGCCACAGGGGTGTATTTCTACGTGACCTCGGGAGCGATTGCGGACCGGATCAGTCTACTCGACGAATTCACAACCGATCAGTTTTTCTTTGGCTCAGCCTTGTTGTTTCTGACCATCGAAGCGACCCGCCGGACCACCGGCCTAGGCCTGACCGGCGTTGTCGCCCTCTTCCTGATTTATAATCTGTTTGGCTCTCTTCTGCCGCCGCCATTCGGGCATCGCGTCAGCGAGTTCAGCTATCTCTTGGATATTCTGGTTTTCACCACCGATGGACTTTTTGGCGTGCCGCTTCAGGTCGTTGCCAGCTATGTTTTCCTGTTCGTGATGTTTGGAACATTCCTGGCCAAGGCCGGGGGAGGGGACTTCTTTTTCAACCTTGCAGCGCTTGTGACCGGCAATGCGCGCGGCGGCCCCGCCAAAATCGCGATCATTTCGTCGGGCCTGTACGGCACGATGTCCGGGAGCCCAACATCCGATGTTGTTGCAACGGGGTCGATCACGATCCCTGTCATGAAGCGACTCGGCTATCGGGCACGGTTCGCGGGGGCGGTGGAAGTCGCGGCGTCGTCTGGCGGAAGCGCGATGCCTCCGATCATGGGGTCAGCAGCCTTCATCATGGCCGAGTATTCCGGCATTTCCTACAACGCCATCGTGCTCGCCGCTCTGGTGCCGGCGCTTCTATACTACACGGGTGTCTTCGCTCAGGTTCACTTCCGGTCAGTCAAGCACAACCTTCGACCCTCTGCAGACGAAATACCTTCAGCAAAGGAAACATTCAGGACCGGATGGGTTTTCCTGCTGCCGATCATCGGCATCATCGTCGCCCTCATTCTGGGGTATTCCCCGACCTTCACAGCCGGTGTCGGAGTTCTAGTAACCATCCTGTCCGCGATGATGCTGAAAGACACACGGCTGTCACTGTGGCAGTTGGTGGAAGGGCTGGGGGCGACTACGCTCCAGATTCTGCCAGTCGCCGGCGCTTGTGCCGCGGCCGGTCTTGTGATTGGCGGCTTGTCGATGACCGGCCTTGGAATGAAATCCGCGAACGTCATTTTGACTGTCAGCAACATGCAACCACTGCTGACACTCGTTATCGCCGCGGTCGTCACGATTGTTCTCGGTCTCGGGATGCCAACGCCCAGTGCGTATATCCTGGCAGCCGTGCTGGTCGGACCGGCGCTGGCAAAGCTCGGTTTCCCGACGTTGCCGAGCCAGATGTTTCTGCTCTACTATGCGATTCTCTCGGCACTTACGCCACCGATCGCCGTGGCAGCAATCGCGGCCTCAGCGATCGCCGACGAAGACCCCTTCAAGATCGCTTTCTCCGCAGTCCGGCTGGCCATCGTCGGCTTCCTTCTGCCCTTCGCCTTCGTGTGGAACCCAGGCATCCTCCTAGAGCTCGGTCCTCTGGCAAACACTTTGGCCGTAGTGGGCGCCTTTGCCGGAGCACTCGCGGTCGCAGCCTCTCTGGAAGGCTTGGTCAAGACGCAACTCAGTGCAGTCGAACGGGGCGTACTGCCAATCGCTGCGATTGGCGCCGTAAGCCCTTACTTGGCGGTATCCGCGATCTGTATTTTAGTGATTGTCGCAATGCTATTCCGGCAGATCGCATTCACGACAGAAAACGCCCGCGTGGACAGTGCCTAGCTGTGGCGCCTCAGCAGGTTGACCCGATTGAAGCGCAGTCTGGTCATCGAGGGATTCAACCCAGAGACGGCATGTGGCCTGGGCCAATTTTTAAGGTTGGTCCGGGCCGGTCGGCCTATGACGCGGAACACAGGCGGCTACTTCCATAGGTGGGAGCTGATCACTTCGCAACCGGCGCAAAGTATTTCGAGGTTCAGGAAATGAATGAAACACCGGGGCCGGAAGAACTTGGGCCAAAACAGCTTAGTATTGGCACCGACGCGATCCCCGAGCTGTCGGTTTCCATCAGAGCACCCCTTGCACAGGCCGCGGTCGTCGCGAAGGCGATAAACGATGCCGCTCTGTATCACCTAGATTGGAACCGATTTGACGCTCGCATGTCCCTACAGAATCAGACTGGCATTGACCAGATCATCTTTTCGGTGACCTTGCTTGGGGAAGAAGCATCCGTTTCGCTCCGAGACGGAATGGCCGCCTTGGCCCATGATCTCGAAGAGAGGCTGAGCTTCGCTTCGGTGACTGTAGGGCACCAGGTGCCGGCCAACGGTACTGACCCGAAACCGCCAGCCGCGCCGCGCTATTGGAAGGCCTGGGTCACCAGCATGCTGGGTGTCTATCCCCTGCTGATCCTTATCTACTACGCGCTGCAACCGCTCACGCAAAACCTTCCAGGTCCCGTGTCTCTGTTTCTTGTTGCGCTGGTGCTCACCGGAGTGAACGGTGTCTACGTTGCGCCGTTTCTGGGCAAGAGATTGCGTCCATGGCTCACACGGTGAAGCGAGATGGTTCGCTTGCCGCGACTTATGCACAGGCTGGCTGCCATGACACCTCAGAGACGGGCCCGGCAAGCCGCTGTCGGGGAGGTTCCGGACCACAATTGCGCGAAAGTATCTCGGTTTTGCGATCTCGTCAGCTTGATCTAGTTCAGAACCCGCTATTTCGGACAACAAGTTAGGTCGATACCTACAACGCGGGAAAAAAAAGTGGCAGGTTACGTTGACAGATAAAACTTAGAGAGCTAAGAATAGTTGAGAGGTCGAAAACCACTCATCCACTGAAAGAGTCGGATGCCATTGGAGGAGCCCAGATGCTTACACCCGAAGAGAATGAACTGCTTACACGCGTAACGGGGGATGCCCCGATGGCGCGACTTATGCGTCAGCATTGGACGCCTGTATGCCTGATCGAAGAGGTTGAAGAGTCGGACGGCAAACCGCTTCGAGTCGAAGTTCTCGGCGAAAGCTATGTCGCGTTCCGGGATACCAAGGGTCGTCTGGGAATGCTGGATGAGCTTTGCCCGCACAGAAAGGCCTCTCTGGTCTATGGCCGTAACGAGGAATGTGGGCTGCGCTGCCTCTATCACGGCTGGAAGATGGATGTTGAAGGCAATGTCGTCGCAATGTCTTCAGAGCCGGAAGGCAGTCCATTGATGGACAAGGTCAAACATCGTTCCTACCCCGTGCGGGAGTGGGGCGGCTTCGTCTGGGCTTGGCTCGGCGAGAAAGATGATATGCCCGAGTTCCAGCCGCCGGCCTTTGCGCCAACCGAAGACACCCCAGTTTCGATCCTGAAGATTCGCGTGCCCGCCAACTGGGCGCAGATTCACGAGGGCCAGATCGATAGCGCGCATTCATCATCGCTCCATTCCTCGAATATGGTTCCGGCACGGGTCGAGGGCGCCGCGGCGGACGACAAATCATGGTACCGCCCATCGACAGACAAATCTCCGCGTATGCAGACTGAAACCACGAGCTACGGTTTCCATTACGCGGCGATCCGTAAGCCGATCAAAAACGCTCAGACGCACAACTATCTCCGGATCACCGAATTTATCGCGCCCTATTATTCGCTGATTCCGCCGAACAACAACTACCGGGTCGCCAGCGTCATCGTGCCGATCAATGACGATGAGACAGCGTTTCACTTCATAGCCTTCGACGGACCGAACGTTCCCTCCACTGAAGAGTGGCGCAAGTTTGCCCATGCCGTACCGGGTGAGGACGTGGACCACAAATGGCGCTCTCTCCGGACGTTGGAGAACGACTTCAAGCAGGACCGAGAAAGGATGAAAGAGGGCCACTTTACCGGCGTGGACGGCATTCCGAACGAAGATATTGTGATGTGGGTTTCGATGGGTAGCCGCGTACAGCGTCACACGGACATTCTTGGGGCCTCCGACCTGGCGATTGTCGAGTTCCGCCGCCTCATGGCCGATGCGGCAAAGAAAGTCGCCGAAGGTGGCCAGGCAATCGGCACCGAGTCGAAGATTCCGCAAAGGGTAATCGCCTCTCACGAGGGAGTGTATCCTAAGGACGTCGATTGGCGAACACTGGTGGACACGTCGAGCAAGACGGAAGCGGCGGAATAACTTGCGCACATGTTTCCTCCCTGAACCGTCCAAGGCCTCAAGGGGTTTTGGGCGGCTCTTTTTTCGTGGTGCCGTCGGACTTTCATAGCTTCCCTCGACGGATTCTGCTCGGCGGGCGACAGGCGTTATGACGACAGCAATCAATATCGAAGACTTGCGGGCGCAGGCACGGCGTCGCCTGCCACGGGTGGTGTTCGATTATTTGGATGGGGGCGCGGAATCGGAGGTGACGCTGCGGCACAATCGCAGTTCCTTCACGAATATCGTTCTCACGCCGCGAATCCTCAAAGGGGGGAGCGTCGATCTCACCTTGGAGCTGTTCGGGGAAACATACTCGAAGCCGTTTTTCATAGGGCCGACAGGGCTGAACGGCCTCTACTGGCCCCAGGGAGATCTGCACCTCGCCGCTGCGGCCGAACGAGCCGGGGTCGGGTTCACGGTTTCGACCGCCTCGAACACGACGCTGGAAGAGATCGCGCGGAGGAGCAAGGGTCCCCTCTGGTTCCAGCTTTATCCGTGGGGGAAGGGCGCATTCGCTGATGCGCTGATCGACCGGGCACAGGCGGCCGGTTACTCGGCTCTGGTACTGACTGTCGATTCACTCGTGGGCGGCAAGCGCGAACGTGATCTGCGGCACGGCTCCGCCCACGAAATCCGCATTGGCCCCCGGACTGTTCTCGATGGGCTTCTGCATCCTGCTTGGCTGACCTCCGTATGGCTCGGGCCGCACCGTCCCAGACTTGAGAACCTCTTGGACTTTGTCGGAAACAGCGCGAGCGACAGAGAACTGGCCGAGTTTACCCGATCTCAGCGGAACCCGGAGTTTTCTTGGGGAGATGTTCGCCGCATTCGGGAGAAATGGAAAGGCCCGCTGCTGATCAAGGGTATCATGTGCCCAGAAGATGCGATTGACGCGCAACGCGCCGGTGTGGATGGAATCGTCGTCTCGAACCATGGTGGCCGTCAGCTTGATGGCGCTCCTGCCACCATCGACGTACTCGCAGATATCATCGCGGCTCTTGATCGGAAGTTTCCGGTTCTGCTGGACGGCGGCATTCGTCGCGGCAGTGACATCGTGAAAGCCCTCGCCTTGGGTGCGAAGGGCATTCTGCTGGGTCGCGCGCCGCTCTATGGCTTGGCGGCGCAAGGCGAGGCGGGCGTGTCACGGGCGCTTTCGATCCTTGAAGAGGAGATGACGAGGACCATGACCTTTGTGGGCGCAAGATCCGTGTCTGCGGTCTCTGATTTCAACGTCGAAATTCGACGGTAATAAATGGTTCCTCCGCCAGTAGCGCTTGCACGATCAACGTTTTGGATGACTGCGTAGTTCAAGGTCGGTTGACACACATAACTTAGCTATCTAAACAAATTCACAATCACGACCATATGGGAGGACCTCATGGAGAATATCAAGATGCGCGTCGAGAAACGGCGTGACTTGACCCCGAGCATCGCCGAATTCACCCTGGTGCCGGTTGGGGCCGATGTGCTCCCTAGTTTCGATCCTGGTGCTCACATCACCTTGGAAACTCCGTCCGGAGCGATGCGTCGCTATTCACTGATCAACGATGGCAGCGACCCAAAGGAATTTGTTGTCGCGATCAAAAGAGAACCGAATTCGCGTGGGGGCTCCGCGTCGATGCACGAACAGGCGACCGTCGGGTCCGAGTTGACAGTCGAATTCCCGGAAAACGATTTCCCGCTAACCGATGTTCAGAAGTACCTGCTCATCGCCGGCGGTATCGGGATCACGCCGATTCTGTCGATGGCACGGTATCTCGACAAGAAGGGCAAGATGCTCAGAATCATCTACGTCAGCCGCAGTCCGGAGGAATCGGCCTATCTGGATGAACTGATGAGAGATTTCGATGGCCGGATCATTGTGCACCATGACGGCGGCGCTCCGGATGCAGTCTACGATTTCTGGGACGATCTCGTCACGCCCCGTGCCACTCACGTCTTCTGTTGTGGTCCGAAACCGCTGATGGATGAAATCAAGGCCGTTTCCGGGCACTGGCCGGAGGGGCGAGTTCACTTCGAGGATTTCAAGCCCGTCGATGTGGTGCGCCAAGACGATGTCTCTTTCGAAGTGGAGCTGAAAAAAAGTAGCGAAACCGTCACGGTGCCCGAAGATCGTTCGATCTTGGAGGCATTGCGTGACGCCGGATTCGCAACGTCCAGCTCCTGTGAAAGTGGCACATGCGGCACCTGCAAGATCCGCCTCCTCGAAGGGGAAGCTGACCATCGCGACATGGTGCTTATGGAAGAGGAAAAAAGCGACCATATAATGATTTGTGTATCGCGCGCGCTATCGGGGAGGCTGGTTCTTGACCTCTGATCCCGTCCGCCTCGGAGTTGCGGGATTGGGGCGGGCTTTCATGCTGATGGTCCCCACCTTTGATGCCGACGCACGCGTCAAGCTCACGGCCGCGGCCGCGCCGAGGGCGGAAAGCCGGGCCGCATTCGAAGAGCAATACGGCGGTGTCGCCTATCCGACTGTCGAGGAACTATGCGCCGATCCATCTGTGGAAGCGATCTACATCGCCACCCCGCACCAAATGCATGTAGATCACGTTCTGGCCGCGGCGCGCGCTGGAAAGCACATTCTCGTGGAAAAGCCGCTCGCGATCTCGATGGAAGACGCCGAGACCATGGTCGCCGCCGCGAACGAGGCGGGGGTTCACCTGATCGTTGGGCCCAGCCACAGTTTCGATCCGCCGGTCGAGCTGGCCGCGCAGTTGATCGCGAGCGGCAAGTTCGGCCAGCTGAGAATGATCCAGGCCCTTAACTACACTGACTTCCTGTATCGTCCCCGACGCCCGGAGGAGCTGCGCACCGAAGAAGGAGGAGGGGTGCTGTTCAGCCAGGCCATCCACCAGATCGACGTGGTCCGACGGCTTGCGGGCGGCATGGGAGAGAAGATTTATGCCATGACCGGGGCATGGGATCCAAAGCGTCCAACAGAAGGCGCCTTTACGGCGCTGATGAACTTTGAGGGTGGATGCGTCGCCAATCTCACCTATTCGGGCTATGCCCATTTCGATAGCGACATTTGGATGAACGACGTCGGAGAGCTGGGGCAGCGAAAACTCGCCGGCGCCTATGGCGATGCAAGGCGGGCGCTGATGGACCTCGATCCCGATGACGAGGCGCGCCTCAAGACGACGCGCACATTCGGCAGCGGTAAGACGGTCGACGCAAAGCACAACGAGCATTTTGGCCCAGTCATCGCGCTTTGCGACCGTGCCGACCTAAAGCTGACTCCGGACGGAGTTGAAGTATTTGGTGACACCGAGCGTGGCTTCATCGAAGTGACATTCGGGCCCGCGCCACGTAGAACCGTGAACGATGCACTGGTAGCCGCTGTCCGCCAGAACAAGGCCCCCGTCCAGACGGGCGCGTGGGGTCTGGCAAGCCTGGAGGTTTGCCATGCGATCCTGCAGTCCGCCTCGACCGGCCAACCTGTCGACCTGCGGCAACAATGCAAAACAAATGAGGAGGAACAAACTGGATGAGCAATCTCAAACTATCCCTTGCCATGGGAAATTATGACCGGACGCGTGCCATTGTGGATGGAAGAGTGCAGATAGACGGTGTCGATCCCGTGCCCATGCTACTGTCCCCAGAGGAAATGTTCTTCCGGGCATTCCGCCACGAAGCTTTCGATATCAGCGAAATTTCGTTGTCCTCCTATTCGATCTCGGTCGCCCGCGGAAATCCGCACTATGTCGCGATCCCGGTCTTTCTGAGCCGGGCATTCCGTCACACTTCAGTCTACATTCGAACCGACAAAGGGATCGACACGCCGCAGGATCTAAAGGGCAAGCGCATTGGCATCGCCGAATACCAGCTGTCCGCCAATGTCTGGGTGCGCGGCATTCTCGAAGAGGAATACGGTGTCAAACCCTCCGACATCATCTGGGTGCGCGGCGGTATGGATACGCCGGGCCGGCCCGAAAAGATCAAGGTTCAGTTACCCGACAATATCCGCATGGAAGAGGCGCCAGTTGGCAGCACGCTGAATGGCATGCTCGAGGCCGGTGAGATCGACGGCTTCGTCGGCCCGCGTTGGCCGCGTTGTTTCGCCGAGCGGCATCCGCACGTAGGTCGGCTCTTTGCAGACAGCATCGCTACGGCCGAAGCCTATTTCGAAAAGACACGGATCTTTCCGATCATGCATGTCCTTGGGGTGCGCCGCAGCCTCGCAGAAGAATACCCGTTCCTACCCGCCGCCCTGCTCAAGGCGTTCACGCAATCGAAGCTGTTGGCAGAAGAAGCTCTGTCTGACACCTCGGCAACGAAAGTAACGATGCCCTTCGTCGAGGATAATCTCAACCGCGTGCATGCGCTAATGGGTGACGACCCATGGAGCTATGGCGTCGGCGGCAACGCCCATGTCCTGAACAAGTTTTTGGATTACCACGCGAGTCAGGGTCTGTCCCCGCGCCGAGTGGAGATCGAAGAACTGTTCCATCCCTCGACCCTAGAAGCCTACAGCCTTTAAGAGGAGCGCCACAATGGAAGAGTACGCACCCGGAGATATCGTCGAGGTCGAAACACCGAAGGGGTTGGCTTACGTGCAGCTCACCCATACCCACCCGAGCTATCCTCCCGTGGTCAAGTTCCTCCCGGGGCCTTACGAGCACCGGCCCGACAATGTGACTGTATTGGCCGAAAAACCCGCACCGATGGCCATGGTACCCTTAACAGGGGCATTGAATCGGTTAGGGTTGAAGCACGCGCTTGCCGGAAGGTCGGACATTCCGCATTCGGAAAGAAGTTTCCCGATTTTCCGGATGCCGATTCGCGACAAGCAAGGCGAGATCATCTATTGGTGGTTCTGGGACGGCCAAGGGTTGACCTATTCTACCGAGCTGATGGAGCAGCAGGAGACGCTGCCAATGCGCGAGGTTATATCCTCAGACCACTTCCTGGATCAGTTGCTGGCCCATGACAAGTAGCAGGTACAATCCGCGCCGACACGCGCGATGACTGCGGGGTTCGGCGGCCTCTTGGCCGCGTTCGGAGCGTTCTGCTACGCCTTGAGTTCGGTTTCCATTGCCAAGAGTTCCCAATCGGTTCAAGGCCGCGGCAACGACGTTCTTATCTCTGTGCTGATGACCGCCGTTGTCTCCGGGGCGCTTTGGCTGCTCCTGGGTCCAACGATGCCGGAACTTGGACGCGGTGTACTCATTGGTGTGGCCTATTTCGTTGCAGCCGGGGTGCTTGGCAACGTTGTCGGCCGTCTTACGCTGTTTCGCTCCGTAGAGCTTGCCGGAGCCATCGAGACCGGTTTCATCCGACGCCTGATACCGGTGTTTGCGGCGCTGTTGGCGTTCTTTCTGCTGGGTGAGGTCATCACCACACCTGTGGTCATCGCCTTCTTTCTGGTTACCAGCGGCGTGGTGGTCATGATGTCACGCGCTTCTGTCAAATCGGCTTCTGACTTAGCGGTCGGAGAGCCCGACCCTCTAGAGAGGAACAAGGGCCGCGCGATGGCCGTAGCGTCGGCCGCCGGATATGGTGGCTCTTTCGTCTCCCGAAAACTCGCGATGCAGACTTTGCCAGACCCTCTGGCCGGCGTGTTCATCGGTGCGATGACGGGTCTAATGTGGTTCGCGGTCTCCTGGGTGTTCCGGTTCAAATCGCGCAACGCGCTGTCCTGGCGAATTCAGCGGCCGAGCGGGTGGCAACTTCTGGCTGGCGGTTCGATGACCGTTGGACAAGTGGCGCTGTTCTTTTCGCTTATATTTACTGATGTGACCGTCGTCGCGATCATGTCATCGATCGAGATGTTCTTTGCCGCCTGGCTCGCAGGCCATATCTTCAAAACCGAACGGCGCCCAGGTCCCAGATTCTACCTGGCGTCTGCACTGGCCGCGACCGGTGTGACACTTCTCGCCCTTGCGCCAAGGTTTGGTTAGCGGGACTGGCAACACACGCTTGCGAGATTATCCAGAAGCTTGTCCATCGCAGCGAAAAGGCGACCCAACTCGTCGGGTTCAAATCCCGCCGAGGCGTGATCTGCCGCGAGACGCGCAGATTTCATTGCGCCATCGATCCTTCGAAGGCCTGTGTCAGTCAGGTCGACATGAACCACGCGCCGGTCGGACTGGCTGCGGTTACGCGTGATAAGATCTCGCTTTTCGAGCTCGTCCAGTACGCGTGTAGATGACGCCTTTTCGATGCCCAGCAACCCGGAAAGCTCGGATTGTTTTAGTTTGCCTTCCTCTCTCAGGCACCGGAGATGAATGTACTGCGCCATGCTGAGCCCGGTTTCGCGCAACTGCTCCTGCAGCAGCTTACCATAAAGATGATGCGCCAGGCGGAGCGACGCCCCAAGACCACGTTTCCTAGAAGGTGATTGCGGCACGATTTGCGCCCCCCTAATTTAGATGTCTTATTTCTTGACAATTCTAAAGCCACTCTTATAGTAAGGCAATCTTACTAACTTGAAGCAAGACTGGGCAACAGACGGAGGAGCTAAGATGCCAGAAAGATTGCTATGTGCGGTGTCGGACTTGAGCGACAAGACGGCAAAGATTTGCGAGGTCGACGGGGTCGAGATCGGGGTCATTCGGCACAAAGGAGACATCGTTGCATATAAGAACGTGTGTCCGCACCAAGGTGGCCCGGTATGCGAAGGCCTAAAGATGCCGCAGGTCTGCGTCGAACTCGACGACCAGCAGCGCGCGCTCCGGCAGACCTTCAACGAAGACGAACTGCATTTCGTTTGCCCGTGGCATGGCTGGGAATTCAAGATTGCGACGGGCGAAGCGGTCGGCGATCCGAAATACAAAATGAAACGCTACAACGTGGTGGAGAGAGGGGGTGAGGTCTATGTCGAAATTTGATCAAATAGCCACTGAAGCTCCTGCTCTGGACGCATCGCTCGATGCTGTCCTGAATGCACTTCGCAACCCCGAAAGCAGTGGCCTGCGCGCCGAGCAACTTCAGGCGCTGCTTTCACACGCTGTGACTGCATATGCAAAACTTCGCGAAACCAATGACGGCTTGCCCGCATTCCCACGAGACAACGATGTCTCGGCGACAGCTGTCGCCATCGCCGCGACCGGCATTCTCGATGCCGCCGATATGGCGGTGTTCGAGTTGGGCATGTGGCAGACACTAAATCCGTAACACGAGGGGAGAGAGATAAAATGTCATTAACGGGCAACACGATGAACTACAGTTCGGATAACGATCCGGCGATCCAGGAATTTAATACCAGCAAGCTGCTGAAGAACGCACGTAAGCAAGCGGAAGATCGCAACTACAAAGACTTCTTCATTTGCGATGTGGACAGCCACCACTATGAGACTGAGGCCTTGCCGGAAATCCTGCAGTACATGGACGACCCAGTGATGCGCCATCTTGGCTTGTCAGCCGGTAACGTTGGTCGAGCCGGCCTTATTCCGCAGGCGATCGGTTCGCAGGACATGGCTGGGCGCGTGACGCGCTATGCGGGTCGGGACAAAGAAATTGTCCCCGAAGAGCCGCACCGCGACATCACTTTGGCCCGGCGCTGGATGGACGCGATGGGTACGGATATGGCGTGCCTTTTCCCAACCCCAATGCTGCTGTTGGCGACGCACCCCCAAGTCGAGGTCGAGGTGGCAATGGCCCGCGCCTATAACCGTTGGCTGAGCGAGCGCATTCTTGAAGAAGACAATCGCCTCGTATCCATGGTCTATCTGCCCATGAACGAGCCGCACGAAGCCGAGAAGATGATTGACGAGTTCGCCGAAAAGAAAGGCGTCGTTGGGTTCCTTTCGACTGGCTATCTCAAGCGCCCAGTGCATGACAGCGCAAACATGCGTATTTATGCCAAACTGGAAGAGCACGGAATGCCTCTTGGCTTCCACGCGGCTTATCACTGGGCCGACACCTCGTTGGCACAGCTGAACAAGTTTATCTCAGTTCACGCGCTTGGTTTCAGCTTCTGTAACATCATCCACATGACCAACTGGGTTATGAACGGCATGCCCGAGCGTTTCCCAAAATTGAAAACCATGTGGATCGAAAGTGGTCTGGCTTGGGTTCCCTTCCTGATGCAACGGCTGGACAACGAGTACATGATGCGTACATCCGATGCCCCGCTCTTGAAGAAAAAACCCAGCGATTACATGCGCGAGATGTTCTACTCTACGCAGCCGATGGAGCTGGTGGACAACCGCGAAGCGTTGGAGGTCACCTTCAAGATGATAAACGCAGAATCGCAGTTGCTCTATTCGTCCGACTACCCGCATTGGGATATGGATCTTCCGAGCACGATCTATGATCTTCCGTTCTTGGACGAGAAGGCCAAGCGGAGCATTCTAGGTGGAAACGCGCAGAAACTGTTCAATCTTGACCCAGTTATGTCCGAGTGGAAACTGGAGGCAAACGCCAAAGGTTGACGCCGTTCTCGTCGTCCGTTTCCAACAGGACACGCATATACGGATCGCTGCGAGGCTGCCCGGAGAACATCCGGGTGGCCTTTTTCATGCTCGAGCGGCGCGCAGTTTGTCTAACGGCGTGAGCGTCCGTTGAACCCGCCCTAACGGTGTCGAGGATGATGTGACCCCCGGAATCGCCCTCGATTCTGGTTAGGGTTTTTCGCTAGATTTCCCAGGCTGGGAGAGGAGCGGAAACGCATGAAGGCATCGAAGTTCACGGACGCGTAGAAGGCGTTCATCATCAAGCAGGCCGAGGACGGGACGCCCGTCGCGGAGGTCTGCCCGAAAGAGGACGCTGGTCGATGAGATGCTGGCGGATTGGCAGGTGTCGATCCGCCAGGCCTGTGCGGTGATCCGGTTCGGATACCGTCGTGTCCATGTGCTGTTGAAGCGCGAGGGCTAGGAGATCAATGCTAAGTAGACCTATCGCATTTACAAGGAATTGGGCATGCAGCTCAGGAACAAGACGCCCAAGCGGCGGGTGAAGGCGAAGCTACGAGAGGACTGTACGGAAGCCGTTGGGCCGAACGATGTCTGGGCCATGGACTTCGTGCATGACCGACTGGCAACGGGGCGGAAGATCAGAGTTCTGACGGTTGTCGACACCTTCTCAGGCTTCGTGCCGGTGCTTGATCCGCGGTTCAGCTATCGAGGCGAGGATGTGGTCGCTACGCTCGAGCGGGTATGCCGCCGTATCGGCTATTCGGCCACGATCCGGGTCGACCAGGGCAGCGAGTTCATCTCGCGCGACATGGACCTTTGGGCCTACCAGCGCGGCATCACGCTCGACTTCTCGAGACCAGGCAAACCGACGGACAATCCCTTCATCGAGGCGTTCAATGGGCGATTCCGGGGAGAATGCCTGAACAGCCATTGGTTCATGAGCCTTGAAGATGCGGCGGAAAAGTTGGAGGCTTGGCATAGAGACTACAACGAGGAACGGCCGCACAGCGCCATCGGGCACAAAGTCCCGGCGTACCTGATGAAAACAGCGCACGACACCAGCCCGTGTACCTGATCAAAGGGCGGAAACTCTGACAACCGCCGAGGGCGCGTTGGGTAGCACATTACATAGGCGGCCCAGGAAATCTTCTGTCACACGTTTGATGGAGAAAATCTGGTCGTTGTTGTCTATATCTTCCTCCGATCTGCGGTCATTCGAAATGGCCTCTGATTTTAGGTGAGCATGCTCTTGCGGTTCCACTCTTCAGCAATTTTCTGCCCACTTGACTGGTCACCGCCGATTGGAATGTCGGCTTTTTTATCGCTGACGGGTGAGGTCCTAGGTTTCCAAAGGAAATAGCCGCCCACTGCACATGCAATAAGAAGTGCCCCTTTGACGCTTGGGGTTAATCGACGAATTTACGGCGCATGCGCCGTGCGCTCGCATCCAGATCGTCGCTCTTGCCAGTCCAACCTGGAACGCCGCCAGCGATCTTCGTCAGTAGCGACATATATTGCCGCCGCTCCGCCTTTGAAAGGGGCGCCAGCATGGACGCCTCCCTGGCCATGAGTTCGGGAATGAATGCACTATACGCACGCCGTCCCAGATCGGTCAGGTAGAGCAATTGACGGCGATTATCACCCGGATCGACATCTCGTGTAATCATGCCATTTTTGTTCAGCGCGTTAACTGCACGGCTTACATTGGTCTTGGAATGACCGGTCAGATCGCACATTTCCTGGGCCGCCACGCCATCGCGAAACGACAAAAAAAGCAGCAAGATCGCCTCGGATCGCTTCAGGCCAAGCTCATTTTCAATAACCCTGAATAAGGGCTCTCGATAGAAGTTGAGAATATAGGAGGCTTTGTAGGCGAACGGTATTTCAGTACCGTTCAGGATCACATCGCGGTCCTGTAAACCCACATCCTTCTCATTTTTGCTTTCATCGGGTTTCATAGTTGCAATTGGGACTAATTATAGTTGCATATGGAACGAATTCATCCTATCATATATACACTGAATAACATCTTAACGCCATGGGAGGTAATCATGAAAATCATATTGGTGCATGGAGGCTGGCAGGGCGGCTGGGCGTGGGACGACGTCGCCGCAGCGCTTGAAGAGAAGGGCCATGAGACCTTCCACCCCACAATGTTGGGCCACGAAAAGGACGACGACAGGGCCGGGGTGACAATTTCCAAAATTGCCGACGACCTCATTGCCAGGATCAAGGACCAAGGCTGGACAGAGTTCGCAATAGTCGGACATAGCGGCGGCGGCCCGCTGGCGCAATTGGTGGCTGACGCTATGCCGGATGCAGTAAAAAACATTACCTTTGTGGACGCCTGGGTCCTGCACGATGGCGAATGCATAAATGATGTACTGCCCGCAGAACTCGTGGGAGGTCTGACCGCGATGGCCAGCGCATCTCCTGACGACACGGTCCCCATGACCCGGGAGTTGTGGGGCAGAGCTTTCATGCAGGACGCCAATGCGGAAAGCTTGGACCGGCTTGCGCAGCGGTTGATACCCTGCCCGATGGGATGGCTCGATCAACCGATCCGCCTCAACAGCTTCTGGCGAAGCAAACACCCATCTGCCTACGTCTTCCTCAAAGAAGATATGGCCATGCCTGCTGAGGTCTATCGCAACATGGCGTCCCGCCTGGAAAATCCCAAAACCGCCGAAAGTCCCGGCAGCCATCAGGCGATGATGACACGCCCACGCGAATTGGCCGACACCATCGACAGCGTCCTCTGATGCGTCCCAATGCATTGATCCCTGGAGGGTGCAGCTTCAGGTTCCCCAAGGCAATGGAATCCAATGATTGAGGACGCATGCCTGTCCAAAACATCCGGCCCCCTTGGGCTGGATTGCGTTTACGCCGACATCATTGCCCCGGCTGACACCGATTTCGCAAGAACCCACGTCATGGTACACGGCGGCATGCACACTGGCGCCTGCTGGATGCGGACGCCGGATAACCGGGAAGGTTGGGCTATACGGCTCGCTCGCACCGGTGATCGCGTCATATGCGTCGATTGGCCGGGGTGCGGCCGCAGCGGTTATGTCCCGCCCGAAAAGTTGACGGGACAGCTCGTTGCCGACCAGATAGCTGCGGCGGTAAAAACTCTCAAGGGCGAAATCATCCTCTGGACCCATTCTATGGGCGGCGCCATTGGCTGGCGGATTGCCGAATTGCTGGCCGGCCGGCTCAGCCGTTTGGTCGCGATCGCGCCTGGCCCGCCTGGCAACATCCAGCCAGTCGCCAAACTGATGTCTCAAGGCCCGGATCGATTGACCATGGAATTTGCCGGCGTTCCACTCGATGTACATCCGAACGGGCCGGTTGTGCTCAGCCATGAGGCAGCCCGCGCCAAACTCATAGGCTCAAGCACGCAGTTTCCCCGTCAACACACTGACAGCTACCTTGCCGGACTGCAGGCAGTCCCTCGACAACTTTTTCTGGAGCGTGTCAATTTCGAAGGTCAGCAATTGCGAATGTTGACCCCAAATGCACTGGCCGGGACCCAGGTTCTGATTGTCACCGGCGACAGCGACCCCGATCATCCCCCCGCTACGGACTCCGCTATCGGCGATTTCCTGACGGAACAGGGGATGATCAGCCGCTTTGTATACTTACCCGACCATGACATCACCGGAAACGGACACATGATGATGCTCGAACGCAACAGCGATCAGATCCTTGATCTTATCCTAGTTCTTATCAACGAGTCGTAGAGAATCAGCCCAACGCAAACACAGGATACGGGCTCTGCTCAGCGCTCGTCCAGTTGAGAAAATGGCGGGTATGACAGGGATTGAACCTGTGACTCTGGAGCAGCCCCCTGAAAGTGGTCCACCAACTGGGATAGCTTTGTCCCATAGATTGGAGGATCAGCGATGGCTGCAAAACGAGAGAAGCCGAAAGATATTGTATCTAAGCTTCGACAGGTTGAAGTGCTGCAGGGACAAGGTGTGACACTTGTCGAGGCGGTGCGTCAGATCGGCGTGACGCAGCAAACGTTTTATCGATGGCGTAAACTTTATGGCGGGATGCAGCGGTCACAACTTGCTCGGCTGAGAGAGATTGAGAAAGAGAACCAGAGGCTGAGACGGGCGGTGTCTAATCTGAGCTTGGACGAGCTCATTCCAACCGAGGCAGCCAGGGGAAACTTCTTAACCTTCGCGTCGCCGCAAGTGCATTGACCAAGTTCGGCAGGAACTGGGCGTGTCTGAGCGCCGCGCCTGCCGTACTTTGGCCCAGCACCGATTCACGCAGTGTAAAATTCCGCTGGGCTGTGTTGATGAGACACGTTTGACAGGCGACATCATCGAGCTGGCCGATTAGTACGGGCGCTATGAATATCGGATGGTGACGGGTCTGCTGAACAACGCGGGCTGGCTGGTGAACCACAAGCGGGTCGAGCGCATCTGGCGACGCGAAGGGCTGAAGGACCCCAAAAAGCAGAAGAAAAAGGGACGGCTCTGGCTGAACGACGGGTCGTGTGTGCGCCTGCGGCCCGAGCGACCCAACCATGTCTGGTCCTACGACTTCGTCCAGGACCGCACCGCTGATGGCCGGGGCTATCGGACGCTTACTAGCGGCGATCGCGACCCGGCTATCTCTTGAAGTGCGGCAAAAAACATAGACATCTAAGTAATCAGATGATAGCGTGCCTTAGCGTTCGATCAGTGAGGCGAAGATGAGCATCAAGAATATCCTTATTACGCATTCCGGGAGTGCTGGATTCCCGAGTGGCGTAGGTCATGCGACAAAAATTGCGGCCAAGCACGATGCATGGCTGACGGCGGTATATGGCAGCACTTCTTCCTACTTCGAACATGTTCTCGGCCTGACCGAAGACCTTCTCGGCAAGCTCGGAAATGTGCGGAATGAGAAAATCGAAGCTGCTCGAGCCTTTTTTGAGGAGCAAGCTTCTTCGGCTGGAGTGGCCGAACGGTCGCGTTTTGTTATGCCAAGCGAGATCGGAAAGTTAAGTTTGCCCGAAATCGCACGTAATTTTGATTTTGTGGTGACAGGCTACCACTCGAACCTTCCTACCGATGAATTTCGTGCTGTGAACCCCGATCTCATGGCACTACAAAGCGGCCGCCCAGTCCTTGTTGTACCCAATGGATACTCCACCGACAAACTTGGTTCACATGCTCTCGTCGCCTGGGATGGAAAGCGCTCGGCAGCCCGAGCGCTCAACGACGCTATGACGATCTTGGAGGAGAGACCGCGCAAGGTCACGATCTTGAGCGTTGGCGCGAGCCTGCCGAAAATGCCCGAAGGAACAGACATTGTCACCCACCTCCGACGCCATGGTGTTGACGTGGAACAGGTCGAGCGCCCCAAAGGCAAGAACGGCATAGCCGACGTTATTCAACGGACCGCTGCCGAGTTGGGGGCAAAGTTGATCGTGATGGGGGCTTTCGAACACAGCAAGTTTTCGCAAGACCTGTTCGGGGGCGTTACCCACGAAGTCATCAGGAGCAGCCAAGTGCCGGTGTTCATGTCCCACTGACCGCATCGTCGTGCCCTTCGGAGGGTGTCCTTTGCATGGCTCGCAGTGTCGCCCCCCGCGCGGGGCCTTCTGTACATGATCATGCAGGCTCGGCGAAGGATTGGCGGATTCGATCCATGAGCTGAATTTGCGGCGCGGAGAACACCGTCTTCTTGTCGTAGACTAGGAACAGTGGCATCGCAATTTCCAGCTCTGGTGTATCCACAAGGCGAAGCCCCGACGCCTCTGGGTCCCTCGGCAATGCGCTCTTGAAGACGAAACCGGCCCCGACATCGGCGCGGATCGCATTTAGGATCGGCTCGGGATGCCCGAAGGCCAGTACGCTGTTGGTTCTCACAACCCCAGCGGCGCGCAGCACCTCGTCGATGAGTTCTCGCGCCATTTGCCCCTTCGGCGGGGTGATCAGCGGCAATGTCCCTAGCTCATCGATATAAGCGACATCGCCGACCAATCGGCTCTCTATCGCGGCCACCAGATAAAGCGGCTCGCGCCAGAGCAATTCGATCTCCAACCGTGAGGTGTCGCGATTGTGATCAACCAAAGTGATCCCGAAGTCGCAATCCCCAAGCAGTACTGATTCCGTGGCAAGGTAGGGGCTGGCCATCGACACCGAAATCCTGGCTGATGGGAATTCCTTTTTGAACGCAATTATAGTTTCAGACAATTTGTAAGTGCCGGCCACCATCGACGAGGCGATCCGCGTTCGGCCAACCAGACCTTTCTTGATGTCTGCAAGGTCAAGAAACATATCTGAGCTGCGCTGAATAGTTTCCTTCGCCCAGGCAAGAGTGCGACGCCCGGCTTGTGTTAGTTCGATGTTGCGCCCAGCCTTGCGCACCAACTTGACACCAAGGCTCTTCTCAAGACTGCGCAGGTGGGCGGTAACTGCGGGTTGCGCGATATTCAGATACTCCGCCGCGCGGGTTACACTGTTGAATTTGGCGATCGTGCAAAAGACGTGCAGCTTGTGCAGCGTGAGGTTGCGCGACCGAAGCAAGTCTTTCGACAGCGTGTCGCTCGGTTCTTCTGGCCGATCTTTGGGCAATTCCTGTTCTCCTGTGTCAGGCATCCGGTTTGATGGCTCGGAAGCATACCAAAACCACAATAAATCAGTCGGGCAAGTTCAGGAATCAACTCAGTTGATTGAGCGCCCGGCATTAAATCATAACCATAGCCATATATATTGTCGACGTTTGCGTATTGGACGCGAGGCCGCTCGGCATCGCACAATCGGAACATTCCTGATCCTCGCGCGGCTATCGCAGCGGCTCGGGTGAAACAGTCGGCTATAAGCCTGTCGTCCAGAAGAGGCGAAGGTTCATACCATTTCAAGGGAGGAGGAAAGTTTGAAGGAATTTGCGTTCGGTACGGAGCCGCCCGGGTCCGGTAGGATTTGCGTCGTCGGGGCCGGATTCATGGGATGCGTCATCGCGACACTCTATGCGCATCACGGCTATGATGCGGTGATCTGCGACAGCAATCAGACCATGCTTGACACTTATGTGGAGCGGGCCCGCCCGATCGCGGCAGGACTGGTCGAGAATTCGGATGCATCGGAGGCCATGCTAGCCGGAGTGACACTTGAGCCGGATCTTGCAAGCGCAGTCGAAGGGGCCTTCCTCGTGCATGAAGCAGTGCAGGAATCCCTGGAAGTCAAACAGGCCCTGTTCGCGGAACTCGACAGAATCTGTCCAGAAAACATGGTGCTGGCAACCAACACCTCGTCCTTCCTGATCTCCGACATCGCCGCGCAAATGACGCGCAAAGAGCGGATGATGGGCATTCACTATGTTACTCCGGGTCATATCGTTCCGGTAATCGAGTTGATCCACGCGGCCGATACACCGGCGGAGTTGGTGGCATGGAGCCGCAAGCTGGTGCAGAACATCGAACATGTTGGTGTCGCGATCCTCGAACGTCCGGGCTTTCTTGTGAACCGAATTCAGTTTGCCATGCTGACCGAGATCTATCGTCTGATGGACGAAGGCTTGGGGGAGTGGACAAAACATGGGGGTCATGCGGCGCGTTTTCTGTTTGCGACGGTCAGCCGACCATCGAGAACTGCGGCCCTTGTGACGGCTACTCGGTGAGCCCCTTTGGGCGACCACCGCATCCTTCTGCGCTTTCCCATGCGGGCATTGGCAATGTCATCGACTGATCCTTCGGCACGAGATGACGAGATGGGCAGCCCGTTACGGTACCGTCGGCCATAGTCGACAAGGGATTCCATGTTGTTCGCGAGATAGGTGTACAGTGTCCCGCATCGGGCCTGCACACGAGCGGCAGCGGTGCGGACAGCCAAAGGTTCTTCCGCAAGGCGGGTGCAATCGTGCATGAGCCCTTTCAGATAAGTTTCCGCGACCCGTGCTCTGCCATGCCACAGCCACCAGCGAAGGCTTTTCGCGGGGCGCTGGAACAGCACCGGAATTCCAGTGAATCCCGGTATCTGGACCAGACCCTGAACGGCGGCCTCGACATGTCGAATACGCATCGAGATGTGCCACCAGTCGAGGATATGCTTCACCTGGCCGTCGCCACCCATGGCATTCCGTATGAGGTTCGGGAGAGCAAGCTCGCCATCAGAGATTACCGTCAACAGACGGCCCGGCTTCCATCCAAAGTCTGACAGCTCTTCTCGCATCCGGCTGCCTGGCGATGCCGTCGCATTGGCGACCAAGCCAAATCGTCGGCACATATTGCGACTTTCAATCTTACCGACCACAAGATCCAGGTGTCGCTGCTGATACTCCGGTCGACAGCGGATATGCGCACCGTCCAGAAAAACCGTCAAACCCCCTTTGGGAAGTGCTTCAGCGGGATCGCCTGATGCCCTTCGACTTTTCTCGAGCCCCGCGGCTACTCTTCCCAACCGGTCACGCACCGTGGTGTGATGGGGCGGATGGCAGGGGAGGAAGCTTTTCATCAGCCGCGCGGCTTCGCGAAAGGAATGCCGGGACCCGAGTTCCGCATGGAGCCGCTGCAGCTCCGGGGTAGCCCGGTCAGGAAAGAAATAGGCCAGCGGAGAAATAGGTCCGCCTGGCATCGCCGCTGACCTGGCATCACACGAACAGCGGCGCAAGCGCGCGGCTTTGACCCGAACCCGCCCAAAGAGCGTGTCGAGATCGCGCGTGCGATAGTCATGAATGGCACGAACCGAGGCGCAATCCGGGCATACGCGGCTTTCTCGGATGATTTCCTCAACCTGATCGCAAAGAATTGCCCGCTGAATCTGTTCGACAACCCTCTTCCCATCCTCGAGGCGCAACCCGATCCCGTCTGGACAGGTCACCCGGTAGGGTCGTGAAATGCCGTCAAGCTGATGAGTGCGCTTCTCCCCGTTGTCGAAGGTAGTTTCGATTGTAATCCGTACGTCCATGGCAGCCCCACACGCAAAGAACTCACCTTAGCACGGGCCGCAACGACGAAGATGACCCCCATGTTTTGTCCACTCCCTCGTTGGATTTCCCATCTCACAATTAAGGGCTACGCGACAGCAGGGCATCGACGAGACCGACCTGCCATTGGTGGCCTATGGCGACATGCTATTCGACAGCGCGCAAATCTTTGGCAATCCGGCGCAGGGTCTCGGGGTCGCTTGTTCGACCTGTCACAACCGATCGGACGTTAACCAGAGGCTTTTCATTCCGGGTGCGAGCCATCAACCAGGCGCGATCGATGTCGATGGCGCCTTCTTCAACCCGATCTTCAATGACCGGCGTGATGATCCGATTGACATCCCCAGCCTCCGTGGCCTGCGCTTCACCGGGCCCTACGGCCGCGATGGCCGCTTCGCCTCCTTGCGCGATTTCACCCGCAACGTCATCGTCAACGAGTTCGGCGGCGATGAACCGACGCCCTTCATGCTGGATGCTCTGCTCGCCTACATGCTCGAATTCGACTTCCTGCCCAACTCCATGCTGACACCGGATGGTCAGCTGACCGAAGCCGCTCCCGAGGCAGCGCAGCGCGGCGAAGCGATCTTCAATACACCCTTCGCGGCGCTCGGCGACCGTTCCTGCTCCAGCTGCCACGTCCCGGACACGAACTTCCTGGACCGGCAGGCCCATGATATCGGCTCGGTTGCGTTGGCCTACGATGGCGCCCGCACCGGTGCGATGGATACACCCACGCTGCTCGGCACCGTCTACACCGCGCCCTATTTCCACGACGGGTCGCTGCCGACCCTGGCCGCTGTCGTGGACTGGTTCGACGAATCGAAGTCGCTCGGCCTGACCGGAGCGGAACGGGCCGACCTGACGGCCTATCTGGAGACCGTGGGCGCAGCGGACGAGCCCTATGAGGCATTCGACGCCGAGAACACCGCCTTCCGGCTGGCATTCTCCGAACTGACGACCTTCGCCTCGACGCTTGATACGCTGCTGCCGCAGCGGGATGCAAAACATATCCTGCTGCTGACCGACACCGTGGCCGCGGACCTTTCGGCGGACGCCAGCACAATGTCGAACCTGGCTGCGCGGCCTGAAGTCTACGCGTTGGCCCAACGTCTGGCCGAGGTTGGTGACGCCGTTCGTACTGATGACTGGGTGGCTGCCGAAACAAGCTGGACCGCGTTCAAGTCCGAAGCCGACGCAATCGAAGAGAGGGCATTCTGATGGCGATCCATATGAACCGCAGAACGATGTTGGCGCTGGCCGCTGCGGGCGCAGTATCGCTCGCAACCCCGCTGGCCGCGCAGGACACTGCGTTGCGGCTGGCTTTCATCCCGCAGGAGAACCCCGAGAAGCTCCTGGGCGACATAGAGGCCATCAGCGGCTGGCTGGCCAGTGAGATCGGCGTCCCCGTCGAAGGGTTCGTCACCATCGACCATGCGGCGGCGGTCGAGGCGCTGAGAAACGGCGACGCCGACATCTCCTTCATGGGCGCCCTGCCCTTCGTTCTGGCCGAGGCCGAGATCGGCGCGGTGCCGCTTCTCTCCGAGGTCTACCGCGACGCGCCGAGTTATACGGGACGCATTTTCGTGCGTCGCGACAGTGGCATCGGCGCGCTTGCAGACCTGCGCGGACGCGACATCGCATTCGCCGATCCGATCTCGGAATCGGGCTATCTCTACCCGCTCGCCGAATTCGTCGAGGCTCGGCTGATCGACGGCCCAGGCGCGGCGGAGGCATTCTTCGGCCGCGTCTTCTTCGCAGGCGGCTATCAGCAGGCCATGCAGGCGATGGCCGAAGGTCTGGTCGACGCTGCGGGTGCCAGCCAGTATGCCGACCTGCTCCTGACGCCGCAGCAGCAAGCACAGGTGACATGGATCGCGGAAAGCCCGCCAATCCCCAGCCATGTCGTGATCGCGCGACCCGGGTTGGATGCCGAGGTGCAAGACCGCTTCACCAACGCGATGCTGCGGCTCAACGAGCCCGAGAACCGCGACAAGCTGCGCTATCTCTACGGGCCGGACGGCTATGTCAGGGCCGACCCTGCCGCCTATGACGGCGTGCGCGACATGGCACGGCGATATGGGCTCCTGGAATGACCACCGCCATCCGGATCGACGACCTGAACTTTGCCCATCCGGGCGGGAGTGTTCCGGCGCTGGAGCGAGTCTCGCTTACGATTTCGACCGGCGAAAGCGTCGCTTTGCTCGGCCCGTCCGGGGCAGGAAAAACAACGCTGCTGGCATTGCTCGATGGCAGGCTCCACGGCTGGCGCGGGCGCGTTTCAGTCTTGGGTGCGCCGCTCGATCCAGACCAACCGCCGCCGCGCGCAAGCCGACCTGATACCGGTTTCGTATTTCAGGAATTCGCCTTGGTCGAACGCTCCACGGTTCTGCGCAACGTGCTCAACGGCCGCCTAGGCCGGATGGCGCCCCTGCGCGCCCTGCTGGGGTCGCCAAGGCCACATGATCTCGACATTGCGCGCACAGCCCTCACTGATTGCGGCATTGCCGATCTCGCCGAACGCCGGGTCGACAGTCTCAGCGGCGGCCAGCGGCAGCGCGTGGCCATTGCGCGGTGTCTCGCGCAGGAGCCACGGCTGATCCTCGCCGACGAGCCGGTGAGCAACCTCGACCCCACCCGCGCTGGGGAGGTCTTGGCGCTGCTGACCGGGGCGGCGCAAGCGCGCGGCGCAACGGCGCTGTTTTCCTCGCACCAGCCCGACCTGGCGCGGCGTTTCGCGCAGCGCATCATCGGCATGCGGAACGGGCGGATCGTGTTCGATGTGCCGACATCCGAGTTGCAGGACGAGGCGACGGCGGCTCTCTACCGGGAGGCAGAGCCGATGCCCGGTTCCGGCCTCCGGGCGGTGTCCTGATGGGCCACCGCAGGTTCGGCGGCTTCGCGACCAGCACCCTGATCGCAGGCGCAATCCTCTGGTCCTTCGCCACGACCGATGTCGAGTTGTCGCGTCTCGTTTCGGCCGGTCCGCGGATCGCTGACTTTCTCGGGCGGATGTTCCCGCCCGATCCGACAGTGATGGCCGAGATCAGGAAGGGCAGCGCGGAAACGCTGAGAATAGCGATCCTCGGTTCCCTCGGCGCTGTGATCCTGTCGATCCCTCTGGCCATCCTCGCCTCCGAGACCATGGTCTCGCGCATGGTGTTCGGCCCTGTGCGCGCGCTGCTGGCCTTTATCCGGGCCGTGCCGCTGATCCTCGTGGCCATGCTTATGGTGGGCGCTGTCGGGCTCGGGCCGCTGCCCGGCATCATCGCGGTCGCCTTTCATGCAACGGGGATGCTCGCCAAGTTCTATGCCGAGGCGATCGACGGCGTGTCCCGCGCGCCGATCGCAGCACTGGAAAGCGCCGGCGCCGGACCGCTCGTGCGGCTCAGGCATGCGATCTGGCCGCAGATGGCCCCAGTCATTGCCCGCGACACGATTTTCCGGTTCGAACTGAACCTGCGCGAGTCGCTGATCCTCGGCATCGTCGGCGCGGGTGGGATCGGCTTCTACATCCAGACCTACGTGAGATCCTTCCAGTATGATAAGGCCGCCAGCGTCACGATTGCGGTCGTCGTCATGGTCATGGCCATTGAGGCGATCAACGTCGCACTGCGGCGCCGCTTCACCTGATCCTTAGGCGTAAATGTCGATCGGTGTCCCGTCCCTGACCATGGCATAGATTTCCTCGATCTGGCGGTCAGTGACGGCGATGCAGCCTGCCGTCCAGTCGCGGACATTCATTGGGTCGATCCCCTTGCGCGGTCCTCCGTGGATGAAAATGTCGCCACCGGGCGACTTTCCTTGCGCCTGCGCAAAAGCGATGTCTGCCGCGTTGGGATATGAGATGCCAATCGACAGGTGAAAGAGGCTCTCCGGGTTGCGCCGATCAATCACGTAGGAGCCCTCCGGCGTACGGCCGTCCCCCTCGAACTGCTTGTGACCTTCGGGCGCGAAGCCTAATCCGATGGGATAGGTCCGCAAGACGTCATCCACCCCGTCCAGAACCAGAAACCGCTGTGCCTTATACATGCGTAGCCGGGTCACTTCGGGTCCGTTGTAAGACCGGAACTTGCTGGCACAACCTGACAGGAAGGAGGCCAATCCGCCCATCAAAAAGGCGCGCCGTGGAAATCTGGTGTTTGTCACTGCTCGACGCCCCTTTTTGCGAGGTCTGTTGGTGCCAGAGGTTACTCTACCGAAGACGTCGGATCAATGACCGTGCGCCAGTGCTCCCTTCGCCATCTGCTCGCCCACCGGTTCACCGCCCGAAGGCCCGTCCTTGATCCGATGGCCGTTCAAAAGCCGCAGCGCATTGGCGACCACCAACAGGGAAACGCCTACATCCGCAGCGATGGCGCCCCACATCGAGGCCATCCCGAACGCGGTCAGCCCGACGAACAGCGCCTTTGTTGCCAGCGATATACCGATATTCTGGTGGATAATCGTCATTGTCCGCCGAGAGTGAGTAATCAGCCACGGCACTCGAGCCAGATCGTCGGTCATCAGTGCAATATCTGCCGTTTCGATCGCCGCATCCGATCCGACAGCCCCCATGGCAATGGCATAATGCGCGCGCGCCATTGCGGGCGCGTCGTTCACGCCGTCGCCGATCATCGCCACCATATCGTGGCATTCCACCAGTTCCTCGATGGCCTTCACCTTGTCTTCTGGCAAGAGTTCGGCGCGCACCTCGTCAATGCCGACCTCGGCCGCCACCGCACGTGCGGTGCGTTCGTTGTCGCCCGTCAACATCACGATTGTCTTCACACCCTGCGCGTGCAGACGCGCAACGATACCCTTTGCATCGGGGCGAATGCGGTCACGAAGCTCCAGCACGCCGGTCACGCCGGTCTCGTCACCCACGGCAACCAGGGTGCTGCCTGCCCCTTCGATCCGGTCCCGAAGATCCGCCGGAATGGCATTGCTGAAACCTTTCTCTTGGGCAAACCGATCTGATCCGAGCCAGATCGCGCGCCGGTCGGCGCGTCCTTCGAGCCCGCGCCCAGGCACGGTCCGCGTGTCCTCTGCGGCAGACACGGAAACACCATCGCTTTCTGCGCGCGCGAGGATGGCGCGTGCCAGCGGGTGCGAGGACCGCGCCTCCAGACTGGCTGCCAGCGTGATGATTTCGCGAGCGGAGGCTTCACCCAGCGGGTGAACCGCCGCCACCTCAGGCTCGCCCATGGTGATCGTTCCCGTCTTGTCCATCGCCAGCGCTGTGGTGCGCCCTGGCGCTTCGACATAAGCGCCGCCCTTGATGAGCACCCCTGCTCGCGCCGAAGCGGCCAGCGCTGCTACAATGGACACCGGCGTAGAAATGACCAGTGCGCAAGGACATGCGATGACAAGAAGGACCAGCGCATTGTAGAACCAATAGTCCCAGGCGCCGCCGAGCAAGAGTGGCGGCACCACCGCGATGGTGATCGCCACCGCCATCACGATGGGTGTATAAATGCGCGCGAATTTCGCCACCCATTGCTCGACCGGCGCGCGGCGGGCATGGGCATCACCGACCAGACGGATGATCTTGGCCAACACTGTGTCGGAAGCTGCCTTGGTCGCTCGTACCGTCAGTGTGCCTTCGCCGTTGATCGTGCCGGCATAGACCTCATCGCCCGGCTCCTTTGGCACGAGCGCGCTTTCTCCGGTAATGGGAGCCTGATCGACGGCTCCCGCCCCCTCCACCACTTCACCGTCGAGGGGGATGCGGTCGCCGCCGCGCACAATGAAGCGATCGTTCACGGCGACCTCTGCCGCAGGCACATCGGTTTCGCTGCCATCTGATCGGATCACCCGAGCTGTCGGCGGCGCCAGATCCAGCAAGGCCGATACCGCGTTGCGGGCCCGCCCCACACTCCAGCTCTCAAGGTAAAGCGAAAGTGAGAAGAAAAACGCAACCGTCGCGGCCTCGAAGAATTCGCCCAGCCCGATGGCACCCGCCACTGCGACCACCATCAACAAGTTCATGTCAGGGGAAAACCGTCGCGCGGAAGACCAAGCCTTGGGCGCGACCAGCCAGACCCCGAAGAGAATTGCCACCGCGAATAACCCTGCTTCCGCGAGTGGCATCGGCATTTCTCCGTGCCCTGCGAATAGCCCGAGCGCACCACCCATGCCGGTTTCGACGATGTGGTAGAGAAAACCTGCCACCCAGAAGCCGCCGCTGAGCGCGGTAAACCGCTTTTGACGTGCCAGATGCGCGGCCTGATTCTCTGCTGCGTTGTCGGCGTCCCACGGTTTTGCGCTCATGCCGGTACTCGCGACCAGTTGCGAAATCTCGTTGTCCGAAATCCCGACTGCGGTATCCAGAATTGTCATCCGCCCATTGATGACATCGAACGCCAGATGCTCAGTCCCGCCGACTTTTGGACCGACCACCCTATTCAGGATTGCCACCTCTTCGGCACAATCCAGACCGGAAACTTGAAAACTTCGCCCATTCGACGGGATGGATTCTGCCGGTCCCGTGTTGGCTCCAGCACCGCAGCACGCAGCACCATCTCCATGAGAGTAGCGAGCTACGCTCGCATGTTTGTGATCATCAACATGATCGTGACTGCAGTCAGAGCTGTGCTTGTGGTCGTGGCGGTGGCCATTGGAAGACATGGGATTGACCTCGGGATTCGTTCATTCCACATTGAGATAGCCCCTACAGTAACTAGAGCTTCAAGAGCTAAAACAGAAACTTGGTCAAGTAAGGACACCGATCTGCGGAACCTTGAAACGCGTTGCCAAGTCTGTGGACGCGGCTGACCTGCCAAAAAGTGAGATAGATATGCTTCAAAAATATGCGGTGATCATGGTTGCAACATTGGCCCTGGCTGGCTGTGCGGTACCTCCGAAGGAAGACAACGATCCATTCAGGGTCGGGAATATTCCAGAATCTGTCGCAGCCCTCGCTGCACCCGACCAGGATCTCAACACGGCACGGCTACGTCCCGAAGATAATTGCTATTGGTATGCGCATAGTGGGCCTGTGGAAACGACCTTGGTCCCGTTGCGATCGGCAGGCGGCAATCCCATCTGCGTCGCGCGCCAATCCTGATTGACGCGTCCAAGCGTCGGATTGACGGCGCGGCTTGGGTCAACTCTGCGGAGTCACGCTGTCCTCGGCCGAATATAGGAACGCCATCGAGCCAATCTCCACATTCGGATACAGATCGTTTATGTGCGCCATGACCATCCGGACGCAACCGGAACTTGCTCGGCCGCCGATGCTTCGCGGCTGTGGTGTACCATGGATGCGCAGATAGGTGTCTCGGTCCCCGACAAAGAGATAAAGCGCCCGTGACCCGAGCGCGTTCTCAGGTCCGGGTTCCATACCGTCAGCGATATCGGCGTAGAGCTCCGGGTCGCGGTCAATCATGTTCTGTGTTGGCTGCCAATGCGGCCACCTGACCTTGCGCTTAATCGTGTAGACACCCGGCTCATAAAGTTTGCCACGAGCAATCGCTACGCCATAGCGCATCGCCGTTCCGCCTTCCTCGATATGGTAAAGATAGCGCGCAACAGCATCGACATGGATGTCACCGGCCACAAGACCATCTTTAGCTACAACCCGCTGCGGCAGAAAGCGCGGATGCAGGCCCCACGGGTTTGATGTGGCTGGATTATAGCCCGGCGGTGTAACCTGTGCATCCCAAGCAGCCTTTTCCGCTTCAGTGGGCCAGGTGTCAGCGAGGAGCGGACTCGAGATAGACGCCGAGAACAATGCGGTAGTCGTCTGGATGAAGTGTCGTCTTGTCAGCATGTATCGTGCTCCGCGCAGTTTCTATTTCGGTGTCGGATCTGTCAGATCGATTTGCTCCACGCTAAAACGTCTAGCAACTAGAGGTTCAAGGGTTAAATTTTCACTTAACCGCGAGAAGCAGAGGGTTGAATAGCGATTTCAATGCTAGACGTTCACGCGCCAACTGGGTCAGCAAAGGGCTAAATCCAAAAAGGCTTCTCTACTATATCGTTGCACGCCACATCCGATAGCGCCCCTGCCCGGTCACCTCACGGATCAGACCCCGCGCTTCCAACCAGCCAAGGTTGCGCTGGACGGCGGCGCGGCTGGCGCCAGTCAAGATTTCGGTCATCGGTGCAGAGACGAGTGGCCACTCGGTCAGTAAGGCGCGGAGAGCAGGTGGCGTCTTGCCCGAGAGCGGTGCCATTTCGGCGTCTGCGCGCATAGCCCATGCCTCTATGTCGTCTAGGTGCCGCATCGCGCTCAAGGATGCTGTCATCATCCCATCGAGCCAACGCGCCAGACGGTCAGCGGGTGGGCCGCCAGCGCGCAGCCCCCCTGATCCGCCCATGGCCAGAGGTGCAAAGACTGCCCCCCTTCCCTCACCGGCCGCAATCCTTGCGGCTGTGACTGCCGCCTCCATCCCGTCTCCGTGCTGTCCAAGACCAGCGAGGTTCCAGAGGTGGAAACCCATGCAGGCGCGGCTGATCGGATGCAGATCGACAGCTCGCGCCATCAGATCCAGCCAGCCGCTCGCACGATTCATGAAAGGTTCGGCATCATCACCAAGGTTCTCGGGGTCGCGGCGGTCGAGAAAGGCGGAAAGGTCCACCTCGGGCCCCGGCCCGCCGCTCAAACGGCGAACTGCCCATCCGACACGCGCGAGTGCTGCGGTGTCCTCCTGAACGCCTGACAGGCGCATGGATATCCAAAGAGCAAGGCGATCCGGGACGATACGATCACCCACAAACCAGCTGAGGTCAGCTGCCTCGATCAGGGCAAGCCTGTGTCGCCATCCTTCGGGGCCGCGCTTCAGGCGGTCGTCCAGCGCGCCGACGCGACCAGCTACACTGGCAAGACGCGCGGCGAGACCCGCCTCTGCTTTCCGCCATTCATCAAGGACTTCGGTTTCGCGCGGTTCGGCCCGTGGTCCGGGCGGCAGATAATCCGGCTCCTCTTCCATGGGACCGGGCAAGAACCAAAGATCGTCCTCGGACGACTGTTCCACCCCCTCAGCATCGAGAAAGAGAGCGTCCGATTCATCATGAAAGGCAGGCGCTTGAGGCTTCATATGTGCAAAATACTGGATTTTTGCATTTTACCCAAGGGTTTTGTCAGAGTGGACCCACGCTTCTTAGATAGCACGCGCGGGCGATGGTCGGCGAGGGCTCTCTGATCGCGCTCAGCGCAAGGAAACCAAGGGTTTTTGGACGAGCACGACGAGCGAGCACTTACTTGCTTTCGTTTACAAACGGTCATTTAGTGGCGATACCTTAAATTGCAAACGGCTCGTTTTCATGCCCTTGATAGGCTATGCACGCGTATCCACAGAGGATCAGACCCCCCTGCCCCAGTCAGAGGCCCTTCAATCTGCGGGATGTTCCGAGATTTTCGAAGAGCACGCCTCAGGTGGAAATCGTGCGCGGCCTGTGCTTGCCCGCGTGCTGGAGCGAGTTGACAAAGGCGATACGCTGGTCGTCGTTCGGATCGACCGGCTTGCACGGTCCTTGTCGCATCTTCTCGAAGTGATTGAGCGTCTGGAGGCCAAGGGTGCCTTCTTTCGCTCCCTGCAGGACCCCATCGACACCTCATCCCCGCAGGGCAAATTCACGCTGCAAGTTCTGGGCGCTGCCGCCGAGTTTGAACGTGCCCTGATCCGAGAGCGTACCAAGGCCGGCCTTGCCTCGGCACGCGCCAAAGGGCGCGTAGGTGGCAACCCAGGGCTTCGCGCCAAGGACCCCGCCGCGCTTCGCAAGGTCCGGCTGGCGCGACAGGAAGGCTACATGGAGCGTCTGAACGAGACCGCGCAGGATTGGGTGCCCCATGTGCGCCGCTTGCGCCCCGATATGGCTTGGGAAGACGTCCTGCGGATTGTCAATGGCCCCCTGCCGCCAGATCGCCATTGGACCCAAAGCCGCCTGCTCCGCGCCGTGAAGGCGTATGTGCGCGACGGATATCTGCCCAATGAAGTGCTTGGCCGCGCCGGACGCCGCGAAACCAACGATCGCCTGCCCGCAATCGTCGCCGGCATCAAGGGCGCGGACCCAGACATCACTCTTCAGGCAATCTGCGACCGGCTTGAGTCTATGCGTGAGCGCACCCCTCGAGGTCGCACGAGCTGGCAGCCGTCGTCGGTCAAGATGCTGCTCGAACGAGCGGAGCGACTTGGACTAATTTCATCAGAATCGGCTCACTCCCGACTGTAATTAGCAGGGGCTCATCCAACAGAATCTATTGCTCCAGACACCGTCAGAAGGACAATTGTGCCATTGGTTGCATGGGTTTAGCTGAAACCATCCAAACAATTCGGATTGGTGGCTTGAAACGCGATCGTGTCGACTTAATGCAATAAAATCAAACGTTTGCGGCTATCCTGATGCGGCTGAACGTATTGGCGCTGTGGATAACTTTCACACTACATCTAGATTCTTCTTGCCGGACTCACCGGATCGTGGCATTCCCATCCTGACGGCAAAACGCGTCAGATACGCTGTACACCGTCAGAATGACCAAGAGCCTCAACAGAGGCCGAGAGTGGGCGGCAGGATATGGATGATCGTAACGTTGGATACGCGCAAGGCATAGGGTCTTCCGACATCGGAGCATTTGCCGACAATCTGGCTGAGTCTTTGGATCGCCAGATGAAGATCGCTTTCGAGCCCGAAGAACGAAAGTCCCTGCGCCGTTTCAGTTCTACCGAGGTCGCCAGCCTCCTGCGCGTGAGCACATCTAACCTGCGCAACCGGCACAAGGACGGCAGCTTCCCGGAAGTACATACAGACAACCGCGGACACCGGTTCTACACAGCCCAAGAGATTGATGAGTTGCGCGATATTCTGGGGCGCACTGGAAAGAACGCAGAAAACTACCGCCCTGGTCGACGTGAGGGCGATCGTCTCCAGGTGATATCTGTCGTCAATTTCAAAGGCGGATCGTCAAAAACGACAGCAACGATACATCTTGCACAACGGTATGCCTTGCGAGGCTACCGAGTATTGGTTTTGGATCTCGATCCGCAGGCAAGTCTGACCACCTTTTTCGGCTTTCGGCCCGAGCTCGAGTTCGCCGAAGGCGGCACAATCTATGATGCCCTGAGATATGAGGAACAAGTTCCACTCTCAGCCGTCATCCAAAAAACCTACTTCCACAAGCTCGATATGGTCCCAGCGGGCCTAATGCTATCGGAATACGAAACCGAGACGGCAAACGCCCTCGCCCGCCGGGTGCAGCCCATATTTGCGGAGCGTCTCGCCTTAGCGCTTGAGGAAGTAGAGGCGAATTACGACATCGTTCTGATCGACTGCCCACCTCAACTTGGTTTTTTGACCCTTACGGCGTTGGCAGCCTCGACGGGGCTTTTGGTAACCGTGGTACCTGGCATGCTCGACATCGCTTCCATGAGCCAGTTCCTGAAACTTGCTTCGGAAACGGTCAAGGCCGTGGAAGAAGCCATTGGCCGGCGCGTTACCTGGGACTTCGTAAAGTTCTTGATCACGAGATACGAACCGTCGGACGGGCCTCAGACGCAAATGGCAGGCTACCTGAGATCGATCTTGGCCGGACAGGTCATGACTGAACCAATGTTGAAATCTACGGCAATCTCGGACGCTGGTATGACCCAACAAACCGTCTACGAAGTTGATCCGAGCCAATTCATCAGAAAAACGATTGATCGCGCTCTGACCAGCGTGAACGGCGTTGGCGATGAGTTGGAACAGACAATCCAAATGGCATGGGGGCGTCGCTGATGGCCCGAAACATCTTCAATCAGCCACCAAAGGACGAGAAGGAGAGCGCGGCCCCCTCCCCTACCCCACCAAAGGCAGCAAAACTGCCAGGATCTGTTGGCGGATTGCGCGACTCTTTGCGCGAGATTACCGCGAATTCGATCCGTGACATCGAGCCCGACCAGATTGATATGGATGGCCTGCGCGATCGGTTGGTGCTGGAGGATTCCAGTATTGATGAGTTGGCCGAAAGCATTCGCAAGCATGGGCAACAAGTGCCAATTATGGTCCGTCCATCGGCCCAACCGGACAGATACCGCATCATCTACGGACGACGCAGGCTTGCAGCGATCCGCATGGTCGGCGGAACGGTCAAGGCGATCGTTCGAACCTTGGATGATGACGCATCTCTGATCGCACAGGGCCAAGAGAACAACCTCCGACTAGACCCGTCTTTCATTGAGAAATCTCTTTTTATCAAAGAGATGCAGGAATCAGGTTACAAGCCAAACGTCATTCAGGATGCTCTCGGCTTGACACGGCAGGGCGTGTCCAACCATCGCGTGGTCATAGAGCAACTGCCAGAAGGGCTTGTACAGCTGATAGGGCCGGCACATGGCATCGGACGACGGCAATGGGGTGACCTGGCCGCTTTCTCGAAAAAGATAGATCTGGTGAACACGGCCAAAGAGGTGATTGCCGCCCTGCCCGACGACACTCCAAGCGCGGAAAAGTTTCAGGCAGTCTACTCGGCTTGTTCGAACAAGGCACGTAGCGACAAGAAGCAAGCCAACGGCAGCCTAACGTCCGTCGTCAAAGATGCGGACGGTAGCTCTGTGGGAACGCTGACAATCGATCAGAAAACGATCGCCATCAAGATCGCCAAGAAGGACAACCCAGAATTCGGCCAATGGATCGAAGAGCGCGCGGAGGCAGCGCTTTTGAAGCTCTTCGAACAGTGGCGGAATGAGAGCGGCTCTGGGTCCTAACCCAAGCCACACAGAGTAACGCGAGCAGAGGAGAAAAGCGAAGACCAGAAGAAAAGAGCCCCCCAAAGTTTCCCCTGGAGAGCCCTCATCATTCGATTAGCACTCATGATGTAGCAACCTCCAGCAAACCGGTCAAGAGTCACCGATTCGGTGGACGGATTTTTATTGCCTTTTCCTGAGCGAAATCTCGGGAAGAGACTGGGAAGCTGTGGGCCGAACGGTCGTCGTGAACAAACCATGGCATTTACAAAACTATCGATCAGAACCGCTGGTGCTGATGCATCACGCGGCTCAATTTCTGCGGATGAAACCGACATCTGGACCATCTTCAGGGCACTGAGAGATGCACGTAGTGTATTCGGTCTGCGTCCTGGCCATATCCAAACACTTCAAGCCATGCTCAGTTTCTTGAAGCCCGGCCATGGCGAAACGGTTTTCGCGTCCAACGACTCGATTTGCCAGCGCGTCGGCGGAATCGACGAACGGACGCTCCGCAGACACATCAACCGCTTCGTCGAACTCGGGTTCATCAAACGCAATGACAGCTCGAACCGAAAGCGCTACCGCGTTCGCTCGTCCAGCGGGGAATGCATCAGCTATGGACTGTCTCTAACCCCCCTCCTCCAACGCGCGAGCGAGCTTATCGCCATCGCACATGAGATGGATAATAACCGGCGGGATCGGATATTTGTCCGCAAACAGATCCTTACAAAGCTCGCCCATTTGGAAGAGCATGATCCCAGCAACTCATTCATCAACCACGCACGGAGAGCTCTACGCAGGAAGCTGAGCCTGCCCGAATACCACGCGCTGCTCGCTGACACGGACAGAGAATGCCTGAGTTTGAATACACCAGATGACACACCAGAAACTGTGGAATTGCCCGCCAATGACGGACAAACTGTCCGGCACCAATCTAAGTCCGAAGAAGAAAAAAAAGATTTAGATAGCAACATAGGCAATGAAGCTCTGAAACCGGACTTGCTAACCTCAGTCTGCGATCAAGCGACATCGTTCTCCACAGAGAAACTTAGAGACTGGTTGGACATTGAGATACATGCTCGAACACTTGCACCCATGATGGGCATTCACCCAGAAACGTTCGAGAAAGCCAAGAATGCGGTAGGAGCTCAGAAAGCGTCATGCGCGATCTTCATCATGCTGCAACTTGGACAACGCATCAGGGACTTTGGAGCGTATTTTCACAGTATCACCTTGGGCCAACGTCAAGACCAGTTTGATCCAGTGGCTTTGATCAAGCGTCTGTCAAAAACTGCTATGCAAACCGCCTAGTGTCCACCGCGGTGGACGTCTGGCCGGCAACTAGTCCAATGACGCGCGGTCTCTCCACGTGCATCAAAGCGACCGAGCCAAATTACACTAGGGCGATACTGCACGGTCAATCCGTGTTCCTCCGACCCGCCGATGTCCACCGCGGTGGACAGATCAGGCACCAAGTCTCACAACTCACATGCGTGACAGCCGCTCTTCGTCATCCACCACTTCCAAAGAACCTATATTGTCAGTCCAGACCCACAGCACAATATTGAAGTCAGATGATGACGCGCCCTTTGCAAAACTCTGGATCAGAAGCCCCGCGAACCGATCTGCTATGAGGGCGCTTGCCAAATCCTGTGTCGGCACAGGTTGGCCATCGAGCATCTTCATGCGCCATGCAGGGTCGGCAAGCATTGACGCTGTCACACCATACCGATCGAGCCTGTCCTGATCGCGGGTATCGAAAATAGGCCCAAGGTCGGCCTTGTAGGACACCAGGATAGTGGGTTGCAGGCTGCCTACCTGGTTGGCTTCTCTAAGAGCGGTCGCGGGATCCAGCGAGGTGTAGAGGGCAGGGGTGCCCTTGGCATTAAAGCGCCCTCCATAGAGTTCAGCGCCTAGTCCGGACAGAGGTTCACGCGCATAGACCGGGTTCAGGGCGCGGTAGAGCGGCCCTGAGTAGCGTCCATCTTTCAGCGGCATCAGGCAAAGACGCCTGCATCGACCGCATCGATGTATTCCAGAACTTGCTGAGCTTTGCCTTCCTGAACCAGCTGCATGGCTGTTCGGCCATCAAAGCCGGGCAGGGGCTCTGACCGGTACCATGCATAGGCCATCAGTTCCGAGCCGAAGCGGGGTTCGACTTTGTTCAGCACCTCTACCAATTCGCGCAGGCGGCGCTGCGTCTTGTCCGAACCGATGCGGGCTCGCCTCTGCAACGCGTCTTTGCCCAAGCCGACGGTCAATGCGATCTCTTCTGCTGATGTGCGTAGCACCGCGGCGATCTTCCGCGGTTCGAATTGCCCAGCTTCAGCAAAGCTCGTGATGTGCATGATCTGTGCTCCTACAGTGATACTGACGGTATATAGCGGCAATATTGCTGAAATTCAAGTTTTCAGGAAGTGCTGTGCCTTCGTTTCCCATACTTATTCGTAACGCTCCATTACTCAGAACGTCGAAAACCCTGATTTTTGGGCTTGAGAAGTCGCCGTTGGCGCGTTCTTTTCCGATCGAGAACGTCAGATAAGTTATTGATAATATGACAAAGACTGCGGCAGTCGGACCGGAGTTGCCGATATGGCTTGCCGATCTTGGATCGGAACCGGCACTTACTGCATGCAGTCACTGGGGTCCGCGGTGGTGTCGAGCCATTGACAGTTACCTCAGACCAGTTGGCTGGTGGAAAGTGAAAGTGGACTTCGGGTTTTGTGACTGACGGATGAGGGCCTTTGGGGTGCCTCGGACGGGTCCGGGCCGGGTTCCGGTCTGCCGTTCCTGATAAGGGCATTCCCATGCAAATAGGTGTCTTGCGCGTCTTGCGCGCGACCGCTGCCTCCTGGTGGCGGCATAGAGAACTGCGCCGAACTGGCCAGACGGCGCTGGCACAGCAGCTCGAACGCCAGACCGTCCAGCGTGACCTCGGCTATCTCAGGCAGGCGGCGACAATGCCGGACGCGCATGTGATCTGCGGGGAGGGTGGCACTTTCCTGCATCTCGGCTGGACCAACGTTTCGACTCTCACGCCGATCGAGTGCTTTCCGTTGGCCGCCCTGGCAGTCGCACGAGGGACGCCCCTCATCGATATCCGGCCCATCACCGATGTCATCGCCTTCGCGAACCTGCCGCAGGTGAGGCGGGACGGATCGGTCAACCCTGAGCATTCGGGTGCCGGCAGGTCCGTTTCTCTGACCACCTACATCGACATGGTCGAAGAGCTCGGCGCGAGCATCACCAACGATCCACGGCCCTGTCGGTCAACCTAGTCGCCACTCCCTCTCATCAACACTCGAAAGGAGGCCAGCCATGGCCCGATCCCGCACGCCCAAATTCGATGCCTCCGAGGTCATCACCAACGAAATCATCCGCATCATCGAGCGCGGCGTCCTGCCCTGGCGCAAGCCCTGGACCATTGGCGGCAGCTCTCGTCCCCTGCGCGTGGGCGGAGAACCCTACCAGGGTGTGAACAACTTCCTGCTCACCATGCGAACGGTGATGGCGGGCCACAGCTCGCCCTTCTGGATGACGTTGCCGCAGGCCAATGCGTTGGACGCAAAGGTCCGCAAGGGCGAGAAATCCTCTGTCGTCGTCTATTACGGCCAAAGCCGGAAAGACGCGGGCGGCGAGGACGACCGCAGCGATGGCGATGATCGCTCCGAGGAAGCCCGCATCTTCCGCTTCCAGAAAGCCTACCGCGTGTTCAATGCCTGCCAGATCGATGGCCTGCCCGACAGTTTCTTCCCCGACCCGGAGCCCGCACCCGAGCATCCTCCGTCCGAGCCCATCCCGCACATGCAGGCGTTTTTCGACGCCATCGACATCACGACCGTCTTCACGGGGACGGAAGCCTACTATTTGCCACCTGTAGACAAGGTGTTCATGCCATCCATTTCCAGGTTCGAGAACCCGCGGAACTTCTACGGGGTCTGGGCGCATGAGCTCGCCCATGCCACCAAGGCGCGCCATCGGCTGAACCGCGACTACGGCCTCTCGCGCTTCGGCAACACGGCCTATGCCCGCGAAGAGATCGTCGCCGAGCTGACCTCGGTGTTCCTTGGTCAGACGCTCGGCTTTACGGCCCATACGCTCGAGATGAACGCGGCGTATCTCTACAATTGGCTGCGGGTTCTGCGCTCGGACAAGGGCGCCATCTTCAAACACGCCGCTGACGCGCAGCGCGCCTGCGACTACCTGATCGCACTGTCGGAGGCGGGCAGGGCATGGGAGGTCGACCAGGCCGCTTGAGGGGATGTGTGTCGGCAAAGGGAAAGCAGGCTTTGGGAAGGGTGTTTCAACTTCACAGAGGAATGCCCCATGACCAGTACCGCACAACCCCAGACAGACCGCCCGGACTCGAGTGTGATCGCAGCGCAGAACGACGCGTTTCGCAAGCTCGCTTGCCTCGGGGTGCCGCCCGCGCAGCCCATACAGGGCCGCATGCATGTCACCCGCTCGATTATGGAGGCTGGTGACGGCTTCATGGCCGAGGCGGTGAAGGCCACGGGCATGTTCGAGACCTTCGAGCCCGAGAACGATCCCGAAGGATGGCATGATTTCGGGGCGGTCGAGGTCCGCGGCGAGACCGTGTTCTGGAAACTGGATTTGTACGAAGCGGATTCCGACTTCCGCTATGGCGCCGAGGCCCCGGACAATCCCGCCACCACCATGCGCGTGCTGACCATCATGCTGGCGCGCGACTGGTAGGGGAGGGGACACCCCTCCTGACAGCCCAGGCGATGAAGGCCCGCTGACCCCTCAAAGGGAGAGTGGGCCTTTTGTTGTGGTGATCCCTGAAGACGGGGATTGGCCGCGCATCTGAATGCGCGGGCCGCTCCAAACCCACCGAAAAGGAAACGCCATGACCACAAGCTTCAAACCCGTCTCCGTCGCCATCGGCGATCTGGTCTCACATCCCGCCAATGTGCGCAGCAACTCGCCGGAAACCTATGATCCTGAGAACATCGCCCATCTGAAGGCAAGCATCGCCGTTCTGGGTCTCCTGCAGCCGCTCATGGTCCAGAAGCTCGACGGCAAATATGCTGTCCTCGCCGGTGGCCGTCGGCATGCCGCGCTGAAGGAGCTGGTCGCGGACAGGGCCGCGAAAGGCTTCACGGCGAAGGCCAAGATCGACTGCCGTCTTGTGCCAGAGGATTGCGATGTCACCACGGCCCTGTCGCTCGCTGAGAACATCACCCAGGCGCCGATGAATGCCATCGACGAGTTCGAGGCTTTCGCGCGGATGATGGAGGTCGACGACCAGACGCCCGAGACGATCGCAAAGACCTTCGGCACCACGGTGGCGGCCGTGAAAGGCCGGTTGCGCTATGGCCTAATCCACCCCGACATCCGCGCCGCGGCCCGGGCCAAGACGATCACGCTCGACACGATGAAGGCCTTTGCGGAGCATCCGAGCCAGGAGGTGCAGCGCGAAGTCTTCGAGGCGCTCACCAAGGAAGATAGCTACCTGCAGGCCTATACGGTCCGCCAGGCGCTCAAATCCCGCGGCGTGCAGGTCAGTGACGATATCGGGGCCTTCGTGCGCGCGGACTACGAGGCGCGGGGCGGCGCTGTCGCCGCTGACCTTCTGGAAGAGCATTCCGTGCTCGAAGACGCCGCGCTGGTCGAGACCATCCTGCTCGAGAAGCTCGGTGCCGCCGCCGAAGAGGCCCGCATAAAGCTGGGCTTTGCCTGGGCCGATGCCATGGTCCGCTATGATTACGCGACCATGGCCGACTACGGCCGCGTTTATCCCGGCCCGATCGAGCCTGATGAGGCTGCGCAAAAGCGCATCGATGAGATCACCGCCGAGCTTGAGAAACTGCAGCTCGAGATGGAGGATGAGGGGCTCGAGGACGGTGCCTACAACGCGCTTTACGAGCGCGTGGACGCCTTGGAAGAGGAAGCCCGCGACCTGCAGGAGGCCTACAGCGCCGAGGACCTCGCGCGGTCTGGGGTAATCGCGTCCTGGTCGGGCGGGCAGGTGACCCTCCATGTTGGCCTCGTCCGCCCGGAAGACACCGTCAAAAAGGAGGGCGCGCGCGGCTCCTCGGCTAGCCCGACCGGGGAGGAGGCCCCAGACGCCGGCGAAATCACCTATCCGGCCTCACTGGCTGAGGACCTCAAGACCGAGCGAGCCATGGCGCTTGGGGCCGCGATGGCGCTGCATCCGGAAGCTACGCTCGATCTGACGCTCTTCAAGCTGGTGAGCGACGTTCTGGCCAGCGGCATGAGTGTCACGCAGGCGATCAAGATCGATGCCCGCAAGTAATACCGCAGCCATGCCAAGATGGACGAGATCGACGCAACCTCGCGCGAGCAGGTGGCGGCGGCGCATGAGGCGCTGGACCTCTCCTGGCTCGATGACACCCGCGCGCCCGCCGATCAGTTCGCGGCGTTTCGCGCGCTGGAGGCAGGCGAAAAGGCCAAGCTCGTGGCCTATGCCACGGCCAGCACCACGCAGTCCTGCTTCGCGCGGGACCGCCAGCGCGACAGCCTGATGCATGCGTTCGAGATCGAGATCATGCCCGACATCCGCTCCCACTGGACGCCGAATGCGGCGCTCTTCAACCGCTTCAAGAAGGCTTGGCTCCTGAAGATCCTCGGCGAGGATCTGGGTCTCGCCCAGGAGGCGGTGACGCTGGCCTCGTCGAGCAAGAAGGAGATCGTCGCCTTTTGTGACAAGCTCTTCGCCGAGCCCTTCGCCACGCTCACGGACGCGCAGCGCGCTGCCGTGGCCGCCTGGTGCCCGCCCATGATGCAGACAGCCGGTGTCGCCTGTGATGAGGCGGAGCCCGCGGCGGAAACCCCGGAGCCTGACGGCGACATCGCGCAAGCGGCCTGAGTCCTCACGCGACCCGCGCGTGGACCATGCCGCCCGCGCGGGTCGACCCTTCCAAACCGAACAGAAAGACATCCCCATGGCTATTCTCAAGTTCTCTGCCTCCGCTGTTGCGGCGCAAATCGCACATGCGCGTGCCTGCAAGACCTTCCTGCCCAACTGGAACGGGCCCGTGGACAGGCCGGCCCTGATCCTCATCGTCGGCAATGGTGTGCATCTGCGCTCAAACGGCATCGATGGCACGACCACCCGTATCGTTACCACCGAGCAGGCCGATCCCTCCTTCGCCTTCGCCGACGGCATGAACCCGTTTCGGGACACCGACTGGATGGCGCAGCGCCGCATGGCGTTTCGCGATCTGACCGGCCAGTTTTACACCGACATCCTGGATGACGTGCAGGTGCTCATCGACCGGGGGCGAGGGGCCATCCGGCTCGCCACCGATGGCCACAGCATCCGCGTCTTCGTGCGCCGGGCCTCGGACTATCTCATCGGCGGGACCTACGAAGTGCCCTCGGGCCTCGGTGGCACCTTCAGGGTCATCCTCAAGGATGCCTGCGACACCTTTGCGATCGTGCAGAACTGTGGCAATTGCGAGGATTTTGACGCCATGCAGCCCTACCGCGTGCCGCTCGATGCGCTGATGGAAATCGATGACCGGAGGGCGGCGTGATGGGTTGGCTCTTCTACACCGACGGCCGCGTCCAGACCTACGCGGATGAGAAAGCGGAGATTGCTCGGCTGTGCACCTTCGAGGGCGAAAGGCGCAAGACGGAACTGGTCAAAGCCTGCAAGGTGGGTTCGACTTGGTACGCGGCGGCAAAGGTCACAAATATCGACGGCACCCCTGTCGAAGACACGACCTATGTCACCGATGCGGATGGCTCCATCACTTTCGCCGCCGTATTCCTTACCCGATATGATGACGGCTGCTGGGGCTACAAGGACATGGAGGAAAGCGCGGGACCGGTCGAATCCCGCGCGCCACTGAGCCTATTGGCCCTGCTGTCCGAGCTGAAAGACCCAGACAGCTATGCTCATGCCTGGCGCCAGCGCTGCCAGGACTGGGCTGCGATCCCGGACTACGAGGAAGGCGACAAGATCAAGCTCGCCACCCCTGTGACGCTCACCGATGGCAGTACCTGCCAGATTGTCACCGCGACCCACTACAGGCGTGGGCGGCAAAAGCGCCGCTGCTACCGCATCGAGGAAACTGGTGGGCTCGTACGCCTGTCGAAGGCCTCGCTTGCGGGCTCGGAGCTGCTCAGCTCCACGAAAGGTGCGGCTAGCCCGGTGCTGGCGGAGTTCCTGGCGGGGCGAAATTAGGTCCTGCGCCGGACGGTTCATCGACCTGCCCGGCGACAGCAGATGCTGCGGCTTGTCTTGACAAGGCAATGCAAATGCATTACCTATCGCGGGCAGCAAAGCCCCTTTTCTTCAGGAGACTGCCATGACAGCCCTCGCACAAGATGTCTCGAAGCTCACGGATCGGTATCAGACGACCGTGCCGGCGGGTGTGCGCAAACAGCTCAAGCTGGGCAAGGGCGACCAGATTCGTTACTGCACCGAGCCGAGTGGCAGGGTCTATATCGAGCCCGTGCGCAGCGACGAGGAAGATCCCGTGCTCGGAGCCTTTCTCGATTTTGTCGAGGCCGATATCAAGGCGCATCCGGACCGCATTCGGGCTTTCGATGGGGCTTTGCATGACCGTCTTGCAGCACTGGTCGGAGACGTTGATGTCGATCTCGATGCGCCGCTATCGCTCGAGGATGAATGAGCGGCGATAGCGTGCCCGCCCAAGCGCCCCTTGTCGTGAATGGATGGTCGATTTATGCGCACCCACTCTTTCTGGACCAGCTCGAAGGGCTGGTCGAGGAGGTAGAGGCGCGTAAGGCTCGCGATCCCAAGACCTGGCACAAGAAAAACCCGACGAAACGGCTGGCCGCCATCTTCAAGCTGGTCACCGAGGCCATACCTGCAGATCCGGGTGCCGCCGCCTTCCGGCAAGGCGGCACACTCGGCGATCACCGCAAGCACTGGTTCCGGGCGAAATTCTTCCAGCAGTATCGGCTGTTCTACCGGTTCAACAGCGATGCGAAGGTCATCGTGGTGGCATGGGTGAACGACGACAAGACCCTGCGCGCCTATGGCAGCAAGACGGATGCCTATGCGACGTTCAAAGGGATGCTGGAAGATGGCAATCCACCTGACAATTTCGACGCGCTCTTGAAAGAAGCAGCGGCGGCGAACAAGCGGTTCGAGACGTCCCTTGAAGCGGCGCCCGATCGGTAAGTGGGCCAGCTTGCTGTGACCCTTTGGCATTATCGTTTACGACGCCCCGCTGGTAGATGTAGCATCGGCTGATAATACGGTCGGAGAAAGCACAATGATTGAGGCGGAAAAGGATAGGCAGCACCTCGGGCTAGAGGAGCAATGCGCGCCTGACCTGACGGGGCACCGTTTCCCAATTGCTGTGCACATTGCAGACATGCCCGATGACCTCGGCAAGCTGCTGGATATCGGGCTCGAGGAGCATTTCCGTGGCGGCTGATGTCAATTCGTATGACGCGTGGTTTCGCGCGAAGGTGCAGGCCGCGCTGGAGGAGGAATGCACGGGAACATCTCAAGTTCAGGTGATGCAGGCCGCACAGGCATTGATTGATGCGAAACGGGAGGTCGAACCCAAGTCCTGACCAAGCCTTGGAGGTCAGCGCAGTCTGACCCCCGTCACCCTGAAAAGCGAAAGTGGGCTTTTGTCCTTTGGAACTCAGACCCTGATCCAAAGGAAAATCCCCATGTCCAAACCCAAACTGGCAAACCCGGCTCTCGCAATCTCCGAAGCCGATCTCGCCTCTGCGCTAGCGCTAATCGGCGCGGAGTTCGACCACCAACCCCTGCGCAGCTCAGCGCTCGCGCGCATCATGCGCGAGACGTTTCATGGCAGCGATGCCGGCGGTGCCTGGGACTGGCGCATGGCCTATGACCTGATGCAGGCCGCGGCCGTCCAGGTGCTGCTGCGTGGGGCCGACGCGGCAGGTGACATCGCTGCTGCAAAGCTGCTTGCCTCACGGCTGCTGACGGAAACCCGCCGGTCAGAGCAGCAGATCCGGCTGCAGCAGTTTTCCACGCCAATGCCATTTTCCGCCTTGGCTGTGCGGGCGGCTGCGGTCCGCAAGGGCGAGACCGTTCTGGAGCCCTCGGCTGGCACCGGTGCCCTGGCAGTTTTCGCTGCCCGGGCCGGTGCCACCCTTGTGCTCAACGAGATCGACCCCTTTCGCCAGAGCCTTTTGCGCGCGGTCTTTGGCGGCGATGTGACGGGCCATGACGGTGAGCATATCGACGATCTGCTGCAGACGCCGGTTCTACCCGACGTCGTGGTGATGAACCCGCCCTTTGCCTCCTCGGTCGATCGCTCGCGAGACAAGCACATCGCTGCCAAACATCTCATTGCGGCCGCGAAGCGCCTGGCACCCGGTGGGCGGCTGGTGGCGATCATGCCGCCGGGGTTCAGCCCCGAACGTGATGGCGCGCATTGGTCGCGCGCCTGCGGTCTCCTGACGCCGCGACTGGCGTTGACGATACCGGGGCAGGTCTACCGCAAGCTCGGCACCTCGGTGGAAACCCAACTGATGGTCTTCGACAAGGTGCAGGAGGACGGCGAGATGATCCGCGCCGCGGTTCAGGATCTGGAGGAAGCCCTTCCTTTTGTTGACACCATGGCCGCAAACCGGCCTGAGACGCGCCCAGTCCAACGGGCGGCGACAAACCCTCATGCGCGATCGGTCGGTCCACTACTTGTCACGCGCAAGCGCCCAGTTGCCAAAGTTGCGGCGTCCAACGCTCAGACCAACGCCGCCATACCGCTCACTTTCACAAGCCTTGAGGCCCCGCGCGACAACACGCCCGTCTCGGACATCTATGCGCGCTACCGTCCGCAGCGGATCGAGATCGCGGGTGCGCAAGAACATCCCACGCCGCTCGTCGAAAGCATCGCCATGGCCTCGGTTGCCCCGCCCATGCCCTCAAACACGGGCAGTGATGACTTGCGTCTGCCCGCCAGGCTGATCGAGGAGGGACATCTCTCAGAGGCACAGCTGGAAACCATCATCATGGCGCATGATGCCCATGGGCGTGATTTGCCAGGCCGGTTCACGATCGATGACGACCAGACAAAGCTGACGCGTGCCGATGATGACCCGTATGCGTGTCACTATCGCCTCGGGTATTTCCTCGGCGACGGCACCGGTTGTGGCAAGGGCCGCGAATGCGCGGGGCTCATTCTCGTGAACTGGCTTTTCGGGCGCAGGAAGGCGATCTGGGTCTCCAAATCCGCCACGCTTATCGAGGACGCGATCCGCGACTGGACCGATCTCGGCGGCTCGCCTGCCGACATTCAGCCACTTTCCAAATGGAAACCCGATCAGCCCGTCCCGATGGGCGACGGAATCCTCTTCGTCACCTACGCCACGCTGCGGTCCGCGGGCAAATGCGGTACCACGCGACTGAGCCAGGTTCTCGACTGGATGGGTGAAGACTTCGAAGGCGTCCTCGCATTTGATGAAGCCCATGCCATGCAGAATGCGGCAGGGTCCGAGCAGGGCAGGGGGGTCAAACCCTCCCAGCAGGGCCTTGCGGGCCTGCGGCTGCAACTGGCCGCACCGCGTGCCCGCGTCTTCTACATCTCGGCCACGGGTGCCACGAGCGTGCACAACCTGGCCTATGCCGCGCGGCTGGGGCTCTGGGGGCAGGGCCCCGAATACCCCTTCCCGAGCCGTGAGAGTTTCGTCTCGGCAATGGAAGCCGGCGGCGTGGCTGCCATGGAGGTGGTCGCGCGCGATCTCAAGACGCTTGGCCTCTACACGGCCCGCGCCCTCAGTTTTGATGGGGTGGAGTATGACGTACTCGGACACGCGCTCACCCCGGCCCAGATCGAGATCTACGATGCATACGCGGGTGCGTTTCGGACGATCCACCACAATCTCGAGGCGGCGCTGACGGCGACCGGTGTCAACGATGCCTCGGGGGAGACCAACGCCTCCGCCGCACGTGCCTCGGCCAAGTCCCGTTTTGAGAGCACGAAGCAGCGCTTCTTCAATCATCTGCTGATGGGCATGAAGGCACCGACCATCATCCGCGCGATCGAGGATGATCTGGCAACGGGCCACGCGTGCGTCATCCAGGTGGTTTCGACCGGCGAGAGCCTGCTGAAACGTCGGCTTGAAACGATGGACGCGGAAGACGAGCTCGTCGAGGGTGCCTTGACGCCGCGCGACTATGTTCTGGGCTACCTGGAACAGGCCTTCCCGATCCATGCGCAAAAGCTGGTCGAGATCGACGGTAACATGGTGGCGGAACCCTTGCGGGATGAGACCGGCGCGCTCGTTGTCTCGCGCGAGGCGCTCGCCCTGCGCGATGCGGCCATGATGGAGTTGATGACGCTGGCGCCGATTCCCTCGGCGCTCGACCAGATCCTCTGGGCCTTTGGCGACGAGGCAGTGGCCGAAGTGACAGGGCGGTCTATCCGGCCCCTCAAGGCCGAGGATGGCCATCTCTTCATCGAAAAGCGCGCCGCCAGCAGCAATTCCTCCGAGACCCAGGCCTTCATGGATGGCGAGAAGGATATCCTGATCTTCTCGGATGCGGGTGGCACGGGCCGGTCCTACCATGCGGCCCAAATGGCGAAGAACCAGAAACGGCGGCGGCACTATCTTCTGGAGCCCGGCTGGCGCGCCGATGCGGCCATCCAGGGGCTCGGGCGCACGCATCGCTCGGCGCAGGTCAGCGCGCCCTTCTTCCGGGTCTGCACCTCGGATGTGCATGGCGAAAAGCGTTTCACCTCGACGATCGCCAAGCGCCTCGACCAGCTAGGGGCCTTGACCAAGGGTCAGCGCGAGACCGGCTCGCAAGGCATGTTCCGCGAGGAGGATAATCTGGAAAGCCCGATCGCACGGGCAGCTTTGCGTGGGTATTTCGCCGATCTAGCCGCCGGGCGCGCCGAGGCGATGAGCTTTGAGAGCTTCACCGACTGGACGGCCCTGCGGCTGATCGACAAGGACGGGGTACTGCTCGAGGAGCTGCCGCCGATCCAGCGGTTTCTGAACCGGGTGCTTGCCCTTCCCATCCACATGCAGAACGCACTCTTTGCGGAGTTCATGGCGAGAATATCCGATCAGACGGAACGGGCGCGCGCGGCGGGCACGCTCGATCTCGGCGTCGAAACCCTGCGCGGCGAAAACATCGAACAGGTCTCCACCGAAGACCTCTGGACCTGCCCGAAATCCGGTGCGGTCACGCGGATCATCGGGCTCGAGGTGACGGACCCGGTCCGTGTGCTGTCGGCGGATGGCGCCCTGTCGCGCAACCCCGACAAGCTGCCGATGGTCAATCGCGCCTCCGGCCGCGCGGCGCTCATCTCGGCGCGGCCAATGCAGATGTATGACGAAGATATCGTCACCCTCATGCGCAAGGCCGTGCGGCCCAACGGGTCGAGCTATCTCGAGGAGGTGCGTTTCGCGTCCTCGGCCTGGGAAGAGATCGGCAAGCCCGAGTTCTCACGGCTTTGGGATGCCGAGGCTGCGTCCCTGCCGAATACCACCACGACCAAGCTCTACCTGCTGACCGGGCTGCTGTTGCCGATCTGGAAGGACATTCCGACCACGAATGAACGCATCTTCAGGGTCACGCCTGACGGGGCAACCGCGATGATTGGGCGCACGCTGAGCGAAGAAGGGGCGGCCGCGCTGCGCGCCCGCTTCCTCGTCTCCAACCCGGAAACACCGCAAGAGATGCTGACCGCCGCCCTCGGCACCACCGCACCGGTCGATCTGGGCCGGGGTCTCACCCTGACCCGTCGCCGTGTCGCAGGCGAGATACGCCTCGAGCTGGGCGGTGCGGATCTGGGTATGATCGAAAGCCTCAAAGCGCTTGGCTGTTTCACCGAGATCATCGCCTTCCAGTTGCGGGTGTTCCTCCCGCATGGGGACGGTGTCGACACGGTCAGCATTCTGGCCCGGATCGTTGGGCAGGGAACCACCAAGGCGGCAGAACAAGCCGCCTGAAAAGCCAAAGCGGGCTTTGGGTCGGGCGTCGCGGATCGGGGTTTGGCCGGTCTGCGCTTTCCGGGCCCGCGCTGACCAATGCGACGCCTGGCCCCCCAACTTCTGACAAGAGGACAGACCCATGACCAATCCCCAGATCGACTATGCCGCAATGGCGGCTCAGTGGCGCGCCGAGCGCGAAACCACCCTGAAAGCAACCCGAGCGGAACTGATCGCGCAATTGCGCGCGCTTGGCATCAACGAGGTCACCGCCGAATACGAAGGCTATGGCGACTCTGGCAATGTCGAGGACGTGAATGTGCAGCCTGCGGAGGTCAAACTGCCGGAAGCGCTTGTCACCGCCGTGGGCGATTTCGCCTGGTCACTCGCCTATCACCATCATCCGGGGTTCGAGAACAACGAGGGCGGCTACGGCACGCTGACCTGGGACATTGCAGCAGACAGCATCACCCTCGATCACGCCGACCGCTATGTCGAATGCTCGCACAGCTATGACGAGGGGCTTTGATATGGCGCATCCGCTTCATCATGCCGAAAGCTCGGCCCGAAAATTCGGCGGGGTGCCGTCTGACTATCAGGCCATCCACGATTGGTTCGATGCCTCGAAAGAGCACCTGGCGCTCTTCACGCACAGGGCGCTTCGCCACCATACCCAAGGTCTGTTCGATGCTGAACGTGTCTTCGGTCTGACCCTGACCAATAGCGCAGGTCGGGACATCCCCGTGCGCTGGATCGGCGAGCAGCATATCCGTGAAGACTGCCAAGGCCGTATCCCGAGTATGGCGGACTGGCTGCGACGCATACAGCCTGAGCCATGGATGGCCAATGGCCATATCGAGCAGCACCTCAGCGGGGAGCCCTGCGGTGATCCAAGGGTTGCCTGGGCCTCCGAGGTCGCCGCCGGACGAACGGTTCTTGGCCTGAAAGATTGGATGGCGGCGCGCGCGACGCAAGCCACGCAAAGCGCCTGACAGCTCTCGGTCGTTTGCCCAACGAATGCTGCGCGTAAGCCCTGTTGGACGACCGGGCTTCTTGCGTCGTTTCCCCACTATTGTTCTTGAGGAGGAGTGCATGACACTCGAAGATATCAAAGCGGCCGTCGATGCCGGGCAGACCGTGCACTGGGCCAATACCGGCTACGTTGTCCACAAGGACCGGCTGGGTCAGTACCTGATCACCTATGTGCTGAACGGCAGCTGCATCGGCCTGACCGACAGGGGCGGGCAAAGGTTGAACGGGGAAGAGGCGGAGTTCTTCCTCGCGCGATCGGAGGACGGCGCGGAAAATCCTGGCAGCCAATCAAGACCACACGGGCAGGGGAGGGGCGTAGCACCCGGAGGCGCGGGGGCACATCCACTCGGACGGCAGCGCTGAGCCGGGGGCGGGGCATAAAGGGAAAGCAAGCTTTCTGATTTGTGACCCTAGGAGGGGTCGAGAAAGCAATCCCGGATGCGCTGGCAAGAACGTCAGGCACTGGCCAATCCAAGAAGGAACTATCCCATGTTCGCAGGAACCCTCACCCGCAACGTCGAGACCGCAGCCGCCGAATACACCGGCATGATCCATTCGACGCGCTTTGACATCGCCATCCAGCTCGAGGCACGGGCCAAGATGTCCGCGCGCAGCCCGGATTTTGACGTGACGGCCGTCAACAAATCAGGCCGCAAGGTGCGCATCGGCACGGCCTGGAACGAGACCGGCAATACCAGCGGTAACCCCTACATCTCGATGCAGATCGATGTCGGCTTGGGTCCGTTCCGGGTCAACGCGGTGCAGACGAACGAGGCGCGCGCGGCCCAGAGCGGCGCGTTCGAGATCATCCCGCTGGTCTCGAACGGCCTGATGAAATCCGGCTCGATCTCGGGCGAGCTCACCGCCATGGACGCCGACAACGCCTTCACCGGCTACATCGCCAACATGATGTTCGATCTGGAGTTCATGCTGATCGAAAACAGCTACAAGACCGAGGAGACCCACCCCGACTACCGGATCGAGGTCAGCTCGCCCCGGGGCACACCGATCCGCGTCGGCTCGGCCTGGATGGCCAAGAGCAGCCGCACGGGCAATGACTACCTGTCGCTTCTGATCAACACGCCCGATGGCGACCTGCGCGTGAACGCCGTGCAGAACGAAGAGCAGCGCGGTGGCCAGACTTTCTCGATCATTCCGTTCATCGACAGCGGTGATCAAGCGCAAGACGCGGGCGCGGGGCTGTCGCTGGTTGCCTGATCAGCGCGCGGGGTGAGACGATCTGAACCGAAAGGGGAGCCGTGGGATCACGGTTCCCCTTTTTCCATGTCCGTTTGCGTCAAGGACGCCACCCGCTTGCGATCTGCTGACTATGATATACGATAATATATTATTGAATGGACAAGGGTAGGCGCATGGTGGCGAGACTGGGAAAAGCTCCGTGGTTCGAGAGCTTTGATGTAGACGCAGAGGTTGCAGAGCTTCTTGCTCATATCGAGCGTTGCACCGGATTTGCGCTGCCTGAACGACAGCGTGATGTCCTCATGACCCATGCAAGGGCAAAGCTCGACAGGACAAGGCAGGCAGTTCTGGAGGCCAAGGCTGCGGGAAAGCCGGTGTCCACATCGCGCCGCGCCTATCTGACCGACCTGCAGGACACGATCTTCATGGCGATCCCGGAAGAGAACCTCGCGCGGATGCTTCTGAGCGAGCAGGTTGTGAACGATCCATCATTTTACGCGGACGCCATGCACCGTGCCGCTGCGATCAGCGAGGATGAGCTATTCATGGCGCTGTCCTCTTCGCTGAAAGACATGACAGTTCAAGACGCCCGCGCGTTCGTCTCCAAACTTTGGCACGGCACGATTGACGACAATGCCCGCAAATATGCCGAAGCGTTGAAGCGCCCCGAGCGTGAAATCATGCCGCTGCGGCCTGGGAACACCGTGTAAGATCGGAGCCATTCTCTTGGCTTGAGCACTACCGAGGTTGGCCGCCGCGACCCCCTTTCCCGGAGGTGGCACCCTGTGCAGCGCGCGAAAGCCGTTGAAGGCGCTGTGGGGACGACTACTGTCGCCAACATGATGAAACGGGATCACATGCGCGTCTTCTTCCGGCGAACCGCGGCGCTTGCCGCCTTTGTCGCGCTGCTCTGGGCGGTTCAGGTTGTCAATTGGATCACCGGTTACGGCCTGAACCCGGCCTTCGGCCTGATCCCCAGGCATGGCAGCGGGTTGGATGGTGTCATCGCTATGCCCCTCCTGCATGGGAGCTTCTCGCACCTGATGGCCAACACGCCGCCGCTCCTGGTGATGGGTGGACTGCTGGTGGCAACAACCACGCGAGCCTTGCTGTCCGTGAACGCCGTGGTGATCGGCCTTGGGGGCGGTCTCGTGTGGTTGTTCGGCGGCTCGGCGATCCATATCGGTGCGTCGGGGCTGATCTTCGGCTGGTTTGGCTTCCTCATCGCGCGCGGTCTTGTGGATCGCTCCCCGATCACGCTGGGCGCGGCACTGGTGGTCGGTGTCCTCTATGGCTCTATTATCTGGGGCGTTCTTCCGGGCCAACCCGGCGTGTCGTGGGAGGCACATCTCTTCGGCGCCATCGCGGGCGCGGGCGCTGCGTTCCTAATCCGAACGCATGTACATGCGCCGCGCCTCGGCGGCGTCGATCTGAACTGAAGCCGTACGCCAGACGTGGTCGGCCCCGAACTGCCGTTTATCCTTCAATCTGATTGCCGCATTTGCAGCCCGCAAAGCGGAGAGGCTGTGTGGAAACTGGCTGGTGTTGCCCAGCTTTCCCCGAGTTTGGGTCTTGGAGCGTGATTTGCCAATCGGTTCAATTGGAAACTTCAGGCTCGGCCAGGATTCCGCCTCTGCGGCGCTCTGGGTCAGTTTCCCTTTTCAAGAAGCCGTTTTTGCCAAAGCATCGCGGATTAGGCCCTCATCGCGGCAATCAGGGCTGGGATGCCGATGATCTTCATGACGCGGGTCATATTGTAGGCAAGAACGTGCAGGGCCATCTCGGTGGCGACGTTTTTCAGCCGCCTCATCTTGAAGTGCGTCGCACCCATCCATGACTTGATCGTGCCGTAGGGGTGTTCGACCGTCATGCTGCGCACAGCCAGTTGGGTGGGATCCTTGTCCAGGCGCTGTTGAACACGTTCCAGAACATCTTCATGTTCCCACCTACGGATGCGACGTTCTTTGCTGTTCGTGCATTTGTATTTGAGCACGCAACCCTCGCAGTGGCTGGACCAGTAGGTCCGGATCGCTTTGCCGTCTTGCTGACCCGTGAACCGATAGATCAGTTGTTGGCCTGCCGGGCAGATGTAAGCGTCAGCCGCAGCGTCGTAGGCAAAATCGGCTTTGTCGAACTGCCCGCGCGCACCAGCATTCGATGTTTGAGGTTTGGGGACAACGACCGCGATACCGGCCTCTTCGCAGGCCAGGATTTCTTCACTCTTGTAGTACCCCTTGTCCGCGATGACCTCGATCTGATCTGTGGCCATCGCATCGCGGGCGGCCACCGCCATCATCGACAAAGCATCCCTGTCATAACCCTGCATGGTGACTTCATGGGCGACGATAAGGTGGTTATCTGCCTCCACCGCCGTTTGGACGTTGTATCCCACGACGCGCGGCATGCGGGACGTTGTCGCCATGGAGCGCGCATCGGGATCACTCAGCGACACCTGTGCCTCGCCCGTTTCATCCATGCGTCTCTCGATCGATCTGTAGCGACAGGCTTCCTTTTGCAGATGTTCCAGCTTTCGCAGGGTGCGTTCCATGCGCGCTTCGGGCAATACCGTTCCGGTCTGCTCAAACACCTCGTCGGCGCGATCCAACTCACCCAGATATCGTTCAATCGCCTTGTCAATCTCGCCCAGCTTCTGACGCAGCTTGCCACGCGTGTAGTTCTTGGCCTTCGCATTCACCGCCTTGAACCGGCTGCCATCGATAGCAACGAGGGTCCCATCCAGCAGGTTGATGTCGCGACATAGCGCGACGAACTGCTGACAGACCTTGCGGATCGCGGGGCCGTTATCCCTGCGGAAGTCCGCAATTGTCTTGAAGTCCGGCTTCAAACGGCCCGTCAGCCAAATGAGCTCCAAGTTGCGCCCGCACTCACGCTCCAATCGCCGCGATGACTGGACCTGATTGAGATAGCCGTACAGGTAAATTCGCAGCATCAGCCCCGGATGATAGCCGGGTCGACCCGTCGCAGCGGGCGACGCGCTGAAGCCCAGCACGGCAAGATCAAGCATCTCAACGAACGCATCAATCGCTCGAACTGCGCTGTCTTCACCCACGTAGTCGTTAAGGCATTCAGGCAGCAACATCGCCTGATGTCGATCAATGCCCTCAATAAACTGACCCATAAAATGCCTCCGCACCGAATGCAGAAATCATACCATCATTCAGATCAGCAAGGGAGTTTTCACACAGCCTCCGGACGTTGCCGACGGGGGCTAACCTCAATCAATCCTCGAAAAAGCGCCCGTCAATAGCCTTGGAGAACCGCAAGAACGCAGTCACGCTGTCGAAGACAAAACGAGCTTCCTCCATCTGCACGAGGTCAGGATTGTCATGCGCAAACGACTGATCGTTGCGGATTGGATTCAGCGCCTCGAAGACGCTGATGGAGCTTTTGACAATGCGCTCTGAGATGGGATTAAGGTTCTTCTCTTCGCGGAGGATTTTAACGTATTTTGCGACCCGCGCATGAAGGGCATCGTCCTTCCCGCAATCTTCGCCACCATGCTTGCGGACAAGAGAGGCAAAACGCTTCATGCAGTAGGTATGAAGGCGGTCAAGCGCCGCTTGGGGTTTGTTTGCATCCAGGTCACGGCGGATTGAAGCAACCAATTCTTCCAATGTCTCGTTCGGCTCGAAAGTCTCAATGGCAGAGGCATCAATTGCATCCGTACGCCCCTCGATCCGTGCGACAGTAGAAAAATACGATTCTTTAAGTTTGTCTTCATTCCGCGCATCTTGTGCAAACTCTATCGCCTCCCGATACTCCCAGAGTTCGCGCAGGATTTTTGCCACTAACGTGGGCTGAGCACGTTCGACAAACGCTCGCAATCTTTTCGCTTTCGATGTTCCTCGCCCGCTAAAGAGCTGCGACTGATCTTCCGGATCGATGGCAATGGTCTCATAGAAGAAGTCGTTGAAAGTGCGATCGCTGAAATCTAGAACATATCCGCCTTCCATCCCCAATGCCTGCTCGAGCGCTTCGCGTTCATGCCGCGGTATCAACTTTTCATATGTATTTCGGCCTATCATGCTTTGCAGACACCTAAGTGGGATAAGACAATCGAGAGGGGCCACCAGTAGTCGCCCGTTTTTACAGTGCGATTGAACGACTATTGCGCTGCCGATAGTGTGCCCTTCGACTTCCGGTCAAAGTTTGAGCGTCCCTCCAGCATGCTGACGAACGCCTCATTGCGGTTGCTGGCTCGGTCAATCAGCCTATCAAACGCCAGAACTTCAATAATGAGATTCAGCTCTCGGTAGTAACGATAGGCCATCTGCCCACCGAAATTGGTGCGGATGAAGTCTTCCGTTTTCAAATAGCGCTCAAGCTTATCGTTCCAATCCGCCAAGATGTATCCGCGCACCATAGATGTAGCATCAATAGAGATTTCGCGACCGCCTGAAGTGATGACCTTGCCCCGCTCACGGATGTCCAAGACTTGGTTCTTCAACTGGTCTACTGGGTTCTTGGTGTCGGCCTCTTTGGTGCTATCATAGTCCTTTTTCTGGGGACGCTTCATTTCTACAATCATAAGCTCATCGTCATTGTTTATGAGCAAATCGTGCGCAAACTCGCCCTTGCGCCTCGCATTACCTTCCGGTGTTCGATCACTTGAAATGTAGCGTGCATAGGCCAAGTCATCGTCAATCAGCCAAAGATTGTGAGACGCATAGTCGATTTGCTCACTGTCTCTGTATCGTGGATAAATCAGTTTGTGCACCTTATCTTCGGTCGCCAACCCATCATCATCTTTGTTGAGCAACTGGCGAAATACTTGGATCACATTGTTCCGATATGCAACGTAGACCGCCAACGCTTCTTTGGCATCTTCCGGTATCTTGTCTCGTACGAGCCGCACAAGATCTTCGACACTTGTTTCTTCACTCAGTTTGGTGAAATCGAATTTCTGTCGGAAGCGTTCGACGAACAAATCTTGTGCCAATTGTTCGCGGGTTTCCGTGATGCCACGTTTCTTGACAAACTCTTCGCTGGTCTTTCCTCCCAAGCCGCGCCTTAGAAGCGGATCAATCGCAATCAGGTGGTCAACGTGTTCCTTCATCTTTAGACGCCGATCGGACGTATACGTCTGCTCAAGGTCCAAGATGTGGGCTTTAGCCATTGCAATCAGGTGGTCCTTAATCGACTTCTTGGTTTTGTTGTGGTGAATCTTAGCGTGCAGGTTTGTGATCCGATCACGCGACTGAGAAGACTTAAAGAAATCGCTGGAAACAGCTACTAGGGTCAGGACCCATTGATTTCCGTCCAGCGGCGTGATTCACGGTTCGAAAATCGAGCGGTAACATGTCTGATCTATTCTGGCTTACGGACGCGCAGATGGCGCGTCTTGAGCCCTTCTTTCCCAAGTCCCATGGCAAGCCACGCGTCGATGATCGACGTGTGTTGAGCGGTATTATCTTCATTAATCGCAATGGGTTGCGTTGGCGCGATGCCCCTGCGGCCTATGGCCCGCACAAGACGCTCTACAACCGCTGGAAGCGGTGGAGTGACAAGGGCATCTTCGCCCGGATGATGGTGGGTCTGGCTGCCGAACACGGCGAAGAGAAGACTGTGATGATCGATGCGACCTACCTCAAAGCACACCGGACAGCGACCAGTTTGGGCGTCAAAAAGGGGGGCGTGGACGCCTGATTGGTCGGACGAAGGGCGGCATGAATACCAAATTGCACGCCATTTGCGACAGCCAAGGACGCCCACTGAACCTGTTCGTGACCGCAGGACAGGTCAGCGATTACATCGGTGCCCGCGCCATGGTGAGCAGTTTGCCCAAGGTGGACTGGCTGCTTGGAGATCGTGGCTATGACGCTGATTGGTTTCGGGAAGCGTTGAAAGACAAAGGGATACGCGCCTGCATCCCTGGCCGAAAACAGCGGAAGAAAACGGTAAAGTACGACAAGCGTCGCTATAAACGCCGAAACCGGATCGAGATCATGTTCGGAAGGCTCAAGGATTGGCGACGTGTCGCAACCCGCTACGACAGGTGCCCAAAGGTCTTCCTGTCAGCCATCGCACTCGCAGCGCTCGTCATTTACTGGCTATGAGTCCTGACCCTAAATCGTTTTCCCACCTGTCTTCTATTGAGTGAAAGGCATTGGAAATTGCCTCATACATGGGGAATAGGAAGCCTTGCAGTCCATCCGGTAATGTGGCGCGCTTAACTTCGGCAGTTAAATCAATCGTCTTATGCTTCAAATGGAGCACCTTTCATGTATTTGGTCGTGCGTCAGTGAAGAGCTTGGCCCGGTCCACCCCTTGATACCACGAGGTTTGGGCCGGACCAATGTCCGTTCCCCATTCCTATGAATGTTGATTTGTCCCCTCGATGAAAGTCCGCTCCCCGACCATCACCTCGAATGCCTGGACAAGCAATCCCTATAGTCGGCAGCGTAATTCCTGCACATCAATCGTGGCCAGAGCCTTACGGCCTCCCCTGCTCGGCTTCGCGTGTCGCAGGGGAGAACGGCCCTTCGGTCCGTCGCGCATTCGGCCATGCGGCCTCACCGCGGCGTCGCACCCGGCATCCCGGTTTGCCCGCCTCACGAGCACGTCCCTCCCCGGCCGCTCCGCCGGATTGCGCTCTGGTCTGTTTTGCGGGGCAAAACGATCCCGCCGCTGCATCCGTCTCCCGCGTCCGGTCGGGCCGTTTGCCTGCTCGTGTCGGGCAAACCTACCGTCAAAACACACACACATGAGTGTGGAAGCATATCCTCCGGATGGCCCCCAAATCAGCCCGCGTCAAGGATCGCAAAACTTTTCGGCGAGGGCGGGGTCTGTGGCGTTGGGCGGTCCCGTGCGTGAGCGCGCGCGTGTGTCGGGTGCTGCGCGCGGAAAACTTTTGCGCCCGGCAAGCCGGCGGCTGCGCCGTCCCTGACCCGGGCAGATTCGGAAACCAGACATTCGGCCATGCCCCCACACTCACGTGGTGGCTCTATAACCGAACACTGGAGACCAGACATGGCTTACGACACCGCAAACACCTACGAGACCATCGAACTTTTCGGACTGACCGAGAAGGACGCACAGCTGCCGATCCCGGAAGATCACGTCCTGACCGACCACATCATCCGCGAAAGCTTCGAGGCTCTGCTCGGTCCGCTGCGTGGGACCGGGCTCGAGGCAGAAATCGAACCGCTGGCCCATGGGTTGGCGACGATACTGCAGCGGCGCAAGGTGGCACTTGGCAAGGAGATCGACCGCACCGCCGACAAAATCGGCGCGCTGGCAAAATCCCATGACGGATCGGAGATCGCCGAGACCGCGCTCGAAGAAGCGCAGGCGCGCTTTCTGCAGCTGCGCGAGGTCGTCAGCGCCATCGAGGTGATGAGCGAGGCTGCGGCGGAATGCTACGAGATCGAGACGGGCCACGCCTTCATCCCGGCATCCGGGTCGCGCGCAAGCGTCCGGGCGCAAGAAACCGGGGCGGTCTTCGAGGCGCGGCAGCTCCTGGAGCAGCATGACCGCGAAACCGCTGAAAAGTCGAAAGTCGAGGGGGTGCCCCTGATCGTCTCGGGCGCCACCGACTGGACTGATGTTGATGTGATCTTCAACACGCTCGACAAGGTTCGGGAGCGGATAAGGCAGAACCGCAATCAGGAGATCTTCCTCTGCCACAAGGGTGGCAAGCACGGGGCGGAGATGATCGCGGCTCGGTGGGCTCGCGCACGGGGTGTCGCACAAGCGCGTTTCGATCCGCGCTGGTCCGCGCATGGGCGGGCGGCACCGTTCAAGTGCAACGACGAGATGCTGGACGACAAGTTCGCGGCGACGGGGGTTGTGCTCTTCGGCGGCAACGGGGTCGCGCTGAACCTCGGGCAGAAGGCGGAAGCGAAAGGCCTGACGGTCATGCGGGTTGCTGACCTGGCGAAGAAGGCGTCGCAGGATTGAAGAGAGAGGGTCGCCTTCGGGCGGCCCTTTCGTCGTTTCTTATGGGTGTGGACGTTCTCCAAATCACTTTGCCTAGCAATTTCCTGTTTTGATAGGTATATGAATGCCAAGCAAAACTTGGAAATGATAGGCATGACCCCACTCAGCAGCATCGCGATGAGCGCCTATACCGACCTGGTGCGTCTTCTGAAGGACGACGCCTTGTCCGGTGTCGAAGGCAAGCCCACACTCAAGGAGCGTGGGGATAAGGCCTATTGGTATGCCGCGCGCCGTGTCGGGACGGAGATGCGGTTCATCTATATCGGCGAAGACAGCGACGAGACGCGCGCGCGCATCGACCGGATCGAAGAGCTGCGCGCAACGGCCAAGGATCGGCAGGCGGAACGGTCGCGGCTTGTTCGGCTCTTGCGTGCGGAAGGCATGACGCCCATCGACCGGGCGACCGGTTCCATCCTGTCGGCCATGGCCGCAGCCGGGACCTTCCGTTTGGGTGGCACCATCGTCGGAACCAATGCATTTCGCCTCTATGAAGGCGAGCTTGGTATCCGTCTGCCAATTGGCGGTATGGCCAATACTGGCGACATCGACATCGCGCAGTTCGAGAAGCTCAGCGTTGCGTTGCAGGATCAGGTCGACCCGGGTCTTGCCGAGACGTTCTCAGCGCTCAAATTCGATCCTCTGCCAGCTCTTGACCAAGGTCGGACATGGCGATGGGCCCAGGGTGGCAGCGGCCAGTTGGTCGAGTTCCTGACACCGGCGTTCGGGGATGAGACCATCCGTGATCTGCCAGCATTGGGCGTGAACGCCCAAGGATTGAACTATCTCAACTTCCTGATCGCTGAGCCGATCCACGCGGCGGCGATCTATAGATCCGGCGTTCTGGTGCAGGTGCCCCGCCCGGAGCGTTATGCAGTCCACAAACTGATCATTGCCGACCGGCGCCGCGATGGGGCAGGGAGCCTGAAATCCGCGAAGGACCGCGAGCAGGCGGCTTTCCTTATCGAAGCGATGGCCGAGGACCGGCCCGATGATCTGGCTCGGGCCTATGCCACCGCAATGGAGGTTGGGCCGCGCTGGCGGGAACACATCGGCAACTCGCTGAAGCGAATGCCTGATACCAGGGGGATGCTCGACAGCTTGGGCGCGTGATGGCCATAACCGGGTCGCCTTCGGGCGGTCCTTTCGTCAAATCTCATGGCGCGTGCGATCGGTCACACTTGATCTGCATCTCACGGCGTCCAGCACCGTCATCCCTCTACCCAGCCCGTCAGAGTTCGGCCCATCCGCATCGGTACGGGCTGGGGATGGTGCGCACCTAGCACATCGTCAGCAGCGCAAGACGCGAGGGGTCGAGACGTCGCACTTGAGGCTGAAGCCCTGCTCGACCCTCGGGTGGTGTCGCGGAACATCGCATCCACGCGGGCGGGCGTCATCAGCACCCCGGCCAGGTTCGGCAGGACGTGGACGCGGATGGTGGCGACTGCGTGATGGCACAGGTCAATCGGGTCCCTCCTTTTTGCTATGCATGTGGATCGCACGGGGTCGGCCCGTTCGTGCCCTCAGCTCACGCTTCGGCAAGCACAAATACGGTTTCCACGGCGGGGCCGCGGATCCTCCGCATTTGCGCTTGCGACCGGTCCTCTTGCCCCCGTGCTGGGTGATCCTCATCGCAATAAGGAGTAACCCAAATGACCAACCACTACGTCGCCACCGTTCCCGTCAAGTTCACCGATACCGATGGCCAGGAGCGCACCCGATTCCAACGCGTGGGCGCCATGTTCCGCAACACCCGCAACGGGGACGGCTCGGAGTTCTTCAGCCTCAAGCTCGACTTCCCGGTCGCGGTCTCGGAGCTGGTGATGTTCCCACCGAGCGCGAAAGATCCCCAGGACTAAATCCTCTGGCGAGGATGGGCCGCCCCAGGACGATCTTGGGGCGGCCCGATCCCTGTTCCAGGGATGCCGTGTCCGGCGGTCAGTTCGCCCGAGGTGACCTCCTCTTGGTGCCGGTCGCTGCGCGCGCAACGGACGATCGCCGCTCGGAATGATCAGGCCGCGACAGACCGGCCAGTCAGCCTCAAGGGGGACCATCCACAAAAACCTATCGGCCAAGGCCTCCCGGTTTTTGCGGCAGAGATTTGGCGGAGCCAAATCTGGCCCTCCTTGACCCTGCCTGTCCGCCCTGTCGGTGGGGTTTGCGCCCGCCCGCGGTTCCGTCCGAACACTTGGTGTTCGGCCAGACCTGCGGGCGGTGCTGGGGAAGGGGGCCTATTGGACAGGTGGGTCGCCCGGTGGCGAGGGGGCAGGCCCGCGTCCCTGCGGTCTGCGGGGGAAGCGGACACCAAGGCTGCCTGAGCTCGAATTCAACGTAAGTATATAATTGACAGCGCGGTATATTATTGTAAGGTGGGGGCAGCCTTGGTGGAAGGTGGCAGGAAATAGGGGGTCTTTCTTCCGCATGTCCCGAACAAAACGCCTGACAGAGATCGAGAAGATGCAGATCGTTCGCGAGGCTGCGGAAGGTGTGTCGACGTCTGTGTTGGCGGAGCGTTTCGAGGTCACATCGCGGGCCGTGCGCTACGTTCTGAAAGCCGATGCCGAGCGTCAGATGGATGCCGCGATCCCGGTCTCGGCGGTCAGTGTGAAGGTCACGGCTGCGGAGCTTGAGGCGCTCGACGCGGTGTTGGCGAAGGCGGGGATCGAGAGCAGGGCCGAGGGGCTGCGGCGGCTCATTCAGGCGGCAGGTGGGGTGTTCGTTCCGGACGCGCAGATGGCAGCAGAGATGGCGCGCTACCGCGCCTCTCTGCACGAGGTCGGAAACGGGGTCGCACAGATCGCCAAGCAGATGACGCGTGCCAACCGGATGGGGCAGGGGGCCGTGGGGGACGCGAGTGCCGAGTTCACCGAATTGCGCCTTGCGCAGATGCGCGGGTTGGCGCGGTTCATCCTCGATTCCGCCGACGAGATCGATCTGCTCCTGCGGCGTCGGCGCGACGCGATGCAGCTCGAGGCCAGTGCCGCGCTAAGGGAGTTTGCCCATGCGGCTGAATGATGCTGTTGACGCTGTCACCGGCGAGGTCTTCCGGGACGGCTGGAGCCGGATCAGGGGCTCGATGCAGGGGCTGCACGTGGCCAAGCAGAGCCAGCTTGTGCGCGCGGCTGCGGGGCATCGGCCAGCGGTCTTCAAGGCGATCCGGGGTGGGGGCACGCATACCAAATCGCAGCTTGCAAACCAGCTCGAGTACCTTACCACCAAGTCCACCCATATCGTGGACTCGAGCGGGTTCCTGGATGGCAAGGCGAAGCTCGAGGCGCGCGACATCAAGGACCTCACCGAGCGCTTTGCCAAGCGGTGGAATGCGGGCTTCAAGCCCAAGCTCGGGCAGACCACCCATATGTTGATGTCCTTCCCCATCGGCACGCGGGGCGAGGATGTGCGCGACATCGCGACGGATGTGGCGGAGCGGTTCTTCCAGACCGATCAGGGGCATTTCGATTATATCATCGCGGTGCATGAGGACCGCGATCATCCCCATGCGCATCTGGTGCTGAACCGCCGCTCGCAGGAAGGCGAGTTCTTCTTCCTGGGGCGCAACCATCGCTTCAACTATGACGACTTCCGCCTGGCCATGGTCGAGGAGGCGGAGAAGTATGGCGTGCGCCTGGAGGCTACGCGCCGGGTCGATCGGGGTGTTGTGCACTACCCCGCCCCTACGCGCGAGGTCTATGCGGCGAAGGAAGAGGGCCGCGCGCCCCGCGAGCGGGAACGCGTGGGGGCCGACTTGACCCGGACGCTGGCGGAGATCGCCAATACCAGAACCGTCTACCACGCGCTTGCCGCAGAAGCCTCCAGAGAGGCCCGTGAGGATATTGCCGCGGCACTCTTCCGCGCGGGCGAGCTGCTGGCGCGCGGCGGGCAGGTGGATCGAACAGGAGATGTATACATGGCCGAGGATCAAAGCTTCGAGGACCTGAGAAGCCTCTATGCGGAGAAGCTCGCGCGGGTGCAGGGCATGATCGCCGAGAAGTCTGACGCCGAGCGTCCCGGGCTGGAAAAGCGCCTCATCGAGATCCAGACGCAGGTCCAGCACATGCAGCCTTTGGGACTTCGATCATCCACGCTGTCGGACGCCCCCTCGGAGGGCGGCATCTATTCCGAAGTGAACATCCAAGAGAGCCAGTTGGAGCGTCTATCCGAGCCGCGGCTGCGGTCGCGGATCGATGCGGCCCTGCGCGGCACCGGGATCAGCACATCGGAAGTGGTGTCCCGGATCGAGACGGGCGCCCCAAATGCAGCGCTGGAGCATCAATGGATCGCCAATGATCTCTCCAAGGTGGCCGAGGCGCGGGATCTGAACCTCGAACGCCGCGCCGATCTGGAAAAGGCGCGCGACATTCTCAACGATGTGCATGTGGAACTTGGCACGCTCTTGGAACGGGAGAACGTGCTGCGCCGGGACGGTGTTATGGAAGCGGAAGCGGTCAGCGAGCGGTTCCACTATCACGAGGGTGCGGTGCGGGAGATGGAAGGGACAATCCGTCAGGAGATGCGCGCCGAGGGTTTGACTACACAGCAGATCGAGGACCGGGATTGGGAGGTTGTCTCACGGGCGGAGCGCCGGATCGAGGCGGAGCAGCGTATGTATCTCGCTGCACACCCAGACTTGCTCGCACGGCCTGGCGATGTGATCGACCGGTCTGAGCCCTACAGGGAGGCCATCACCGATGCTTCCCGCGCCAGCGAGATGACCCGCGAGGTCGACCGGATCATGGACGCACGCGACCTCCGTACGTCCGTTGCGGATGCGGTCGCCGATGACTTGCGTGCGCGCTATCCGGACATGCCGTCCCACCTCGCCCGTGGGCTCGGCGCGACCTATGCCGCCGTCGTCGAGATACGGGACACGGAGGTCATCAATCAGGTCCGCCGCGAAAACGAGATGCGCGACGACATCCTCGCAACCCGCGATCAAACTGCACCGCAGTCTGACCGTTCCGACCGCATCGCAGACGAGATTGTGCGTGTCCTGGATCATGAGCGGGCGGGGGAATTGTCCGCGCCCTTCGAGACCGAGGCGGAGCGGGATGCCTTCCGCGAGGAGATCGCGCGGGTGCTGGATGGCCGCCAATTGGGCCGGCTCACATCCGGCGATGCCGATGCGCTGGAGAAAGTCCTGGAGGACCGCCTCGACCGGCTCTATGTCGCCAAGGTCTATCTGCAGTCCGATGCCGCGACGGCCAATACGGAGGCCTTGCGCCAGGTGGTCGATGAACTCGCCGACGCCGAATACGAAAAACACCGCGCGACAGACGTGGATGGCGAGACCGAGCGGGGTCAGATCCATTGAGCGCCTCCATGGGAAAAGCGCGGATCGCCACGGGCGTCCTTCTGGTGACGCTTGTGACTGGGGCCATGGGCTATACCATCGCCTCGGCGGTGCTGACCTACCAGGATCTCGGCTTCGGGGCCGAGATCGACTTTGCCTATATCGCGCAGAACTATCTGGCGATTCTCGACCGCCGCCCGGAGGATGCGCAACTTATTCACCTGATCATCGGCAGCTTCGCCGCCGCCGGCCTGATGCTGAGCCTTGCTCTCTCTGGGTCTGCTCTCACACGGTTTGGCCAGACCCATTGGCAGACCGCGCGGGAGATGAAGGCCAACGGGTTCTTCGGGGCACCCGGGACCGGGTTCATCCTTGGCAAACTCGGCACTCCGAAGTCCCGCGCGAAGTACATCTGCTCGAAAGTCTTCCCGCACGCGCTGATCGTTGCGCCCACGGGCCGCGGCAAGACCACGGGGTTTGTCATTCCGAACCTGCTGACCTGGCAAGGCTCCGCCGTGACGCTCGATGTGAAGGGCGAGTGTTTCGAGGCCACGGCCCGGCACCGCGCAGCCCAGGGCGACAAGGTTTACCGCTTTGCCCCTACCGATTGGGAGGGCAAGCGCACGCATCGGTACAACCCGCTCCTGCGCATCTTCGAGCTGAAGGACCCCGCGCGGCAGCAGATGGAATTGCAGCTCCTGGCGACGCTCTTCCTGCAGAGCGACAACGACCGGGTGCAGGGGCTTCTGAAAGGCGGGATCGATCTCTTCGTGGCGGCGGGGCTTCTGGCTTTCCAGCGCAAGCGCCCGACCCTGGGCGAAATCTACCGCATCGCCGCCTCGGGCGGGAACAAGCAGAAGGAGTATTTCGCCCGCGGCCACGAGGTGGAGAACCGGGCAGCCAAGCTGATCTTCACGCGGCTGGCCTCGACAAACAACGACACGCTGACCTCATATGTCTCGCTCCTGATGACCTCGGGGCTGGACCAGTGGCAGAACCCGGCCATCGATGAGGCGACGGCGGTGTCGGATTTTGATTTCCGGACGATCCGGAAGAAACCCTTTTCGGTCTATCTCGTGGTCCAGCCGCTGATGGTGAAGCCGCTCGCGCCCCTCATCCGCCTCTTCTTCTCCGATCTTCTCTCGGCCATGCAGGAAAAGGACCCTGGACCGGATGAGCCGTGGCCCGTGATGATCATGCTCGATGAGTTCAATCGTCTCGGCAAGATGCCCATCGTGGTCGAGAGCATCGAAACCTTGCGGACCTATCGCGGACATTTGGCCGTGGTGACACAAACCATCCCCGCCCTCGATGAAATCTACGGTGAGAACACCCGCCGCGCGCTACAGGGCAACGCGGGTGTAAAGCTCTACCTGACGCCCTCTGATGAGAAGACCTTGGAGGAGCTGAGCAAGGCCGTCGGCAAGACTACGAAGACCGTCGTCACGCGGTCGCAATCCATCGGCAAGAATCCCTTCGAGGGCCGTAGTCAGTCGACTCGGACCGAAGAGAGCTCGCTGTTGCCGGAAGATGAGGCGCGCCGCCTGCCACTCGACGAGATCGTCATGGTGATTGATGCCCAGATGCCGGTCCGGGCTAAACGGATCCAGTATTTTGACGACCGGCTGTTCAAGGCGATCCACGCGGCACAGACGGGCGAGTTGCCGTTTCCGGAGCCGGGAGGAAGGGGGGCACAGGGCACGCTGCCGCTGAGTATGCGCGCCATGCCGATGACACCGCCATCGGACGGTTCAGGTGGGCAGGAGGCCGACGCGGAGGCCGCACGCCAGGCTGCTGATGGCGAATCGTCAGGGCAAACCCATGTCGCCCCAAAGAAGACCGCGCCAGTTGTTCAAGCCGTCGTCGCCGAGGAGCAGCGCCAGATGGAGATGGATTTTGGGGGCCAGGTTGCGGAGACCGAGGCAGCGGGCGCGGATGATGAGGCGCAGGTGCGCTCTGCCGTCGATGGCTTGGACGACATGGAAGTGATGTTGCGCGATGGCGGTGGTCAAGAGCTGGTTGCCCGATAGGGCAGCGGGCACGATTTTCTGCCAAACGGGCTGAAGGCGGGCATTCGCTGCAAAAGCGAGCACTGACGCGAAGATTACAGGAAGCGAATGTTCCCAAACGAATAAGTCATCATCTACTTTCCAACAACCCGGAGCCCCTCACGTTCAAAGCAAGCCCAGTTTGGTCCGTTCTATTGGAGGAATGCTGCTGTGTGATGGGCATTTACTCATGAGCGCGGATTGCACAGAATAGATGATCCTCAGCTTAGGAGTGCTCGTAAGTTTTCGTTAAGCCATACGTCCACCTCGTCATGCTCCAAGCCGAAAAGCTTTGCTAGGCCGTCTCGCGCAGGCTTCACGTCAGCTGGCGCTCCTTCACTCGATTCTCCACGAGTGAAAGGACCGTCTGTCTCCGTCAGAATACGCCGCCTCGGGAGTGAATGTACAAGCTTTGCAGATCGATCGTTGCGTAGCATTTCGGCATTAATTGAGAAGTAACATCCCATCTCTGCAGCTCGGCGTGCCTCTGCAGCAGATCCGGTGAACCAATGAAGCACCACGCGGCTGCTCCCGACGGGTAGTTTTGCCTCAATCATATCGAGGACGACTTTCGCGCAGCGGACACTATGGACCGAGATTATTTTGTCACCAGCGATAGCACATGCACTCAAGACTTCTGCGAATACGGACTTCTGCTGTTCGAACGAGCTATAAAACCGTCGTCCCGCGTCCAAACCGACTTCACCCACATATCGCGTTGACGGGAGATACTCTTTCCAAATCAGGAGTTCTTGTGCGCGATCGGCGACGAGCTGCGGATGTAGTCCGAGTGCGGCCCTCACATATTTCGTGCGATCCGCCAATTCCTTGTTTCGCGGGAATGCTTGCGGCGTCGTTGTCACAGTTAGTGTGAAGACGCGCTCCCGTTCGCGTTGTGCTACCGCTGCAGCATGATCGGGGTAGAGGTCAAGGTGGCAATGAAAATCGACCAGTCGTGGGGTTCGGCGATAGGTCATGATGGTGCCGTCTTGACGCCATCCAATATCTTGCCAACCTCTTCCAATCCTCGGCGATAGACGTCCGCATAGGAATCAATTCTGTCGGGATAGTCGGACAATGGGCCGGGTTTGTGGATCAGCAGTCGCGCCACGTCGGGTCGACGTGCCAATCGGCCTATCGCCAATTGGAATGATCTGACCTGCTGTCCTTCGGCTTGGCGGGTATCCAGCGTACTTTCCGTAAGATCCTGGACGCCGTATTTGGTTGGGTCGCTCCCGTCGAGCGATGCTCTTCGGATCAGGCAGGGAAGGCAATAACCGCAATGCCCTTGCGGTTCTCCCTTCCAACGCGCCTTTGCAGGGGATGAACATGACAGTGAGTGTCCAGTAGCCGAGTCTAGGGCATCGCGATTGGCGCATTCTTTCACCATCTCGCCTTTGGTTTTTTCCCAATAAGGATTGACCAGCTCACCATCGATCCCGAGCGCGTCCAAGAGTTCGTTCCATCGAGCCATGTAGAAGGGATGCGTAGTGCGGGTGCTCAATGCGCCTAATCGCAGTCGATCAAGCGGGACGTTCAAAGCGATGAGGCCGTTCTCGGGCACGCGCATGACGAATTCCTTACCCAGACTGGCACCTGCTGCCACGCCGAGCGAGAAGAACAAAAAAGATCGCCCGCGCGTGGTGCTTTCGGACTCCACACCGTCGATCAGCCCGTCCCCAAACGTCATCCAGATACGCAGTCGATCGAATGCGGCATCCGGATACGCCGTCTTCAAGACCTCATAACAATCTTCCTGAGATTTGCTGACCGCACCTTCACCGGCATGGCTCACAAGCAAAGGTGCACCAGACGCTTCGAGTGTGTCGATCGCGCCAATCAAACTGTCGAGGCCGCCGGAGAATAGATTGATCGCGTCGAACGGCACCGGAAGCAACGGTTTCGGTCGTGGCTTCGCAAGCGTTGCCTGGGCCGCGGGACGTGCCCTGAATCCGATTTGCCACCGATCACCCGTCAGGAAGTCGAGCGCGCGCTTTATGATACTCGCCGCCCGGGTCCAGAGATTCGGATCGCTGACCGGCACGACCAACCTGATCTCTCGCGACCAGCCATCTTGCGATTCCGTGCTCCGCGCGAGGCGCGTGTCAGCGGCATGAATGTGAGCGGCAAGCACCATCAGATCGACCGCAACCTCGCTCGGTCCGAGGTTCAATTTCTCCATGTCTGATAGGGCGTAGCCGATCCCGTGTCCGAGACGGTCGCCGACCAAGAGGTCGAGTTTCGAAACAATCTCATCGCTGGCCACAGGGATGCCGACGTCGTCCTCCGACCCGAAGTGTCCGATCAATAGGTGCCGTCTCATGCCTGGGCCTCGTTTTCTCCAAGTGCTTCGAGCATCTCGAAAGCCGCCTCATACACAGTGTCGACGAATCCTGAGACCTGATCTTGTGAGAGTGCGCCGATGTCGACCCCGGCCGCACTTACCGCATCGCTCACGCCTCGCTGAATAAACTCCGACAATTGCGCCTCGATCCGTTCCACCGTCCGGGCATCGGATGGCATCGTCACGACCCGCGTGCCGATGTCGTTGCAAATCCGCGCCTCGATAGTGTGCGACGCGTAAAGCTCGAAGACCGTCTGGATCTGTTCCGATGTCAGACCATCAATATCGGTAATGCCTGCGTCTGCAAGATCGGCGATGGTCTCGATGAACGCGTCACGGGCGATGCCTTCATCGATCGATCCCCCGTCTGGGCAGATGTAATCCGCCAATCCGGCGAATATCTCTTCCACCGGACGACCAGCAAGGCTTTCGAGATTAAGCGATCGCAAAGCCTCTCGGACACCGTTCGCACGGGCATTTCCCAAGAAGCTGACTATGCCTGATGCGGTGCTGCGGGACGATCCCATGCGACGTGCAGCGGACCCGGCACCGCCAGATGATCGCGACACATATTGTGACATCGCCCGACCGAGACTGCGTCTGTCGCTCCCACCCGAACCAGCGAACCGCGTGAAATTGCTACGCGCCGATCGAAACCTATCGCTGGTCGGGGCCGGAACCACTGGCTGCCGATCCGCGGGCGCGGCGGGCGGCACTCCAGTAGTGGCTACAGGCGCGTCGCCATTGATTTCATCGGTGGGCGCGGCATCCCCACCGGGCGCATCCCCGTCGTCGGCCCCACCATCGCCGTCGCCTTCCAGCCAACTCGGGACCAGAGGTGTACCGCCCGACGCCCCTCCGAATGCATTCGACGTGCCCATCAGCGCCTCCTCTTGCTTGTGCGTGTCGCTGTGCCCGCGGCCGCCTTGAGGGTTGGGGACCCGTTCTCTGACCAGTCGGCGAGGAGGCGGTCGAAACGAGCAACGAATTCGCTACCTTGGATCACCCCCGTCCAACCCGAAGCGACCCAGGGGCCGCAACGATCGGCAGGTAAGCTCTCGAGCATGTCGAGGAGATTCGTCTGCAGGATATCGTGTGCACGAACGAGGACCGTCATTCCCGCCACCCCAGCCGGCACCGTCTCAAATGAATCCCCGCCCATAATGCGGCCCCGCAGTTCTTCGAAGACTTGTCCGGCTTCGGCTGGCGCCAGCTGCTTCAACTCGCCCTCTTGGGCCTGGACCGCGAGCTTCGAGCCCATCAACTTTTCAACCACCGCGCTCAAGCGTCCGAGTACCGATGCAGCTCCGAAGTAGTCCTTCCGATCCTTCGCGACAAACAGATAGGGCCGTAGATCTTCCTCCCCAATCTTCGGAGACAGCTTCGCCCAGGACCGGATTACATCCGACCCTTTCCATTCGGCGAGCATTACGCTGTCCAGATTTGGTTCGGATTTCTTCCGAGGATTGTCCAAGCGCGAGATTTCGGGGCCCTTTGTGGCCTTCTTCTTCGGTTTCTCGGCAGGTGGGTCATCGGTTTCCAAGCGTGCAAGATCCTCACATCGTCCATGTTCATCCTTCGCCGCCGCCGTCGCGATCTGGTCGAACAAGCGCGACATAAACCGTTCCGCGAGCATGAGCTTCGCCAACACCGGCAGTCGCACATCACGACCAAACCCTCGGGCCTGCGCGGTCTGGTTGCGCAAAAGGAGGGTGTTCAGGAACCGCTTGATCTGCCGCGGATTGCCCTGCGTTCCGCTCGCAAGGATTGGACCGATCTGATCGCTGAGTGTCAGTGCGTTGGTCACGCCGGTGCCTAGGTCTCCCAGCGTCTCCTTCACCGTCGCCGCGTCAAGACCGCCGGCTTCCCACGGTCTCTCGAGCTGCTTTCGCGCAACTGCGATCAGCTTTCCGTAGTCTTCATGAGCTTCGCCGAGTTCCGCGCCGATCAGCAAGAGTGTCACATAGATGCGAGTCTCGGTCTCACCCAGAGCCGGTATCCTGAACGGTACCTGGATCAGCTTCTCGAGATAGTTACGTGCGTAGTCGCGCGGACCCGTCGTATCGGGTAGTTCGGGGAAATGCTTGCGGACTGAATATTCGATCATGGCCTCGTCCGCCGCCACGATGAACGCCGTCCGATCTGTGAACACGAACAAGCGGACCGCCTCCAATGTCTCTATCGCGATATCAGGCAGACACCGATCCAGATCGTCGATCAGCACGACGAGTTGCTTGACGTCGGCCTTATCCAACAATTCGTTAAAAGCTTCCCGGAACGCCCCAATCTCTTCGGGCAGACGCTTCGATTCATCGGGCTTCAACAAGCCATCTATGCCGTTGACCACGGCATCGTAATTCTCCCTCGTTGCGAGCTCACCCGGATCCGCGAGAAGGCTCTTCACTCCGCCGACAGCTGCGCGTATCTGGTCGGGTGTGGGGATCCCCGAAAGGGCCGTGAAGGCGAGCCCGCCTCCATGCCGCGCGACTTTGAGCCAGTCGATCCGCTTGAAGACATTCGTGACTGCCTCGACCGCCTCGGTGCCGAGGGATCGCTGCTCGATCAGTTCGGTAACGATGCCCTCTATGAGCGCGATCTTCGCGTCCTCGAAACCCTGGAAACGCCAGCCGTTGAATTTGATGCAAAGAACGTCATCATCGTCCCGAAGCGAGGCATCGATCATCTCCAATATGCTCGATTTGCCCGCTCCCCAATCGCCGTGCACTCCGATCGTGACGGCCTCTTCGGGCCGCTTCGCGAGCAGGTCGATAATCGTCTTTGCGATGGCCTCATTATTCAGGAGGTCCACCTTCGTTTCGTTGTCGGTCAAAAGCAAACGGTGGTACCTTTCCAAAATACATGCACAGATTGCGACGGCCAATCCATCAGCCTGTAGTAGTTGAATATCACGCAATCACAAAAAATGGTAGATAACTACCTTTACTGGTAGAAAGTTTTCCCATTCAACATCATAGGCTAATAGGGCGTCGCACATGTCCGGAAGGTCGTTTCGGCCATGGGCTATTTGTTCCACGAAGGTCACCTTTGACTAAGCTGCAATGCCGCATTGCTCATCAAGACTAATTTCTGCAATGGGCCGTAGGTTACGGTTCTAAGGAGCCGTGATTGGCGGTGGTTTTCTTCGCTTGCCCGAAAGCGCATTGCCCGCAATGGCTGCGAGCAGAACAGCACCTCCGATCAGCGTGTTCGCAGTCGCGGTTTCCCCCAGAAACAGCCAGACCCAGAGTGGTCCGAGTAGCACTTCGGCTAAGGACAACAGGGCGAGTTCTGCCGCGGGGAGGCTGCGCGAGCCCAGTGTGTAGAGGATCAGACCTGCGCCGACCTGGAATACCCCCATGCCCATTGCAATGCCGCCATCACTGGGGCTCAGCACGAAGGAGAGCCCGAGGCCCAAGCATATGGCCGAAGTGATGACGATCGCGAAGAGGCCAGACAGGAACACCGCTGGCAGCATTTCTCCTGTGCGCCCCCATCGCAGCGCCACGGTGAAGACAGCAAAACCGAAGGCTGATCCAAGCGCGGCGATGCTGCCCTTTAGGGCGACGCCTCCGGACTTGTCGGCGACCATGATCCCGATCCCGCCGATAGCGACGGCGATCGCTATCCAGGTTGCCGCGCGGACGGGCTCCCGCAACACGATCTTTCCAAGCACTGCTGCCATAAATGGAGCGGTTGCAAACAGAAGCATGGCATTTGCGACCGAAGTGTTCTGGATCGCATAGATGCCGCCGGAATAGGCTGCAACCAGCGACAGGCCCGCGACGACAGCCGGAAAGCCTATGCGGCGGATCTGAACAAATGGGCTTTCGCCAGACCGCACGCGGATAAGCACGTAGAGAAACAGCGACAGGCTGATCGACCGGTAGAGCAGTATCTGCCACACGACGGCGTCTTCGATCAGGCGAATACCAAGACCGACCGTCGACCACAAAACCCCCGCCGCAAAAACGAAGAGCACACCGTACTTGTGGGCATCCGCAGTGGAAGGGGCTGTGGTATTTGATGTCATGTCCGGCCGATTAAAGATGTCACTTTCTTCAGCTTAGCCTCAGGGCCGGGGTGCCGATCATTCATTTGCGACATTGTCGATGGTTGCTGCACAATGCTGCGCTGGACCAAATTCGCCAGTGATTTCCGATTGGCTCAAATGGCTGCGTAGTATCAACGCACATTTTTTCATTGGCGACAGCCGAATTGGGCTGTCAAAGGCTTCGGTCGCTATCGTCATCGCCACAAAATTTCTGTAGCATTCGTATGAGTTTACCGACGGACCTTACATGAACCCTACGGAAATCGCAGACGCCCTGGAAGAAATCGCCGCTCGCCCGTTCGACGGCGGCGAGTTCCCGTTTAAGTTCGCTGCGGCCATGGGAAGTCCGCAAGCCACGGTTTCAAAGCTCCGCAGTGGGACAATCAACAAATCGAAGGTGCCCGGTGCGGTCCTGATGAACCGCAAGTTCTATGCCATGGTGACCGAACCGGGCGCAGTGGACCAGGGTCTGTCGATGATCCGGTCGGACAAGAAGACCACAACCCACAAACCGGCGATCCTTCTGGCAACCGACGGCGTTGACCTGTCCGCCGAACATGTCGCATCGGGCGACAGCCTGCACATCAAGTTCGCCGACTTGCATCATCACTTCGGGTTCTTCCTGCCGGCGGCTGGCATGTCACGCTACAAGGCGGCAGAGGAGAACGAGGTAGACGTCAAGGCGGCGGGGCGACTGGCCAAGCTCTATGATGCGCTTCTCAAGAAGAACCCGGACTGGAAGACACCGGAACGGCGGCATGACCTGAACCAACTGATGACGCGGCTGATCTTCTGCATGTTCGCGGAAGACGTGGGCATCTTCGAAGACAACCTGTTCTCGCGCCTCATCTTCACGCATGCGGGCGACAAAGGGGAAGAGGCACAGTCCTGCATCGCGTCGGCTTTCGCAGCGATGAACCTGCCAAAGGGCCAGCGTCAAAACCTGCCGGCATGGGCCGATGCCTTTCCCTATGTGAACGGCGGACTTTTCGCCGATACACTGGACGTGCCGAAATTCGACCGCGGGGCCTATCGCTACCTTCAGGATGCCTGCCAGCTCGATTGGCAAGAGATCAACCCGGACATCTTTGGATCCATGATCCAGTCGGTCGCCGATCCGGACAAACGGTCCGAATTGGGGATGCACTACACCTCGGTGCCGAACATCCTGAAAGTGCTGGGGCCGCTGTTTCTTGATGATCTGGATGAGCAGATCGAGAAGGCCGGCGATAGCCGAAAGGTGCTGGCGCGCGTGCTGAAACGGATCGCGGGGATCCGGGTATTTGACCCGGCCTGTGGATCGGGCAACTTCCTTGTTGTCGCCTATCGGGAGCTTCGAGCGCGCGAGATGCGCGTGCTGGAGCGTCTGGCGCAGCTGGATGGCGGGGCATCGGCGCAGATGTTCTCTGGCGTGCGACTGGCGAATTTCTACGGCATCGAGATCACGGATTTCGCGGCGGAGACGGCCAAGCTGGCGCTGTTCATCGCCGAGTATCAGGCCAATGCGCGCTTCGGCGAGATGTTCGGGAACACAGCCCCGGCACTGCCCCTGCGAGATGGCGGGAACATTGTTTGCGACAATGCACTGCGATTGGATTGGGAGGGGGTTTGCCCGCCGCCGGGGGAAAATGAGGAGGTCTTTATTGCTGGGAATCCGCCATTTGTCGGTTTCAACTCGAGGACGTCAGCGCAATCAGAAGACATGCGCTTCCTGTTGGCTGACCGGCTGAAAAGTTTTGAACGCCTCGATTTGGTGATCTGTTGGTTCATCAAGGCTGCTGACTATATTCGCGGCCGCGCTGGAGCGGGCGCATTGGTTTCGACCAATTCCATTGCTCAAGGAGTGACGGTCAATATTCTATGGCCCGAGGTCTTGCGTGAGGGGATCAGAATTCATTTCGCCCATCGACCTTTCATGTGGTCCAACAATGCTGCAAAGAATGCGGCGGTTTCATGCGTGGTAGTCGGCATCTCATCATCAAGAACCGGACAGTCTATCATCTTTGATGGCGAACTTCGGAAGGATGCCAACAACATCAATGGCTATCTTCTCGATGCACCCGACGTAACGGTTGCACAGAAGGGTCGGCCAATTTTCCCGCTTCCAAAAATGGATGTTGGCAGCATAGCGCGTGACGAAGGCAATTTGATTTTCTCGGAAACAGAAAGAAACCAACTTATTTCGGAGCATCCTGAAGCCGCGCCATTTATCCGCCGTTACATGGGTGCCAGAGAAGTAGCTCAAGGATTGGTCCGTTATTGCCTGTGGGCGGAGACCAATGAACTGGACGATGTGCGACGCTTTCCTCCCTTGGCGAAACGACTAGATGCGGTAGCCAAGTTTAGGTCCGAAAGCGATGCACAAGTAACTCGAGACGCAGCCGCTGTGCCCCATCGGTTTGGTCAAATAACGGGCAAAGGCGTGCCGAAGAAATCAGCGATCTTAATGCCGCGAACATCTTCCTCTCGCAGACCTTATCTACCGGTTGAGTTGGTCGGCAGTGATGTTGTTGCTTCGGCAGATTGTCAGATCATCTTTGACCCCCCTGATTGGTGTTTTGCGATCTTGGCATCTAAGCTTCAATGGTGTTGGGTGAGTACCGTCAGCGGGCGTATGAAGAATGATTTCCGCTACAGTAGCACCTTGTGCTGGCACGTTTTCCCAATACCGCGTTTCACCGAGGATCAGCTGGAAGCGCTGAACACGTCCGCACGCGCGATCCTCAAGACCCGATACATGCACCACCCCAAGACGATCGCGCAGCTGTACGACCCAGACGACATGCCGGACGACCTGCGCGAGGCTCACCGCCAGAATGACGAATTGCTCGAGACGATGTATATCGGGCGTCCGTTCCGCAACGATACCGAACGACTTGAGCGGCTGTTCAAGCTCTATGCTGCCCGGATCGAGAAGCTGAAGAAGGAAGAGGCCCCCAAAAGAATGGTAAAGAGTAATGGTTGATCTTGTGCGTATGACCTATGGCCATTCCGGCGCTGACTCCAAGACAAACAGCCTTGGCCAGCGTCCGATGCAGGCCCGCGTCTATGAGGCGCGCGCCGCACAGTTCCTGTTGTTGAAGGCGCCACCGGCGGCGGGCAAGTCCCGTGCTTTGATGTTCCTGGCGCTCGACAAGCTCGAAAACCAGGGCGTGAAGAAGGTGGTCGTGGCGGTGCCTGAAACCTCTATCGGCAGCTCGTTCCGCTCGACCGACCTCACCTCGCACGGGTTCTGGGCCGATTGGGACGTGGACCCGCAATGGAACCTTTGCCTGTCTGGCGAAGACGGCATGGCGAAGTCTCAGAAGGTGAAAGCGTTCGAAGCCTTCATGGACAGCGACGCCCGTGTGATCGTCTGCACCCATGCGACGTTCCGCTTTGCCTTCGACGCGATCGAGAAGGCACGCGGGGTGGAGGCATTCGACGATTTCCTGATCGCAGTCGATGAGTTCCATCACGTTGCCGCGGCGGACGACAACCGCCTGGGCGAGATCCTCCGCAAATTGCTGGCCCGCGAGAAAGCCCACATGATGGCGATGACCGGGTCCTATTTCCGGGGCGACAGCGTTCCGGTTTTGCGCCCCGAGGATGAGGCGCGGTTCAAGTCCATCACCTACAGCTACTATGAGCAGCTTGAGGGATACGAGCACCTGAAGTCGCTGGGGATTTCCTATTCGTTCTATCGCGGGCGGTACATCTCGGCGATCCCTGATGTCCTCGACACCGACCGGAAAACCATAATCCACATCCCGCATCGCGGGTCTGCTGAGGCGTTCGGCGAGAAGCACGATGAGGTCGGGTTGATCATGGGCGCCATCGGTGAACACGTTGGCCGGGATCCGGACACCGGGTTCGACCTGGTGAAACGCGCCTCGGACGGCAAGGTTTTGAAGATCGCCGACCTCGTGGATGACGGCGACGGGCGCGACGGCATCAAGGCCGCGTTGCAGGCAGAGGCGAAGGGTCCTGATGGCAAGCGGGACGACGAAGCGGATCGGGCCAAGGTTGACATCATCATCGCGCTCGGGATGGCCAAAGAAGGCTTTGACTGGCCGTGGTGCGAACATGCACTGACCATCGGCTATCGGAATTCGCTAACAGAGATCGTCCAGATCATCGGCCGGGCCACCCGCGATGCACCTGGCAAGCCCCACGCCCAGTTCACCAACCTGGTCGCCGAGCCCGGTGTGGAAACAACAGTCGTCGCCGACGCGGTCAACGATATGCTCAAGGCAATTTCGGGTGCGATGCTGATGGAGCAGGTGCTGGCGCCCAACTTCAAATTCTATCGTCGAGAAGATGGGGATATCCGCGCGCCCGTGGAAACGACGAAAGACGGCACTGTGCATATAGGGATCAAGGGCTTGATGGAGCCGCCCACGGCCCGCGCCCGTGCGATTGTCGAAAACGACATGAACGAGCTCGTGGCCAAGGCTTGCCAGGCAATGGACCGGCGCGTTGTCGCGGATGATGTGGCCCCGGAAGTCGCCACTCAGATGGTGCTGACGGATATCATCGAGACGACCTACGAAAACCTGTCCGACGACGAAACGGAATCCGTGCGCCAGGACCTCGCGGCGCGGATGAACCTGATCGGTATGGCGAAACGCGCGTCGCAAGAGGGTGGGTTTTCTGAAGAGGGCGAAGAGTACGACGCTGAGCCGTCGGAAAACCTGTCCCTGATGAACATGGTGAAGCGATTCGTGAACGTGCGCGAACTGGATATCGACTTGATCGATAGCGTGAACCCATTCAAGGAAGGTTTCGACGTCGCCTCGCGCGCCTTTGACACCCCACTCTTGAAGACCATCCAGGACGCGATGATCTCGCAACGCATCCAGATGAGCGAAAAGGAAGCGCTGACACTGTGGCCACGCATCAAGCGGTTTCGGGCGCAGGAAGGCCGCGAACCCAACCCGCATTCGGCGGATCCATTGGAGAAGCGCCTTGCGGAGGCTCATGCATACATTAAGACGAAGAAGGCCGAACGCCAGCGAGCGGCTCAGTCGGGAACCTGAGCCACATGCCGCGCTACCGATCTCTCGATGAAATCTTCGACGAGCCGGATGAATTCGGGCTTCTCGACATAAAGGAAACAAACCGCGGCGCGGCGGCAACGCCAGATGCTCGGAACGCCGAGATCGTCTCGCAGGTGAATGCTTTCTATGAGTCGAACGGTCGGATTCCGGACGACAACAGCCTGGACCTTGAGGAGATGAAACTCGGGACAATCTGGCGTTCAATTCGGACCAGTCCATCGGCTGCGATGATGGCGGCAGACCGGAACCGGCTGCTTGGGCATGGCCATCCAGTGGCACCGGCCGCAACCATTCCCGAAACGGAGTCTCCGGCTGAGCCCGAGCCCGATTGGCGCGAAGACGTTGCCGACGAGGACGTTCCGGCAAGCCTCGACGACATCTTCGGCGATGATGACTTGGACGTGCACGATGCAGTTCTCAACATCCGAAACGTGACGCCAGCCTCAGAGCGTCAGTTGCCTGACCACCGGGCTGATATGTTCCCGTGCCCGGATTTCGAACACTTCGAAGGCGGCTTTGCCGAGATGCAGTCGAAGCTCGAGTCCGGAGATCGAAAGGTTCTCCCGGTTCAGGACAATGTTGAGATCACGGTCTATGAAGGCGATTTCTTCATTCATCGCGGTCTCCTGGTCTATGTCGCCGAAAAAACCGAACTTTCGCGCAGGAGCGGTAAGCCGGATCACCGTTTACGGATCATCTTTTCCAATGGCATGGAGAATGATCCTCTATCATCGTCATTCCGCAAAGCGCTCGCAGCGGATAAGACCGCACGGATCGTCGAAAGAGCCGGGTTTGGGCGGCTCGATCCGGAATGGGATCAGGATAGCATGGCGGTCACCGGCAAAGTGTATGTGGCGCGAAGCCTGTCGACAGCCCCGGAAATCGCAGAAGTGTCAAGGATCCTGCACAAGGTCGGTGTGACCAGTCAGGATGTCCGGAGGCGCATTGCTGATGCGAAGAACGACCCAACATTCCTGCTCGCGCCTGTAGAGATTGTCGCCACCTACGAGTTGCACAATCTGGAGCGCATGAAGGTCGAAGACCTTTTGCATCGCTTTTTTGATGCAGCGCGTCCGCAGGGTCTTGTGATCACGGACCGGTTTGGCAAGGCGGTCCACCCTCGAGAATGGTTCTACGTGCTCCCTGAGCATGTGAGCCAAGCCGTTCAGCTCATTCAGGAACGCAGGTTGCACGAGTACAGGTACGACAGCCAACGCCAGTTGATCGTCAAGGTGGAGCCGGACAATTAGGCGTGCTTCTCTATTGAAACAGGTTCGTGCGGAGTAGGGCGCGCGATCCGAGCTCAGAAGAAGGTGACCTCCCGCAGGCCTTGAAAGGCGCCTTCTTTGAACGCGCCAGCTTTATGCAGCCGCGGGAAATCCGGGAGCTTTTCAACCTCCATCAGGGGAAGCAAGATCTCGGCGCTGAACCATGGCATTTTCGCGCACCGGCTTTCATCATACATCTTCGAAAGTGCCCTTCCGACCGCATAAGCTCCGGCCAGGTCAATTTTGGAAACGCGTGTTCGATTTCGAGGCAGCAGGCTCCCAGTTGTCGAACTACCACCGACATTGAAATAGATCAGGTCATTGCCCCACCCGAGCCGTATGATATGTGTCCGGTCGGACCGTTGGATCGAAACTCTCGGAAATAGGTCCCTGACCCAAACCTTATGTTCATCGCACCAGTCGAGGGCTTCCTTCAACATCGCTACGCCGCCTAGGTCTTTCTTCCAGATCGGACATAAGTGCTGAAACCCGGCGAATTTGACCCGCTTCTCACTTCTGATGTCATTGGCAACGAAATCGCCTTTGCGTGTGACCTTTGGAGACCACATTTTTTCTTCAAGCGCGGCTGCATCTTCCAAACCTATGTGCATGTCATCAATCGCAACTTTGGTATTCGCAGAAATGGCTCTGTGTCGTGCTTCAAGCAGTGTGATGGGTGGTAGCGGTTTCCTCGGGTGTTGGTCGAGGATCGAAGGCCCATTGGGTCGAACGATATCGTCAGAAACGTCAACTGGTCTGTCCGTTTTCACGTCGTGGTTGACGAGCCAGCGGTAGGGTGCTCCAAGGTCCTTAGGATCGTCGTTCATGAGTGAAAGATGTGGCAGACCCTTTTTGATGAACGCCATGATCTCGCGCGTATCCTGACGTTCCGCCCCCATGAGCCTCCCCTGAAAGGATTGGCGGTCTGACCTGCTTTGGCGGGCCTTCAGTGCATTTTCGATGCGCTTTCGTTCGATATCGCCCAGTTGGCGCCGCATATACACAATCGAAACATCTACGTCCCCGTAGTCGTCACGCTCCTCGAGCGCGCTGCCGAACAGCTTCAAGGTGATGCGCTGCAAGCGATCGGGGTCGCCGTTGATGACCTTGGCCCGGGCGAGAAGTGCAGAAATGATGGTCTGGACCTTGTCGCGACCGATACGCTTTCGCTTGGGTTCCAGTGCGAGGCGTGTCCCATTCGGGGTGAGCTGCCAATAAAACAAACCGTCCAGGATGTCGGCAGGCTCCAAGTACCCAGCCTCAGCCATCTGGCGCAAGACGCGGTTGGCATGATGCGCATCGCAGTCCAGAACACGTACTGCCTCTTCAAGCCCGATAGATCTTCCATGGGCTGCTGAGCGCAGGATTGCTTGCACCAGCTCCAATGGCAAGGTTTTTACTGGCGAATGCTTCTGGGACCCTCGTTCATCCATGGCTCAGTAGCATTGCAAAACAAAACTTCATCACCGCCGCCCCAGCCTTCCAAGACGTGCCAGTTGCGCAAGCATCTGGGACCCGGCCCCCGGTGACCCAGTGCCGCTTGCCTGACCTGTCTGTCCCATGCCTTGCCGCACTGGCATCTGCTGTACGCCGAAGAACTGCCGCGCTCTAAGGGCGGCATATTCCGCCCCACTTGCCCCGCCGATCAAGTAACGATTGTACGCCTGTTGGCTGCCCATTGCGGCGCGGGCGAAGCTGTAGCTTCCGCCGAGACCGCCGGAGAGGGCAGGCATCATGATGTTACCGGAGATCGCGCGGACGATAAATGGGGTGGCGATGATGAAGCCCTTGGCCATGAGCACCATCATGAAGAAGGGGATGAGAGCGCCGATATTTGAGGCGCCTTCCGGGTCGCCAAGCTCGCCGATGAGTGCGGAAGAGACGCCCGTGATTGTCGCGAACACGCCGGCGACGACGATGGGGTAAAGCGCAAAGGAAACCAGTGCCGAAAGCCATCGCGCGAAGTAATCTTTGGTCACTTCGAAGAGGGTCAGGAAGATCATCACCGGGGCAATCCCAATCAGGAGCGCGATCATCAGGCGGGATGCCACAAGAATGAAGGCGGCCAGCCCGCCGAGGATGGAAAGCAACAGCACCCCGACTATGTCGAGCATGGCGCCGGCCATCCAGTTCAACTCTGAACCAGCGGCGTTCAAGTAGTCCCCCAACTCGGCGATCAAACGGTCGAATTCTTCCGCAAAGGTCCCAGAGGGACCCGGGGTTCCACCACCAACCGAAGCCACCAGCGCACCAGCAATGCTGTCGATGCCTGCCAGAATAGCGGCGGAAAGTGCGTTGAACTGCACCCAGTTAGTCGCAAATACCCCGATCAGCCCGATCTTGACCGCTAGCCAGAAGGCAGTGCGCCCGTCCATCGCTTTGTACTGGTAGATCATGTTCAGGAAGACGAGGATCACCACGAGCGTTGTTCCCAGGACGAGAAGCGTGCCGACAGTTGCCGCAACGGAACCGAACTGGGTTTCCGCTGCGGTGTCGAGATAACCCTGGGAGGTTTCAACGAAGTAGGTGACGACGCTCATAATGGGGCTGCCCTACCAATTGCCTGCGGCTTCGCAGATGGCTTTGGCCTCAAGGCGAACGTCGTTGGCGCGGCGGTTGTATGCGTCCGAAGCTTGCAGCATCTCCCAGCGTTCGTCACTGGCGCGGCGCTCACGAAACACCGCCTCGGCAGCGTCCCAGGACGGGAACCGGATTTCGCAATCGCAGTTGCCGCTCTCAACGATGCGCTCGAGGTTTTGGGCGCGGTATATGTCTTGGACCAATACGCGCTGATAGGCTTGGCGCAGGGGGATTTCTTGCATCCAGACGGGCTCGGCGGGCCGGTCCGGACAGACGTTGAAGCTGCGACCCAGGGTCGGCACCAGATTGCGCTCGGCGAAGGCGGGGATAGCCAGTAGGCTCAGGGCCATCGCGGCCAAGGCGAGGTGCTGCGCTTGTCTCATGCCGTGGCTCCAGCGGGTGTGGTTTCGCGCTTCAGGAAAACGGTGTGCCCGATATTGGCGAACTCCGAGGAGCTGATTGACACCACCTCCCAGCCTTCGGCCCCCTTCGCGTTCAGGCTGGCCTGCATGTCGGCAAGACTCGTCTTGCGGGTCATGGGAAAGCTGAGGATGTCGTATTCAAAGGTCTTCATTGGGAAGCTCCGATCTCGGTTGCGCCGGGGAGGTAGAATTCGGTGATGCCGCGTTTGCCGCTGTGGCGACCGGCCTGGATGATCACGTCGATGGAATTCTCAATGTACTGGATCATATCGGCATAGGTCATGGGGATCTCGGTCTTGAGGGCTGCAATGGCCAGACGTTGCACGGCAAGTTGCGGCGTTTCGGCGTGCAGCGTGGTCATGGACCCGCCATGGCCGGTGTTGATGGCTTCGAGGAAAGTCATGGCCTCCTTGCCACGTACCTCGCCCAGAATGATCCGGTCGGGGCGCATACGCAGCGTTGCGGTCAGAAGCACATCGGCGGTCTGGAACTCCGCATCGCGGTTGGCGATGAGGGTCACGGCATTTGGCTGGGTCGGCAGAAGTTCGGCGGCTTCCTCGATGGTGACGATGCGTTCCTCGGCCGGCACGTGGGAGAGGATCTTGCGCGCGGCGACGGTCTTGCCGGTGGAGGTGCCGCCCGAGACGATCATGTTGAGCTTGTTGCCGACGCAGAAGGCCAAGGCATCGTCGATAACGCCAGACGCCACGACCTCTCGCAGTTCGCGGGTTTTCTCGAGGCGGAGTTCTTCGAGCTTGCGTTCTTTCCCATAGAGGAAATCAAGCGCGATCCCATCGAGCGGCAGGCTCGAGAAGAACCGCAGGCTGATCGACATGGCAGAGAGCACGGCAGGCGGGGTGATGACTTGGGCCCGGATCGGTCGGCCCTTGTAGGTGATCGAGACCGAGACGATGGGGCGGTCCTTGCTCATTGTTGTGTTGGCGGAAGAGGCGATCTGGTTGCCGAGGTCTTTGACTTCGGTTGCGGTCAGCTTCTGGTCGAGCTTTCGCATGAAGTGGTCGCCCTGGAATTCTCCCCAGCAGGTCCCGTCGGGGTTGATGCAGATCTCGATGACATCGTCGCGGGCGGCAGCGTCGATCCGATCAAGCGAGGTCTGGAGATAGCTCAGCGACATGGCCTCAAAAGATCTCCAGATCGCGGTCGACCATCACCGTGACGCGGGCCCCCTGGTCGACATAGATGACGGGGCCGATGGAGAGGTAATCGCCAATGACGCTGTCCGTGGCATCTGCCAGATCATCGCCCACGTCTTCGAGCACATCAGCCGCGGTCTCATCCTGCACATTTGCAGCGGCAGCGCTTGGTGCGGCGGAGATCAGCGAAATCAGCGCTGCCGAGCCGAAACGCTCATCGAAGCGGGTATTGACAAAGCCGGTCACGCCTGAGCGGCCAAGCTCATCACCGCCGAAAGAGCTGATCTGGATGGTTTGATTGTCAGGCAGGATGATCCGGTCCCAGGCGATGGTGACCCGGCGCTGCGCGATATCAACGCCGGAGCGATACCGCCCGATGAGGCGGGACCCACGCGGGATCAGGAGACGAGAGCCGTCGACGCTGTAGACATCTTCGGAGACAACTGCCCGGGTCTGGCCGGGCAGGGAGCTGTCGAGGGCGGTTTCCATGACGGCCTGGATCATCGTGCCCTGAATGATGGTGTTGGACGGGTTTGCGATGACCTCGGCTTGAGTCACCGACGTGGGCAGTGCGCCATTCAGCACAAAATCCGTCACTTCGCCGAAGGTGCGTTCGGTCAAGGCCGTCTCATTTGCGCCAGACGTGCCGCCAAAAGCGATGGTGGGCGAGGTGATGCGCCGTTCCTGGAAGGCGCGTTCCTCCGCGGCGCGGCGCTCCAGCTCGGCCATGCGCCGGGCTTCTTCCTCGCGGCGCAGTCGCTCTTCTTCGCGTGCGCGCAGCTCGTCCTCAGATGGGCCCAACGGCGCGGGGGCAGGGCGATTGGCTTCGAGTTGCGCAAGTTCGAGGTCCATGCGGAGCTGCTCCAACTCGCGATCGCGCGCCGTGAGCTCATCGCGAAACTGCTGCTGCGCGGCTTCCGACGCCGCTTGCAGCGCTGCGATCTGCGCGGTCAGCGCATCGATGGCTTCGGCGGCAGCCGTGTCTTCCTCGACCACCGGTTCGGGCGCGTTGCGCAATTCCTCGATCTGGGCCTGAAGGGCGGCGAGCTGCGCCAAAAGCTCGGCGTTCGGTTCCACCGGCTCTGGTGCGACCAGAACGACTTCAGGTTCGGGTGGGGGAAGGGTTTCGATGGCGCCGAACCCGTCGCCTTCGTTCTGGAACACGTCTGGCGTGGCCGTGGGCAGGGCTTCCTCTTCCTCGGGTTGGGACAGGAGATAGAGCAGTGCACCGCCGGCGCCGATCGCGAGGGCAATGACCAAAGCGAGCAGCGGCGAGCGTCGCAGGGCAGGGGGCGAACTTGCGCCTTTGCCCTGCTCGAGGGCGGCGAGGCGTTTTTCGAGGTCCGCGTTTCCGGTGTCGCTCATGATCCCACCCCCGCAGGCGGTGTGGCCTCAATACAGACCACCTCGTCACCGATCCGCAGAACCCATTGCCTATTCACCCCGGAGACCCGGATCACGCCGTCCTCGGTGGCCTGTGTGTTGACCGTACGCTCGCGACCATTCGTGTAGCGAAAGATTGCGGGCACCGGCGCGTTCCGCGGGAATTCGAAATACGTGAAGGTTCCGTCATCCCAGACGCGGGTTGGGGTGACCTCGGTGCGCGCGCTGGCCCCGTAATTGTAGTTCGGCGCTTGGGCCGCGATGGTACGCGTGGGCCGCGTATTGTCTTCGGGGTAGCGGAACTGGACCACGTAAAAGGTCGGACTGCGGGTCTCCTGGACGTTAAAGTAATAACTGCGCCTGTTCGTGTAGACGGTCACATTGGTATGCACCCCGCGCGCCACCGGCTTGATCGCGAAGGCCTGACCGCCGGGTACGCCGTCGATCTCGAAGCCTTCCGTGTCGCCCGCAATGATCGAGCGGATGCTCTCGCCTTCCCCGAACTCGACCGTCGTCACATGAGTAAGCGAGACGTTGAGGCGATAAACCTGACCTTCCTGGTAGGTAGCCAAGCGCACCCGGCTGTCGTTGGGCCCGCCGCGCGGGATCGCTTCGGCATGGGCGAGGACCGGCAGCAGGGCAACTAGGCCAGCAACAAAGAACTTACTGATCAAACTAATTCTCCAATCTGTCGGAGCGGACGGAATATTCGAGGACCGTGAAGCCGAAGGGGTTGGTCCAGACCTCATCGATGGAGCGGCGGGTCTCGGGGCGGAACTCGAAGAGAAGCGTGGTGGTGAAAAGCCCGGTTTGGACGCCATTGATGGAGGTCAGGCGCTTGCGCAGGCGGACGGTGGCGCGGTTGGTGCCGATGCGATTGATGCTGAGGATTTCCACATCGAGCCGGGCATTGGGTCCATAAACTGTCGGCGGGTAATTCTCGTTGGCGCTGTTCCAGATCTGGCGTAACCCGCTCTCGGCCGCCCCGTCCGAGCGGCGCAGGACGCTGCGGATGCGCAGATCATTGTCGAGCTGATTGTAGACCTCGCGGTCGGTCACGTAGCGGAAGACTTCTGCCTCGATGATAGCCTGGTTGGCTGTGACAGACGTCGCGCCCACTGAGGCCTCGGGCAGGGCAAAGCCGGTCTCGGGATCATAAGGCACGACCACAGGCGGCGGATCGACATCGAGGATCGCGACAGCCGCCGCGCTTAGACATCCGAGGATGCCGAAGATCAGGCCGATGAGTCCAAGGCGCTGCCAGAGCCGTTCGCGGCGCAGGGCACCATAGACCAGCTCTTCTTCGATGATTTCCTGTTCACTCGCCACGCGTCACACCCCTGAATCAGTCTGCGCGCAGGTCTGGCAGCGTAAAGTCCATGAAGCGCTGCTCTTCTGCGATGGTGGCGGCATCGATCACACCGCCGGTGCCGTCGCCTACAGTTTGCACCGCTTCAAGCTGCCACATGGCGACGAGCGCAATGGCGAGCTCCGCTGTGACGCGCGTGTTGAGATCGATGCTTTCCTTGAGTTCGTCCATGTCATCGATCAGCCCGACGAGCCGGTCGACGCGCTCCAACGATTGCCCTGCGTCTTCATAGCTGTTCTGGGCCGCCGCCGAGACGAGTGCGCCGGTTGTGGCTTGTGTCGCCACACGATTGGCCCCAGGATTGCCGCTGGTGGCCATTTCCGAAAGCGTGTCATCATCAAAGCCGAGATCGGCCAGCACCCGGTCCATCTGTGTTTCGATCTCGCCCGCGCCGGAGCCCGACAGGCCAGAGAAGTCTCCGGTCTTGATCGCCTCAATCGTGGCGATGATATCGCCGAACTCCTGGTCGAGCAGGCCGTTCAGCTCGTCCTCCATCTCGGTGCGGATAATCTCGGGAAGTTCGGCAAGGCGGGTAAGTGCTTCATAGGTTCTTTGCAGCTCCGCGAGTTGGTCCGTGAGTGTCGCAAGCTGTTCGCGGAGCTGCGTCAGCTGTTCGTTTTGTAGGATCTCGTCTTCGATCATCTGCCGGAGCTGCTGGATGTTTTGCGCGATGTTCTGGGTGTCGACGACGGGCACACCTTGCGCCAGGGCAAGGGAGAGGGTTCCCAAGTGTAGGCCAATCCCAAGTGTCGTGGCTAAGGCCGTTCTCAAGAGTAAATCTCTCATCAGTCTATCTCCCTGATCGTGAATTCCATGAACGCGCCCTCGGCCATGCGGGCGCTGGCCTGTGCCAGCTCTTCGGCCGAGAGTACGCGGGTCCGCGCCGCCTGTAGCCGGATGCGGGCCGCGACGAGACGCACGAGTTCGGCGCGGGCAAAGGTGTTGAGCGCGACGCTTTCCTGCACGTCTTCCGTCGCGGAAATCCGCGTGACGATGTCTTGGATACGCAGGGCAGCTTGCCTGATCGCGGCGGGCGAGTTGTTGCCATAGAAAGCCGCGCCATGCCCGGTCATCGAGAGGTTAGCATTGGCCAGCAGAGCGGGGTCGATCGTCCCAAGCGCTTCGATCCCGCCGATGCGGCTTAGGTAGAGATTGTAGCGTTCGGGGATGACCTGGACGTAGTGCTGGGTCTCGGTAAAGGGCGGGACACCGCCATATTCGAAAACCCGGCCGGGCCCCGCGTTATAGGCCGCAAGCGCGTTGATGATATTGCCGTCGAAGGTGTTGAGCTGGGTGGCGAGATAACGCGCGCCGCCATGCACCTGCAGGTAGGGGCTGTCGTAGTATTCTGGGTTGATGCCGAGATCGCTGGCCGTACCGGGCATAATCTGGGTGAGGCCAAAGGCGCCGACGGGCGAGCGGGCGCCAATAGTAAACCGGCTTTCCTGCCAGATGAGCGCCTGTAGGAGTGCGCGCCATTGAACCGGCGAGAGACCCGCGCGGCCCACGCCTGCAAAGCCGCTGGTCTCCTGCGCGACGCGGATGATGAGCTGCTCGATGTTTTCCGCAGCATCCCCGAACATCTGTGCGCCGCCGGGATTGGGATCGATCTCACCCGTGCCATAGACCGCCTCGACGGAGCGGGTCGGATCGCCGCTGCCGCTCTCGAGCCCGGAGACCATGGCCGACAGACCCTGGCCGCCAAAGCTTGTCTGGGCATCGAGGATGCGCTGCAGGGTGGCCAATTGCTCGCGTTCAATCTCGGCGATGAGTTCGCGCACGGCAAGCTTGTCGGCCTGGATCGCAAGATCGGCCTCGCGATCGCTGGTCTCGACGATATCGCGCGCGGTCAGCCCGCTGTCATTGGTCGGCACACCTTGGGACAAGGCGAGACCGGGCAGCAGGCAAAGGGCCAAGATATGGGGCAGGCTAGACTTCAATGTCGCGCTCCGGTGCGCCGATCGGCGTGAAGCTGCAATCAGACGCGATGGGGGCCGTCGAAGCGAGGAAGGTGAAGCAATTGGCCTGCGGTTCCTGGTATTGGGTGCAGGAGGCCAAAGCGCCGAGTGCGGCGAGCAAAAACAAGATACGGGTCATGAAATCCTCCAGAAGTCCGGGCGGTTGCGGTAATCGGCGCCGACAAGCGCCTCGCCTTTTTCCATGCCGCCAAGGATGGTTAGATTGGGCCCAAGCGCGCTCAGATCGGCATCGACGACGATGGAGCCCTGGTCGTCTCGGATGAGGGCGAGACGGCTGTCGCTGCCGGTATTGAGAAGGACGTCCAGCTCCTTCTCATAGAGGTTCAGCATCGCGTAATCGGCGGCATGGGCGCGGATGTTCGGAAGCAGGATCTGCGTGGGCACGGCTTCGATGATGGTCTTGCCGGTCTGGGTGCGCTCGAGCTGGCTGGCGTATTGCGTCATCATCACCGTGACAGTGTTCTGCTTGCGCGCGGTTACCAGCCAGTTCGACAGCCGCTCGGCGAAATACGCGTTATCGAGCGCCTTCCAGGCCTCGTCGATCACGATGATGGTGGGGCGCCGATCCTCGATCTCGCGCTCAACCCGGCGGAAGAGATAGGAGAGGACGGCCATGCGTTCCTTCTCGGCCTCGCTGTCGAGAATGCCGGTCAGATCGAAGCCCACCACATTGCCCTTCAGCGAGAAAGTGTCTTCCAGCGTCTGTCCGAAAATCCAGCCGTAGCGGCCCTCTTCGGTCCACTCGAGCAGCCGCTGGTGCAGATCGCCGCCATCGTCGGTCGAAACGAACAGCGATGCGAAGTCGCGCCAGTTCCGCAAGGCTGGGTTCGTGGCCTGCGCATTCTGGCGCACGACCTCCTGGATGCGATTTGTTTGCGCGGGCGTCAGCGGCTTGTCGGCACGATAGAGCAGGGTGGCGAGCCAGTCCGAGAGCCAGGCGGTGCCGCGCGCATCGGTCTCGGTCCAGAGCGGGTTGAGGCCCGTGGATTGGCCGGCTTTGAGCGATGCGTAGCGCCCGCCGTTGGCGCGGACCGCCATCTCCATACCAAAACGGTAGTCGAAGACGAAGATCCGCGCCCCTGCTCGACGGGCTTGCGTCATGAGGAAGGCCGAGAGGACCGACTTGCCTGACCCGGGTCGTCCCATGATCAGCGTATGCCCGCTGGTCGGTTCTTTGTCGGGCGAGCCTTGCTCGTGATAGGAAAACCGGTATGCGCTCTGCTCGGGCGTGGGCAGATAGGTGATAACCTTGCCCCAGGGTGTTTTCTCAGCAGGCTTGCCAAGCTGAGTCCGGTGAAATGCTGCGAAATCCGCAAAGTTGCGGTTGGTGATCGCACTGGCACGCACGCGCTTGGGCTGGTTGCCGGGATGCTGACTGAGGTAATGCGCATTGGCCGCGACCCGCTCGCCGATCATCTTCACGCCTTCGGCGGCCGCGGCGTTCACGATCTCGGCGCTCAAGCTCTGCAACTCGTCCAGCGTATCGCAGAAAATCGTCACGACCATGTGGTGCTCGCCGAAGCTCTGCCGCTTGGCCTCCAGATCATCGGCAGCGATATCGAGGGCTTCCATGAGCGAGAGGGCCGCGTCCTGGCTGGCCTGCATCTGGCGCTTCTGGCGCTTGATCCGGCCCGCCATGAGGTTCGAATTGATCGGCGTGAAGGAATGCGTGACGATCATGTCGACCGGCAGGTTCAGCATGTCGAACATGGTGCAGGAGGTGCCTTCCGAGTATTCCCCGATGGTGAAACTCTTGCCGTAGCGGTGTCCCACGACGCCTTCGGAGAGTTCGAAGTGATCGCCTTGAAACGTCACTCGCGTGTTGGCGACGTTGAAGGACAGGAAGCCATAGGTGTTCGCCGGATAGAGCGGCCGTTCCTGGCCAGTGTTGAGGGCCCCTAGGAAGCCAATCAACTCGCCGGACTTGGCCGAAAGCACACGTGGGTTAAGCTCCGTCAGGCCAGACAGGAACACGTTCACGGCCTCGCCCAATCGGCGAAGGCGCTTCTCGGTCGCTTCCTTGAGGCGATCCGGCGAGCTGCGGTTCAGGAATGGCAGGACGCTTTTTGGAGGCGGGCGATGGATGATCGTAAGGGTGAGCGTCTTGTCGCGCAGCCCGCTGGTCTCTAGCTTTTTGCGCCAGAGCCGGTCGACTTCTCCCGCGAAACTGTCCTCGCGCAGCGGCTCGAGGTCCGGCGTGATCGCCTTCGAGACCTTATGGACGTAATAGCTGAACTCCGGCCCCAATTGCGCAATGATCCGGGCAAAGAGCGCGGTCACCTTGTCGAGATAGGCATCATCGGTCGTGTAGCTATTGACCCCGTCGAGCCGGATGCACTGGAAAAGCTCGTTGACCCGGGTCCGCACGGTCTGGTGATCGACGAGGCTCACATAGGGCAGCATGTGCGCGAGGCGGGTCTCGCGCGCATACCACTCCGGCGTCATCGTGCGGAGATCAAGCGCGGCTTCACGGGGCATAGCTGTCCCCGCCGTGGATGGAGCGGTTCCGCGTGGGCGGCGTCTCTTGCAGCGCCGTCATCATCACGTCGATGAAACGCGGATCCCAGTCCGCGGCCTTCCAGAGAACCGGGTAGAGCAGGGCGGCTACGCCCAGCACCGCAATGTGCTGGACCCAGACGAACAAGAGCACCGAGCCGAAAAGCCAGACCATCGCGTACATGATGGGCAGGCCCAGAAGCTTCGGCGGGCGCACGAGGCCCAGAAAGAGAGGCGAGCGCTCAGCCACCGGCGAAAACCGCGGCGACGATGGTGGGAGCGGCCGCAACACCAGCGATCCCGACGAGGACCCAGAGCGCCTGACGCAGATCGATGATATTGAAGAACCAGCTCAAGAAAACGCCAAGGACCGCGAGTGTGGCGATCACGACGCCGAGCGGGCCGGTTAGAGCATCGACAATGCCCTGCAACAAGCTTTGGATCGGGGATAGATCGATGCTTTGGGCAAGGGCGGGCTCGGCAATGAGCAGGAATAGCGCCAGTGAGGCGACAAAGAGGTTTGAAATCTGTCTCATGAATTTGATCCTTCCAATCGGGCCACGACGGCCATGACGCGGGCCACGTGGTTCTGGGTTTCTCGGTAGGGGGGAATGCCGCCGTACTGGCGGACCGCATCGGGTCCGGCGTTGTAGGCTGCGAGGGCAAGGCGTGGATCGCCAAACGTGTCCAACATCATTGCGAGGTAGCGGGCGGCCCCGTCGAGGTTCTGCAGCGGGTCACGCGGGTCAACGCCGAGATCACGGGCAGTGGCGGGCATCAGCTGGCCAAGGCCTATAGCGCCCGCGCTCGAGATCGCATCCTGTCGATAGGCGCTCTCAACCTCGATATTGGCCCGATAGAGAGCCAGCCAATCGGTCACGGAAAGCCCCGCGCGACGCAGGCCCGGATGGCCGGCATAGCGCAAGGCCGTGGTCTGAATCCCAGAGAGAACATCGGCGCGGGGCAGGGGAGTCAGGCGGGCAAGGGCCGCAACTTGGACGCCCTCTTGCTCGTCCTCTACCTCGCCGAATATTGCGATCCCATCGGAGGCCGAACCCTGACCAATCCCGTCATTGTAGTTTCGAGCAAAGCTGCTTTGGGAGCGGGACGGGGTCAGGGAGCCGTCGCTCTCCATGACCAGGACCATTTGCGCTGAAGCTGGCGCTGTGACCAGCCAGAGACAGACGAGGCTAGCTGCCAGTGCCCTTTTCTGATGGGGCTTTGTCTGGCGGGGCGAGTTTGTGCGTACGGCTTGTCCCCGCCTCAAGCGGCAGGTCGACATGCGCAAAACCAAGGCCAATGAAGAAAGACACCACGCCAGAGATCGTCTTGAACTCGCGGATCTTGATGTCGTTATAGGTCGTCCGAGTACGGGCCGTGACCAGCAGCTTCTCCACGCCTTCGTTGGAGACCACACGCATGATCCAGACCCCGTAATAGCTGGGGCCTTTCTTGTGTGCCGATTCTTGGCACAGGATTTCTGCGCTATAGCCGCTTTCCACGAGTTCGCGGAAACGTGCTTCCGTAACCACATTTGGTGCTTCGATGTCCCAGTTCATGGCCCGGCTCACGCTTTCTCCAATGGCGCGACCCTAGGCATTCCCACTTGAAGCCCAGAGTTACGATAGTATATTATCAACCGCAAGATGTAATATCATGCTTTGGCTGTAGTTTGGTCACGCAAACACTAGTCTCGGCCAGTGTCCGCGATCAAGGAGATAACAGGTTTGAGAAACCCGAGGTTGATATGCCTGCTCCCATTGCAAGCTCTGGCCCTTCTGATCTGCGTTCCCGGGCCGGTTTTGGCGGAATCCTGCTTCGCCCCGCCCCGCCCCTTCCTGCCAAGTGATTCGCAGGCCGCGCGGGACTATGCGGCTATCATCCGCGGCGATTTCGAAAATTACATCCAGGATATCCAGAGCTACTTCCGTTGCCTTGACAGCGAACGCGCCCGCGCTTTCGAAGAAGCGCGGGAAGTCAGCGAGGACTATGGCCGATTTCTGCAATTGGTAGGGGATTGATGGGCAGCCTCGGGAGCATCAGACTAGCAGCCCGTGAAAACCAGACACCGATAACACCCTCAAATATCTACTTTTTAGATAACAGATTTCATCCGCTAGCGACGTCACAAAAGGTATGTGACGCGTGGCAAAAACAATCAGAAGCAAAGGGCAGGTGGCACTCTGCCAGGCGTTGGTCGACGCGCGCAAAAGAGCAGGCTTGGGCCAGGACGACTTGGCGAACAGGCTCAAGTGCCATCAATCTCTCGTGGCGCGCATTGAGAGCGGCGAACGCCGGATCGACGTCGTCGAACTGGTCGTTCTGGCGCGCGCCATCGGCTTTGACCCGTTCGATGTCTTGGCGATCGTCGAAGCCGCCACGGAGCCCGACCACAGGATTTAAGCGATTTCATCAATCGAGAACACGGGAGGTGACTTCTCCCGGTGTGAATTCGTTACCGCGAGGACGAACAGTAACCGATTTTAACGAGGCCCGGCATACGGTTGCAGCAAACGATTTGTATCTGAGCTGCTATCCGCAACGCCAAATTGCAGGAAGTCAGTAAACAGTGAATGAAATTGAGGTCGAAGGCGTCGCGATCGCCAATTTGATTGCAGCCGATGAAGAAACCATTATCGGCTGGGTATATCGCTGGAACACAGGTGCTCTGGCAATCCGGTGGGACATGCATGGCCCACAGCGCGTCTCAAGGATTTACCCGGATCTTAGCGATGCCGATAAAGCTGAAATCGACTTCGCGTCTCTCACGCAGCTGAATTGTCGCTAGGACTGATATGGAAGAATATGGCCTTTATGGCCCTCGATTGTGTGGTTTTTCCTGCATTCCAGATTTGATTTCGTACAAGGCTCTGCGCGACGTCGCTGCGCATCAACAGTCAGTAATTGACCTGCTCGAAGCCGTAATTCCCGCTATAGTCACGCCACTCAACGAAGACGGATCTGTGATAAATGCTCGGGCAGTGCTGGCCCCATCGCTCGAGACCGGCATGCGCCGCGGGAAGCGCTGCGGGTGACGACGCCCTCCAAGAAAAATCGCCCTGGATCCCGTAGGTGCCGAGGACAACGACGGCGCTGCGGTTGCAGTCGCCATCTCGCCCGGATTCATGCTGGCGGGCATAACGAACGTCAAAGACGCGGATGGAGCGCACGAAATTGAACTCCGGCCCGCTGATATCGATGTCGGCGCGGTCTTCCACGAGCTGGAGAGCGTAATCGGCCCTTACGAGGCTGTCCCAAGCCGCGTTGGAGCCTTTAGGCCCAAGCATCCCGCCTGCCCTGGCTGCCTGCTCGAAGAGCGGGGCTGAAGAGTTTGGAGGGGTTCCTGAACCACCATATAGGGCATCGAAGATCCGGTCCGTGGGCCGCGACCTGGCAGGTCCATCGTAAGACGCACCCATCGGGCAGCGCCAAATCTGAAGCGGCGGCTCCACCGGCCATGGAGTTATGCGCCGGATGAACTCGGCCCGTGCGCGGGCGCAGGGCACGGAAGCTGGCCATCCACCGGACAAACACAGCAGGATGGCACAATCGATCTGATAGGTTTGGGCGCGTGCTTGTGTCGGAACTGTTGGGCCGGTCAAGGCGAGAGCTAAAAAGGCCGCCAGAGGGAGGTTTTTGAATTCGAAACGCATGGCAAGGACCCTTGACAATCTTCACCCAGCATACCTACGAAAATATACTATTGCAACAATGATGATGCGTGTTGCGGTTGCGGCGGTCAGCAAGATCGCGAGGTGACCGAGCCGCCCGTCGTCATCCGCCACGTTCCGCGCTGCGCCAATCCCACGGCATGTCAAAGCGTCCGAGCCATCTCGATCGTCAAATGAGTCTCGAATTGCCCTTAAATCGGTTCTACCTAAATCTGTTTGGCGAATAGGACGCATTCGGGCTCTCAGCAGTTCTGCAACGGCTCAGAAGCAGACGGAACCTTGAAGGCTTCGAACCTCGTGAGTTCGAGGACCAGGCCAGGCTGGCTTGAAGCAGGCCGTGCACCCGTTTCAGGTCGCTGTCGCTTAGCTTGCACTCGCAATCGACGTCGATCACACCTTCATGACCTCTCACAAGCTCAGTGAAAACGGTTCTCCTCCTCTTCAGGCTTGCCGTGACCGTAGAGGTCGGCGTTTTCGTGTGCGCGGTCTTCGTGTTCGAACTCCAGGCTGGAATGGGCGATGTTGAAGTCCTCCTTCAGCCGGTCCTTGATCGCTGCCTTGATCTTTTCGATTTTACCCCAGCCGCCCGCTGTCAGCACCACGTGGCAGTCCAGCGCCGCCTTGTGCTCCTCCATCTGCCACAGATGCACGTGGTGAACGTCCGCTACACCATCGACGCTCCGCAGCGCCTCAACGACGGCTGCATTGTCGATGTCGGGTGGGCTGCCGAGCATCAGGGTTCTGATCGGACCGCCAATCTCAGTGAAAGCCAGATAGAGGATGTAAAGGGCAATGCCGATGGTGATTGCGGGATCGACCCATCGCATGTCGTAGAGGATGATCAGGGACCCTCCAATGATGACTGCCACAGAGGCCAAAGCGTCCGACAGGTTGTGCAGGAAAAGCGCACGGATGTTCACACTGCCTTTCTGCATCGAATAGGTGAGCAGCGCCGTCAACGTGTCGACGACGAGTGCCACACCGCCCAGGATCACCACCGTCCAACCAGCGACCTCGGGCGGGTCGATCATCCGCATGCCACCCTCATAGATCAGGTAGAAACCGATCAGGATCAGGGTCGTGTAGTTGATGAGTGCCGCGACGATTTCAATCCGACCATAGCCGAATGTCATGCGTTCATCGGCGGGTCGTCTGGCGATTTTGCGCGCAACGAACGCGATCACCAGTGACGCCATGTCCGAAAAATTGTGTAGGGCATCTGCGATCAGCGCCAGGCTGCCGGAAAGGATGCCGCCAACGATCTGCGCGACGGTCAGAAGCCCGTTGGCCCAGATTGCGATGGAGACCCTACGATCACCTGATTCAGGATCAATGTGGGTATGGCCATGATCATGCGGCACGGTTGTTCTCCTCATGGCTGTGGTTCGGTCGACTGAGACCAGGGACCTTTGGCAACATTCCACGACGGATGCGGCGAACCCGGGCATTCATCCAGTGACGGATGACGTGGCGATAGAGAAAGTCACGCGCAAATCCGAAGTTCTGACTATATTTCAAATAAAAGTCATCGGGCGCATCAAAGGTTCCAAAATCACGAACGATACCGGTTTTCTGAATATAAGTGCTGCCGCCGTTCCAACTGACTGGTGGCGCACTCAGGCAATCCGTTCCAGCGCCGTAGCCGCAAAGGCTTTCTGTTTCGCTGAATTCCTTCTGAAGCGACTGCAGGAAGGGGGCGTCCAGAATGAAGCCTTCGAGATTGATCCAGCCCTCTTCTGTTTCGACTTCGACCCACGAGTGCAGAATTTCGGACGGTGCGAGGGGGTAGACCAATTCGGGCACCACGCCACGCTGCAGGGCCTTGTGGATGGTGAAGCCGTGCAGTCGGCAGCGGATGCCTACGCTGCGCAGCAGTGCCATGAGAAGCGTCCCTTTCGTGTTGCACTGCCCGTAGCCGTCGGTCAGCACCGCAGAGGCGGGAATGTCGTCGACGCGGTTGTAGCCGAACGCAATCACGTTCCGGACAAAGTCATAAACCGCGCCAATCCGGTCGACACGGGCAAGGTCATGCCAGCCACGATCTCGTACCAGGTTCGAGATTGAGGGCGAGTCAAAATCCAGCAGTCTTGTTGCGGTTAAATAGGAATCGGTGGGTGCCACAGGGTCTCTCCTCGAATCGTTCACGAGGAGTCTTAATCTCTACAGTGACTAGAGAGACAAGCCTTTTCTCAAATGTTACTTTCGATCACAGCTCTATCCGATAGTGCCAAGGGCCGGGAAGGTTTCGAGCAGCCAGAAGGCAAGGCGGCTGATCTGACCTGTCATCACGCCGATACCCATCAGCACCATCAGTCCGCCCGATATACGATAGAGCCATCGACCAGCCGCACCGATCCGCTTTAGCCTGCCTGCAATCTCGTTGGTGAAGAGCGCTATGATTAGAAACGGCAGTCCAAGCCCTGCGGAGTAGATTGCCAGCAAGGCCATCCCGTCCGCTCCAGATGTCGCGCTTACTGCCAGGATCGACCCAAGCACAGGGCCTATGCAGGGCGTCCAGCCAAAGGCAAAGGCAAGACCCAAAAGGTAGGCTCCAACGGCGCTGCCGCCGTCAACTTTTACGTCGGGCCTCGTGTCACGCATCATTGCGGGGATCTTGATCGCGCCCATCATGACAAGTCCGAACAAGACGATCAAGAAGCCACCCGCAAGCCCGAGTTCGTATTTCCAGCGCAAGAGCATCCCGCCCAAAAGACTTGCCCCGGCCCCGAGCGCCACGAAGACTGTCGAAAACCCGAGCACGAACCACAAACTCAGGACCACGCTGCGCGCCCGTTCGGCAATGCTGCGCGCCGCCCCGGATTTCGCGGCGGGCTGTCCCGCGATGTAAGAGACGTAGCCAGGTGCAAGAGGCAAGACGCAAGGCGACAGAAAGGATATAGCGCCACCCAGAAAAGCCGCGACGATTCCAACACCTGAGATTTCGAACATTCAATTCCTGCCTTGCTTTAGCCTGTGAAACGCGCACCGTTGTAAAAGCTAAAGCTACTGTAGGAGCAATGCCGTTTTTTACGCTCCGCGGGGTGCCGCGAGGATGATAGCGGCACCCAACAAGCATACAGCGGTGCCGAGCAGATCCCACCTGTCCGGCCGGTGCCCTTCGGCGAGCCACATCCAGAGAATGGACGCGGCAATATAGATCCCACCATAGGCCGCAAAGGCGCGTCCCGCAGCCACAGTGTCGACCTGAGCCAGAAGCCAGCCGAACGCCACCAGCGCCGCTACACCGGGGACAAGCCAAAGAGGGGACGCGCCAAGACGCCACCATGCCCAGATGGCAAAGCATCCGGCGATCTCAGCCAAGGCCGCGAGCGGATAGACGAGCACTGCGGTCATCTCAGGCGCCGATCTCGTCGTGGTCCGTCAGGCACTCGGAATGGTCGCGCAACACCTCCAGCACACGGCAATCGGCCGTGTGCCCGCCGCTGCATTCATGCACCATCCTCTGCAATTCTGTCCGAAGGGCTTCAAGTCGGGCCATACGTTGCTCAACCTGCTTAAGTTGCCTGCGAGCGATGGCATCGGCCTCCGCGCAAGACTTGTCCGGATGATCGCTCAGATCGAGAAGCTCACGGATCGCGTCCAGCGAGAACCCGAGTTGCCGCGCATGCCGGACGAAAGACAAACGGTCAAGCTCACTATCTCCATAGCGCCGCTGACCGCCAGCCGATCGCCCGGGCTCGGGCAAGAGTCCGATCTGCTCGTAATAGCGGATCGTCTGCACCTTCGTCCCGGTCTTTTTTGCCAAAGTGCCGATTGTCAGCATATCATCTCTCCAGACTATCTACAGCCCGTGTAGCTTTAAGCGTTTTTTTGCACAAGTTCCGCTTGGCATCTCACAGGTCAGTGAACATCGCTCTTCCATCCATAATAAGTCTTGAACCTACAGTAGCTAGAGGGTGTAAACGCGCTGAAAATATAGAATCAAATTCGGGCGGAGCGCGTGAAGCTTTCAAATCTTCAGAAAGTACTATGGGTTTTGGCGGGCGCGGCGGCGTTCGTTTTCATCTGGCTGCTAATGTGGGCGGACTACCGCGCCGACCTTGCCCAAGCCGAGACCGAACCACCTTTCTTTGCGCAGTTCGAACTCACGGATCATCGCGGCATGGTCCAAACAGACGAAGATTTCGCAGGGCGCTGGATGCTGGTCTTCTTTGGTTTCACCAATTGCCCCGACGTCTGTCCAACAACACTGTCCGAAGTCGCGGCCGTGATGGAGGGCTTGGGCGACGAGGCGGCAAAGGTCCAGCCGATCTTTATAACGATTGATCCGGAGCGGGATACGCCGACAGCACTTGCCGGGTATGTGCCCCTGTTCGACGCTGGGATCATCGGGCTGACCGGCACGCCGGAGCAGATCGCCGCAACATCCGAGACCTTCCCAATTTTCTTTGAGAGGATCGAGGAGGCCACCGCGCCGGGTGGATACACAATGGGGCACACATCGCACCTGTTTCTTTTTGATCCGCGGGCGGGCTTCGCCAATTCCTGGCCCTACGGCACACCCGCCGAAGAGATCCTTGCGGATCTGAGAAAGAGGATCTGATTGCCATGACCCGCCTTTCCGGAGAAGCGGCCCTTGTTCTTGCTTGGATCATTGCGCTTATCGCATCGCTTGCCGTGCTCTTTATTGGCGAGGTGCTTGGTCAAACGCCTTGCGTCCTTTGCTGGTTCCAGCGCGCCTTCATGTTCCCCCTGGCTATCGTTCTTGGGCTCGGGCTGTGGTGGCAGGATCCCCGCGTGGGGCGCTATGGCGTTGCGCTAGCGCTTGGGGGGGCGGCAGTGGCGTTGTATCACATCGGCCTCTATGTCGGGCTGATCCCCGAGGCGATCCAGCCCTGCACGGCGACCGGCCCCTCTTGTACCGACGACAACCAGGTGGTCTTCGGCATTCCGATTCCGCTGTTGGCGCTTGTCGCCTTCACGATGATCGGGATGCTGTCGGCCCTTTCACTGAAGGAAAAACAAACATGAATCGACGCGGCCTCGTTCTATCCGTTCTGGCTGTTGGCGCCGCAGGTTTTGGCGGCGCGGCCTGGTATGCCACCCGCCCCCAACCCATGGCAGAGGCAGTCCCTGTCGCGCCCGAAGTGAACGATGTGCTGATCCGGCCCTATTCCCCGATCCTCGGCCCCGAAACGGCACCTGTCACGATTGTCGAGTTTTTCGATCCAGCTTGCGAGGCATGCCGCGCATTCTATCCCGTGGTCAAAGAGATCATGGCTGAGCACGGTGATGCGATCCGTGTCGTAATTCGATACACCGCGTTTCACGGGGACGCTTCGGTGGAAGCGATCCGTGTTCTCGAAGCTGCGCGGATGCAGGATGTGTTCGAACCCGTGCTGGAAGCGGTCCTGCGCGAGCAGCCGCGATGGGCGTCCCATGGCACTCCGGCACCGGGTTTGATCCTTGAGATTGCCGCAAGCGGTGGTCTGGATGTCGAAGCTGCTCGGACACAGATGCTGGCCCCCGGTGTCGTGGCGGTGCTCAATCAGGACCGCGCTGATGTCGAAGCGGTAGGCGTGCGACAAACGCCCACGTTCTTCGTCAACGCCAAGCCATTAGACCCGTTCGGTGAGGCCGAACTGCGGCGACTGGTGGCTGCGGAAGTTGCGGCCAGCCAAAGTTGATGCTCGGCCAGATACAGGAGAATTCTTCATGACAAAACGATCTTACATCAATGGTTTGCCCCTTGTCTTGCTACTCTCGGGCATGTCGACTCCGGCATTTGCCGGTTCGGAGGATGTGGTCGTCGAAAACGCGTGGTCCCGTGCTTCAATCGGGGTCAACCGCCCTGGTGCGGCCTATATGACTGTGCGCAACACCGGTGAAGACACGGTCACGCTGACCGGGCTTACAACACCACTGGCCGTGATGCCCCAGATCCATGAGACGAAAACCAACGCCGACGGCGTCAGTTCTATGGCGCCTGCTGACGAAATCACGATTGAACCGGGCCAAAGCGTAGCATTGGAACCGGGAGGGCTGCACGCCATGCTCATGAAGCTGCAAAACCCGATGATCGAAGGCGAGACCTTCCCACTGACACTGACGTTCTCGGACGGTGGTGAAGTGACTGTTGAGGTCCCAATTCTGGGGATCGCCGCGCGCGGGCCGGAGAGCTGATGCAGCGTCGACATGTGGTCCAATACGGTGCAGCCGGTGTAGGCGCTGTCGCTCTGATGCTCGGCGTCGGTTGGTGGCGGGTGGATGGTCCCGGTGCACCAAAACCGGCCGGCCAAAGGCCTCTCCCCCTGTCGGCGATGGATTTCCGACTGACCGATCACGAAGGCAATGAAGTGGGCCCGGAAACCCTGATCGGACGCCCGACCATGGTGTTTTTCGGGTTCACCTACTGCCCGGATGTCTGCCCCACGACGTTATCGGATATCTCAGGTTGGCTTGAAGATCTCGGGGACGACGCCGCGCGGATGAACGTGGTCTTCATCACAGTCGATCCGGAGCGGGACACGGTCGAGGCCATGGCCGAATATGTCGGCTATTTTCATCCGGCTATTCGCGGCTGGACTGGGCCGGCAAACCAGGTTGCCCGCGCTGCAGAAGGATTTCGTGCCTCGTATGAGCGCGTCCCGACCGAAGGCGGCGACTATACAATGAACCATACGGCAAGCGTATTCCTGTTCGATGCCAAGGGTGAACTCGTCACCATGATTGACTATCACGAGCCAAGAGAATTCGCAGTGCCGAAGATCCGGCGTGCACTGACAGAAGACGTAGAGGGGGCAACATGAAGATTAGAATTGTTTTGGCGAGCGCTGTGGTCGCAGGCGCTTTTTCGCTGACCGCCATCGCCATTTCTGGCGTTCTTTCTAAAGAGCCAGTGCCTCCTGCGATTGCTGAAGCGACCCTCTGGACTCCCGATCCGCTCTCGATGCCTCAGATCGCCGACTACGATGTGACACCGCCCGCTGCATTTCACGCCGACAATGCTAGCCCAATGCGACCTCTGCCGCTCTTGCAATCTGTCTTCGCAGAAACCGCCTTGCCCGAGATTGAACCGCCTTTGATCACTTGGTCGCGTGAGATCGCGTCGGGCGAGACGCTGGATGCGGTCCTGGCGAACGCGGGTATCGCTGCGCCTGCGCGTGCCGAAATCGCGCTCGCGCTTGGTGCAGAATATGACCTGCGCCGATTGCGCCCGGGCCATGAGATCACTGTGATCTCAAAGGTGGACGGAAATCCGAGCCGCGTGGAACTGGCAGTTGACGATGGGGTGCGGATCGAAACGGTCTTTGGTCAAGAACTTGTCACACGCGTGTTGGAGCCAGACCCTGAAATGGTGACGTTCGCGGGCGAGGCAGTGATCGAAAGCTCTGTCTTCGCGGCGTTGGACAAAGCAGGCATCCCTGCTCGTTTTGCGGTCGACATGGCGCAGATGCTGGGCGGCACAGTAGATTTTCGACGCGAACTTTCCGGTGGCGAGACGATGCGTATTCTTTGGCGCGAAGCCCGCGACGGAAACGAGAGGATCGGTCAGCCCGAACTTGCCTTTGCCACACTGGACCTTGGTGAAACGGTCTACGAGATCGTCTGGCCGGATGACGGCAGCGGTGAAGCAACGATCTATGTCGATGGAGAGGTCCTGCGTGTTTTTGCCCAACCGGTGGAAGGAGCGCGGCTGAGTTCCGTCTTTGGCCGTCGCACACACCCGGTCTATGGGAATGTGCGCATGCACACCGGGGTCGACTTTGCTGCGGCCCGCGGTACGCCGGTGAAAGCGACAGCACCCGGACGCGTGAGCTTCATCGGACGTCGTGGTGGATATGGCCGGGTGGTGGAGATAGCGCATGGATCCGACACCCTGACACGATACGCACATCTCAGCGAGGTGCCGGACACACTCGAACAAGGGCAGCGCGTTTTGGCCGGAGACATGATCGGTCGCGTCGGTGCGACCGGCACCGCGACCGGCCCAAATCTCCATTATGAGGTTCTAGTCGATGGTCGCCCGACCGATCCTCTCTCAGACGACAGACTGGCAGAGGCGGCCGAGCGGGATGCGGATGACACGGCTGCACTTGAGCGATTGGCTGAGGCACGCTCGCTACTGGCCGAGAGGCTCACCAGCGAATTTGTGCAAACAACAACCGAAAGGCTTTAATCCATGAAACGACTGGCTCCCGCCCTTGCAGTCACGCTGGCCTTGTTTCCCGCAGCGCAAGCGGTCGCCGATGCGATCCAGATTGATGTCCGGAAGACAAACGGCTGCGGCTGTTGTCTGTCCTGGATGAAGCACCTCGAGGAAAGCGGATTCGCGCCGACAGGCGAGGACATGTTCGGGGGATCTCTTGTGCGCTTCAAACTCGACAATGGCGTGCCTCAGCGCATGGTCTCCTGCCATACGGCTTTGGTCGACGGCTACGTGATCGAAGGACATGTACCGGCATCAGACATTCAGCGTTTGTTGGATGAGCGTCCAGATGCAGTGGGGTTGGCGGTGCCCGGAATGCCCTATGGATCGCCGGGCATGGGACCGGAAGACGATCGAGAGGCTTATGAGGTCTTCCTGATCCGCGGCGATGGATCGACCGAGATCTTTAGCAGTTATTCGGCCGCTGACTGACGTATCGACGAGACCTCAACGCTTGGAACCCCTCTCCCCAATTACCCTTGGCTTTCTAGGAAGTCTGGCCGCCGGATCGCTGACAGCGGTCGGGGCGATCCCCGTTCTTTTCGGGCGCATCCCATCCCGGGCTACACGCGATCTGCTACTTGGCTTTGCAGCGGGTGTCATGCTCGCTGCATCGTTTTTCTCGCTGATCATCCCGGCTCTCGATGCAGCCGAAGGACAGTTCGACAACGGTGCTCTCCCGGCGGCCATCGTTTGTGTTGCTATCTTGCTTGGCATGGGCGCGGTCGCTCTGATGAACGAACGGCTGCCGCATGAGCATTTCAAGTCGGGGCGGGAAGGCCCTGACTCTGCTTCGCTGCGCCGCGTCTGGCTCTTCATCATCGCGATCACGATCCACAATTTCCCCGAAGGACTCGCCGTTGGTGTCGGGTTCGGGGCTGACGGTCTTTCTGGTGGCTTGCCGCTTGCGATTGGCATTGGGCTGCAAAACGCTCCCGAGGGTCTCGCCGTAGCGGTCTCATTGCTTGGTGAGGGATATTCCAGGCGCCGTGCGTGGGGCATTGCCGCCCTGACAGGTCTTGTCGAGCCGGTAGGCGGGCTTCTTGGGGCTGGGATCATCAGCATCTCGCAGCCGCTGTTGCCATGGGGCCTCGCCTTCGCCGCCGGGGCGATGCTCTACGTCATCAGCCACGAAATCATTCCCGAAACCCACCGTTCTGGCCATCAAAACAGGGCGACACTCGGTCTCGCGGTTGGCCTGGTGATCATGTTGTTCCTCGATGTATGGCTGGGAGGATGAGATGAAACAGTCCCATTTCCAAGGTTTCTTTGCGGCTGGAACTGCTTTTCTTGTCGATCAGGTGACAAAAGCAATTGTCGTCGCCAATGCGGCAGATTTGAGCGCCGGAGTTCCGGTCTTTCCCGGTTTCAATCTCATCTACCTGCGCAACGATGGCGTGACATTTGGATTACTTGGTGGAGCGCCATGGTGGAGCCTTACAGTGTTGGCCCTCGCGGTCTGCGGCTGGTTGACTGTCATGTTATTGCGCACTGACAACCGGGCCGAGGCTATCGCCTATGGTGCGATTATCGGTGGCGCGCTCGGCAACGTCCTCGACCGCATCCGGTTTCGGGGTGTGACGGACTTCCTCGATTTCTATGTCGGATCCACGCATTGGCCCGCCTTCAACATGGCGGATGTTTTCGTGGTCAGTGGCGTGGGCCTACTGCTCATAGCCCCTTGGTTGAGCGCCAAGTTGAAAACTGGCACATGATGGCGGGCTTGCGACCACTGACGGGTCGTGGCCGTTACATTCCCCTGCGATCAGGGATTAGCTTTGCAGCGGGCGGTTTAACGGTTTTAACCCTTCCACCATTCTCATGGCTGATCGTTGTTCCGGTCGCCTTCTCAGCACTCTTTCTCGTCCTCCGGCAGGTTTCGACAGCGCCCGCCTTCTTCATCGGCTGGGTCTTCGGAATGGGCCAGTTCGGGTTTGGAGTTTCCTGGATCGCCGAGAGCTTCTACGTCGATGCCGAACGTTTCGGTGCCCTTGCGATCCCGGCAGTCGCGGGACTGTCCGCCGGACTGGCCATATTCCCAGCGATTGCGGCGATGTTATTTGCCACCATCATGCAGCGCCGTGCTGTCGGCGGCATTACGGCAGGTCTTCTGCTTGCAACCTGCTGGGTTGCCGCAGAATGGCTGCGCGGTCATGTCCTGACGGGGTTTCCCTGGAACCTTGCCGCTTATGCTCTTGTCGAACATGCCGCCCTGCGCCAACCGGCCGCCTGGGTCGGAAGCTATGGGCTAAGCTTTCTCACGGTCTTTATCGGGCTGTTGCCCGGTGTGTTGATTGTGGCGGCACCAAACAGACGCGTGCCTGTTCTCGTGCTCTTCGCCGCTGCGGTGATGGGCCTCTGGGGTGGCGGCGCGCTGCGTTCAGGGACGGATGTGCCGCCGACGGACATCGCTTTGCGCATCGTCCAGGGCAATGTGCCGCAAGTCGAGAAGTGGGCACCGGGCAGCCGCGAGCGAACACTGGAAAAATACTTCAGCTTGTCTGCGCAACCTGGACGCTTCGACCTGCTGCTGTGGCCGGAAACGGCCTTTCCCGGTTTTCTGGACGAGGACGCCTTGGCGCGCAGGCGGTTATCCACGGTTCTGCCAGACGGCAGGATCCTTTTGACAGGAGTGCCTGACCGCGTAGAGGGCGATGGGGAAACCCGATATTTCAACACGGTTCAAGCCTATGACGGCAACGGCGAAATTCTGACGGGATATGCAAAACATCATCTTGTTCCGTTCGGGGAATATGTGCCCCTGAGAGGCTGGCTGCCGATCGAGCGGCTCACCGAAGGTTTGGGCGATTTCACGCCAGGACCAGGGCCACGCACGCTGGCGATCCCGGGTGCGCCTCTGGTCGCGGTGGCGATCTGTTACGAGGGTGTTGTCACGTTAACTCGCCGAATTTGCAAGTTGGCAAGCTGTTCGTTGATCAAGCGGCCTGTGCCGCGGATTTCCACGCCTCGAATGCTTCGAGCCGATGGTAGCGGATGGTGAGCGCAGAGCGGCGGCGGGCTGGGACAGAGAAACTATTGCGGGTTGCAGACTTCATAGATACGAAGCGTTGTAATCCACCCGGCGATCGGAAGCCTTGCATCACCCGCTCTCGTTTTCGGAAGGGCAAGTGGCTGTTTTCTGCGCGGTTATTGAGTCCCTTGTGTGACCAATGATCAAGGCCAGGCGCGACCTCGCGCTTTGCGGCACCATAGGAGCGCAGCTTGTCCGTAATGATCCTTTTTGGCACGAAGCCCCAACGTTTCATCAGCTTGACCAAAAGCCGCTTTGCGGCGCGCTTGTCTCGTCTCGATTGGAGAATTTCCTCAAGAACAAAGCCGTGTTGGTCGACCGCGCGCCAGAGCCAGTATGACCGACCCGCGATCTTCACAACGACTTCGTCCAGATGCCAGACATCGCCGGGGCGCGGCTGCCGTCGCTGTAGAACGTGGGCGATCAGGGGGCCGAACTTGACGCTCCAGCGCCGGATTGTCTCATACGAAACGTCGACGCCACGTTCCAGCATCAGCTCTTCGACCTCGCGCAGGCTCAAGTTGAACCGGACGTAAAGCCAGACAATATGAGCGATGATCTGAGGCGGAAACCGGTGGCGTTTGTAGCTGATCTTTTGTGTCTGCATCGACACCGCCTACGCCCAGATCAATGAACCAGCAACCTCAGGACCGTTAATGTGACAACACCTCTTCTTCCTTCTCTCAATTGCTAAGCGTTCAACTAAGTCATCCGCATTTGGTTTCAATTTCCAGCGCTGGAAGGTTGGAGGCCGCGGTTGCGATTGAAATGTTCAATGAAGAAAAAAGCTTCTATTGGCCTTCCTGCTACGAACGCGGACTTCGTCGCGTTATTCTCGCAGCGGGATGGCTTCACAAACGACATTGTATCCGTTTGTAAAGTTGACCAACCGGGAGATGCAGCCATAGAGGTGCTTCGGATTTCGATCTCGGGACAAGGGTGGAAGCGAGCCAAAAGATGATGCGAACCACGTTGCGCCTATTCTTCCTTCTCATGGCTTGCCTTTGGGCCTCCATGGGCTTTGCTGCATCGAGCGATACCTACGAGAATTCAACAATCACGGCCCGGCTCATCTCCGTTGAAAATGGGGTCGCGGAAACCTCCAGAACCCTTTCCCTTGGCCTGGATGTCGAGCTGGCCGAGGGCTGGAAAGCCTATTGGCGTTCGCCCGGCGAGGTGGGTCTGCCGCCTGAAATTTCATGGGATGGATCGGAAAATCTGGTGAGCGCACAGATGCTCTGGCCCGCGCCTGAGCGCTTCACGGCATTCGGCATCGAGAATTTTGGCTACAAGACCCGTGTCGTCCTGCCCATTCAGGCAGTTCTCGAAACTGCGGGCCAGTCCGCAACATTGCAGGCGCGTGTTTCATTGCTGGCGTGCTCGACTGTCTGTGTGCCGCATGATTTCGATCTCGCACTGACAATTCCGGCGGGCACCGGGATTGACGCGAAGGCGGCGGGCCTGATTTCGGAGTATGCCCAGCGGGTGCCGCTTGGTCCCGAAGAGAGCGACATCATTGTCGAAACGGCGGTGATCGCGGATGATGCGCTTTATGTGACGGCGCGCAGTGCGAATGCCTTTGTGAAGCCGGATATCTTTCCGGAACTGGGGCCGGAATTCACCTTTGGCAAACCGGACATCCGAACCGATGATGCGGGAACAGCCCTTTGGGCCAAGCTGCCTCTTCTCGCGCAAGGGGAGGATCCGCCGCCCCTGCAACTGACTTTGACCGATGGATCACGCGCGGTGACAGCGCAGCCCGCTTGGTCAGACCGCATCCCGGGTGCACCATTCGAGGTTATGGCGAACCTGCCGGATCTGACGCAAATCCTGGCGATTGCGGCCTTTGCCTTTCTTGGCGGTCTGATCCTGAATGTCATGCCCTGTGTTCTGCCTGTCCTGTCCATCAAGCTGACATCGGTTCTCAATCATGGAAACAAGCCAGCGCACGAGGTCCGGAATGGGTTCCTGATGTCGGCGCTTGGCGTTCTGGTGTTCATGTGGGCCCTCGCCGCAATCATTCTGGTTCTGCAATCCGTCGGCGTCACCGTTGGGTGGGGCCTGCAATTCCAAAGCCCTGTTTTCCTGACCGTCATGTTTCTGGTGCTTGCCGTGTTCTCTGCCAATCTGTTCGGGGTGTTCGAAGTTTCATTGCCCTCCGTGTTGCAGTCACGGCTGGCCAGATCAAGCGGTCGCGACGGGTATGGCGGAGATTTTGCAACAGGCGCCTTCGCGGCGGTGCTGGCCACGCCCTGCTCGGCCCCGTTTTTGGGGACAGCGGTTGCCTTTGCCCTGTCCGGGCGCCCGATTGATGTCATTCTCGTTTTCACGGCTCTGGGGCTTGGGCTCTCCCTGCCCTATCTGGTTCTGGCGGGGAAGCCTGGTCTGGTCCGGTTGTTGCCCAGGCCGGGACGTTGGATGGTTGTCGTCAAATGGGTGCTTGCCGGTCTTCTGGCCGGGACCGCGATCTGGCTGCTCTGGGTACTGATAGGGGTGGCGGGTGGCCGGGTGGCCATGACCGTGCTGCTTATGACGAGCCTTTTCATTCTTCTCGCAACAATACGTTTGCCGGGCAGATTGACGCGCCCGACAGCGCTGGTGGTGGTTGCTGTTCTCAGCCTTCTGGTGCCGACGGCGCTGACAATCCCGCCGCAGACGAGAGCGGTGGGCCAGGACTGGGTCGCGTTCGATCGCTCCGAGATACCGAAACTGGTGTCGCAGGGAAAAACCGTCTTTGTCGACGTGACCGCAGACTGGTGCCTGACGTGCAAGGCCAACAAGACGCTGGTGCTGGACCGTGCGCCCGTGGTCGACCAACTGCGGGGTGATAATGTCGTTGCGATGCGGGCAGACTGGACTAGGCCCAGCACTGACATTTCCCGGTATCTGGAAAGCCACAACAGGTTTGGCATCCCGTTCAACATCGTCTACGGGCCAAACGCGCCAGACGGGATCATCCTGTCCGAGGTTCTGACGTCCGAAGCCGTTCTCGACGCGCTGAGCAGGGCTGCACTTGGCGACCCTGTGACCGCTTTGAAAACGGATGGTTAGGCCTAAAAGAGGCCCATCGCACGCGCCGACATCCAGACGCCCATGAATATCATCATCAGGTTTTCGGTCAGGGACACGAAACCCAGCGGCACGTTTGAACCGCCGCCCACGCAGGCGCACTTGATCTCGCGCTTATCGATGTAGACGGCCTTGAAAACTGAAGCCGCTCCGACCGTACCGATGAACAGTGCAACAGGCGCGCTGATCCAGACCAAGGCACCGGCGACCATGAGAATACCGGCAAGTGCTTCGCCGAAGGGATAGACATAGCCATAGCGCACCCATTTCTGGGCAAGCAGATCGTAGTTCAGAAACATCGTGGAAAACGTCTCGACGTCCTGCAGTTTTTGAACAGCAAGAAAGCTCATCGAGATCGCGATGAACCACTCGAATGCCCGCAGCGTCAGGATCGAACCGTAAAACGCCCAACTGAGACCAAGCGCCATAAGGAATGCGACAGCGAATATCGCAATGACGGGTTGATAAGTCGTCTCGTCGTCATCCTTTACGTCCTGGCCGAAAAATTCCCTCAGCGCGTCATAGCCACCAATTCTTTCATTGCCGATAAAGGTCTGCGGAGTCGTTTCGACACCGTGTTCTTCCATGAAAGCATCCGTTTCCTCGCGGGTGTTCAGAGGCCGGTCCTCAATCGAATACCCCTCCCGCTCAAGCAGGTCCTTCGATTTTCAGCCCATAGGGACAAACATGCTCCTCCATCACCATTCGGTACAAAACCGCCGTCTTCGGGGTGGATTTTGCCTCTCTCGTCATGACGCGTTCCTTTAAATCCTTTAACCGTTGCAGGTCCAATACCCGGTAAATCCGACAGTCAGAGGCGTCTCTCCCGTCAATTCAAACAGCAGGGTGGCGTCTTCACCGTCCGCGTCACCCGGCGCCAGCGTGAATTGGCCACCATCGGCAGACAGGACGCCACCGGACGTCACTGTGTCTTGCGACGTGAAGTTGACCAGCGATCCGGATATCTTGGCGACGCCGTTCCCCGCCCCGTCCGTGACCAGAATGGGATCGGCGTTCACGGCGCGAATGAAACGGCATTGTCCGTCGGACCCCAGTGCGCGTGTTATTTCTTCGGCTTTGAGCGGTGCAGGACGGATTCCGGCAATCACCGGGGTTGCAATCGCTTCTTGAAGCCCCTCCATTTCAGCCGGACCGTCCGCTTCACCAAGTGGCCATTCAGGACCGGCTTCGCCATTTGCCTCAATGTCATCTATGAGGAAACGCATTTCGGAAATTTCGCGGTTTTGCGCCGTCACAATTTCCGAAGCCAGCGCCTCGACCCTTGGATCTGTCAGCTCGGCCCGTTCGCTTGTCATGATCGCAATGGAGTGGTGCGGAATCATCGCGCTCATCCAGCTTTCGTCCTGAATGGTCTCCTGGCTTCTCACGAGCCAGAGCGCGCCGGCGAACATCACGACAGACCCGAGAATGATCGCGGCGTTGACGCCCTTGTTCTTGTACATGTTCAACATGAAAAGGAGCATCACGGTCGCCATCGTCGCGCCCATGATGAACGTCATGTAAAATCGGGTTTCGCTCCAGTAGACATGTTCGAAGGAGTACGAGTTGATGTACATCAGGCCGAACATGATCGCAGTCGATGTGCCGACCATCGCCAGAAACCGGCCATAGGATGAACCTGAATGGCCTCCCGAATGTGCTGCACCTTCACTTGAACGGGTGTCGGACCCGCCACGAGATTTCCCGATCGCATCTTCAGACATCTGATCTCTCCATCATGGATTCTATTTGTGGAGGAACAACATTCCAGCGCTGGAGGGTTTCAAGACGATATATCGAAACGGCATGAAACCCCATAAATGTCTGGCCCAGGCATCGTGCGTTACGGGTCTTTGGCCAGATCTTTCAGGATTGGACAATCGGGGCGGTGATCGCCCTGGCAGGCGTCAACGAGGTGAGCCAGGGTCTCTCGCATCGACTTGAGCTGGGCGATTTTTTCGTCAACGGCGGCCAGATGCTCTTGAGCGACAGCCTTGACCTGTGCACTTTCCCGCGTCTCATCTTCATAGAGATCAAGCAGCGTGCGGCAGTCTTCGATCGAGAACCCGAACGTCCTGGCGCGACCGAGAAATGCGAGCTTGTGGATGTCGCTGTCGCGAAAGGCGCGATAGCCGTTGTCGCTGCGCAAAGGCCGGACAAGGCCGATGTCTTCGTAGTAGCGGATTGTCTTCGCTGGCAAACCCGCGCGTTCTGATACTTCTCCGATGTTCACACCTGTCTCCTATTCTGCGGGCTGCGTTGCGAATTTCGTCTCCGCGTCGTGGGGCGGATCCTGTTCCGACATCGTCGCCTTGATCCGTCGCAGCCGCAGCGCGTTGGTCAGAACCGACACGGAGGACAGCGCCATGGCCCCGGCGGCAAACACCGGCGACAGGAGCAATCCAAAGGCCGGGTAAAGCGCGCCCGCCGCCACAGGGATCAGCGCGACGTTATAGCCAAAGGCCCAGATAAGGTTCTGCCGTATGTTGCGCATGGTCTTGCGCGACACGTCGATGGCATTCACCACGCCGCGCAGGTCGCCCGACATCAACACCACGTCGGCGCTTTCGATTGCGACATCCGTGCCGGTTCCGATGGCGATGCCGACATCGGCATGGGCCAGCGCTGGCGCGTCGTTGATGCCGTCTCCGACAAAGGCGATCTTGCTGTTCCCTTGCCGCAATTCGTCCAGGGCGGCGACTTTTCCATCCGGCAACACCCCTGCAATGACATGGTCGATCCCGACCTCGCGGGCGATGGCATCTGCCGTGGCCTTCTTGTCTCCGGTGATCATCGCGACCTTGATCCCTCGATCATGCAGAGCTGCGATCACTTCGGCGCTGGAGGATTTGACCGGGTCTGCCACGGCAATCACGGCCGCCAGGGATCCGTCCACCGCAGCATAAAGCGCGGTGCGTCCCTTTTCGGCCAAGGCCCTTTCGCGGTCTTCCAGCGGGCTGGTGTCAATGCCCTGCTGCACCATGAAGCGATCCGCACCGACATGAACCTTGCGGCCCTGGACAAGCGCCTCGACACCGTAGCCGGTCACGGACCGGAATTCCGTCGCATCGGGCCAGGACAGGCCTTCGCTCTTTGCGGACTGCACAATGGCCTCTGCCACCGGGTGCTCAGACTGCGCCTCGACAGATGCGATGAGGGCGAGTGTCTCTGCCCGGTCAAAGCCGTCGGCCGTGATGAGGTCTGTCAAACTGGGTTGCCCTTGCGTGACCGTCCCGGTCTTGTCCAATGCGACAACGCCAACTTCATCCAGATGTTGCAGCGCATCTCCCTTGCGGAAGAACACCCCCATCTCAGCCGCGCGTCCTGTCCCCACCATGATCGAGGTGGGCGTGGCCAACCCCATGGCGCAGGGGCACGCAATGATCAGAACGGAGACACCCGCCACAAGCGCAAAGGTCAGAGCCGGATCGGGACCGACCAGCAGCCAGACAACCACAGTCGCAAGCGCCAGAACCAGAACGGCAGGCACGAACCACATGGTCACGCGATCCACTAGGCCTTGGATCGGCAGCTTGGCCCCCTGAGCATCTTCGACCATGCGGATAATCTGCGCCAGCGTGGTATCCGCCCCGACTCGCGTCGCCGTTATGGTCAGGCTCCCGGTGCCGTTCACCGTGCCGCCGGTCACCGGTTCGCCAGCAGCCTTTGGCACGGCGAGGGGTTCACCGGTGATCATGCTTTCATCGACGTTGCTTGATCCTTCTGTGACCTCGCCATCGACAGGCAGCCTTTCACCGGGACGCACGAGGATCTGATCGCCGATCCGCAGTTCCTTGATGTCAACCTCGGTCGCCTGCCCGTCACGCAGGACCCTGGCTGTCTTTGCCTGCAGACCAAGAAGGGCCTGAATGGCTGCACCGGTCTTGCCCTTGGCCCGCGCTTCAAGCCAGCGACCCAACAAGATCAGAACGACAATAACCGCCGCTGCTTCGAAATAGACGGCGCGCACACCGTCAGGCAGCACCTGAGGCAGGAAGGTCGCGACTACGGAATAAGTCCACGCCGCCCCGGTTCCCAGTGCGACAAGGCTGTTCATATCCGGGGCACGCTTGATCAACGCCGGAATGCCCTTCGCAAAGAACCCCCAACCCGGTCCGAAAAGAACCACCGTGGCAAGCGCGAATTGGATCAGCCATGACGTTTGAATGCCGATTGTGCTCTCAATCAGGCCCTCAAAGCCGGGTATGGTATGTTTTCCCATTTCCAGAACGAACACCGGCACGGTCAGGATCGCGGCAAGGATGACACGGCGCGCCAGCGCGTCGGCTTCTTCTGCCTTGCGGTCCGATCGGTCCTCGTGCGCATCGCTCTGCGCAATCTCGGCCGGGTACCCCGCCTCCGTACTGATCCGGGCAATCTTTTCCGGGGTGATGGCATCTGGCAGATACTCTACCACAGCCGTTTCGGTTGCCAGATTGACCGCCGCATTCAATACGCCGGGTGTCCGTACAAGCGCCTTTTCAACCCGACCGACACAGGACGCGCAGGACATGGCGTCTACGTTCAATGTTACGCGCCCCGTCCGTGCCGGGTATCCGGCGTTCGAGAGGGCCGTGACCGCCACGCCCGTGGTGGCCGGATTATCCATCTGAAATTGAGCCGTTTCGTTCACAAGGTTGACACTGACGTTCGAAAGGCCCGGAACCTCGTTCAAAGCCTTCTCAACCCTGCCCACACAAGACGCACAGTTCATGCCGGAAACGGATAGACGTATCGTATTGGGGTCGGTCATGAGGGCCTCCTCGGTTGAACTTACCCTGATATAGGGCTTCCAGTTGCTGGAAGCTCAAGAGAGTATCTAATTTTTTTTGATATTTGCTTGACCTTCCTCCCGATGGAACGACCAAGTCTGAGGTTGTACCAAAAATGGAGGCCTTCATGATTTTTTCCGTCCCGAAAATGAGCTGTGGACACTGCACATCCGCTATAGAAAGCGGCATCAAGGCAAAGGATCCATCAGCCGTTGTCACGGCCGATCTGGACCTTCGCCTTGTCACTGTCCAAAGCACATTGAAACAGGCGACCGTGCGGCAAGCCATCGCTGACGCTGGCTACGACGCTTCAGCCGCGTAGGATTGTCCTTATTCGGCGGCCCGTGCCTGATCGACAAGCTCGATCATCTGGTCCGCCTGGATCAGGCCCGGCGCAAGACTGTCGCCGATCACAAATGAAGGTGTGCCACTGAACCCCAGAGATTGCGCAAGCCGCATGGAAGTCTGTATGTGTTCTTCGATTTCCGGTCCGTTCATGTCGCGACGCAACTGTGCAACATCGAGGCCGATGTCTTCCGCAGTGCGGAGAATCGATGCTTCCTCTGCGCGTTCCTTCAGTTGCATCATGGCCCAATGAAACTCTTCATATTTGCCCTGGTTTCGGGACGCCAGCGCCGCGCGGGCGGCAAAAACCGACCCGTCCCCCAGAATGGGCCATTCCCGGTAAACGACCCTGACGTTGGGATCAGCAGCGAGCAGGGCCTCCATTTCAGGTTTAACCCGGCGGCAATAGGGGCAGTTGTAGTCGAAGAATTCGACAACCGTGACATCGCCATCCGGATTGCCCAGAACGGGCGCATTGGGATCATTTTCAAGCGTGGCTTTTTCCGTATCGAGAACCTGCGCTGCGGCTTGCGCCTGCAACGCCTGCTGTTGCTGTTCGAACAACTGCGCGGCCTCGAACACGATGCCCGGATTCTCGCGGATGGCTTCCAGCACCAGTTCCTTGATCCGGTCTTCGTCCATGCCGTCTGCCGTCGCAGCGATGGGAAGCATTAACAGTGCGGTGGTAGCCAAGAATCTTTTCATTATCCGTCTCCTTGTGAGGCAATATCCTGGGCCGTGCGCTCGGCTTGCGTGGCGCGTTCACGCTCCGGCCATGTTGACTTGATGTATGCGAGGATGTCCCAGATTTCCCCGTCGCTCAGTTGGTCGCCGAAACCGGGCATGCCGCTGTTGAAGTCAACGCCTTGCGCCGCGAGAACCTCGGCGCCCCCCAGCTTGGTGTAGGCGAACAGCATGCTGTCCGCGTGGTGCCAAGTGTGGCCGCTTGCATCATGCGGCGGTGCGGGCAGGCTTCCGTCATCACGCGGACTGCGCCAGTTTTCTTCACCTTCCAAATTTGCGCCATGGCACGCGGCGCAATTTTCGGCATAGAGAACTTCGCCCGCGGCCACATCGGCTGAGGAGTTGATGAGGTTTTCCGCCGTATGGTCGGTTCCGCCGGACCGGGTCCACAGGAATATGGTAGCCACCGCAACGGTAACTACGCCCAACGCAAGATAGACGGATCGCGGGGTCATCCAACGACGATCTTGGTCATCATGCCCGAAGCCGCATGCGACAGCATGTGGCAATGTAGCAGCCATTGGCCCGGGTTGTCCGCCACAAAGGCAATCTCGCGCGTCTGACCCCGTTCAAGAAGGGTCGTGTCACGCAGTGGCCCAAGGGTGCCGTTTTCGGCGACCTCGTGGAAGTGAATGCCATGCAGGTGCATCGCGTGCGGAAACGCCGTGTCGTTCACCATCTTCAATCGTACATTCTGGCCGCGGTCCAGCCGCGCAAGGGGATCACCGTTGATGCCATCCACTCTGCCGTTGAACGACCAGAAATACCCGGCCTCGACGATCTCGCCAATCGGCTTGAGCTCACCTCCTAGGGAGGCGGACCTCATGCGACCCATGGCACCGCCTTCCATGCTGAGGCTGAGCGTCGTGGCTTCTTTCAGGTCGACCATCCTGTGGTCGTTCGGCGGCAAGGCCAAGGGCGCGTCGCGACGGTTTGTCGTGCCCCCCTCAACAACCTCGAATGCAACCTGGCTGAAGGCTTCTTCCCGGCCGAACTGAAGAATATGAGCCGCTTCACCAACATCCGCGACCACATCGACGATCAGGTCAATCCGTTGTGCCGGAGCGAGGATCATCGCCTCTGTCACCTTCACGGGTGCCGTCAAGGGCATGCCGTCCAGCGCGACCACCCAACCGTCCAGGCCTTCCAGGCCCAGCTGGAAATTGCGCGCATTGGCAGCATTGATCAGCCGCAAACGCAGTCTTTCGTTCTTTCGGGCACGCAGGCCCAGATTGAAGGTTCCATTGGTCGTCAGCAGGTTTCCGATGCGCCCTGCGTGGCTAAGATCATGAGACGCGCCGAAGTCGTCCTTGATTTGCGCGGTTTCGGGATCAATAAGCCAGTCATCCAGGATCAGGACTTCCTCGCGATCAATGTCGAGAGGCTCGGCCTCTTCCACGATCAGTGCACCGTAAAGCCCTCTGCCCACCTGCTCGAACGACCTATTATGGGCATGGTACCAATAGGTCCCGGCGTCCGGGACGGTAAAATCATAGTCGAATGTTTCCTCCGGCTGGACCGCGTCCTGGGTCAGGCCGGAAACGCCATCCATTGCATTGTTGATGCGGATGCCGTGCCAATGCGTCGACGTTCCCTGAGAAAACCGGTTGACCAACCTGCGCTGGACACGCCCCCCCTGCGCCACGCGAATCTCCGGACCGGGTGAGCCGCCGTCAAAGCACCAAAGCGATGTCTTGCCATAGTCGCCGGGCAGCAGCTGCACGTCGCTTTGCTGGGCTGTCAGGGTCGCGAATGGCGTGCCCGCAAATCCAGTGCTGGCCGACAGACCACTGAACGCAGCAGATGTTGCCAGAAACTGGCGGCGATTGAGCGTGATCATTCGTGGGTTCCCAAGATTATGATTTGTTGTCCAGCAGGTAGGTGGCCATCGCGTTCAAGTCCGCATCGCTCAGAAAGCCTGTGCCATAGCGCACGACTTCGGCCATTGAACCACCAAAGACGTCGCCGGAAGGAGTTATTCCAGATCGCAAAGCATAAGCCATATCGTCCACCGTCCAGCCTTCTGACAAAAGGTCGCGTGACCGGATCGAAGGCGCTTTGCCGCCTCCGGGCAAGGCGTCGTTGCCGGAAAACCGTTCCGCCACGATGCGCGCACCTGCAAAGTTTCGCGACGTGTGGCAGGCAGAGCAATGCGCGGCCCCGTTGACCAACAGCTTGCCCCTGTTCCATGCATCGCTTTTGTCCGCCACTGGTTTTGTATCAGGCTTCGTTAGAAAAGCCGCCCGCCAAAGTTTCATTCCCCACCGCTGATCGAACGGGAATGGCACCTCGTGCGCCGGGGCCGACACGCTCACGGCTGGCACGGTCTGGAACGCGGCCCACAGATCGGCAATGTCTTGATCCGTGAAGTTCGCGTAAAACGGATAGGTGAAGGTCGGATAATAAGGATCACCATCCGGGGAAACACCCTGCCGGACGGCCCTTGCAAAGTCTTCTACGGTCCAGCCCCCCATTCCGTGTTCGACATCGGTGGTCAGATTTGGCGGATAGAACGTACCGAAATCGGTCCGGAGCGGCGCTCCTCCTGCCAATGGCGCCCCGCCAGCTTCAAAGTTGGTGTGGCACGCAATGCATCCACTGGCGCGCGCCAGATACGACCCCCGCTGGGCATCGCCTTGCAGGGTCAGGTCCGAGACTGGCCCACCGATCGGCCAGGCTATCGTTGCCGCGACAACGCCGATGCCGCCGACGACCCCCGCACCGATGATCCAACGCCACCACCGCATCTGATCACTTGTCCTCTTTGCGGAACTTCTGGTGGCAGGCCGAACAGGTCTGGGCGACCATCGCGAACGCACGGTCGGTCGGCATGTCCGCAAACATCTCGGTCGTCATGGGAAGGTCCGATCCCATCATGCCCCCTCCCATTGCAGGCGCGGACCCGCCACCCATCATCCCGTCAGTGGCGCCGCCCATCATTGATTCGCTACCGTTGCCCTGTGCTGCGGCCAACCCATTGCCTGCGCTCAACTTCAATCCTTCGGCGGCTGTTCTCAACTCTTGCGCAAGGGCCGCGAACTCTTCGCTGTTTTCCCAGACCGACGGCAACGCCTTGGACACTCCGCCACCCGAGCCTTCAGGAAACAGTCGCGTCATTTGCTCACCGGCATGGCCGATCATCGCGCCAGCTTCCCTGCGGACGACATCGGCGTCATAAGGTACCTGACCCCGCATCATGGGTGATAGCGTCTTGAGTGTTTTGGCCATCGCGGACATGCCCTGCATCCGCTCCAGCACCACGCCGGTTGCTCCGGAATGCGCCAAGGCAGCAACGCCGGTCGTCCCGATCGCAATGGCAGTAATCCATATCTTCATGTTCATGTTGGTCATTCCTGTCAATTGATCCCGTTGGCGCGCTGAAGTTCCCGCACATATGCAACAACCATCTTCACATCGCCGGGTGTGACGCCTTCAACTGGCGGCATATTGCCAAACTTCCAATGGTGCGCTCTGACACCTTGTTTCGCGGCAAGCAAAAAAGCGGCGTCACCGTGATGGCTCGGTTCATAGATCTTGTGGACAAGCGGCGGTGCCACGCCATTCTGTCCGGCAGCATTCGCACCGTGACAAGCGGCGCAAGCGCCATCGAAAACACGCTTTCCCAATTGGGCATTTGCTGAGAATTCAGCAGGCACAACCACGTCTGCAATCGGCGCGCCCTCTTCCGTCTGCGAAAGATCAGGCGTTGTCATTGTGTGGCCGGGCATCGAAGACGATGGCTGCAATTGCTGCCAGATCACAACCGCGCCACCGACGACAAAAAACGCCGCAATCAGGATGCCGGACTTCGACATCAGATTAATCGTACCTGCGTGCCGACCGGTGTCCTTTCGAACACCTCGATGATTTGCTCGTTGTAGAGACCGATACACCCGCTTGAAGAGCGTCTTCCGATCTTGCGCGTATCATGGGTGCCGTGAATCCTGTAGTACGTCCAACTCAGGGGCAGGGCACGGACGCCCAACGGGTTATCCGGCCCGGGCGGCATATAGGCTGGCAAAGACGGGTCACGTTCGCGCATGGAGGGTGTAGGGGTCCAGTCAGGTTCGGGGTCCTTGAACGTGACTGTCGTGTAGCCGCGCTTTGTCAGCTCGTCAGACAAGGGAACCGATGTCGGATAAATGCGCATTTCGCCATCGGCCGTCCAGTGTTGCATCACGCGGGTAACGGTGTCTGCGATGATGATACCCTTGTCCAAAGCGTCAAAGTGGTCTTGCCAAGCGTGTGTACGAAACGATGAGATATTCCTTCGGACACTGGTTTGATCCACCTGGGCACGCAGGATGGACGGGGCCGCGAAAGCTGCCGGTGCGGCACCTGCCGTGAATGCTCGACGCGTTACACGTGTTTGCTTGCGGGTCATCATATGGCCTCATGTTGTTGTCTGCCTATCCACTAGACTACCCGCCTGGTCGCATTTCATGAACAGTCCGGGGCCTGATATTATGTAACGATATGTATCCCGGCCAACGGACACGTCTTCGCGCTGCTGCCTCAAACCTCGATGGGTTTCAGGACAACACGCGTGTCGAGCGGGACCTTCTCATAGAGTTCGATGATCTGATTATTGGTAAGCCTTGCACAGCCGTTTGAGACACGTCGACCAATCGTCTTCGGATCCGTTGTGCCGTGAATTCTCAGGTAGGTGTCCCCACGCCCTGGCTGGTAAAGATACAAGGCGCGGGCACCGAGTGGATTGTTCAGCCCACCGGGCACACCGCCCGCAAAACGAAGATATCGGTCAGGATCTCTGGCTATCATGGCGGGTGTGGGCGTCCACCGCGGCCACTTTTGCTTGCGCGCGACATAGAACTCGCCGGATTCATAGAGCCCCTCCCGGCCAATTCCGACGGTATACCTGATTGCCCGATTGTTCGGCAAAGTCCAAAATAAAGCGAACTGGTTCGGATCGACATGTATTTCTCCCGGTTTGTCTGCCTCGGTGAACGGAACCTGGCGCGGCAACTGCTCCGGGGGCACCACAGATGGCCCGACGCGCCGGTCGTGCTCTGCGTCACTATGCGCGAATGCTGTTTTTCCACTCACCGAAAGAGCTGCAACAGAAGTCAGGAAATATCTTCGTTTCATATACTTGCCTCACTAAACTAGTCGGGTTTGAGGTGACGAACAACCCGCGCCATATGTGGCGAGCCTTCCTCTTTCGGGGCTGACTCGGCGCTTTGTTTGACGGGCAGCGTGATTTCAGCGCGCAGACCCCCATCAGTGCGGTTTTTCAGTTCGATAGAACCACCGTGCTCAAGGATGATGCTGCGCGCAATCGACAGCCCCAGGCCATGACCGCCGGTATCCTGTGATCGCGACGTCTCGAGCCTGACATAGGGTCCGAAAACAGCCTCCAGCTGATTGTCGGGAATACCGGGCCCCTGATCGTCGATGGCGACCACTACCTCACTGCCCATGCGTTGCCACGAAACCCTGGCCTCACTCCCGTAGCGGATCGCGTTCTCAATCAGGTTTCTCAACGCGCGCCCCATCGCGCTTGGTTTCACGGATACGATGAGTGGACCTTGGCTGGTCACCTGAACCTTGTCCAAGCCCATACCAGTGATCAGATCGTGCAGATCAACCGATTGGACCTCTTCATGCTGTCCGACGCCCTTCGCGAAATCGAGGGTCGCATCGACCATCCGTTGCATCTCTTCACTTGACGCCACCAAGGACGTGCGCGTGTCTTCGTCGTCCACCATTTCGGCCCGCACCCTAAGCGCCGTCAAAGGCGAGCGCAGATCATGCGCAAGCGCTGCAAGCATCTGGGTCCGGTCACTGACAAATCGCGTCAGGCGATCCTGCATGATGTTGAATGATCGGGTCAGATCCCGAACTTCCTTCGGCCCTACGACCGGCAGATCGCCCTTGGCGGCGCCGCGACCCAGACGTTCGGACGCAGTCGCGAGATCGTTGAGTGGTCCGGTCAGTCGGGACAGGAGAAACCAGAAACTTGCAACCAGCAGAAGTCCCGCAGTCAGTGCAAAGGATATGTTGGACGCCAGCGACCTTTGCAGAGGCGGCCGTTCGAACCGCGTCTCGATGTTGAGCCAATTCCCACCGGACAGCGCAATGGACAGCTCCATCTCGATGGCCGCAAGGCTGCCCTGCATCATTTCGGCGTGCATTTGCGCCATTTCCGGTGACAGGTTCGGAAGGGGCAGCAGACCTCCCTCGATTTCATGAACCTCAACCCGGATATCCCGGCTGTAGCTTTCCTGAAGCAGTGCCCGTATCCGCGCTTCGACCGCTCCACCGTCATCGTGTTGTCCGTGTGCAACCGACGGCTCGTCTGTAAGGTCGAACCGTACGAGCGGAGACGTTGCCGCGCGGACGATCTGGGCATGCAATTCCGGGGGTGCGCCTTCAATCAACTGTGCGACATTTGCGGCCCTTCCGGCGGCTTCGGCACCGATGGCGGCCTGAATGGCTAACGAGCGTTCATCAACGAAAAACCAAAGACTCAGAGCTTGCGCGAGGATCAAGACACCGAGGACCAGAAGGGCAATCTGTGCACGCAACGTCCGCGGAAGCAGCTTCATTCGCAAATCTCGACATCGCAGGAAAGACTATACCCCCCATGCCGGACAGTCGCGATGATCTTCGGGCGCAAAACGTCCTCTTCCATCTTCCGGCGCAACCGGCTCACCTGATTGTCGATGGTTCGGTCCAATGGACCGGCGACCCGGCCGGTGCTCAATTTGAGCAGCTCGTCGCGGCCAATGACCGTCCTTGGCCTTTGCAGGAACAGGGTCAGGAGTTTGAGTTCACCGGATGTAAGTTGCGTACGCGAACCGCCTTGGTCAATCAGTGTGCGGCCATCGAAATCCAGCTTTAGGTGTGCAAACTTCAACGTTTTCCCCGCAAAACCATTCGGTTTTGGGATCAGCTGCGTCCGACGCAATATCGCGTTGATCCGCGCCACCAGTTCCCGGGGATTGAACGGCTTGGCGAGATAATCGTCAGCCCCGCCATCGAGACCAGCGATGCGGTCTTCGTCGTCACCCAATGCGGTCAGCATCAGGATCGGGGTGTGCCCTTCCTTGCGCAATCGCCTGCACGCAGAAAGTCCGTCTTCCCCCGGCATCATGACATCGAGAACAATCAGATCGAACCGCGCTTCCGCGAGCCTTGCGTCCATCTCTACTGCATTTTCCGCCGCTGAAGCACGCATGCCGTTGCGTTCCAGATAACTGGTGACGGATTTCCGGATCTCTGAATGGTCATCGACGACAAGGATGCGTGGCAGATCGCTCATGCCGCCAACATAGTCATTTTCACCAAGGGACGCCCATCCCGTGTTTGTAGCCAAATGTAACAGGGCGGGCAGTCGACTCCGGGATAACGAGCAACTATTTAAGGCAGAACATCGAGGAGTTTTAAATGAACAGACGTGAATTTGGCCTTACGGCACTCAGCATGGTCCTGGCCGGGCCTGCTTTGTCGCAAACCGCCGCACCGACGTTGCAGGTGACAAAGACACCGACCTGCGGCTGCTGCGGCGCTTGGGTAAATGAGATGATCTCTGCCGGTTTCAAGGCATCGGTCGAGGACGTGGATTACGACACGCTTCAGGTTCTGAAGCAGAAACACGGCATCGCGCCAGAACTGGCAGGATGCCACACGACGTCCGTGGGCGGATACTTCGTTGAGGGTCACGTGCCAGCGGCTGACATCGAGCGGTTGCTGAGCGAAAAGCCTGTCGCGCGCGGTCTGACAGCACCGGGGATGCCCATGGGTTCGCCCGGCATGGGCCCCCAAGGTGATCCCTATGATGTGCTGCTTGTACTGATGGATGGGTCGACGCAAGTCTTCGCAACCCACGGCTGACGTGTTTGCCCGCGATACGTTCCGACAAAGTTTTTCGCCGACCTTACCATTCGGCAGATTTTGTTGGAACGTATCCGTTCTGAGCTTGGCAAGCATATTGCCGTTCCTGCTTGTCTACATCCTCGCAACGCCTGGTTTTGCGACGCTGCTGCTGACGAATGGGACCGCGCTCTCGCGCTTCCTCCGGCAGGTCTTTACCAATGGGTTTGTGGTCGTTTTCCTCGTGAATTACTTGGGGTTCGTTTCCGCATCGGTCGCGCTGAAACAGTACCAGCATCGGCCGATTGTTTACCTGGTTTTAGATGGCCTGCTGCGGAGTGTCGCATTCATTGGGGTTCACATTGCCGTCTATGTGATGTCGGCCGATCTGTTCGGCTCGTTCAACGGCAGCCGTGCAACAGCTTTGAGCGTGGTCGGACCAACGCTCGAGCGGTCGTTCATGTTTGGGAACATCTCGGGCGTATATCTCTATGCCCTGGCGCCCGGCACCTTCATCGCGCTTCTGGTGGTTCTGACAGAACCTTCTGGCGAGGCATCGAAGCCTACCATGTTCAGGACAATGAGCATGGCCTTGCTGTTCAGCCTGACCCCGATCCCCCTCGTCACATTCCTGTCCTATGCGTTGGATCTGGCAACCTGACGGGCCAACTTGGTCAACGACCCGCAGGCTGTCATCTGATCAAATTGTATCCGAATGTACCCTTGACCTTGCCTCACTGGAATGTCGCAGAAGAACACGAGCATATTCTGGAGAGCTACATGTCTGACAATCAAAGTCAAAAATCCACCGGTTCATCGAAACTGATGCAGTATGGTATGATGGCCTGTTGTGCCGTTATGTTGTTTCCAGTCGCCGCATTCTTTATTGCAGGCGGCACGATCGCGGGTCTGTGGGGCAACGTCGGCCTTTTTGCGCCGCTCGCACTTTGTCTTGGTGCGCATGTCGTCATGCACAGGATGATGGGAAAGTCGTGTCACGGGTCAAGAGTTGAACAGGCGAACGAGGCGACTGTGGATGCAGAATTTGAAGATGGCCAAGCTCCCGAACGAGAACTGGTACGCGCCCGCTAGAACGCGGCTGACAATCGGAATTCCGATTGCAGGTATTCTGGCCCTCGGCGGTTGTGCCCAGTCGGCCTCGGGCAAGCTTTGCCCACTTGAGCCCCCTTCCGTGACACGGGATGCGGCACACGACGTCATGCTTCCCGTAGGATGTCGCTTGGTCGGTCAGTCTGAAGGTACTACCCACGAAATAGTCTGTGACGACGGCCGGACCGGATGGGCTTTCGATTAAGCGCCAAACCTTGATCCTGCCTCACATTCACCTGCACAGCGACGGCCGCCCACGCCACTACGGGCGCAACCGTTCCAACGCGCTTTGCACGGCTTGACGGCGCGGGTCATCTCCCGGCGCCTCCGACAACAGGATTTCAGCGTGTTCAAACGCCGCGATTGCCGGCGCGGTATCACCCAGAACCGAATAGGCATTGCCAAGCCGCATCCATCCATCAAGATCGTCAGGCTCATCTTCCAGCCGCGTGGCCAGCCGTTCGACCATCGAGCGGATGAAATCCTGTCGTTCCTCCACACTCATGTCCTGCGCGTTTTCGATGTCTTCCTGTGTCGGGCCGGACGCACTGGTCTTCGGGGCATAGTCGGCCAGCGAGATCGGAGCCTTGCCGATCTTCGCGCCAATCCGGTTGGCTTCGCCAACAAAGCTTTCCATCCACGGGAAAAACCTATCCGCATCGTCCAGCCGGGCCACCAGCGTTTCGTGAGCCCGAGCCTCATCGCCCTTCTGCTCGAGCGAGACTGCCTTGAAAAAGGCAGCACCGGGATTGGAAGGATCCAGTTCGTACGCCCGATCAATCGCGGTGTCCGCTTCAGGTGTCACCACACCTTGCTCTGCGTAGATCAGAACCTCGGCCAACATGGAGAAGACGGCGGAATCGGCCTCCGGTCGTTGTGCGACAACTCTATATGCATCGGCTGCATCCGCATACCGGCCCATTTTCGAATAGGTTTGCCCCAGCAGCATCCAGCCTTCCGAAGGCCCGCCTTCGGGGTCTGAACTGAGCCGGACGTACAGACGATCTGTCAATTCGGCGATTTCCGCCGCTTCCTGCCGTTCAGTGGCACGTTCGGCAAAGGCGACACCTGGGATCTCTGGCGAGCCCATTGCGGAGTAATATCCAAAAGCGAAGACCGGCACGAACACTGCGCTCAGAACGACCATCAAGCGGCCCCCTGCCGCCGGTTTCCCATCTGACAGAACGGACCGGCGCGACTGCACGAGGATCCGTCTCTTGATCTCCTGCTCCGCCGCCGTGGCCTCGGTGTCGGAAATGACACCGCGCTCAAGATCCCGCCGAACCTCATCCAACTGATCCATGAGGACCGCATCCGTGGCGTCAGCCGGGACGGGTGTCCGCGACGACCGATGGCGCAGCGGCAGGCCCATGAAAAGCAGACCTACAACGGATAACAGGGCGAAAACCAACCAGATCATGAACCGTCCTTTGAAGCGTTCTCTTCAATGAAACGCGCAATTTCCGCTTTTTCGTCATCGGAAAATCCCGTTGCGGCAGCCCTGCGCCGGCTTCTCGAAATGACGGTCCAGCCGACAAGCAGCGAAACAAGCGCAAACACGAAGGGCGCCATCCAGAGCGCGAGAGTGGCGCGATTCAGGGGCGGGCGCATCAGGACATAATCGCCATACCGGGCGTGGATGTACGCGATGACCTCCTTGTCGCTGTCACCGGCAACAAGCCTTTCGCGCACCAGTATGCGCAGGTCCCGCGCAACCCCGGCGTTGGAGCTGTCGATGTCCTGATTCTGGCAGACAACGCAGCGCAGTTCCCGTGATATTTCACGGGCGCGTTGCTCCAGTACAGGATCCTGCAACATCTCGTCTGGCTCGACCGCCAAGGCCGTCACCGGAAGCAGCAGGAGGAAAGCAAATGCGATATACCTCATCCGTTCTGGCCCCTTGCTAACGCGCCAGCCTGGATCAATGCTTCCCTGAATGTGGAAATCGCCGTTTCGCCCACGACGGGGCCGACATATCTGAACAACACCGTCCCGTCAGAGCCGACAATGAATGTTTCAGGTACGCCCGAAAGGCCCCATTCAATCCCCACTCTGCCGCTCAGATCAGACCCGATCCTTTCGTAGGGATTGCCAAGCTCAGCAAGCCATTTAGTCGCATCCTCCGGCTTGTCCTTGTAATTGATCCCGAACAACGTCAGCCCGTCCTTTTCGACCATCTGGGTCAGAACCCCGTGTTCGGCCCGGCAGGGCACGCACCACGAGGCAAACACGTTCACGATGACCGGTCGCGGGTTCCCGACCAGATCGGCGCGGGAAAGCCCTGGCGTCTCCAACCCGTCGACAGCGGCCAGATCGAATTCGGGTGCCGGCTGCGAGATCAGAACCGAAGGAATGTTGTTCGGGTCCCGGTCCGGGTTCAAGCCCCACAGAAAAAACCCCCCGAAAATGGCCGCGATTGCCAGCGGAATGAATGCCAGTATACGTCCCATGCCTACTCCGCAGGAAGTGCTGCGGGCGCTGTCGCCTTGCGACGGGGTGCCCCGACGCGCAACCGCCGGTCAGACAGCGAAAGACCCCCACCAAGCACAAGCATCGCCGATCCGATCCAGATAAAGTTGACCAGAGGTTCATACAGGATGCGCAGGGTCCAAGCCCCTTGCGTGCTCTCGTCCTCGGCGGCCGGATTTGCGATGGACGCATAGAGATCACCGGCCATTGTCGATCTGATGGCGCTCTCTGTGGTGGTGGTTTGCGCGACCGGATAGGTACGCCGCTCCGGGAAGAGATCGGTGACATAGTTCCCCTCCCGGGCCACACGAAGCGTGCCACGATCCGCGAAGTAATTTGGCCCACGCACACGTTCGGCCCCCTCAAAGGTGACATCGAACCCACCAATGCTGACCTCTGTACCGGGCCGGACAAAGATGATTTCCTCGGATTTCCAGACCGTCGAGCCGATAAATCCGAACATCGCCATCGCGAGCCCCGCATGAGCCAGTGTCATCCCATGAGAGGATCTGGGCAGGTTGCGTGCACGGCGCACCGATTCCGGGAACGGTGCCTCAAACAGCTTTATGCGCATCGCCCATTCCCGCAGGGTTGAGAAAAACAGCCAGAATGCAAGCATCAGCGACAGATACCCCAACACCGGACCGCCCTCGGCGAGATACCAGGTCACCAATGTCGCGAGCACGGCCAGAACGACCACGAAACGCAACCGCTGCAGAACGCCCGCCAGATCGGCACGTTTCCAGGACAGGTAAGGCCCCAGCCCCATCGCAAAGACGAGCGGCAGCATCACGGGAATAAAGGACGCATTGAAGAAGGGCGGCCCCACCGACAGTTTTTCACCGCCCGTCGCGGCTTCGTAGAAGAGCGGGTACAAGGTGCCGAACAGCACAATGCCGGTGGCCGTGGCCAGCAGCAGGTTGTTCACCAATAGCCCCGCTTCCCGGCTGATCGGCTTAAACAGGCCGCCGGGCTCCATTGTCGGCGCGCGCCAGGCAAACAGAGCAAGGGAACCGCCGATCGAAACGGCCAGCAATCCAAGGATATAAAGTCCCCTTTCCGGGTCGACCGCGAATGCATGCACAGAGGTCAGCAGGCCCGATCGGACAATGAACGTGCCCAAGAGCGATAGGGAAAAAGTCAGGATCGCCAGAAGGATTGTCCAGCTTTTGAACGCATCCCGTTTCTCCGTCACGATTGCGGAATGCAGCAGTGCCGTGCCCATCAGCCATGGCATGAAACTGACGTTCTCAACGGGATCCCAGAACCACCAGCCGCCCCAGCCAAGCTCATAATAGGCCCACCAGGATCCCAGCGCGATGCCTGCGGTCAGGCTCATCCAGGCAGCCAGCGTCCACGGACGTACCCACCGTGCCCAGGCCGCGTCCACCCGCCCTTCGATCAGGGCGGCAACCGCGAACGAAAAGACAATCGAGAACCCGACATACCCGAAGTAGAGAAGCGGCGGGTGCATGGCGAGACCGACATCCTGCAATAATGGGTTGAGGTCCTGACCGTCGTCTGCCGGAGGGAAAACGCGGTCGAAGGGATTGGACGTCAGCAGCATGAAAGTCAGGAAACCGACACTGATCCAGGCCTGCACCGACAGCGTTCTTGCCTTCAGCGACAGAGGAATGTTCGATCCGAAGAGGGCGACCGCCGCACCAAACACCGTCAGGATAAGGGTCCACAGCAACAGGGATCCTTCGTGACTGCCCCAGGTGCCTGCCACCTTGAACAGCATCGGTTTGAGTGAATTGGAATTCTCCACCACGTTCTTGACCGTGAAGTCGCTTGTGACGAAGGCTTGCATCAGCGCCAGAAACGCGATGCCGACAAAGAAAACCTGACCGAACGAGGACCATCTGGCAGACTGCATCCACAGGATGTTTCCGCGCCCCGCACCGAGGATGGGCAGCACACTTTGAACAAGCGCCATGGCCAAGGCCAGTGCCAGCGCGAAATGACCGATTTCAGGTGTCAAAGGATCATCAGCCTCTTCAATGAATTCACTGGATCGACGTCTGTCTAGCAAATCGTCCGGCGAACTGTGAGTGGTTGCTTTGTCACCGTTTGTAACAGGATGCTGTGACAAATGATTACAAAACGGCCCGCGCTTGGCCTTTAATCAAAGCGCTATAACGCCAATGTATCTAGGGTAAGTCTGAAAGGAATGAGAAATGAAAAAACAAGAAATTATTGCGCTTGGCGTGGTGATCGCGGTTGGCATGGCGCAAACAGCATTTGCGGAATCCGACGGGGCTGCCGACAGCAAGCCTGACAGCGGGAATATGTCCGGCATGGCGATGGGCGATGGCGACAATCAGATGGGCATGATGGGCGGGGACATGATGCCGATGATGCGAAAAATGATGAAGATGCATGCCGCTATGATGGGTGGCCAGGGCAACATGATGGGAATGATGGATCGGGACATGATGTCGACAATGATGTCCGGTGGACAGCCTCATGAAATGGCCGCGCAGATGTCCGAAAAAATGCGGGAGTTCGATGCGAATTCCGATGGAGCGTTGACACTTGACGAGTTCGAAGCCTTGCATATGGACGCAATGCGCGCGCGCATGGTAGATCGCTTTCAGCATCTCGATGCGGACGGTAACGGCCAGATCTCTCAGGACGAGATGGAAGATGCCGGTACACGGATGAGCAAAATGAACGGTACTTCCACCGGAACGGACATGGAAGGTCATCATGACAGCGAATAAGGGTCAAGCCTGCGGCACTCAGCTTGATGGGGGCAAATTATGGCCTTCTTTCTGACGCGCCGCGGCGCAAGCCTTGCGATGTTGGCCAGTTCCGTTGCACCTTTCTCGGCTGTCGCCCAGACCGCCGAGGTCTGGTCGGCGGACATGGCAGCAGATGCGCTGCAACAGGACCTGATCCGGATGATCGACGTTCGGTCGCGACCGGAATGGACCGACACCGGCGTTGCCGACGGTACCTGGCCCATCAGCCTGCATGAGGACCGTTTCGCCGAGCGGCTTTTTGCCGCCCGGGAACGGGCCGAAGGGCGGCCTGTCGCGCTCATCTGTGCGACAGGCGGGCGGTCTGGCCGCGTCATGCGAAGTCTTCGGCAGGCTGGCTACAGCGGCTTTCTTGACGTATCCGAAGGCATGCTCGGTTCTGCCGCCGGACCGGGCTGGATCGCGGGCGGTTATCCGGTCGTCAGTGTCGATATGGCTCTGGCGGCGCTGCCAGAGGAATTGAGTTGAAGTGAAACTGTTGAACCGTCGAGAACTGTTGGGCCATGCCGCAGGCTTTGGGGCTGCATTTGCCCTGCCATCGGCTGCATTCGCGGCATCGGACAAGAGGCTCGCGTATCCTCCCCTTCTCGATGCGACGACATCCCGGCTTTTTCAGCTGGAAGCCCGCACGGGCGAGACCCGTTTTGACGACGGTGCCGCCAGCGAAACGTTCGGCTACAACCAGGGATACCTTGGCCCGACGATCCGGGTGCAGGCCGGGGTCGAGACACGGGCAGAGGTGCACAACACGCTTGGCGAGCCGATGTCGGCGCATTGGCACGGGTTGGTTGTTGCCGGTGAGTTCGATGGCGGACCACATCAGGCCATCGCACCGGGAGACACCTGGAAGCCGGTGCTGGACCTTGACCAGCCCCCGGCAACGGCCTGGTATCACAGCCACATTCACGGCGCGACGGCACGGCAGGTCATGCTGGGGCTGGCGGGTGTTCTGCAGGTGACGGATGACGCGGATGACGCCCGTGGATTGCCATCCGCCTACGGGGTCGATGATCTGACCCTTGTATTGCAGGACCGTCAGTTCAACTGGCGCGGACGCCTGAAATACGATCCCGGCATGCACCAGTCCATGAACGGGTTTCAGGGCGACACAATGGTTGTGAACGGTCAAATCGGCGCGTCGGCAGCGGTTCCGAAGGGGATCGTGCGGTGCCGTGTCGTCAACGGCTCGAATGCGCGGGTTTACCGCCTGTCCATGTCTGACAGCCGGTCGCTTCATCTCATCGCGACAGATGCCGGATTTCTGGATCGACCGATTGCGCTGAACCGCCTGACCCTTGCACCAGGAGAGCGCGCAGAAGTGCTTGTGGATTTCACAAGCGGGCGGGACAGTGTTTTGAAGTCCGACGATATCATTAATTCGGCCATGGGCGGAATGATGGGCGGCGGCGGTTCCGGCAGTCCATTCACCGTGCTGCCTTTCGCTGTCGACACAACCCTTCCGGTTCGCATCGACGCCCTGCCCGGCTCTCTGGACGGGCAGTTGCCTGATCTTGCGGTCAAGGACGCGCCAGTCCGACGTCTGTCACTGGATATGTCGATGGGCATGGGGATGATGTTCTCGCGGTCCGGTAACCGATTTTCGATCAACGGCGCGTCATACGATTCGGGAACGCTCAATTTTTCCACCAAACTCAACAGCATCGAGCGTTGGATTGTGCGTGGGGCCATGATGATGCACCCGTTCCATGTTCACGGCGTCCGGTTTCAGGTCCTGTCGGAAAACGGTACGGCACCGCGTGCAGAGAACAGGGGTTGGAAGGATACGGTACTGGTGGATGGTGAAGTGGAGCTTGCGATGAAATTCGAAAAACCTGCCTCAGCGGCTGCGCCCTACATGTATCACTGCCACATTCTGGAACACGAAGACGGCGGCATGATGGGGCAATTCAGTGTTGCTTAGCGCAGAAATCCCTTTACCCTCCGCTGACAGGAACCTTTAGGGGAATCCTATTCCTCGATAGAGGTTTGAGATGAAAACCGAATTGCACATCAAGCGGCTGACCCTCGCCGGCGGGCTGTTGATCGTCATCTCTGCGCCTATGCATTTCATCTTGCCCGAGCAAAGGCCAATTGTCTTCGCAGCTCTCTTTCTTTTGGTGCTCCATGCCGCTTAGCAAACCGCGCCTGCATCGGGTTGGGCTATGGTTGGTGGTTGCGCTTGGCGTACTTTTGATAGCCATATGGGCAATGGGATATGGCCCGGCGATAGCCCGCGAGACTATCGAGGTCTGGATAGAGCGGGCCGGCGCTTTGGGACCGTTGCTCATCATCGTGCTCATGATGGTTTCGATCGTGGCAAGCCCCATTCCAAGTGCACCGGTCGCACTGGTGGCAGGCGCGGCGTATGGTCATGTTGCCGGAGCTGTCTATGTCGCCATCGGGTCGGAACTGGGTGCACTCGTGGCATTCATCATCGCCCGCTATATCGGGCGCGACCACGTTGAGCGCTGGCTTGGGGATAAGGCCGGTTTCGGGTTATTGGGCTCTCAAAATCTGTTGATGTTGACGGTGTGCGCGTCTCGCCTCTTGCCCTTCATCTCGTTTGACGCAATGAGCTACGCTGCCGGTCTCAGCCGCCTGCGCCTTTGGCGGTTCCTGATCGCAACTCTGGCAGGCATTCTTCCAGCCAGTTTCCTGCTCGCGCATTTCGGAGCAGAGGCCATGTCGGGAGATTTCGGCACTGCTGAGTGGATCATCATCGGTCTTGGATTGATGACTGCCGCACCGTTGCTGGTCGCAGCGCTCTGGCGAACAAATCGGTCAACCAACGCTTCCTAAGTCTGAGTATGTCAGCAAAAATGAAAACCGTGATTGCCTACTTTACCATTGACCTTCCCCCACAGGAAGCTGCGACCGTGAATCGCTATGGATACACAAACACCACAACTCCGCCGGGATTTCCTGTACTACGCCACCGCCGGAACGGGCGCGGTTGCCGTAGGGGCTGCGGTCTGGCCATTGCTCAATCAGATGAACCCATCCGCCGATGTCCGCGCGCTGTCCCAGATCCGCGTCGATATCTCCGGTGTGGAACCCGGAACGCAATTGACTGTCAGTTTTCTCGGCAAGCCGGTGTTCATCCGGCACAGGACCGACGCGGAAATCGCGCAGGCCCGTTCGGAAGATGTGCTTTCCCTTCCTGATACCGTCGCCAGAAATCCCAACATATCCGGAGATGACCTGGCCACCGATGCAAACAGGGCAGTGGCGGGAAATGAGAATTTCTTGGTCATGATAGGCGTTTGCACGCATCTGGGATGTGTACCACTTGGTGACGGAGCCGGCGATTTTGGTGGTTGGTTCTGTCCCTGTCATGGCTCCCATTATGATACAGCAGGACGCATTCGAAAGGGTCCGGCACCGGAGAACCTGCATATTCCCACGATGTCCGTTTCGGAAGACATGATACTGACCCTGGGCTGACAGGAGCTTCGCGCATCGCGAAGGCCCATAAAATTCATACGCAGCGTTGTCGGAAGAGTCTTGACCCTCCAGTAACTGGAAGGGTTATGTGTTCAATTGTCTTGAAAACGGGAATTAGAAGATGGCCACGGACCAAGAACATCATCATGACATGACGCGCACCTCGACCGCATCAGACCCAGATACAGCGACCGACCCGGTGTGCGGCATGACCGTCGAGATAGACGAAGACACGCGCAGTGCCGAGTATGATGGAGAGGTCTTTCATTTCTGCTCGGAAAACTGCGAAACCAAGTTTGGCAAAGACCCATTTTACTATGCGTCGGGAAACGCCCAAAAGACACCAGCACATGGCGAGGCCGGTACGCAATGGACCTGCCCGATGCATCCGCAAATCCTGAAGGATGAGCCCGGGTCCTGTCCGATCTGCGGCATGGCGCTTGAACCGATGCTTCCATCGGACGAGCCGTCAGAAGAGTTGTCCGATTTCACAACACGCATGTGGATCAGCGCGGCAGCCGCCGTTCCGCTGGTTATCCTGACGATGGGTGAACTGGTCGGCCTACCTGTGCGGGAATGGATCGGACATCAGACGGCTGTCTACATCGAATTCGTCCTCGCAACCCCGATCATTCTCTGGGCGGCTCTTCCCTTCTTCAAAAGGGGGTGGGAATCGATCAGGAATATATCGCCGAACATGTGGACCCTGATCGCGCTTGGCGTCGGGGCTGCCTATATCTATTCGCTTGCCGCAACATTCCTGCCCGGCATTTTCCCCGAAGCGTATCGAAACGGCCAAAGCGTCGGGACATATTACGAAGCTGCGGTTGTGATCGTTGCGCTGATCTTTGTCGGTCAGGTGCTCGAGTTGCGCGCCCGCGAACGGACGGGTGATGCCATCCGTGCATTGCTCGATCTCGCACCAAAAACGGCGCGGCGGATCCTGCCGGACGGGACGGAATATGACGCACCTCTCGAACACATTGTTGAGGGTGACAGGTTGCGGGTACGCCCCGGCGACAGCATACCCGTCGATGCCGAGGTCCTCGAAGGGCATTCATCTATCGACGAAAGTATGATCACCGGAGAGCCGTTGCCGGTCGAGAAAACACAAGGCGACCGGGTCACAGGCGGCACGATCAACAAGAACGGCACATTGGCGATCCGGGCCACACAGGTCGGTGCGGACACGGTCCTGTCCCAGATCGTGGACATGGTGGCAGGTGCAAAGCGGTCGCGCGCGCCGATTCAGGGTCTGGCGGACCGGGTATCGTCCGTCTTTGTTCCGACGGTTGTCGTCATTGCGATCATATCCTTCGTTGTCTGGCTGTTCTTAGGGCCCGATCCCGCGCTCGCCTTCGCTGTTACTGCAGCCGTATCCGTTCTTATCATTGCTTGCCCCTGTGCCTTGGGCCTTGCGACGCCCATTTCGATCACAACGGCGGCGGGCCGCGGGGCACAGGCTGGCGTTCTGATCAAAGACGCCGAAGCACTGGAACGCATGGCGCGTGTCGATACCGTCATCGTTGACAAGACCGGAACACTCACCGAAGGGCGCCCCAAGCTGACAGACGTGGTGCCCACGGGGGACAAGGCTGAAAATGACCTGCTGACAATGGCTGCGGCCCTCGAACGGGGCTCCGAACATCCGCTGGCCGAAGCAATAGTCGAGGGTGCGCTGGCACGGGGGCTGACGCTTCCGAACGCAACGGAATTCGAAGCCGTGACTGGCAAGGGCGTGAAAGGCATGGTCGATGGCCAGGTCGTGGCACTTGGGAATCCCGCCATGATGGCAGAGATCAACGTTGACGCTTCGATTGCGGAATTTGCTGCGGACGACCTTCGTGAATCTGGAAAGACAGCAATGCTTGTGGCGATAGATGGCACTTTTGCCGGCATTGTCGCTGTTGCCGATCCCATCAAGGAGTCCACGGCAGACGCCATCGATGACCTTCATCGCCTCGGTCTCAGGGTCATAATGGCAACCGGTGACAATCAGAAAACCGCCGAAGCCGTCGCCGCAAAGCTGGGTATTGATGAAGTCCACGCAGGCGTCTTGCCCGAAGACAAGAAGGCATTGGTGGACTCCCTCAGACAAGAAGGGGCCCGGATCGCCATGGCAGGAGACGGCGTGAACGATGCCCCTGCCCTGGCGGCGGCTGATGTGGGCATTGCGATGGGCACCGGTGCCGACGTTGCCGTGGAAAGCGCAGGCATCACCCTTCTGGGTGGTGATCTTGTCGGCATCGTGCGTGCGCGCCGATTGGCAAAGGCAACGGTGCGAAACATCAAGCAGAACCTGTTTTTTGCCTTCGCCTACAATACCGCAGGTGTGCCCATCGCGGCTGGTATTCTCTACCCGTTTTTCGGCCTTCTTCTGTCGCCGATGATCGCCGCCGCCGCGATGAGCCTGTCTTCGGTCTCCGTCATTAGCAATGCACTGCGGCTGCGACGGGTACGGCTTTAGTCGCAAACTAAGGAGATAGATGATGGCAGGCGGACATCAGGGGCATATGCCGTCCGGCGGCAAGGGGCTGGCGATATCAGCCTAGTTGACCGGCATCTATTTTGTGATTGAACTGGCGATTGGCCTATGGACAGGGTCAATCGCGGTCATCTCCGACGCGTTCCATACCTTTTCGGCCGTGGGCGGTGTGCTGGTCGCCATTGTCGCGGCGCGTATGGCGTTGCGTCCGGCGGATGAAGAGCGGAGCTTTGGCTGGGCGCGCGCCGAAATCATCGGCGCCCTTGTGAATGGCGGCTTCTTGCTGGCCATGGCGGTTGTTGTCATCGCGATGGCTGCCATGCGCATGTCTGCGCCAATTGATCTTCCAACGGGTCCGATGCTGATTGCGGCTGCCGGGGGGCTCTTTACGGAGTTCATTTCGCTTGCGCTGATCTGGAAGCAAAGCAAGGAAGATCTGAACACGAAGGGAGCGTTCTGGCATATCATCCAGACCTTTGTTGGCAGTCTGTTGATCATCGTGACCGCCCTCGCAATCGAATTCACCGGGTTTCTGCTGATCGACCCGCTGCTTGGCATGGCGTTCGGGTTTGTCCTGCTATGGGCGAGCTGGGGATTGCTGAAAGAAGCGGCGCATCTTTTGATGGAAGGCACGCCTCCCGAAGTGAGTCTGCCTGAAATCAAACGTACCCTTGAAGAACTGCACGAGGTTTCCGATGTTCACCATATTCATGCCTGGGCGCTGACAAGTGGCAAGCATGTCTTCTCCGCGCATCTGCGTGTCACAGATCAAGAAGAGGTCCTGCAAACCGCCTACGACATGCTGCGTAAGGACTTCGGGTTCTTTTTCGCAACCCTGCAGATCGAAACACGGTGCTTCGACGAAAGCGGCGCTGAGGCAATCGACCTTTCAGCGGCGAGCAGTAAGACAGGGCATAACGGCGATCTTTGAAAACAGGTCATCGTCGCGGGCAGCAATTCTCATTGTTATCGGGCAAGCGAAATACCCGCCAAGCTTTGCTACCGCACCTTTTGTTATCTCGAACCGGGCATGGTCCGGCTGATCCATTCAGGGGCGCAAATGATACGTTCCCCGGGTCGGATTTGCGATCCGGCCATCATTCACAAGCTTTCGCAAGGCCCGATAGGTGGCCTCGTGCGAAAGGTGCAGCGCGCTGGCAAAATCGACAACGGAGCTTTCAAGCAGGCCCGCCACCATACCGGCATAGACCCGTTCTTCTGCGCGGCGGATGCCTACGATCTCAAGCGCCTGACGTTGCGCTTGTATCTGCTGTGCCGCTTGCCGCGCATAGGCGCGTGCAAAATCCGGATCTGCAAAGGCAGACAAGACCGCCGCTTTGTCGATCTGTACAAACGCCCCAGCCTCCGCCACGACCGCATCGCAGTGGTATCTATCCGAAAACACCGATGCTTCGGCAAGGCTCATCCCGGGCTCGGCACGGTAGATGATAAATCGTTCGCCATCCGGGCCGACACGCTCAAGATGAACGCGCCCGCACTTAACAACATAAAGGCCGCAGGTCCGCGCGCCCTGACGAAAGACCGTATCCCCTGCGGCCCTCGTCAGCGGACGCAAGGCGGAGGGCGGTATGAGATTATAGGGTTCAGGCATCATATGATCCAAATCATATTTCAGGGTCCGATCAGGTACTAGGCTGAATCCGAATACACTCAGGAAAGGCTGGTCCATGCGACTGATACCCGTTCTCTTCGCTGTCTTGCTTGCGACACCCGTTACGCCGCAACAAATGCATTCATCCATGGGTCACGCGTCCGACGCCCCAGGAAACCGGCCAGTCCGCCTTCGCCGCATTGGCCGAAATAGTTGTGCTGCTCCAGGCCGATCCCGAAACCGATTGGGGCGCCGTCAATATCGACAAACTGAGGGACCATCTGGTCGATATGGACCTTTTGACACGAAAGGCAGAGGTCACCCGCATTCTGCGGCCCGACGGGGCACGGTTCGAAGTGCGTGGCAGCCCGCGTGTCCTGTCGGCCATCAACACAATGGTTCCCGCCCATGCACCGTTCCTTGCCGGTGAAACAGGCTGGAGTGTTGCGTCAGAAGAAATGGAGGATGGTGTCGCACTGATCGTGGGTGGCGATGGTGAACAAATACAGGGCCTTGGTTTCTTTGGTCTGATGACAATCGGTGTACATCATCAAGAGCACCATCTGATGATTGCGAAAGGACGCAAGCCGCATCATTGAGCACGCGCCCAAGGCTCATATGCGGACCCAGGCCGCAATGGTCACTTCGCCAACACTACGCTCGGATATTCACAAAGAATCTGATGTCGACACCAGATCCGCAGAATTAACCGTCACACGCCTGCGGGACCATACGATCAGGGCCGCGCCAAGGATAATCATCGGCAACGACAGCAGTTGGCCCATTGTCAGCCCATAGCCCGCCCAATGAACCGCATGTCCAATCGGGTTGTCCTGCGTGACGAACTGCATATCAGGCTGCCGGAAGAACTCGACAAGGAACCTTGCGCTTCCGTATCCCGCCAGGAACAGGCCAGTAAGGCTTCCGGGAAAGCGCAGCCAACCGCGTTTCCAGGCCAGAAAGATCAGGACCGAGCCAAGCAGGATACCCTCCAGAAGAGCCTCATAAAGCTGGGACGGATGGCGGCCACACAGGCCCACGACGCCCGCACAGGACTGGGCCGCCTCGCCGGGGAATGCCACCGCCCAGGGCACATCGGTCGGACGGCCCCAAAGCTCGTTATTGGTGAAGTTGGCCAGCCGACCGAGGAAAAGACCCGGTGGTGTTGCAACAGCGAGCAGATCCGCCGTTGATAGAACGGGTGCGCCGTTGCGATAGCAAAAAAGCAAGGTGGCCACGACCACGCCGAAAAAGCCGCCATGAAATGACATACCACCCTGCCAGACCATGAAGATTTCGACGGGGTTCTGAAAATAGTACTGAGGTTGATAGAAAAGCACGAACCCCAGCCTGCCCCCCACGATCACGCCCAGAATGATCCATGTCAGCAGGTCTTCCAGTTGCTTGGGTTGCAGCGGCGGCGCCCCGGCCCCCCAGACTGACGAAGAGCGGACCAATGCGACACAGATGCGCCAGCCGATAAGGAGGCCAACAATATAGGCCAGCGCATACCAACGCAGGGCAAAGCGGAACGATCCGATATCAACGGCAAAAATCTCTGTTCCGATGTCAGGAAATTGGATAATCGAAGTCAGCATTCTTTGTTACCTTTGCCTGTTTCACACAAGGCCACATTTTGTTTCCCGCAACGGACGTTGGCGCGTTCAACCCTGTTGTCCCCAGCCCAAAGCGCTGTGGTGAATGTGCCATCCTTGCGTGCGGGAGTCGGTTCCGTTGAACCAGAGATGACGCACATCGGCACCCGCGTCCATGTGTTCAGGCGCTTGTATCCCATGAGTTTTGTACTTGTTTGTAACGGTTGGAAGCTCCGCCGCCTACTGGATCCGTCCGTCGCGGGAAATCAGCCGATCAAGGTCGCGCTCCATGATCTGAATTCGCTCCCGCGTCCTGCAACGACCATTGCGCAACCACATCTATGATCACGGATATGTTCATTGAAGTTGCGCGCGCCCGGCACAATTCAACGGATCATGACGGCACATAATGGTGATAACCGGGATCAAAGCAGGACCAGCGGCATCGCAAAAGGAGTTCAGATGTTTATACGGTCCCTCGCAGCGACACTTTTCATCGCTTTTGTTGCATTAGCTGCAAACGCCCCGCCCCTCTATGCGCAAGGAAAGACAATTCCATTCGATGGAAGCTGGAAAGAACAGGGCCTCTTGCGGCTCTTTTCGAACGAGTACGGCCTGCAAGGTCGGCGGCTGGACGTGATTTCCGATGGCACGGTTTCGGTTCTCTGGCGTCCGGTCAGCGCAGCCCTTGGCACCGCAAAGGCAGCAATGTGGGAATGGTCCGTCACGCAGGGTGTTAAGGGAACCGACCTCACACGGCGCGGCGGCGATGATCGCAATCTTGCTTTGTACTTCATATTCGTCGATCCGCAGACCGCAAGCACGCTTGGCCGAACAACGGCGCGCAAATTGCTGCGTGATCCCAATACGCGGGCGCTGGTTTATGTCTGGGGTGGCAATCATGCGAAAGGCGCATTGCTGAACAGCCCCTACTCGACGGGTCTCAAATCGAAAATTCTGCAAACGGCGCAAACCGGCAACTTCACCGAGAATGTGAACCTGGATCGCGATTTCGTGCGTGCGTTCGGGGACATGCCAAAGGTTCTGGTCGGTCTTGCGGTGACAGCCGACAGCGATGATACCGACGGAAAGATCCTTGCGGCCATTCAGGACCTGCAGATACGTTAGGTGCTCTCCGGTATTCCGCCAAACCTGGGCGCCGATCTGCAATGTATCAATATATCTCGCCGGGACGCCCTTCCGCAACGGTGGGGGATGTGGGTTGCAGGCCCCAGAAACGGAATACACGGAAACCCATGCTTAAGCGTCTTCAGATGATGGTTGCGCTTGGCGCAGCCACGCTCCCCCTGCCCCTGAGTGCGGCTTCGGTGCCTGTCACCCTGACGCCCGGCCTTCACCCGGATCGGGTCGCGGGACATTGCAATGCTTGGATTCAATGGCACCTGTCCCGGCCCCGAAATCAGACAGCGCCAGAACGATATTCTGCGGGCGCGGGTGGAAAACGGGCTGGAGGACGGGACCCTCGTACACTGGCATGGCATTCGGTTGCCCAACGCGATGGACGGCGTAAACGTCCTGACACAGGATGTCATCATCCCGAATGAGGGTTACGAGTACCGGTTTCCGGTTTCCGGTTCCCGATGCCGGAACCTACTGGTATCACTCCCACTACCTTTCCTACGAACAGGTCGCCCGCGGACTGTTCGGCCCCTGATCGTCGAAGAACCTGCCCCGCCAGACGTGGATCAGGACATCACGGCCATCCTCTTCGACATTCGGCTTGATGACACCGGCCAGTTCGACATGGAATTCGACCGCGCTGATTTCATAACAGCAGGTAGGCTGGGGAACTTGATGACCACCTTCCTGTCGTCTGAGCAGGCGCGGCTGGGGGATCACATCCGGTTGCGTCTGATCAATCCGACACCGGATCGCATTTTCGAGATACGTATCGACGGGCTGACGGGCTTTTGTGTGGCCTATGACGGGATGCCGCTGCCCGAGCTGGTTTCGCTGGGCAATCTAAAACTCGCACCGGCGCAGCGCATCGACATCATCGCAGATGTGACGGGTGATGTGATCCTAAGAGAAACCGTGCCTTCGGGTGGCGAGGAACTGGGGGGCATTATGTTGAACGGTCAGCGACAAATCCGGTCTGCGCCGATAGCTCCCCTCCCCGCGAACCTCGTGCCCGCGCCCGGAGAGATCACGCAAACGGCAGATCTCTTCATGCAAGGCGGTGCCGGGGACGGCGCGCACGGCGGGTTCGGGGGCTGGGCCTTCAACGACGTGAGCGGTCTGCCGAACAAACCGCTGATTTCGGCAAGACGTGATGAAGCAGTGCAGGTGCGGATGGTGAACGACACTGCTTTTCCGCACGGTATCCACCTGCATGGCCACCATTTCTGGGAAACCGATCAGAATGGTGCGCGAACCCACCTTCGCGACACGACCCTCGTAGCGCCGGGCGAGACGATGACGATTGTGTGCGTACTCGACAATCCCGGCGCGTGGATGCTGCACTGCCATATGCTGAGCCATCAGGCTGATGGCATGGCGACCTGGATGCAAGTCAGCTGAGGTCGGAGCGGTGGTTGCGCCAACCGTTGACGCGAAGCTGTGCCACAACGGGATATCGCTCTTAACAACAAGCACAGGCCCGTCATACAAAAGTTTACATGGCACTCGCCAAAATTTGCCTATGCTCAGGTTGTGAATGACGCTGGTCTGATAATCGGAAAGGTGCGCAATGCCATCAAAAATCCATTCTGGCGTGATTGTGGCCCATCTGTTCATGGGCATGACGGCGGGCATGGTCCTTGCCGAGCCATTGGAGTTCGCCGACCTAGACCCACCGGTCGGGAACAATGCGCAGGAACCCACCCTGTTCGCACTGCAGGATGATCGGGTCCTGCTGGGTTGGACCGAACCACACCCTGCCGGGTTTGCGGTAAAATTGTCGGTCCTTGAAGACGCAGAATGGAGCGCGGCCCGCACTGTTACCGTGTCCGACGAACTCTTCGTGAACTGGGCCGATTTTCCGTCCGTTGTTGCGCTTGATGACGGTACCTTTGCGGCTCACTGGCTGTGGGAAAATTCCAAAAACGACTATGCCTATGACGTCAAGATCTCTCTTTCGCCGGATGAGGGCCTGACATGGAGCGCACCGATAACGCCACATGATGATCGGTCGGTTAGCCAACACGGTTTTGTCACGCTCCAGCCGCTCGAAGACGGTTCCTTGATGTCTGTCTGGCTTGACGGACGCGCATATGACAAGCCGCTTTTCACCAGCGCAGCCAGCAACTACCCGGATGCAATGCAGTTGCGCGCAACCCGGATCACGCCCGAAGGTACGCGAACCGATGATGTTCTTGTCGATGCGCAGACCTGTTCATGCTGCCAGACGTCCGCCGCATCGCTGGACGATGGCACCGTCCTTGTCGCATACCGCGACAGAACAGATGCGGAAATCAGGGATATATCTGTCGTAAGACACCAAGGCGGCATGTGGTCAGAACCAACAAACGTCCACAATGACGGCTGGGAAATCTCCGGCTGCCCGGTCAATGGCCCCGCCATCGCGACCGCCGGTCAAACAGCCGCCGTGGCCTGGTTCACGGCTGCAAATGACAAGCCGGAAGTCAAGGTTGCGTTCTCTTCCGATGGTGGCAGAAATTTTGGCGATCCGGCGAAAGTCAGCCTCGGGATTCCCGCCGGTCGGGTCGATATTCTCATGCTGGACCCTCAGACTGCGTTCGTGACGTGGGTCGAATGGGCAAATGAGAGCGAGGTGATCCTTGCTTGCCAGATCACAACCGGTCAGCAGTGTAAGGACCTGCAACTGATTGCGCGAAACAACGGCGCAGGTTCGGTCAACTTCCCGCGCACGGCGCGAACGAATGAAGGGGTTTACCTGTCGTGGACACAGCCCAGCAACTCGGATGATCCGGAACCGAGTTCGACTATACGCACGGTTTTCGCTTCCTATTGAAGGTTTCCGGACGAAAGCTGATGGTTCTTTCGCTTGGCTCACATCAGGAGTGGGTCCAACGATCACCGTCAACAAGAATTGCATTTCCTGCAATAGAGCTACCGGCAAATGACGGTGATTTCTCATCCATAGTGACTGGTCTCTGGCCCGGAAATTGTAGCGTGCCACGCTTTTTCATGATCCCGGTCCCGAGCATATGACCCACCAGCGCTACCCAGGCAATGCCGGTGAAATTCAGAAAGAAGGGAAGATCTGCGACAGAAGTAGTGCCCCCGATGGCCAACACCCACAGGCCGAACCCATAAATCGCCGAGGGCAAAAACCAGTTCGTCTGCCCCGCGATACGGTGCCAAATTGGTCTAAAGACGAACAACCAACCGACGGGATAGCCAATCAGGCCAACAAGATAAAAATGTACGAAATATCCTGCGAAATCACCGTTCGGCAGACCAAGGCTGCCGAGTAAGCTCCTCGCTAGCCCGTGCGGTGACAACCGCGAAAAGCCCAAGCCCGGGCTGATGATCTGACCCAACAGATCGAACGCGACGGTCGCAAAGAAACCTGCGACGAACATTAACCCTAAAGTTCGGGCGTTGAATGCGGGTAGTGAACCTGTTGTGCGAGAATCAGTATCAACTGTATTCATGGCGATTCTTTCTTTGTATTGCGGGCGATCAAATAGACAGGGCTAATGTAATGACCAATTGTTGACCCAGCGACGTTCTCGGCAACTCCCGATCACTTTCCATCTTGATGAGATCGGTCTGTTTATGAACCCCGCCACAATAACCAACCTAATGACAGAACGTGGGATGTGCACTGCTGGCTCTAATATGTGATTATCCGTTACCGCCGTCAGCCTCCATGCCGAGAGAATGCTGACCGCCACAAGCACTTTGTGGCTTTGTACGCGCTGGTTCACAATGAGCGCTGCTTATGAGTCGGTGTCGCCGGAATTTCTCGTCTTTTCACCCCGCGCAGCAGCTGAGTTTGGCTACATCCTTGTCGAAGGTTTGTGCGGCGAGTTTCAGCCCTTCGACCGTGGTCAAATAAGGAAAGATCGTCTCTCCGAGCGCCCGTGCGGTCATGCCGAATATCAGCGCCATTGCCAGTGTCTGAATCGTGTCCGACCCCTCCGGTGCTGCGATCTGACCGCCCAGCAGGCGGTCGGTCTTCGCGTCGGCCACCAGCTTAATCACGCCGCGGGTATCGCGTGCAGCGACGGCGCGGGGCACGTTGTCGAGCGTGATCACACTGGTTTTGACCTTGTGCCCCGCCGCCTTGGCCTCAACCTCCGAAAGGCCGACGCCGGCCACTTGCGGGTCGGTAAACACGACCCACGGCATCGCCGCGTTGTCATAGCGCATCTGCTCCAATCCAAGGGCATTGTTGATCGCCACCTTGGCACCATAGGCCGCCATGTAGACGAACTGGTCACGGTCAGTGACATCGCCCGCGGCCCAGACGCCGGCACGCGTGGTCGCCATGTCCTGACCGACCTTGATAGAGCCGCGTGCGTCGGTCTCGATGCCAAGCTCTTCCAATCCAAGGTTCTCGGAATTGGCGATCCTGCCGGTGGTCACAACCAGCCGTTCGGCGGTCAGATCCTCGGTCTTGCCACCCCGTTCGACAATCAGATTGACGCCGCCCGCAGCTTTCGCGACCGAGACGTAAGCAAGACCGGTCTCGACCGCGATGTCTTCGGCCTTCAGCGCTTGCGTCAGCGCCTGGGCCACCTCCGGTTCGGCGCCCGGCAGGAGGCGCGAGCGGGTCACTAGCGTGACCTTCACCCCCAGCCTTGAAGCCATTTGCGCCAGCTCGCAGCCGATATAGCCGCCGCCCAGCACCAAGATGCTTTCGGGCCGGTCAGGCAAAGTCAATAGATCGGTGGAATCGAGGGGCTCCACTGTGTCGATCCCCTCGATCGCTGGCAGGTGGGGGCGCGAGCCGGTGGCGATCAGGACGCGCGGGGCGGATATCACCCGTCCTCCAACAGCGACGCCACCCTCGACCAATCGCGCCGGGCCATCCTCGATATAGGTAACGCTTTTATAGGCGGGCAGCAGGTCTATATATTTCTTGTGCCGCATCTCCTCGACCAGATCGGTGGTGCCTTGCACTACGGCACCCCAATCCACCGCATGATCACAGGGCTCGACGCCCGGGAACCGGGCGGCCGACGCGCCGCCATGCACCGCCTCTGCGGCGCGGATCATCGCCTTGGACGGCACGCAGCCGACATTCACACAGGTGCCGCCGGTGGTGCCGTGCCCGATAAGCGCCACGCGCTTTCCGGCATCGGCTGCCGTGATCGAGGCAGAAAACCCGGCCGAGCCGGCACCAACGACAATGAGATCGTAGTTGTCATCGCGGGTTTCACTGGCAGTGCAGCAATCGTCTTTCGTTACAGTTTGGTCCATTGGTTCTTCCTTAGCTTGCGATCGGTATCGCGACACGGCCCCGATCAATAATTTTGAATCACACCATCGAACCGATGTCGGAGGCATAGCTCGGATAGGCGAAAATCATGGCCTTGATCTGGTTGGCGGTCTGCCCGGCACCCATGGCCATGGCGAAAAGATTGATCTGCTCCTCGGAGCCCGGCCCGATCAGATGCGCGCCGAGGATCTGTCCGCTGCCCTCTTCGACAAGAACCTTGAATCCGGTATGTTTCGCGCCGACGCGCAGCGACGAATACCAGTCCCCTGTCTTTTCGAAATGGGTGTCGAACTTCAGCCCCTGTTCCCTGGCCACCGCTTCCGACAAGCCCACGGTGGCCACCATCGGGAGGGTGAAGACTACCGACGGGATCGGCGGATAATCCACGGTACGCTCGTCTTCTCCAGCCAGCAGGTTCTTGCCTGCCACACGCCCTTCGAAGGCGGACACCGGGGTCAGCTTGGGCCCACTGGCAGCGCAGTCGCCCGCGGCGAAGATCGCCGGATTGGTGGTGCGCATCGCGTCGCTCACCTTGATGCCACGGCGTGAGTATTCGACGCCGGCGGCCTCAAGGTTAAGGCGATCGATATTGGGCACCCGGCCCGTGCCATGCACCACCAGATCGCAAGTGATCGTTTCGGTGCCGTCGGGAGTTTCCACCGTGACGGTGAATTCGTCGCCCTGCTTTTCGATCTTCGCCACCTTCGCCTTGGTGCGGAGATCGACGCCGAGCTCTTCGGTTGCCTCAACCAGCATTGCGACCAAGTCGGGATCGAAAGGACCCAAGGGGCGGTCCATCATCTCCAGCACTGTCACTTCGCGCGCGCCCGCCCGCTTGACAATATGGGCGAATTCCATGGCGATGAAGCCGCCGCCGACAAAGGCGATGCGGTTCGGTCGCTCAGGCAGTTCCAGGAATTCGGTGCTGGTGGTCAGATGCTCTTCGCCCGGGATGTTCAGCGTCATCGGCCGCGCGCCGGTGGCGATATGAAAATGCTTCGCGGTCAGGGTCTCGCCGTTCAACTCGATCGTATTGGGGCCGGTGAACCGTGCCAGCCCATGCAAGACGTCGATCCCCGCTTTTTCCAACCCGGCTTCGATGCGCGGTGGCATAGCTTCGGTGAAGCTGCGCTTGAAGGCGATCATGTCGGGCCAGTTGACCGAAGGTTGCGCCTCCAGCCCCTTGCCTTCCATGTTTTCGGCCCATTCGACACCCTCGGTGACCGCGACCAGCATTTTCTTGGGGTCGCAGCCGCGCAGGGCGCAGGTGCCGCCATGGGGTTCGCTGTCGATGCTGGCGACGCTCCAGCCTGCATCCGCGGCCATCCGGGCGACGCCATTTCCAGCGGTGCCGCCGCCGATCACGATGAGGTCATAGGTCTTGGTCATACCTGTTCCTTTCCTTGTGCCAGTTTCTCTTGATCCGGCTCACTGCTGAACTGCCTGATTTTCTGAGCCAGAGCGCATATCCCGCCACCGCCAAAGCGGCGGCAACCGAGATCCGCAGAGCAAAGCGGAACTCCAGCCAGAACAGCAGAGCCGAAAGAACAACCGCCAAGCCGATGAGAAGGGCTTTCGGACTGTGCCCTGGTCTGCCGGCTTGCTGCCACAGGGCATATGCAACCGCACTCAGCGAGGCGAAGAGCATCGGGAAAAGCGCGTAGTCGAGCCAACCAACAACGGCAGAAAGTCCGACCCCGGCGACGATCAGCACCAGGAACGGCGTGAAGCAACAGATCGCCGCAAATACGCTGCCGATGAGGCCGCGCCGCAAAAGGGTCGTGGGTTCATTGTTATTGTTCATGTCTGTCATGCTGTCTCCAGCTCCGAGTGCGGGTCGGTGAATGCGATCAGAAATCGCCGGACTCGACGATGTCCGCCGAATAGCCGGTGGCGCGGATTGCTTCGACGATCATGTCCTGATCGGCGGCCTCGTCATCAAAGGCGACGATGTAGGTGCCGGTGCCGAATTCCTCTCCTTCCATGAAGTCGATGATCTCGACCGAGGGAACGCCCCGCATGGCCGCCGCCACCGTGTAGGAGCAGGTCGGGCATGTCAGTTCGCCTACCCCGATATTGATGCGCTGTTCGGCGGCGCTGGCGGGGGAAGCTGCGAGAGTGCCAACGACCGCAAGGGCAAGATGGAGTGACTTCATGGGTTCGGCCTTTCAGTAGGACAGAAGGTATGGGGTGAGATAGGGAAAGATCATCGCGACGGTGACGATGGCGGTGGCAATCCAAAGAATGGATCGCATGAGTTTCCGGTTCATGGGGCGCGCGCAGGTGCCATCCGCGCAGGCCTCAGTCGGGATCGGACGGTAGGCCTTGTAGAATCCATAGCCGATGCAGGCGGCACTCAGCGCGAAGGTGATCCATTTGTACTGGTAGAGAACGCCCAGCTGCGCAATGAAAACGCCGGTAACGCCGAAGCTGACCAGCACCAGCGGCAGGATGCAGCATGAGGTCATCGCCAGCGCGCCAAGCGCGCCGAGCCAGGTTGTCGTCCATGCCTTTTTGTCGGCAGCCCCTGTTTCGTCCATTGCCGTCTGCCGGTCGGCGGATGTGGTTTCAGTCATGGTTCGAATCATCCTTGCCTCAGTGATGATCTCAATCTAGGGTCTGTAGCAGGTACAGGCTCAAGAGGGTCAAACGTGAAAAATCGTCACAGATCGGTGAAGGTCCTCAGGCGCGGAGATCTGGCCAGGCTGACCGGCTGCAATCTCGAGACCATTCGCTACTACGAGAACATCGGCGTTATGCCCGAGCCGCCGCGCTCCAGCAAAAACTATCGCGTCTACGATGATCGGCATGTCGCGCGCTTGTGCTTCATCATGCGCGCGCGCGAGCTTGGGTTCACGCTCGACGAAGTCCGCGATCTGCTCGCCTTGGTCGATGGCGGTGCCCAGACCTGCGGCGAGGTGCAGGGTCTGGCAAATTCGCATCTCGCCTCGGTCCGCGCCAAGATCGACGATCTCAAACGCATCGAACGCGTGCTGTCTTCCACCGTGGCGCAATGCACCGGTGACGATGTCCCTGAATGCCCTGTGATCGACGCGCTGACGGAGGTGACCTGAAGGGCCATAGTTGAGGACGCCCATGCATGTCAGCCAAGCGGACAATGGTGCCAGCGCCGTTGTTTGCGATCATTCGTTCCCCGCGGAGTCCTGCGTGGTCGCCGCATGTTCGGGGACCAGATAGCGCGGCACGATCCACAGATAGGCGACCATGCCGAAGAGCTCGACGAGCGACTGGAAGACGATGACCACGGCCGCCACGTTCCACTCCGGTCCAAGCACCAGCACCAGCGGAAGTACGACGAAGGAGTTGCGGGTTCAGAGCGAGAAGATGACCGTTCGTCACCCGCTAGTGGACAATCCGGCCGCCCGCCCGGTCGCCGCACCGAGAAGTGCTGCGGCGACGAGGTAGGCGACGTAGGCGCCCGCCACCTGCGCCAAAACCGGCAGCGCATCCCGTACCGCGTCGACTTGCGAGGCCGCGATCAGGAACACCACGACAGCCAGAAGCGGAACCGGCAGCCAGGCGAGGCGATTTACGATCGCGGCCCGCTCCGGGCGCGCCTCTGCCCAACGCTCCAGCAGGAAAGCCGCTGTGAGCGGCAGCAGGACAAGCGCCGCAAAGACGGCGGCAATGCGGTCGGCGGCGAGAAGCTCAAAGAATGCCTCGCCGAGAAAAAGCCAAAGGAAGAGCGGCAGACTGGCGAACTGAACCGCGAGGAGGATCGGTGTCGCGGACGCGGCACGCACCGCATCGCCGCGACCGAGATGGGTGAATGTGATGAACCAGTCGGTGCAGGGCACCAGCAGCACGACAAGCACCCCGAGCCGAAGCGCAGGATCGTCAGGCAGGAACGCGATCAGCCCCCAGACCAGCAGCGGCACCAGGACGAAATTGCCGATCAACATGGTGCCGATGAAACGCCGGTCGCGCGTCGCGCGCGGCAGGTGCGCTAGCGGCATCTGAGCGAAGGTAGTGAAAAGCATAAGCCCCAACACCGGCCAAAGCAGCGCCTCGAACACCCCCGAGATACCGGGGGCGAGCGAGCCCAAGACCAGACCGGAAAGGATGGCAGCGAGGTAGATCCAGGCTTGATGGCGTTCGAGATTTTGCAGCTTCATGTCCTGCCCCTGCTCTTTCCGAAGGCGATTTTCAAGAAGACATCACTCGACATGCCATTGCGACAACGGCTCGTTCGTCGCTTGGAGCGTTGTATGGTCTGTCCGGTTTATACCCGCAGACCGGTCACGACCCAGTCGACAATGCTTTCATGGTAGTTGGGGACGTGGCGATAGCCGAATTGTCTCAGCCGATCAGCCGAACTCTTTGACCTCGAGCATCTGCAAAACGGTGCTCCTCACCGTTTCAGCCGTGCTGCGGATAGACGCAACATCGGCGCGCACAGATCGCTTCGACAATCAGTTTGTGGCGCGCCACATTCGGAACCGTCCTTGCCCTGTTAGCTCGCGGACCAGATCCCGCGCTTCCATCCAGGCGAGGTTGCGCTGGACAGCGGCGCGGCTGGCTCCGGTCAGGGCCTCGGCCATAGGGGCAGAGACCAGGGGCCATTCGGTCAGCACTCCGCGCAGGGCTGGCGGCGTCTTGCCCGAGAGTGGGGTCATCTCGGCTTCCGCCAGCGCCGACCATGTCTCGATATCGTCGAGGTGCCGCATCGCGGTCAGGCAGGCCGTTTCCATTTTCTCGAGCCCGCGCGCCAAACGTTCAGCCGGGGGGCCGCCGGCGCGCAGCGCCCCCGCCCCACCCATGGTGGGGAGTGGACAAAACATGGGGGTCATCTTCGTCGTTGCGGCCCGTGCTAAGGTGAGTTCTTTGCGTGTGGGGCTGCCATGGACGTACGGATTACAATCGAAACTACCTTCGACAACGGGGAGAAGCGCACTCATCAGCTTGACGGCATTTCACGACCCTACCGGGTGACCTGTCCAGACGGGATCGGGTTGCGCCTCGAGGATGGGAAGAGGGTTGTCGAACAGATTCAGCGGGCAATTCTTTGCGATCAGGTTGAGGAAATCATCCGAGAAAGCCGCGTATGCCCGGATTGCGCCTCGGTTCGTGCCATTCATGACTATCGCACGCGCGATCTCGACACGCTCTTTGGGCGGGTTCGGGTCAAAGCCGCGCGCTTGCGCCGCTGTTCGTGTGATGCCAGGTCAGCGGCGATGCCAGGCGGACCTATTTCTCCGCTGGCCTATTTCTTTCCTGACCGGGCTACCCCGGAGCTGCAGCGGCTCCATGCGGAACTCGGGTCCCGGCATTCCTTTCGCGAAGCCGCGCGGCTGATGAAAAGCTTCCTCCCCTGCCATCCGCCCCATCACACCACGGTGCGTGACCGGTTGGGAAGAGTAGCCGCGGGGCTCGAGAAAAGTCGAAGGGCATCAGGCGATCCCGCTGAAGCACTTCCCAAAGGGGGTTTGACGGTTTTTCTGGACGGTGCGCATATCCGCTGTCGACCGGAGTATCAGCAGCGACACCTGGATCTTGTGGTCGGTAAGATTGAAAGTCGCAATATGTGCCGACGATTTGGCTTGGTCGCCAATGCGACGGCATCGCCAGGCAGCCGGATGCGAGAAGAGCTGTCAGACTTTGGATGGAAGCCGGGCCGTCTGTTGACGGTAATCTCTGATGGCGAGCTTGCTCTCCCGAACCTCATACGGAATGCCATGGGTGGCGACGGCCAGGTGAAGCATATCCTCGACTGGTGGCACATCTCGATGCGTATTCGACATGTCGAGGCCGCCGTTCAGGGTCTGGTCCAGATACCGGGATTCACTGGAATTCCGGTGCTGTTCCAGCGCCCCGCGAAAAGCCTTCGCTGGTGGCTGTGGCATGGCAGAGCACGGGTCGCGGAAACTTATCTGAAAGGGCTCATGCACGATTGCACCCGCCTTGCGGAAGAACCTTTGGCTGTCCGCACCGCTGCCGCTCGTGTGCAGGCCCGATGCGGGACACTGTACACCTATCTCGCGAACAACATGGAATCCCTTGTCGACTATGGCCGACGGTACCGTAACGGGCTGCCCATCTCGTCATCTCGTGCCGAAGGATCAGTCGATGACATTGCCAATGCCCGCATGGGAAAGCGCAGAAGGATGCGGTGGTCGCCCAAAGGGGCTCACCGAGTAGCCGTCACAAGGGCCGCAGTTCTCGATGGTCGGCTGACCGTCGCAAACAGAAAACGCGCCGCATGACCCCCATGTTTTGTCCACTCCCTGTTCGAAAACCTCATCGTTTGATCGGTTGCGGTTCTATGCGTCACGGGCCACGTGCACGACGCTACCCGGGAGTGCCGCGCGGTGCAGGTTTAGATTTGTATCCATGTGTAGCAAGGGACTGACCTGATACAAACAGCTACAATTCTGCCCCTGAAACATGAAACGACTATGATTTAGGAAGGACGCCATGGGACCACCACCTCATATCCTTATCGTGGATGATCACGCTCAGATTCGCGAAAGCGTCGCGCGCTTTCTGGAGAAGAACGGGATGCGGACCACAGTCGCCAAAGACGCCGTGGAAATGGATGCGAAACTCGTGACCGGCCATTTCGACCTGCTCGTGCTCGATGTCATGATGCCTGGAGAGGATGGCCTGTCGGTGTGCCGACGCCTTGCGCCCAAAGGTGATCTTCCGATAATTATGCTTACGGCGCTTGGTGAGGAAACAGATCGTATTGTGGGTCTGGAAATCGGCGCTGATGACTATCTGGCCAAGCCTTTCAATCCGCGAGAACTGCTCGCCCGGATCAAATCGGTTCTCAGAAGAAGCAACCGCGATGAACCCTTGGCCGGAAGTCTGGCTGGACGGAAAGTCAGTTTTGCGCATTGGATCCTGGATACCGACCGACAGGTCCTGATCGACGGCTCCGCCACCGAGACGCCATTGACGACATCCGAGTTCAAATTGCTGGCGGTCCTGCTTGAGAGAGCGAGGATGGTGCTCAGTCGTGACCAGTTGCTTGACCTGACCGCCGGTCGGAGCGCCGGTCCCATGGATCGCACAATTGACAATCAAATCAGCCGTCTTCGCCGCAAGATCGAGCCGGATGTGTTAAGACCAAGCGTCATCAAGACAGTGCGAAATGGTGGGTACTGTCTGGCGGCCGATGTCGAGGATGCGATATGATGCGCCGTGCGTTGGCCTCTCTGAGCGGACAGTTGATCCTGCTTGTGGTCGCCGCGCTTGTCGTGGCCCAGGCAATCAGCCTTTTCCTCTTCGCAGATGAGCGCAGCCTGGCTATCCGGGCGGCTTTGGGTTTTGAAGCCGCCGGTCGAGCGGCGAATGTCGCACGGCTGATCGAGGAGGCGCCGCGGGATTTGCATCAATCGATCCTTCGAGCGGCAAATTCACCTCTTATCCGTTTTGATCTATCGAGTACCCCGAGTGTCGAACACACCGGCCATTCCGACGGCGGCATCGTAGAGGGACGCATACGCGCCCTGATGGATGACAGCTACAGCCGGGATATTCGTGTTGAGTTGCATGAGGTCGAGGGCGAGTTGCGACCCTTGCCCAATCTCTCTGATGAAATGACAGAAATGCATCTCGCAATGATGCGTGGGGAGTTGACAGCGGTTGAAATGAACTTGTCGATCGCGATCGAGGGATCGCGTTGGCTGAATATTGGAACGCGGTTCGAGCGGCCACCAATCCAGTGGCCTTTTTATTCGATGCTGACCTTCGGGATCTCCGCTGGACTGCTTCTGGTGGCCATCATCTGGTTTGTCATGATGCGCCTGACGCGTCCGCTTCGGAATTTGTCCAAAGCCGCCGACCATCTCGGCCGAGGCGAGGATGTGCCGGAGCTGGCAATTGCAGGGCCGACCGAAGTCAGGGACCTGACTGTCGCCTTCAATCGCATGCAAATCCGGCTGACCCGGTTTGTCAGTGATCGGACACGGATGCTCGCAGCCCTCGGGCACGATTTGCGCTCGCCGCTCACCGCCATTCGGGTCCGCGCGGAACTGGTTGACGATGCAGAGACTCGCGAAAGCCTCATTGCATCGGTTGAGGAGATGCAAACCATGGTCGAAGCGACGCTCACCTTTGCTAGAGGCCTGACCGGATCCGAAGAGTCCGAAGTGGTGGATCTACGCGACTTCCTGAAAAGCTTGTGCAGCGATATGTCGGCACACTGCTCGTTTGGCCTGAGCGACGATATTTCCGTGCGGCTTCGACCCAACGCGTTTCGCAGGGCGCTTCGGAACCTGCTGGAAAATGCCGTTCGCTACGGTGGCGGCGCCCAAATCAGCTGGGCGGTCCGAGACGCGAACCTAGTGCTCAACATCGATGACACCGGCCCGGGCATTCCGGACAATGAATTGCAAAAGGTGTTCGATCCCTTCTATCGGCTGGAGCAATCGAGGTCGCTTGAAACGGGTGGCTACGGACTAGGGCTCTCCATCGCGCGGACAATCATCCAATCCCATGGCGGGGATATTGGATTGGTCAACCGGCACGGTGTCGGCTTGCGCGCAGTCGTGACCATTCCGTTGGATGAAAACCAAGAAATGAAAGGAGAAACAGATGAAACCGAAGACGTTTTTTCCAATGTTACTGTCCAGCTTGCCCGCCAGCATGGCGCGAGCTGATGGACCCGACTCCTGGACAGGTCACATGTGGGGCGGAGGCTATGGCTTTATGGGCGGCTTCATGATGCTCGCCTTCTGGAGCGTCGTGATAGCATTGATCGTGTTTCTGGTGCTCAGGCTGCGGGACAATGGCACCCGTCCCCCGGACTCGGACGCGCAGGAAGCGCTCCGGCGCCGCTTTGCGAATGGGGAAATCGACGAAGAAGAGTTCCGTCGCCGCAAAGCAACGCTCGACGAATAGACCCCGCCGCGGACGCCAAAGCCGTCCGACGCGACGCCCACCGACACTGGATAGGAAAGAACGCCATGGTCCCGGAAATTGGTCACTTCGCACTGGCCCTCGCGCTTGCGCTTGCGCTTGTTCAAAGCGTTCTGCCGATTGCAGGTGCGTCGCGTGGAAACGCCGTCTGGATGAAATCCGCCCAGGCGACGGCAATAGGACAAGTGCTGTTTGTGGCCATCGCCTTCGCAGCGCTGATGCAGGCTTTCATCGTCAGCGATTTTACCGTCAGGAACGTCGTCGAGAACTCCCATTCGCTCAAGCCAATGCTCTACAAGGTGGCCGGGACCTGGGGCAGCCATGAGGGTTCGCTGCTGCTCTGGATCCTGATACTCGCGGTGTTCGGCGCGGGCGTCGCCTGGTTCGGATCGAACATCCCCGCCGAGACCAAGGCGCGCACCTTGTCGGTGCAGGCGTGGATCAGCGTCGGCTTCCTGTCCTTCCTGCTGCTGACGTCGAACCCCTTCGAGCGGGTGTTTCCGCCGCCGCTCGACGGCAATGACCTCAACCCGTTGCTTCAGGACATGGGTCTCGCCATGCACCCGCCGCTCTTGTATTTCGGGTATGTCGGCTTCTCCATCGTGTTTTCCTTTGCCGTTGCGGCTCTTCTGGAAGGGCGCGTCGATCCGGCCTGGGCCAGATGGGTCCGCCCGTGGACATTGGCCGCGTGGGTCAGCCTTACGGCAGGTATCGCTCTTGGATCGTGGTGGGCCTATTATGAACTGGGCTGGGGCGGCTGGTGGTTCTGGGACCCGGTCGAGAACGTGAGCTTCATGCCCTGGCTTCTGGGCACGGCGCTGCTGCATTCCGCCATCGTCACCGAAAAGCGCGACGCGTTCAAAAGCTGGACCATCCTACTTGCCATCCTGACTTTCTCGCTTTCGCTGCTCGGGACGTTCATCGTCCGGTCGGGCCTGCTTACATCCGTGCATGCCTTCGCCGTCGATCCAGAGCGCGGGCTTTACATTCTGGGTCTGCTGGCCGTGTCCATCGGTGGGTCGCTGGCGCTCTACGCCTGGCGGGCGCCCGAAATGGAGCCTGGCGGTCTGTTTCGCCCGATCAGCCGCGAAGCCGGGCTGCTGGTGAACAACCTCATTCTTGCCGCCGCTACCGGAACAGTCCTGTTCGGAACACTTTATCCGCTAATCCTGGAGGCTGTCACCGGGGACAAGATCTCGGTGGGTCCACCTTTCTTCAATGCCGCATTTATCCCGATGATGCTGGCTTTGGTGGTGTTCATGGGTCTCGGTCCATTCCTGTCGTGGAAACGGGCCGATATCGCTGGGTTGCTCGATCGCATTCGGTTCGTAGCCGTGCTGGCTGTCATCGCAACTTTGGCCGCGTGGTATCTTCTGAACGGTGGGCCGATCATGGCCTATCTTGCCATCCTCGGCGCTGCGTGGCTGCTTTTGGCGACTTTACGGGAATGGGCGCTACGCATCCGTCTGTTCGAGGTTTCCTTTGCTGAGAGCGCGAGACGGGCGCGCAACCTGCCACGGGCGTCTCACGGCATGACGCTTGCCCATGCCGGCGTTGCCATTTTGATGATGGGGATGATCGGCTCCAGCGCTTGGAAGAGTGAAGAGATCGTCTTTGCTGCTCCAGGGACCGAAGTTGCGATCGCCGGGTTCGACATCACCTTCGAAGGCGCCGCGCAGGTTCAAGGGCCGAACTACATTGCGGATCGCGGCACCCTTGTGGTCCGCAGGGATGACGAATTGGTCACGACACTGTTCCCGGAACGTCGATATTACCCGGTCGCGGAAAGCCAGACGACGGAATCGGCGATCCGGTCCACACTTGCGGGCGATCTCTACACGTCGATTGCAACGCCAGCCTCGGATCAAGTGAACAACGCCGGAGCATGGACCCTGCGGATCCTCTATGAACCGCTCGTCAACCTGATCTGGATTGGCTCGATCCTGCTGGTGATCGGCGGCTGTCTTTCCTTGTCGGATCGCCGCTTGAGGGTCGGGGCGCCGCGCCGCGCCAAACAGCCTGCCAGCGACGCTGTTCCTGCCGAGTAGGAGAGAAGATGAAACGTCTCATCGCCGGGCTGCCGTTTATTGCAGCAGTCATATTCGGGGGGTTTTTCCTCTGGGGGCTCAATCCCGACCGGGATCCGAACGAAATCCCCTCCGTCCTCATCTCGCAACCGGCCCCGGCGTTCGACCTCGATCCCGTGCCGGGGTTGGAGACACCCGGCCTGGCCCGAAGCGATCTTGTCGGCAACGAACGACCGGTCGTGGTCAATGTCTTTGCGTCCTGGTGCGTGCCCTGCCGCGCGGAACATGCCGTGTTGACAAGATTTGTCGAACGAGACGGCATGCGGTTGTTCGGAATAAACTACAAAGACAAACCTGAGGATGCCGTGAAGTGGCTCAATGACCTCGGCAATCCCTACGAGCGGATCGGGTCCGACCTGTCGGGCCGCACCGGGATCGAATGGGGACTCTCGGGCGTGCCGGAGACCTTCATCGTCGATGGCGATGGCACCGTTTTGTTTCGCTATGTCGGGCCAGTTGTGGGTCCGGACGCTGTTGAACGTTTCACTACAGCCCTGACGCAAGCAGGCGCGCTGCCAAACGGAGCAGGATCATGAGACAGCTGATTTTCGCATTGTGCATCGGGGCGCTTCCCTTTGCTGCCAACGCCGTCGAACCGGACGAAATGCTGACTGACCCGCTATTGGAACAACGTGCACGGGAGATCTCCAAGGATCTGCGATGCGTCGTCTGTCAGAATCAGGACATCGACAGCTCCAACGCGGGTGTGGCCCGGGACCTGCGCCTTCTTGTCCGCGAGCGACTGGTCGCAGGAGACACTGACACCCAGGTGATCGAGTACATTCGGGCGCGGTACGGCGATTACGTGCTGCTCAAACCGCCTCTGGAGCCTGCGACCTACGCGCTTTGGTTTGCGCCGATCGCTTTCGTTCTGATCGGGGTTTTCGTTGGTGGCGGGGTACTGATGAGTCGGCGAAAGCAAGAGGCTTTTGAAGATTTGGGCGCGGAGGATGAGAACACCGTGTCCGAGATTCTCAGACAAAACGAAGCGGGGGATGCGTCATGATCTGGGGTATTTTCGGTCTTCTGACGCTGGTCGCGATCGGAATAGTCCTCTACCCGCTGCTGCTGTCCAAATCGAACACTCTCACCAGAGGAGATGCGGTACCGGCCATCCTCGCCGATCAGATGCAGGAAATCGAACGAGACATGGACCGCGGTTTGATTTCTGAACAAGAAGCTCAAGCAGCCAGACTCGAGATCAAGAAACGGATCCTCGCGACGACCCGCAATTTGGAAGCAAAAGCCGGATCGTCCCGTAGTGGTGGCAGAGGCACTCTTGTTGTCGCGGCGGTCCTCGCGCCGGTTATTGCCGCGGGCTACTATCTGACAATGGGATCGCCGGAGGTGCCTTCAATGGCCTTCGCTGCCCGTGCAGAGGAGCGCGCACAGACTGATGAAGTGACGGCGCTGGCAATACAACTTCGCGAAAGGCTTATATCCGATCCGACCGGCGGCCCCAGCGAAGGGTGGATGCTGTTGGGCCAGACCTATCAGCGCATGGGCAGAACAGTTGATGCTGTCGAAGCATTCGAAGTTGTCGCCAAACGGGAGGATGCCACCTCCGCGACATTCTCCATGCTGGCGGAGGCTGTCGCGGTTGCCAATGATGGCGTTGTTATTCCACGGGCGAAATTGGCCATTGATCGCGCTTTGGAACTTGACCCATCCAATCCTGCGGCAACCTATTTCGAGTCTCTCTACCATCTTCAAAAAGAAGAGACGCGTAAGGCCTACGATCTGCTCGTTTCCCGGCTGAACCAGGAAAAGACGTTCGTGCCCTGGATGGAAACATACGTTTTGCAGATCAACCGGATTGCAGCGGCAGCTGACCTCCCGGTCGTCAATCTACCCAGCGGGCCGACATCCCCACCCGGCCCGAGTGCGGCAGATGTCGCGGCGGCGTCGGAGATGAATGACGCGGACCGCGCGGAGTTCATCCGATCGATGGTCTCGCGGCTGGCCGAGCGTCTTGAGGATGAACCGGACGATCTGGATGGTTGGATGCGGCTGGCAAACGCCTATACGGTCCTTGAGGAGCCCGATCGCGCCGTTGAGGCCTACCGCAAGGCTGAAGCGCTGTTGGAGCAGCAGCCCGCCAGTGATCCTCGGCGTGCGGCGGTCCGTGCCGCGCTTGAGCGGCTCGGCGGCTGACTGCTGGTCGGTGTCCCGCCCGGGCAGGTCACTCCTGTCCGGCAACCTTTGCGGAAACATCCCGACCGCTGGCTTGCGCCAAGGCGTCCATCACGTCTTCGGTTGTTAGCAATTCGGACAGCACAATGCCGTTCGGTGCCGATGGTCCGTAGACGGCATTGAAGGGGATGCCGTATCTGCCGAAACTCTCAAGGTAGCGGGAAATGCGCGTGTCCGGGCGTGTCCAATCTGCCTGCATCGCCGTGACTCCAGGCGCTTCAAGCGCGCTCCGGACTGGCTCCCGGTCGATGACAAGTGTCTTGTTCGCTTTGCAAGTCAGGCACCAGTCAGCGGTCACATCGACAAAAACGACCTCTCCTGCGGACACGCGTTTCGCTATGTCCGAACGATCAAATGCGATCCAAGCCATTGCCAACTGCGGCGTCGAACGCGCAGGTGCTGATTGCTGCAAGAGAGGACCTGCGGCAATGGCCAGGACAAGGCTGGCTATGGCAATAGACCACCTGAACTGGGACTGCACATTCGGGAGAGATAGTATCAGAACGGCGAGACCGGACAACGCCGCGACCGCGATGACAGACACAAGCCCGGCGACACCGTCGAGCACCCAGAACAGCCACACGGCGGTTGCAAGCAACAAGACCCCCATGACGCTTTTGATGATCAGCATCCATCGACCAGGCTTAGGCATGAATGCGACCAGACGCGGGAACGCGGCGATGACGAGATAGGGCAGGGCGAGGCCGAACCCGAGGCTCGAAAAGACTATGAGGATGTCCAAGCCACGCCCGGCCAAAGCAAAGGCCACAGCGGTGCCGAGGAACGGTGCCGAACAAGGCGTCGCCATGACGGCACCGAACATGCCAGTGAAAAAGTCGGCGGAATACCCGTTGCGTCCACCGGCCCCTGCAAGCCGCGTTTGAATGCCGTGTGGAAGGGCGAACTCGAACGCTCCGAACAGATTTGCCGAAAAGACGAGCAGGACAGCGATCATCACCGCAAGAAACAGCGGGCTTTGAAACTGCAGACCCCACCCGACGCTGAGGCCTGCCGTCTGGAGCGCCCAGAGGACGAGCGCCAGACCCCACATGAACGTCATGATGCCGGCGCTGGCAGCGACGAAACCGAACCGGACACGGGTTGTGTCGTGATCGGTGTGTTTGAGCACAGACGACACCTTGATGGACAGCACCGGCAGCACGCAGGGCATCACATTCAGGATCAATCCGCCCAGCAGCGCGATCGCGGCAATCCAGATCAGTTCCATCATGTCCGGTGTCGTGGCGGCCAGCTCAAAGGGTGGTGCTATTCCTTGCGCCACGCGATCCGCGATGATCGTGAAGGCCCGGTTCTCGCCGTCGGTGACGGTAATCGACGGAGCCACTGTCACATCCGTATTCGACGAGAGGATCGGCAAGCGCGCCCAAAGCAAACGATCCTCTTCTCCCAAACGGATATCGGGTTTGCCAAGCGCAACACCCATACCCAGTTCGGGAAACACATCCGGCGACTGGAGTGGTTCATCGACGCGAAGGCTGACGATCAACTCCGTGAGGTCTTCGTCGATGAAGGCATTTGCCTCGCTGACGCCGCTCGTCTTGGCCCCTTCGGGGACGCGCTCGGAAAACGTACCGATCAGCCCAGCCGAAGTGCTGTCGATGACGTTGCCCCGTCCGAGGCGAAGTGACAGGTCAAACTCTTCCGGGACACAGACATTGGAGCACACCAGCAGTTTGACCTGCGCGGAAAGAGTCACAGGTGCGCCGGGATCTTCGAGCGTTATGCGCAGCGGAAAGACGACTTCACCCGCATAACCAAAATTTTCGATGCCGAAGGCGGTGAAGCGCGTCGGGGCGGGCCACATGAATTCGACATCTGCGACGTTTTCGGAACCGCTCCATTCGACCGAAGGCGGTATTCCCACCTCGCCCGCCGACCGCCAATAGGTCTTCCAGTTTTCGTTCAGTTGAAGGTGAAGCCCGGCTGACAGAGTCTGTGTGTTCTCGGGAACGCCGTCCTGTACACTAATGAGATGCGCGGTGAGTGGCGCGCTCTGGTATTCAGCAGAGGTTGCTGCCGCGACACTTCCAGAGACAAGGGCCAGGAGCACGAAGGGAATAAGCAAAACCCGTCGCAGGATCAAAAGGCAATCGATCAAGATACCTGCTTCCTTCCCTTATTTTTACCGCAGATTTCGCCAAGACGGCGGAGGTCGCCTCAACGGAAACCTACGGCAAAACCCTGACGACCATCCGCGCAGTCAACTCGCGCGACGCCAGTCGCAGAAGTTGAAAGATACCGACACCCATCCGGCAGAAGGTCTGACGCTTGCTTCGTGGACACGATAGCGCCGCGATCCGGGCAGTCTTCTAGACTTCCTGCACATCCCCCAAGCAAGAAACCCGACAACAGCAACGCGCCTACGCGTACCTTCCCGCGTACATCACGGCCTGTCGCGGACCACGACTGGAATCGCGGAGGTCATGGGCTCGGTCGTTTCCTCGATAGTATCCTTTGCCTTGTCGGAATGGCACGATTTCCCCATGAATTTGTGCATCGCAAGATGCGCCCCCACGCACAGCAGGAGCGGGGCGAAAGCCGCTGCATTGCCCCACATGCCCGCCAATGTGCCGCCGGCAAGAAAAAATCCCGCAACGGGCAGCAGCATGACGGCGCAACACGCCATCATTCCGTAATGCATGAGCCTGTCCGTGATCGGCTTTTTTCTGTGGTTCTGGTGGTCCATGACACCCTCTTTGTCTCGTTTCCCGCGTCATTTGCGGCCCTCCAGCAGGGTAAGGTCAAGGATACAAATGGATACACTTCTCGCGGCCTTGTCAGGTTGCCAGATGCCGGGTCTCGCGTAAAAGACGTGTGACAAAACCGAGGCTGGGAGTGTGTCATGACGTCTTTGCCGAATAACAAGATTAACCGACGACGCCTATTTGGTTTGGCGGCGGTTGCTTTGGCTGCCCCAAGCGTGGTTCGGGCCGAAGTCATTCGCCGCAATATCTCTTCTTTCCGAGTTCACGAGTGGCAAGACCATTTCGATACGCTTGGAAAGGGTATCATTATCTCGGACACGGAAACACGGGCTCTGCAGCATTGGACAGCAGATGGGTCAATGCGGATCTATCCGACATCCGTTCCTCTGACCGATGAACTCACAAAACGCGGTTATACCGAAGTCGTGGAAAAGCGCAAAAACCCCAGCTGGGCGCCGACGCCCTCCATGCGGGAACGCAATCCAGAATGGCCGGCACGTGTCGAGGGAGGCGATCCTGCCAACCCTCTGGGTACCCGCGCATTGTATCTGTCCTGGCAATACTACCGTATCCACGGAACACAGGACACGCGAAAAATCGGCCGTCGGTCATCAAATGGCTGCATCGGTTTGTTCAACGAACAGGTTGAAGAGCTTTACGAGCGGGTGCCCGTCGGCACTCAAGTCAAACTCATCTGACCCAAGAGACAAGGCGGAAGATACAGGCATGGACAAATTGACCGCGCTTATTGGAGCCGTAGTTATAGCTGGCGGGGGAGTTGCAACTTGGCAGTTCATTTCTGCGGAAGATTCTGCGGAAGATACAGCGATGGGTCATTCCATGACGCCTCCTGACACGAGTAGCATAGAAGCAGGCGACCCAATCGTTCAGGTCCAACTGCCGGCAGAATTCTCGGAGCAAGCCACGATTGGGAAAACCATATTCGAGGCTAAGTGTTCCGAGTGCCATGGAGCAAACGCAGCGGGACAAAACGGGATTGCCCCGCCTCTTGTGCACAAGATTTACGAGCCGAGCCACCATTCAGACATGGCCTTTGTTCTGGCCGCTCAAAATGGCGTGCGTGCGCATCACTGGAAATTCGGTAATATGCCCAAGATCGAGGGGCTGACCCAAGGAGACGTCAAGATGGTGGCTGCCTATGTCCGAGAACTACAGCGGGCCAACGGGATCAACTGATGCGTTGGTCGAAGACGAACAGATGGATCCTGTCGATCGTTTTTGGCCTGTTCCTTGTGGTTCTCGGTGTCCCTGAGGCACCAGCGTTCCATGATAGAGCGTCTTTGGCGCAAGAATCACACAGTCATGAAAATGTGGGGCCATCTACGAGCGAGACCTCTGGTCACTGTCATCCGGGACTCGACTGTTCTGTTCCGGCAGCGTTGTTGTTCCCAGAAACGGTGGTTTACGAGCCTCATTTTATGAACGCCGTCATGCAAGACGGCGCGACCCAACGAACCGAATTGCGCCCCGACAGCGATCCTCCACCCCCACGGAAGTGGGTCTGATTTCACACCCCTCTTAGAGCAGACCCATTAAAGGATCGAAGACATGAAAAAGACGACTATCGCAGCGGCAGTGTTGATTGCAGGAACCGCGGTCGCGGCATTTGCGCATAGCGGTGCCACGGGCATCGTAAAGGAACGCATGGATGCCATGGCCGCCATGGGAAAGGCAGTCAAAACCGTAGCCCCGATGATGCGGGGCGAAACGGCCTATGACGCAGAAATAGTGGGCGATGCAGCGCGCCTGTTCCAGCAGCACGCCGGTGAGAGCATGACAAAGCTGTTCCCAGAGGGCACAGGTGGCATGCCCTCGGAAGCCAAAGACGAAGTGTGGACCGATTGGGACCGCTTCGCAGCACTGGCAAATCAGCTGGAAGAATACTCTGAAGGCCTGAAACGCGCAGCCGACAATGGGCTAGGCGGCATGGGCGGCAATACCTCCACGGATGGCGCCTCGATGATGGGCGGCGGATCCATGATGGGAAGCGATACAACCATGATGGGCGGGAGCACGATGATGGGCAGCGGCGGCATGATGGATGCTGCCGCCATTGCCGAAATGCCCGCCGACGCGGCATTCGCGATGACGACACAGGTCTGTTCCGCATGCCATGAACGCTTCCGGGCGGAAGAAGACTAACCATGCGCCGGTTTTTGAAACTCGTCACCGGGGTCGCCGTGCTGGGCGCGGCCGGCCTCGGCGTGGTGATTGCATGGCCTGTCGGCAGTGCAGTGACTCCGATTGCAACAGAGGGCAATGTCGACCGGGGCGCATATTTGGCGCGCGCCAGTGGGTGCATTGCCTGTCATACCAATTTTGAAGCGGGCGGCGCACCACTTGCCGGAGGGGCGCCGCTCGAAACCCCGTTCGGAACGTTCTATCCGCCCAACCTGACGACCGACCCCGAACATGGCATGGGCGAATGGACGGCAGAACAGTTCGCAAAAGCCGTGCGGCAGGGGATCGGCCCCGATGGAACGCCCTACTATCCATCTTTCCCATATACGTTCTATGCGGATTTTTCTGACCAGGATATCGCTGACCTCTGGGCGGCGTTTCAAACCGTGCCGCCCGTGGACGAACCTGCACCAGAAAACGATGTCAGCTTCCCATTCGATCAACGATGGGGGCTGAAGCTCTGGCGAGCGGCGTTCTTCTACGATCCGGATACCGAACCGGTTGAAGGGCGAAGCGGCGCATGGAATCGCGGACGGGAATTGGTGCGCGGTGCGGCACATTGCGGAGCCTGCCATACGCCGCGCAATCTTGCAGGAGGTCGCGATATCGGTGCTTCCTTTGCAGGCAACGCCCAGCTTCCCGGTGGCAGCAAGGCACCCGCGATACGGCCAAAAGACCTGGCCAAAAATGACTGGACGGTTTCAAACCTCGCTTATGCGCTCCAGACCGGCATCATCCCTTCGGGCGATGCTTTCGGCGGCAGCATGGCGGAAGTGGTTCGCGAGGGAACTCGGTTTCTGACACCTGCCGATCGCGAAGCGATGGCGCTTTTCCTGCTGAACAAGGACACGGTCGAGGCGGAGAACCCCGCGTCGAACTAACACCACGCGGGGGCAACAAGCCCCCGCTTTCTCGAGGATCGAAATGAGACAAACACGTCGGGATTTCTTGCGCCATGCAACACTGGCGGCCTGCGCGGCGGCCATCCCGCGGTCGGCTTTTGCCGCAACCCCGTTCGAGGACGTGGTTGCCAAGGTTGCACGTCAACAGCTTCTTCCGGACACCTACCCGGAAACAGAGATCTGGGGCTATGACGGCCTTGTTCCGGCCCCGGAAATCCGGGTCGCTCAAGGCGATCGGGTGCGCCGCAGGTTCCGCAACGAGGTACCCGATCCCAGTTCGGTTCACTGGCACGGAATCCGGATCGATAACGCGATGGATGGCGTTTCAGGGCTGACCCAAGAGCCCGTGGCACCTGGTGAAACCTTTGACTACGACTTCGTCGTACCGGACGCCGGGACCTATTGGTACCACGCGCATAATCGCTCATACGAGCAGGTCGCGCGTGGTTTGCGCGGTGCTTTGATCGTCGAAGAGGCCAATGGACCGGACATCGACCGCGAGGAAGTCATCGTTCTGGAGGACTGGTTGCTCGATCCCGAAAGCGGGCAGCTTTTCGACAATTTCGAGCAGCCTATGATGATGAGCCACGGTGGACGCATCGGCAACTTTATCACGACCAATGGGCGCTATGACCTGACCTTGTCCGCGAAGCGCAACGAACGCATTCGCTTGCGGATCATCAACGCAGCAAGCGCGCGGATTTTCCCGCTGACGCTCTCGGGGTTGAGTGGCTGGAGGGTGGCCGTCGATGGAATGCCAATCGGCCAACCCCAGCAGATTGACGGCGAGTTGATCCTCGGCCCGGCACAGCGCGTCGACTTAATTGTCGATGTGACCGAAGACGAAGGCGGCGTGGCCCATTTGCTGCGCATCGGCGATGACGATCAACCGACCCCGCTCGTGAGTTTTCCGATCGACGGCACAGCCAGTTCAGTACCAAGAGGCAAGCCACTGCCGTTGCCGCCGAACCCCGCAGCAAACGCCCCGGACCTTGCCGATGCGCGAGATTTGCGACTGGTCATGTCCGGCGGTGCAATGGGGCGGATGCAGTCCGCGTTGCTCGGTGGGGAACGTCTTGGATTCCGTCAGCTTGCCCAAGCGGGCAAATTCTGGGCCCTGAATGATGTCGCCGATATGACCGACACGCCACTGGCCGATCTATCCCTGAACGAGCCGGTGCGCTTGAAGATCGAGAACCAGACCGTGTTCCCACATGCGATGCACCTGCACGGGATGCATTTCCGTGAGCTGCGCCCCGACGGCGCGTTCGGGCCGATGCGGGACACGATCCTGTTGGCCGGCAACGAGTCCCGGGAGATCGCCTTTACGGCAGACAATCCCGGCAAGTGGCTGTTCCATTGCCACATGCTCAGCCACGCCGCGTCCGGCATGACAACCTGGATACGGGTCACATGAGGTATCTCGTTTGGTCCGTTCCGATCACTGTCGCAGCAGCCGCCTTCACGTATTGGCTCTCGACCAGTGCATCCTCGGATGTCGGCAGCGCGTCCAAGGCGGAGAGCTACGACATCGAAGAAGGCGCGTTGCTCTACGCAGAAAACTGCGCGTCTTGTCATGGCGCGGATCTGGAAGGCCAGCCGGAATGGCGAACGCCGGGCGCGGATGGGCGCCTGCCAGCACCACCGCATGATGAGACGGGTCACACCTGGCATCATCCTGACAGCCTGCTCTTCGATTACACAAAACTGGGGGGTGCAACGCTTCTGGCGCGTCAGGGCGTCGAATTCGACAGTGGCATGCCCGGTTTCGCAGACGTGCTGACCGACCAGCGAATTCACAACATCCTGGCCTTCATCCGGTCCACCTGGCCAGATCGCATCCGCGAAGTCCAGGCCGCGCGGACAGAAGCCGACGAACAACGGGGAGAGAACTAAAATGCGTTTCAGACAAGCCTTCACGACGGTCGCGATAGCTGCCTTGCTTCCGCTACCGGCACTCGCCGACGAACTGTCAGAGTCCCGGGTCAAGGAACTTGTGCTGGAAGCAATCCGCGAGAACCCGGAGATTGTCATGGAGGCCGTCGCCATCCTTGAACAAAGGCAGGCGCAAGCGCAGGAGCTCAGTCAGGCCCAAGTTCTGAATGACCAGCGCGATCTGATCGAGAACGATCCGAATGCGCCGGTTCTCGGCAACGCGGAAGGGGACGTCACCGTTGTGGAATTTTTCGACTACAACTGTCCTTATTGTCGGCGGGTCAAACCCGAGGTGCGGGCTTTGATCGAAGACGATCCAAACATTCGCCTCGTCTATCGTGAATGGCCCATTCTCGGAGACGGATCGGTGTTCGCCGCGAAAGCGGCCTTGGCAGCGCGCAAGCAGGACAAATACGAAGAGTTTCACTGGGCGATGATGGGGCTGGAAGGCCGCGCGGAAGAGGCCTCCGTGCTGCGCGTTGCCGAGGAGATCGGCCTGGATATCGCACAGTTGCGCAAGGACATGGAGGCCCCCGAGGTCGAAGAGCACATTGCGACATCCATGCAACTGACCCAAGCTCTGGGCTTTAACGGCACGCCGTCTTTCGTGATCGGTGACGCGCTGGTCCCGGGCTTCGTCGAAAAGGCGCAGCTTGTCGACTTGGTCGAGGAAGCCCGCAAAGTCGAAGACTGAAATTCTGTGCCCGGACCGCCCTTGGGTGGTCCAGGCACTGCATCAAGCGGCCGCAGGTTCCACGTTGTAGCCCGCATCCCGAATGATCGCTAGGACTTGATCGGCTGGTAACACGCTGGCGACACGCACATGTCGGGCAGAAAGGTCACATTCTACGCCTGCATTCGGATCTGCGCTCTTCACCGCGCTTTCGATTGCTGCGGTGCAATGTCCACAGCTCATGTCCGGAACGCTGAACTTCATCGGAACCACTCCTTGATCTGATTTCTGTCGGTGACATGGGGCTTCCCCCCGCTGGAAGGTCAAGTGAAGAAATTTATTTGGCGCCCTCCCATTGACCCTCCAGTAACTGGAAGCCTCATATTCCACTTCGAATGGAAAAACAGGTGACACATATGCCCGAACCCAAACAGATCAGCCTGCCGATCGAAGGCATGTCATGTGCGTCCTGCGTTGGCAGGGTCGACCGCGCATTGAATGCAATCGACGGCGTAGAGGATGTGTCGGTGAATCTTGCATCCGAAACCGCGCGTATGAGCGTGGACGCGCTCAAGCGCGTTCCGGAAATCATCGAAACCCTTCGCGAGCTGGGCTACCCCGCGCGGACGGCCAAGGCCGAACTCACGATTGCAGCCATGTCCTGTGCCTCTTGCGTCGGGCGGGTCGACAAGGCGCTTTCCGCGGTGCCTGGAGTGGTCGAGGTGAACGTCAACCTCGCCTCCGAGACGGCGACGGTGGTTTACGTCGAAGGTCTTGTCACGACATCCGATCTGGTAAATGCAAGCGGCGCGGCAGGGTATCCAGCAACCGTGGCAACGGCCCAAGCCGGTGACGACAGGGTTGCGCGCAAGGAGGAAGAGGCTCAGGCGCTTGCCAAACGGGTCACCTTTGCAGCCATCCTCGCCTTGCCGGTCTTTTTGATCGAGATGGGTGGCCACGTCATTCCGGCCGTTCATATGCTTATCGAGACCACGATTGGTCAGCAGACGAGTTGGCTTCTTCAATTCGTTCTCACGACAATCGTTCTCTTCGGCCCGGGCCGGACGTTTTACACCAAGGGTTTCCCGGCCTTGTTCCGGGGTGCCCCCGACATGAACAGCCTCGTCGCGGTCGGCACCGGGGCGGCTTACCTTTATTCCGTGGTTGCGACATTCGTACCGTCGGTCCTGCCTGACACGCTGCGCACCGTCTATTTCGAGGCGGCAGCGGTCATCGTCGTTCTGATCCTTCTGGGGCGGTTTCTTGAAGCGCGCGCCAAGGGGAGAACGGGCGCGGCCATCCAGAAGCTATTAGGGCTTCAGGCGCGGACTGCACGCGTGATGCGGGACGGAGAAAGCGTCGAGATCGAGATCGATGCGCTGGTTCAGGGTGACATCGTCATCGTGCGCCCTGGTGAACGCATCGCGGTCGATGGCGAGGTCATCGAGGGGACCAGCCGCGTCGACGAAAGCATGCTGACAGGCGAGCCGATCCCCGCTGAAAAAGGTGCCGGAGATACGGTGACCGGCGGGACGGTCAACGGCGCCGGAAGCCTGCAGTTCCTCGCCACGCGGGTCGGCGCCGACACGACCCTGGCGCAGATTATTCGCATGGTCGAAGAGGCCCAGGGCGCCAAACTGCCGATCCAGGGATTGGTCGACCGGATCACCTTGTGGTTCGTGCCTGCCGTGATGGCGATCGCGGCGGCGACCGTGCTGGTCTGGCTGTTTTTCGGGCCTGATCCGGCCCTGACGATGGCGCTGGTCGCCGGTGTGTCGGTGCTCATCATCGCGTGCCCCTGCGCGATGGGGCTTGCGACGCCGACCTCGATCATGGTCGGGACGGGACGTGCTGCGGAAATGGGCGTCCTGTTCCGCAAGGGCGACGCCTTGCAGCTACTTGATTCCGTTGATGTGGTCGCCCTCGACAAGACAGGCACGGTGACCGAGGGGCGACCCGCACTGACTGACCTTGTGCTGGCGGAAGGGTTCGATCGTTCAACAACGCTCTCGAAGATCGCCGCCGTGGAGTCGCTCTCCGAGCATCCTGTCGCGGACGCCATCGTCCGCGCCGCCCGGGGCGACGGCGCCCCGCTTGTGGGGGCCGAAGGTTTCCAGTCGGTCACCGGTTACGGCGTGCGCGCCTTGGTCGAAGGCGCGGAGGTGTTGGTTGGGGCCGACCGCTACATGACGCGGGAAGGCATTGACATCTCGGCATTGGCACCAGAGGAAACGAAGATCGCGAGCAAGGGTCGGACGGCGCTTTACGCTGCCATAGATGGACGTATCGCCGCCGTGATCGGCGTCGCCGATCCGGTCAAACCGGCAAGCCGCGCAGCCATCGCAGCGCTGCACGAAAAGGGTCTTGCGGTTGCGATGATCACCGGGGACAAACGCGAAACCGCCGAAGCCATCGCCCGCGAAACCGGCATCGACCATGTCGTCGCCGGCGTTCTGCCAGACGGCAAGGTCGCGGCGCTCAACAGTTTGCGCGAGGGCGGCAAGCGCATCGCCTTTGTCGGCGACGGGATCAACGACGCCCCGGCGCTGGCGCATGCCGATGTGGGCATCGCCATTGGAACCGGCACCGATGTGGCCATCGAATCTGCGGATGTCGTCCTGATGTCGGGCGATTTGCGCGGCGTGGTGAACGCCTTCGAAGTATCGCGGCGGACCATGCGCAACATCCGGCAGAACCTGTTCTGGGCCTTTGCCTACAACGTGGCACTTATTCCGGTCGCTGCCGGGGTGCTCTATCCGGCCTTTGGGTTGCTCCTGTCACCAATCCTTGCGGCGGGTGCGATGGCGTTGTCCTCGGTGTTTGTCCTGACCAATGCCCTGCGGCTGCGGCGCATCGCGCCTGCGATGGACGAGCAGCGCGCAATCCCGGCAGAGATGGCAGCCGCCACTCCTGCTCCAGCAGAATAACGGAGGTCCGACATGAACATCGGAGACGTTGCCCGACAATCGGGTGTGCCCGCCAAGACGATCCGCTACTACGAGGACATCGGTCTGATCCGCCCGAACCGTAGCGAGAACGGCTATCGCGCGTTCACCGAGAACCATGTTCACAAGCTGGCGTTTCTGGGTCGCGCACGGGCCTTGGGGTTCACCATCGAAGATTGCAGGACGCTCCTGTCGCTCTACGAGGATGAAAACCGCGAAAGCATGCAAGTGAAGGCGGTTGCGGAAGACCATCTGCGCCAGATCGAGGAAAAGATCGCGAAACTGCAATCCATGCGCGCGACGCTCGCCGAACTGGTGGAAAAATGTGCCGGGGATCACCGGCCCGACTGCCCCATCATCGAGGATCTGTCGCCGGAGCGGTTGGCCAAGTGACAGGCAAGAAGGGGCTGTACCTCAGAACCAGATCGCGCGGACCGGCATCCAGATACCCATGAAGATCATCATCAGGTTTTCCGTCAGCGAAATGAACCCCAGCGGGACGGAACTGTCACCGCCGACGCAGGCGCATTTCAGCTCTCTCTTGTCGATATAAACAGCCTTGAACACGCTGACAGCGCCTACCGTGCCGATAAACAGGGCGACAGGCGCCGAGAGCCACAGCAGCGCGCCGGCAGTCATCAGGACACCTGCCAACGCTTCGCCGAACGGGTAGACCTTGCCGTATCGCACCCATTTGCGCGCCAGCAGATCGTAGTTGAGGAACATCGTCGAAAACCCTTCGACATCCTGCAATTTCTGGATCGCGAGAATGGTCATGGACAGCGAAATGAACCATTCGAACCCCCGCAAGGTAAGGACCGACCCGTACTGGTGCCAAGACAGGCCCAATGCCAACAGCGCGGCAACGGAAAAGATCGCGATGACCGGCTGGTAGGTCGTGTCGCTTTGCTCTTCCTCGGGTGGGTCAATGTCGAAAAACACCCTGAGATCATCGTAACCGCCGATCCGTTCGTCCCCGATGAAAGTCTGCGGCGTCGTCTCGACCCCGTGCTTCTCCATGAAAGCATCGGTGTCTTCACGGGTGTCAAGCGGATGGTCTTCCACCTCGAAGCCTTGCCGCTCCAGCAGGTCTTTCGATTTCAGACCGTAGGGGCAGACATGGCCCGGCATGACCATGCGATAAAGCTGCGCGGATTTACTGTCTGTGTCGCGGGGCATGTCCTTTCCTCCTTATCCGCTGCACGTAAGTTGACCACGGAACCCGGCTTCGTAGTCGGTTCCCGCGCTGACGATCAGATCGGTCAGGTCACCGTTCGTCTCTGCGATCTCGGCCGACAGCGGGCCTTCAGAAAATGCATTTTCGCCCTGCGCATTCAGGCGCACCAGATCACCGCTGATCTTCATTGCGGCGGCAGACCCTTCGCCGGTTTCACCAGTCACCAGTACAGCCGGACTGTCCGAGGTGTAAGCAAAGCGGCAATTTCCGCCATTCGGGAACACCGCAGCGATTTCGTCTTCCGTCAGAAACTCAGGATCGACCTTCGACACGACCTCCGTTTGAAGCGCCTGTTGCGCATCCACAACCTGCGCCGGCGTTTCGCTTCGCGTGGCCGATGCTTCGCCGTTTGCTCCAATGTCAGCAATAAGGTAGCGCATTTCGGCGATTTCCTTGTCCTGCGCATAGATAATGTCGTCTGCGAGCCCCCGGACGCGCGGGTCGGTGATCTCGGCACGAGTCGACGTCATGATGGCGATCGAGTGGTGCGGGATCATGGCGCGCATGTAGGACCTGTCCTGCACCGTGAATTGCCCGCGAACCAGCCAGAGGCTCGCCGCGAAAAGGACTATTGCGCCAACGAAAATCGCGATGTTGGCTTTGGTGTTCTGATACATGGACAACATGTACGCCAACATGATCACGGCCATGGTCGCCCCCATCAGGATGGCCATGTAAAGGCGTGTCTCCGAAAAGAAGATATGGCCCCAAAGATAGGTGTTCAGGTACATCAGAACGAACATGACCACGGTCGATGTTCCGATCATCATAAAGAATCGTGAGTAGTGCATTTCCAGTCACCTCCTTGCAGTTCTCTGTAAAACAACAACATTCCAGCGCTGGAGAGTTCCAAAAGCACGAATTTTCGTAGTTTCAAGGCAACAAAGGCGCGTCGTTTGCCCCGGTTCACGGCTTCTTTTCTTTGCCCCTGACGCGCACTGAATTTTCATGGGTCCGAGGAGATCGCGCCATGCAGAATTTCACGAGACGAGAATTGATTTGTGCCGGAGCGATGGGTTGCTTTCTGCCCACAACTGCCTGGGCCCACAAAGTCAAATTGCCCGAACGGTTCGAACCACAATTGGTAAACACCCGTCGTGGTGACTGGGTTAAAGGCGATGTCCACGTCGTTCCCGACGATTTTTTCCTTTATTTCATGCTCGAGGACGGGATGGCGATCCGCTACGGGGTCGGGGTAGGGCGCAAAGGTTTGTACGAACCCGGAGAGTTCACGGTAGCGCGCAAGGCCAAATGGCCATGGTGGCGGCCAACGAACGCCATGATCCGGCGCGAGCCACGCAAATACGCAAAGTACAAGGATGGACTGAAAGGCGGGCCAAACAACCCGCTCGGGGCCCGCGCGCTCTATCTCTACGATGCCGAGGGACGCGATACCTATCTTCGCATTCATGGAACGAACGCCCCGGAGACAATTGGGTCTGCCGTGTCGAATGGATGCGCGCGGTTGACGAATGAACATGTGAAGAATCTGTACGAACGCGTTGAAATCGGCGCCCGCGTCTTCCTGTATCCCAAAGTGACAACGGCGTGAGGAGTGTTCTGTCGCCTTGAAGTTCCTCTTCCGGAAATGGCACAAGTGCGGCAGTTGGCGAAAGCCAGTCTATCATTCATGAGGTGACGGAATTGTCTTTGAGCCGGAGGTCTTTCCTTGGCGGGATGACCGTTGCGCTGGCTGGTACCCGCTTGCCAGCAGCGACACACGAGTTGATCCTCGCGCCCCAATCGATCAAGGCGCACCTTGCTGGGTACGACGTGTCGATGTTGGGCTTCAACGGTGGTCTGCCGGGCCCAGAAGTCAGAATGCGACAAGGACAAACCGCCCGCATTACCCTCGATAACCGATTGGAGGAGGGCGCTCTCGTTCACTGGCATGGGTTGCGGGTTCCAAATCGGATGGATGGTGTCAACGTCCTCACTCAGGATGTGGTCATTCCGGGCGACTCGTATCGTTATCAATTCGGCGTCCCGGATGCCGGCACGTATTGGTATCACTCGCATTACCTGTCTTACGATCAGGTCAGCCGCGGTCTTTTCGGCGCCTTCATCGTCGAGGAGCAAAATGCGCCGGCTGTCGACCATGACATCGTTGTTCAGTTCTTCGATGTCTTGCTGGATCAGTCCGGGCAGTACGACGAAGCGTTCAACCCGGCCCATTTCGCAACCGAGGGCCGTATCGGCAATACGGTCACGGCACTTGTTTTCAATGGAACCGGCAAGACTGTGAAACGAGGCGACCGTCTGCGACTGCGTCTCATAAATCCCTCTATCGACAGGGTGTACCGTGTCGGCCTGGATGGTTTGATAGGCAAGATCGTTGCACTGGATGGCATGCCTCTGGCGCATCCTCGGACGCTCGAACCGATCCTTCTCGCTCCGGGGCAAAGATGCGATGTGATTGGTGATGCGACCGGGCCTATTAGATTCGACGACAGCTTTGGAGAACAGACGTTGAGCCTTGGCGAAATCGCTGTTTCCGGTTCCCGTGAGCCCGCGAAAGCGCCCATCACCGCATTGCCCGCCAACCGAATGCCCGCCCCGAAAGACCCCGGCCAAACCGCGGAGCTGGTGCTCCAGGGAGGTGCGGGAAGCGCGTCCCACAACGGCACAGGGACATGGGCGCTCAATGACGTATCCGGCCTGCCTCGAAGGCCTTTCCTATCCGCCGCGCAGGGGACGACCGCGCGCATTTCGATCCGCAACGAAACCGGGTTCCCACACGTCATGCATCTGCATGGCCACCATTTCTGGGAACTCGATGCGGCGGGTGAAGCCGGTCCATACCGGGACTCGACCTATCTGGATACCGGCGAGACGCGGGATATTCTCGTCGTCCTGGACAATCCGGGATCGTGGATGCTGCATTGCCACATGTTGAGCCACCAGGCCGACGGTATGGCAACGTGGATCAGAGTCGGCTGAGGGTCGCGACGGATACATACCGTTACAAATCTCTGAATGATAACAGCCCTTCTGCCGTTTACGTAACCTGACAAGCGAGAAACAGGTCCATCGATTGCCAACGGGAGCGTTCATTGACCCTGACACCAAAATCTCTCGGCATGACTGCGGCGGCAGGATCAGCCGCCTTGCTGTTAGGGGCCTTCGTTTTCCAGGCTCTTGGCTACGCGCCTTGCGCAATGTGCATCTGGCAACGCTACCCACACGCAATCGCCATTGGAATGGGCGCTCTGTTGCTCTTTGCTCTGCCGATTTTGCCAATCCTGATAATCGGTGCCCTGTCGGAACTCAGCACATCCGCGTTGGGAGTGTTTCATACCGGTGTCGAGCGCGGCTGGTGGGAGGGACCGACTTCTTGCACGGGATCCGGCCTCGATGTTTCCCAAATGTCGGTATCGGAATTGCTGCCCTCTGCCAGTTCAAATGCGTCCAATCTTGTTCTGTGCAGTGAGGTTGTCTGGGAATTTCTGACGTTGTCCATGGCGAGTTGGAACGCGATCCTAAGCGGTGTCCTTGCTTGCCTCTGGTTGGTCGCGATCGCAAGACATCAAAAGGTTCGGTGGCATGGGGTCGCGGACGTTTCTTGAATCGTCCCGCATTCATCGAAAACAAACAAAGGGCTTCGCTTCATGGTTACAAGACGACACTTCCTTGCACTTTCCGGCTCGCTGTTTTCAGCTTCTCTGAGTTCGCCAGCATTCGCTAAGACCTGGCCGTCAACAGCCGAAAAAGCAGCTTGGGATGCGCAGATCACGCCCGCCAACTATGACCCGGCAACAACCAACCCATGGGGGCTGCATCCCAGGCTGCTGCCGCAACGCGTTTTGGCGAATGACGGTTTGCGCCCGGGTGACATTCACGTCGATGCGATCGCGCGCTATCTGTACCATATCGAGGAAGGTGGCACCGCGATGCGATACGGGGTGGCGATTGCCAAGGGCGATCTCTATGAACCCGGCACCTATACGATCCGCCGAAAGGTCGAATGGCCGCACTGGACGCCAACGCAGTCAATGATCGAACGCGATCCGGAGGCTTACGAGCGGTTTGCCGACGGTATGGAGCCCGGCCCCAACAATGCCTTGGGCAGCAGGGCTTTGTATCTATTCGTCGGAGATCGGGATACGTACCTTCGAATTCACGGAACGCCGAGCCCTCGCAGCATTGGCGGCCGGGCCAGTTCGGGATGCGTGCGCATGGTGATGGCCCACATCAATGATCTCTATCCGAATGTCGCTGTCGGATCGACGGCGTTCCTTTACTCGGCCGAAGACAGCGTTACCGCTCGAAGCTAACCTATTGCATCTTTGGCTCACACGCCGAGGACTGCGTCGTGCAGGGACATCTTCCAATGAATTGTTGGACGAACACTCACGGCTGTGTCGCAAGTGAACTTTCGAACTGTGCGATCGCTACGGATTTGTCGTCCTCATCGTTCTCGAACAGCTTTGTGGTTCGCACGCCCGGCAACTTGCCAAAATCCGCCATCAGGCGCTTTGGAAAAAATGTGCGTCCGATGGATTCAAATCCTGGTAATTGTCTGAGTACCGCGGAGGTACTGGCACTACAAAAACCGGAAGCGGCTGGGCCGCTGGCAATTGCAAGGCGCAAAGCCTGCTCCGCGACTTCGGGAGACACATCGATCTCTTGTATGACGACATGGTAGGTCTCGCGAGCATGAGCCCGCGCATAAAAATCGGCCACTTGTGGAGTAATGCCATAAAGCACATCTCCCCGTTCCGGTACAGCGCTCAGCCGGACCGTTCCTGCCGGATCGAAGATAACACGCTGCGACCCATTAATCATGACGCTGCTATGCGCACCCGCCCCGGACCTGTTGTTGATCATGGTGTACAACGTCAGCGCGGCCGGTCCATCGTGACGGTAGGATGCGCTACTGATGACTTCGGCTGAAGCATCCGGGCGCATGTCGTTTCCTGCGCCGCACCCCGCCAAAATTACCAAGGTTAGAACTGAGAAAATGCGGTTCAAAAAGAGCACCCTGCAGCCTCCTGCCATGGGTTGAATAATTGAATTTTCGGGATATTCAGGTCCTCTACCACTCTCGACACCAACTCTTCCGGATTTCACGTCCACCGAAACACGGGTTCGGTGTCGGTTGGTACGCGACTCCTCGACAGGTTTTTCTCTGGATATCGCAAGTCTCAGATTAAGAGGAGCGTTCGCCCCGAATTGATTTGTCGCAATTTGTAACAGACCCCGCCTTTGTGACCTCGCGATACAAAACACCGGCTCGCGTGGCATTCCGCATCTGCAGGTGCATCCCATATGGTGGCTATCGTAACACTGACACGAGGTGATCGACATGAAACGCAATACTCTACTCGCTGCAATGACTCTGGCTGCAACCGCCTTTGGTGGCGTCGCCTTGGCGGATGCCAACCATGGGCACAGTGGTCAACCTGGTGCCCAAAGTGGGGCAGGCATGATGCAGAACGGTGGTCCGGGCATGATGGGGAACATGGGCGGAATGATGGACATGATGCAGCGCATGCACGGAAACATGATGGGCGCAGGCATGGGCAGTGGTATGATGGGCGCAGGCATGGCTGGCGGCATGATGCAAATGTTCGACACCGATGGAGACGGCACAACGACGCCGGAAGAAATGCGCACGCAGCTGCAGGCCAAGCTTTCCGAGTTTGACAGCGACGGGGATGGAAACCTCTCGATTACCGAGTTTGAAGCTCTCCACAGCGCGATGATCCGCGAAATGATGGTGGATCGTTTTCAACACCTCGATGCCGATGGCGACGGCGCGGTGACGCCGGAAGAGATGGCCGCTCCGGCCGATAGGATGGAGCGGATGCAGATGATGCGGTCGAACATGGCAGATGCGCCTGCGCGGCCGGGCAACGGTCAGGGCATGGGCAACGGCTCCATGATGCAGGACAACTGAGCCAACGGGTGCCGGTTTTTTCCGGCACCCGTCCTCAAAACGCCAAAACCGTTCTCGGCCGGGACATTGAACCGAACCGCGACCTGAACCGTTTAGCCTCGTTATGCCAAAAAATAGAGACACGGAAAGGAAAATTCCCATGGCCTATACCTATGATCGCGTCCTGAAAGACACCAATATCGATGACGCAGAGATGCGTGTTCGGGATGCTTTGGCAGACAAGGGCTTCGGCGTTCTGACTGAGATTGACGTCAAAGCGACGATGAAAAAGAAACTTGATGCGGACATGCCGCCTTACCGCATTCTCGGGGCCTGTAATCCGGGCATGGCGCACAAAGCCATCGAGATCGAGCCTCGCATCGGTGCGATGCTTCCCTGCAATGTCATCCTGCGGCAAGTGGACGGCGACACCGAGGTCAGCGCGGTCGATCCTGTCGCTTCGATGCAGGCGGTGCAGAACCAAGACCTGGACGCGGTCGCCGGCGAAGTCCGCGATCTACTCCGGGACGCCCTCGACGCCGCGTGATGGCGGGATGGGCGTTGGATGCCCTGTCGCAGATCGAGCGCCTTTAGCGGTGCTCGATCAATGCCATCTAATCCCCACGTAAATTCCTGATGAGGAACTCACCCAGTGCTGCCAGCGGGATTGCCATTTCCGGATATTGGAACCGACCTCATCTCCTTCGACATCGGGGGGGTCACATTCGCACTCCGCTGGTACGCGCTAGCCTATATCTTCGGTATCCTGATTGGCTGGCGCATTTGTTTGAGTGCGATAAGCCGTCCCGCGCTCTGGACATCAGTTGGACCGCCGCTTGACCGGACGCAGATCGAAGATCTTCTGACGTGGATCATCATCGGCGTGATTGCTGGTGGTCGCCTAGGCTTTGTACTGTTCTACCAGCCCGCATATTATCTCGCAAATCCCTTGGAAATTCTGATGGTCTGGCAAGGCGGCATGTCCTTCCACGGGGGGTTCGCGGGCGTTGTCATCGCTGCCTTGCTGTTCTGCCTTCGACAGAACGCGTCTTTGCTCAGCACTGGCGACTTGCTGGCTTTGGCGGCACCGCCAGGCTTGTTTCTTGGGAGGCTGGCGAACTTCACCAACAATGAGTTGTGGGGGCGGCCGACGGACGTTCCCTGGGCGGTGATCTTTCCCGGCGAAGTCGCGCAGGCCTGCCCAGGGATTAGTGGCCTCTGCGCCCGACACCCGTCCCAGCTGTACGAGGCGCTATTGGAGGGGCTCATTCTTGGAATGCTGCTCATTTATCTCGCTTGGGGCCGGGGCTGGCTGAAAATGCCCGGTGCCTTGGCTGGCGTGTTTCTGACCGGCTATGGTCTTGCCCGAAGTTTCGTCGAGATGTTCCGGCAACCGGACCAACAATTTGTAACGGCGGACAACCCGATCGGCCATGCGCTTCATTTTGGTGAGTGGGGTTTGACCATGGGCCAGTTGCTCTCCATGCCAATGGCGCTGGTCGGGCTGGCGTTGATCGTGTTCGCCCGGCGGGAACGGGGCCGGACAGCGCCACCCCGCAGAGCCGCAATGTAATCGCCGTACTGATCTCTCTTGACCCTCCCGCGGATGGAAGCCCTAGGCAAGAGAAGCATTCTCGGAAAGGACCGCAAAATGAGCACTCCCGACAGTTCTGAAACCACAGCAGCTTCTTCGGTATTCGTTTGCCCCATGCACCCTGAGGTGCGGCAGGACGAGCCCGGCAATTGTCCGAAATGCGGGATGCACCTCGTGCCGGAATCGGAGCTCGAGGTCCATTCAGCACATGATCATCACGAACACCACGCGGGTGCCACGCCGGCCGATGGCCGATATGATCTGGTTCCTACAGGACATGATGGTCCCATTTTCACCTGCCCGATGCACCCTCAGGTGCGGCAGCCTGATCCGGGCGCGTGTCCGATCTGTGGTATGGGATTGGAACTGGAATCCGGTGTGCCGGGCGATGAAGGTCCAAATCCCGAACTGGTGGATTTCACACGGCGGTTCTGGGTCGGCACAGTCCTGACGATCCCGCTCCTTGTCCTCACGATGGGGCCATTCGTCGGTTTCCCCGCAGTCCGGACTTTTTTTGGCGAAAGCACCACACAATGGATCGAATTGATCCTGGCAACGCCAGTGGTCTTGTGGTGCGGCTGGCCGTTTCTGGAACGCGGATGGATTTCGTTCCGCACATTGAACCTCAACATGTTCTCCCTGATCGGCATGGGCGTTCTTGCCGCCTGGCTCTTCAGCGTCGTTGCCGTTCTCGCACCGGACATATTCCCTGATGGGTTCCGAGACTCCGAAGGCCATGTCGGCGTCTATTTCGAGGCGGCGGCGGTGATCGTGACGCTGGTGCTGCTCGGCCAGGTGATGGAACTACGCGCCCGCGAGGGGACCGGCAAGGCGATCCGCGCGCTTCTCGACATGGCGGCAAAGACCGCGCGGGTCATCCGGGACGACGGATCCGAGGAGGAAATCCCGCTGGAGGACGTGCAAGTCGGGGACCGGCTGCGCGTGCGGCCCGGTGACAAGGTGCCGGTCGATGGCGTGGTTCTGGACGGCCGGTCCTCGGTCGACGAAAGCATGATCTCCGGTGAACCCGTGCCGGTCGAGAAGACCGAGGGCGACCCGCTGACCGGCGCGACGATCAATGGCACCGGCAGTCTGGTGATGGAGGCGACGCGTGTCGGGTCCGACACGATGCTGGCTCAAATTGTCGAGATGGTGTCGAACGCGCAGCGCTCGCGCGCCCCGATCCAGAAATACGCCGACAAGGTGGCGGGATATTTCGTTCCGGCCGTCATCGGTATCGCGGTCCTGTCCTTCATCGCCTGGGCGATCTGGGGGCCCGCGCCTGCGCTTTCCTACGCATTGATTTCGGCGGTGGCGGTTCTGATCATCGCCTGTCCTTGTGCGCTTGGCCTGGCGACACCGATGTCGATCATGACAGCGACAGGACGGGGCGCTCAGGCAGGGGTGCTGATCAAGAACGCCGAGGCGCTGGAGCGGTTCGAGAAAGTCGATACCCTGATCGTCGACAAGACCGGCACGTTGACCGAAGGCAAGCCGCGGCTTGTCGACGTACTCCCGCAACCCGGCCACGACGAAGCCGAGGTCTTGCGTCTCGCCGCATCGCTTGAGCGCGGATCGGAGCACCCCTTGGCCGAAGCGATCGTCAGGGGTGCGGAGGAGCGAGATGTCAAAATGGACGAGGCACGGGACTTCGAGGCGGTCACTGGCAAGGGCGTCAAGGGGGTCGTTGACGGCAAAGCGGTCGCGCTCGGCAATTTGGCGATGATCCGCGAATTGGGGCTCGAGGCGGGCGCGTTGACCGCCAAGGCCAATGCCCGCCGCGACGAAGGCGAGACGGTCATGTTCGTTGTGCTGGATGGCGAGATCGCCGGTCTAGTTGCTGTCGCCGACCCAGTGAAGGAGACCACGCCAGAAGCCATCGAGGATCTGCATGAACTGGGGTTCCGCGTCATCATGGCGACCGGCGACAACGAACGCACGGCCAAGGCCATCGGCACGCGGCTCGGAATCGATGAGATCCGGGCCGACGTGCTGCCGGAGGACAAGGCGCGGATCATCCTTGAGTTGCAAGAGGCGGGCCACAAGGTCGCCATGGCCGGGGATGGCGTCAACGACGCCCCCGCGCTCGCGCAGGCCGATGTCGGCATCGCCATGGGCACCGGCGCCGATGTGGCCATCGAAAGCGCGGGCGTCACGCTGGTCAAGGGCAACCTTGATGGTATCGTGCGTGCGCGGCGGCTCGCCCGGGCCACGATGCGCAACATCCGCCAGAACCTGTTCTTCGCGCTGATCTACAACGCCTCCGGCGTGCCGGTCGCGGCGGGAGTTCTGTTTCCCTTCTTTGGCATCCTCATCAGTCCGATGTTTGCTGCCTTCGCCATGAGCGCGTCGTCAATCTCGGTGGTGCTCAATTCGCTGCGCCTTCGCGGCGTTCGTATCTAGAAGCGCGCAACAGCGTTCGGATGAACCAAAATTAAAAGGGGGCCATTTATGCAGAGCGAAAAAGAAACGTACCGCGAAAATTCCATCAGTCTGGGCGGAGCCGTTGCGATGGGGACAGGCGTGATGATCGGCGCTGGAATCTTTGCGTTGACGGGGCAAATCGCGCAGCTCGCCGGCCCGCTTTTCCCGCTTGCATTCATCGCCGGCGCGGTCGTCACAAGCTTCAGCGCCTACAGCTACATCAGGATGTCGAACAAATGGCCGTCCTCGGGTGGCATCGCCATGATCCTGCAGAAATGCTATGGCCCCGGAGCCATCGCGGGCGGGGCCGCACTGCTGATGGCGCTCAGCATGGTGATCGCGGAAAGCCTCGTCGCGCGAACCTTCGCCACCTATGTCCTGCGCCCTTTCGATATCGAAGGTGGCCCATTGGTCCCCGCTCTGGCTGTGGCCGTGATCGTTTTCGCCTTTTTGGTGAACATGGCCGGAAACCGCTCGGTCGGGCTGTTCTCGTTGATCATGGCCGCGATCAAGATCGGAGGCATAGCTCTGTTTGGCATCGCGGCCCTGTGGTCCAGTGGTTTTGCGTTCGCCGCGGCGTCCGAGACCTCACAATCCTACGGGCTCACGGGGTTCATCGCCTCTACGGCGCTGGCCATCCTTGCGTTCAAGGGATTCACCACGATCACCAACAGCGGAGCCGAGATCACTGAACCAAATCGCAATGTTGGCCGAGCGATCATGTTCTCTATCGGAATCTGCGTCGTCGTCTACCTGTTGGTCGCCTACGGGGTCGGTTCGAGTCTCACGATCGAGGAGATCATCTCAGCGCGTGACTATTCGCTGGCACAAGCGGCGCAGCCCGCCCTTGGACAAACCGGCTTCATACTCACGGTGATCCTGGCCGCTGTCGCAACGGCGTCCGGCGTTCTGGCCAGCGTCTTCGCGGTGTCGCGTATGCTGGCGATGCTGACCGACATGGAAATGATCCCGCACAGCCACTTCGGTATGCCAGGTCCCATCCAACGCCACACCCTGGTCTATACTGTCGTCATCGCCGCGACGTTGGCCGTGCTCTTTGATTTAGGCCGGATCGCATCCCTCGGTGCTTTCTTTTACCTCGTCATGGACATGATCATACATTGGGGCGTGTTCCGCTATCGTCGAGCAGACGTCGGCGCCTTCGGTATCGTGCTTTTGACTGCCCTGGCGCTCGATGCGATAGTACTGGCAGCTTTCACCGTGATGAAGCTTCAAAGCGACCCGATGATCGTTCTCTACGCCGCTGTCGGGATGATCGCTGTGTTCGCCTTCGAGCGCGTTTACTTGTCGCAATGGGTGGCACCGCAAGTCGCCCCCGCCCCCGCCCACGCCCACGGTGATTAGCCTGCCATCACCTGGTGTCGCGTAGCCCTTAATTGTGAGATGGGAAATCCAACGAAATCAACGGCTGAGCTTTGCCCTTAAATATGAGATTTTGCCTTTAATTCTGATATTTTTGCCCTTAAACCTGAGACAGGGTTCAGGGAGTGGACAAAACATGGGGGTCATGCGGCGCGTTTTCTGTTTGCGACGGTCAGCCGACCATCGAGAACTGCGGCCCTTGTGACGGCTACTCGGTGAGCCCCTTTGGGCGACCACCGCATCCTTCTGCGCTTTCCCATGCGGGCATTGGCAATGTCATCGACTGATCCTTCGGCACGAGATGACGAGATGGGCAGCCCGTTACGGTACCGTCGGCCATAGTCGACAAGGGATTCCATGTTGTTCGCGAGATAGGTGTACAGTGTCCCGCATCGGGCCTGCACACGAGCGGCAGCGGTGCGGACAGCCAAAGGTTCTTCCGCAAGGCGGGTGCAATCGTGCATGAGCCCTTTCAGATAAGTTTCCGCGACCCGTGCTCTGCCATGCCACAGCCACCAGCGAAGGCTTTTCGCGGGGCGCTGGAACAGCACCGGAATTCCAGTGAATCCCGGTATCTGGACCAGACCCTGAACGGCGGCCTCGACATGTCGAATACGCATCGAGATGTGCCACCAGTCGAGGATATGCTTCACCTGGCCGTCGCCACCCATGGCATTCCGTATGAGGTTCGGGAGAGCAAGCTCGCCATCAGAGATTACCGTCAACAGACGGCCCGGCTTCCATCCAAAGTCTGACAGCTCTTCTCGCATCCGGCTGCCTGGCGATGCCGTCGCATTGGCGACCAAGCCAAATCGTCGGCACATATTGCGACTTTCAATCTTACCGACCACAAGATCCAGGTGTCGCTGCTGATACTCCGGTCGACAGCGGATATGCGCACCGTCCAGAAAAACCGTCAAACCCCCTTTGGGAAGTGCTTCAGCGGGATCGCCTGATGCCCTTCGACTTTTCTCGAGCCCCGCGGCTACTCTTCCCAACCGGTCACGCACCGTGGTGTGATGGGGCGGATGGCAGGGGAGGAAGCTTTTCATCAGCCGCGCGGCTTCGCGAAAGGAATGCCGGGACCCGAGTTCCGCATGGAGCCGCTGCAGCTCCGGGGTAGCCCGGTCAGGAAAGAAATAGGCCAGCGGAGAAATAGGTCCGCCTGGCATCGCCGCTGACCTGGCATCACACGAACAGCGGCGCAAGCGCGCGGCTTTGACCCGAACCCGCCCAAAGAGCGTGTCGAGATCGCGCGTGCGATAGTCATGAATGGCACGAACCGAGGCGCAATCCGGGCATACGCGGCTTTCTCGGATGATTTCCTCAACCTGATCGCAAAGAATTGCCCGCTGAATCTGTTCGACAACCCTCTTCCCATCCTCGAGGCGCAACCCGATCCCGTCTGGACAGGTCACCCGGTAGGGTCGTGAAATGCCGTCAAGCTGATGAGTGCGCTTCTCCCCGTTGTCGAAGGTAGTTTCGATTGTAATCCGTACGTCCATGGCAGCCCCACACGCAAAGAACTCACCTTAGCACGGGCCGCAACGACGAAGATGACCCCCATGTTTTGTCCACTCCCAAGGCTTGGTGTCGCGTAGCCCTTAATTGTGAGATGAGAAATCCAACGAAATCAACGGCCTTGCTTTGCCCTTAAATATGATATTTTGCCTTTAAATCCGATATTTTTGCCCTTAAACCTGAGACAGGGTTCGCAGCTTCGTGTGGCAAATATTGATGGATGATGATCGCGAAGACTTCGTTGCCGCTGGTGCTGAGGAGGCGCGCAGGGCGGCCGTTCTGCGTCCGCTTGTTCAGGCATATCTCAAAGGAACTGGCAGTCTGGAAAGTGGCATCAATGACGCCGTTTGGGAGCTTGGTGTCAGCAGGGCGACTGTCTGGCGCTGGATAAAGCGTCTGGCCGAAGAGGGTGGGCGCACCAGCGCGCTGGCTTCTCGGAAACGGGGCCGCCCGACTGGTACAACCTTGATATCCGGCAAGGTGGAAGCGGTGATCGAAGAACATCTTCGCCGTTATTTCTTACGGCGGGAACGCCCAAGCCTGTCGCGCATCGTGACAGAAATCCGAAGCGCGTGCTGGCAGCAGGGCTTGCAACCGCCGACACGTCGGACGGTTCAGCGCAGGCTGGATGCAATGGATGCCCGTGAAATTGCCAAGGCACGCGAAGGCGCAAAGGCGGCCCGCCAGAAATTTGCGCCGGTCGTAGGCGACAACAAGGCAAACCGGCCACTGGAGGTCGTGCAAATCGACCATACGCCTGCGGACATCATTCTCGTCGACAGTTTTGAACGCAAACCAATTGGGCGGCCTTGGGTCACGCTGGCGATCGACGTCGCAACGCGGATGGTGACCGGATATTACACCTCTCTCGAGGCACCTTCGCGTCTGTCGGTGGCGCTTTGCCTGACACAGGCTGTGGCCCCCAAGGCGGAACTTCTGGCGGAATTGGTGCGCAATGTTCCTTGGCCCGCGCAGGGTAAACCGCATAGCATCCACGTCGATAACGGGCGCGATTTCCGGTCGCATGCCTTTCGGTCGGCATGTGCGGAATGGGGGATCGATCTGGTCTATCGGCCGCCAGGCAGTCCTCATTTCGGAGGGCACATCGAACGATTGATCGGCACGATGATGGGGGCCGTGCACCTGTTGCCTGGAACAACGCAATCCTCGGTCGTGGCCAAGGGCGACTATGACGCCGAGGGCATGGCCACGATGACCTTAAGCGACTTCGATCGCTGGTTTGCTCTGGAAATCTGCCGCTACAACAACAGCATTCATTCAAGTCTTGGCTGCACGCCCGTTGCCAAATGGGAGGCGCTCTCAGAGCAAATGATGGGCGATATCCCCTTCGAGATTGAAGCCTTTCGGGTGAGCTTTCTGCCAAGTGAACTGCGCAAGGTCAGGCGTGACGGCATCCATCTGTTCCAGATACGGTACTGGTCCGATGCGCTTGCAGGCCACATCGGGCGCGGGGATGGAAAGGTGGTCGTCCGCTACGACCCTCGCGACCTCTCGGTGATCTGGGTCGAACTGGATAATGACCGATACGTCGAAGCTCGGTACCGAAACCTGGAAATTCCGCCTGTGTCGCTCTGGGAATATCGCGAAGCCATGAGGAAGGGAGTGGACAGAACATGGGGGTCGTCGTCGGTGATCTGGCCTGTGCTAAGGTAAGCTCTTTGTATGGGGGGCTGCCATGGACGTACGGATTACAATCGAAACTACCTTCGACAACGGGGAGAAGCGCACTCATCAGCTTGACGGCATTTCTCGACCATACCGGGTGACCTGCCCAGACGGGATCGGGCTGCGCCTCGAGGATGGGAAAAGGATCCTCGAACAGATCCAGAGGGTAATCCTTTACGATCAGGTCGATGAGATCATTCGAGAAAGCCGCGTATGCCCGGATTGCGCCTCGGTTCGTGCCATTCATGACTATCGCACGCGCGATCTCGACACGCTCTTTGGGCGGGTTCGGGTCAAAGCCGCGCGCTTGCGCCGCTGTTCGTGTGATGCCAGGTCAGCGGCGATGCCCGGCGGACCTATTTCTCCGCTGGCCTATTTCTTTCCTGACCGGGCTACCCCGGAGCTGCAGCGGCTCCATGCGGAACTCGGGTCCCGGCATTCCTTTCGCGAAGCCGCGCGGCTGATGAAAAGCTTCCTCCCCTGCCATCCGCCCCATCACACCACGGTGCGTGACCGGTTGGGAAGAGTAGCCGCGGGGCTCGAGAAAAGTCGAAGGGCATCAGGCGATCCCGCTGAAGCACTTCCCAAAGGGGGTTTGACGGTTTTTCTGGACGGTGCGCATATCCGCTGTCGACCGGAGTATCAGCAGCGACACCTGGATCTTGTGGTCGGTAAGATTGAAAGTCGCAATATGTGCCGACGATTTGGCTTGGTCGCCAATGCGACGGCATCGCCAGGCAGCCGGATGCGAGAAGAGCTGTCAGACTTTGGATGGAAGCCGGGCCGTCTGTTGACGGTAATCTCTGATGGCGAGCTTGCTCTCCCGAACCTCATACGGAATGCCATGGGTGGCGACGGCCAGGTGAAGCATATCCTCGACTGGTGGCACATCTCGATGCGTATTCGACATGTCGAGGCCGCCGTTCAGGGTCTGGTCCAGATACCGGGATTCACTGGAATTCCGGTGCTGTTCCAGCGCCCCGCGAAAAGCCTTCGCTGGTGGCTGTGGCATGGCAGAGCACGGGTCGCGGAAACTTATCTGAAAGGGCTCATGCACGATTGCACCCGCCTTGCGGAAGAACCTTTGGCTGTCCGCACCGCTGCCGCTCGTGTGCAGGCCCGATGCGGGACACTGTACACCTATCTCGCGAACAACATGGAATCCCTTGTCGACTATGGCCGACGGTACCGTAACGGGCTGCCCATCTCGTCATCTCGTGCCGAAGGATCAGTCGATGACATTGCCAATGCCCGCATGGGAAAGCGCAGAAGGATGCGGTGGTCGCCCAAAGGGGCTCACCGAGTAGCCGTCACAAGGGCCGCAGTTCTCGATGGTCGGCTGACCGTCGCAAACAGAAAACGCGCCGCATGACCCCCATGTTCTGTCCACTCCCGCTTCGATATCCGCGCGCTTGAGGGCAATGCGGATTTCGGGGTGGCGGCTGTCTATCCCAATACCGACCCAAGCCCGATGAACAGCCGCCTCTTCGGCGAGGGCCGCGAGACGGTCGAGATGATGATCGTCGAGGTCGCCGGCGAGTTCGCAGGCGCCCCCGGCGTCGCCCGGGCCGGGCTCTCGGCCACCCAGTGGCGCTGCCTCTTCCAGGCCCTGATCAAGCAGGAGAGCCGCTTCAACGTCGCTGCCGAAAGCCCGGTCGGGGCCTATGGCCTCACCCAACTCATGCCCGGCACCGCTTCCGATCTCGGCGTCGACCGGTATGATGTGAAGGACAACCTCCGCGGCGGCGCGCGCTATATCACGACCCAGCTCAACCGTTTCGGCAATATCCCCCATGCGCTCGCGGCTTATAACGCGGGCCCTGGCCGGGTCATCGAATTTGGCGGCGTGCCGCCCTTCGCCGAGACCCAAGGCTACGTGCGCAACATCTCAAAGTTCTACAACGAATATCTGGCCGTGGTGGGGGGCGCCGACGCGCTTGGCACGCTCTCGCCCTCGGACTTTGCCCTCGCCGAATATGCCAGCATCTCCGAGGCGGGCGTTGTCTGACGTCAGCACCAATGGGACAGTTTAGGGTGATTTGATAAGAGAGGGTTTCTGGCTCATCGTAACCACCAAGGAGTGAAGATGAGACAGAAACCCGGAAGCAAGCAGAGCCACGGCGAGAAGATCATCAAAGACATCCGCCGGGTCACGCGCAAGCAATATTCTGCGGAAGAGAAGATCAGGATCGTTCTGGACGGCCTGAAGGGCGAGGACAGCATTGCCGAGCTGTGTCGACGTGAGGGTATTGCCCAGAGCCTCTATTACAGCTGGTCGAAGGAGTTCCTCGAAGCTGGGAAGAAGCGGCTGGCTGGGGACACAGCGCGTGCGGCGACGTCGAGCGAGGTCAAGGTTCTGCGCCGTGAGGCCCGTGATCTGAAGGAGGTCGTGGCAGAACAGGCGCTGGAGCTACGGCTGCTCAAAAAAAGCATGCTCGGGGATGGGGGCGACGACGAATGAGGTATCCCGCATCCGAGAAGCTGGAGATTATCCGGCTGGTCGAACAGTCCCATTTGCCGACCAAACGCACGCTGGACAAGCTGGGCATCCCCAGGACCACTTTCTATCGCTGGTATGACCGGTATCTGGCCGGTGGTCCCGAGGCGCTGGAAGACCGCCGCCCCAGGCCGTCGCGGGTCTGGAACCGCATTCCTGGGCCGGTTCGCGAGAAGATCAAGGATTTAGCCTTGCAGGAAAGTGACCTGTCCCCACGCGAGTTGGCCATACGCTTCACCGACACGGAAAAGTATTTTGTGTCAGAGGCTTCTGTGTATCGCATCCTCAAATCCTGCGATCTGATCACCAGCCCGGCCTATGTGGTTCTGTCGGCGGCCGATGAGTTCCGGGACAAGACGACCCGGCCGAACCAGCTGTGGCAGACCGACTTCACCTATCTCAAGGTTATCGGCTGGGGCTGGTTCTATCTCTCGACGATCCTCGACGACTTCAGCCGTTACATCATCGCCTGGAAGCTCTGCACGACGATGAAAGCGGGCGATGTGACCGACACCCTGGACCTGGCCCTACAAGCCTCAGGCTGTGACCAGGCGACGGTGCTGCACAAACCGCGACTGCTCAGTGACAATGGGGCGAGTTACATCTCGGGCGAACTGGCCGAATGGCTGGAAGATCGGCAGATGGATCACATCCGCGGCGCCCCGTACCACCCGCAAACCCAGGGCAAGATCGAGCGCTGGCATCAGACCCTGAAGAACCGCATCCTGCTGGAAAACTACTATCTGCCCGGCGATCTCAGGCAGAAGGTCGACGCCTTCGTCGAGCATTACAACCATCGGCGCTATCACGAGAGCCTGCAGAACCTCACCCCGGCCGACGTCTACTTCGGGCGCGGTCAGACCATCCTGCAACAGCGAGAAAGGATCAAACGAAAGACTATCGAAACCCGGCGCTTGCTTCACCGAAGATCCGCCGCATAATCAGACCAACCAGATGTGCCAGACCCTCTCTTAGATCAGGCCGCCAACTGGCCCAAAAACTCTGACGACGGA
>NZ_JCAIJQ010000004.1:0-415000 GCF_059429255.1 Phaeobacter sp. CC-HEC084
ATGGGTTAAATGAAGCCATCGCGCCAAAAAACTGCCAGGAGCCGCCCCATGCCCGCCCAGCAGACGGACGCGTGGAAAGACTCACTCGCGACAAAACCCCACATCTAGACGGATACCACAATGAGACCACAAGACACCCGCGACTCACGGCAGCGACTCGGACTGATATCCGTCACAAAACAGTCGAATCCTCCGCGGCGGCGGCTCTGCTAACAACCGACGGACCATCGTCTGCAGTCTGGCGGCGACGTCGGAGGATATGCCCCCCTCCCCTACCGCCGCAGTTGCCTCTGCGGCATCGCGTGAGGATCCACTTGGCCAAGCGGGACCGAATGCGCATAGTGCAGGCATGAAAGCAGCTGCAATCACCATGGTGCACAAGGACTACTGGGCTTTGCGCCAGTGGTACCGGCATTATTCCAACGCCCTCGGGGCTGAGAATCTCTTTGTCGTCGCCCATGGGCCGGACCCGGCGGTGCAGGAGATCTGCCCGGAGGCATCGGTCATCACGATCCCCCGGGACCGGTTGCAGGGATTCGATCATTGGCGCGGACGCCTTCTGAACGGAATTCAACGCGGCCTGCTGGAGATCTACGACTGGGTGATCCGCACCGATGCGGATGAGCTGATCTGCGTCGACCCGCAGCGCTGGTCCTCTCTGCCGGAAATGCTGGCAGAGCAAGAGGCCAGCGCCATCTTTGCCCTTGGGGTGAATGTCTTTGCACCCGACGGCAAAACCGGAGCTGCGCCCTATGACGGCCTGTTCTCCGGGCACTACAGCAAGGCCTGGGCCGTGCGTCAGCCGCATGACCTGCGGCGCCACGGGGTACAGGTGCGGCCAAGGCGGCTGGCGGAGTTCCCCTATTGCATGCCACGCGGCGTCTATCTTGCGCATCTGAAGTTCGCCAACCGGCAGGCGGCGACCGAGATGGCTGATATCCGAACGGAGGTTGCAGGCGCTGAAGGCACCGGGACGCCCGGCAAGGCCTGGAAGCAAGCACATCAGGAAATGGCAGCGCAATTCGCGGCCCTTGCCGATCTGCCACTGTCGCCCTGGGAGAAAGCCGAGGCAGCGGCCTGGGACGCGTTGCAATCGCCGGTGCGGGACGAGGGGATCTCGGTCCTGCGCAGCAAGAGCCTGCGGTTTGACCGCCGGGTGCATCTGCCGGATTGGTTTCCGCCCCGCGGAGACTAAGGGCAGAGGCTAGCCCTGCCCTTTCGCTCTTTCCCTTAAAGGTCGACCTCGATGGTGCCGTCCTTTTGTGCTGCGCGCGATTGGCACAGGATGACCGCGCCTTTGCGCTGCGCCTTGGACAGGACGAAATCCCGGTGCTCGACCTCTCCAGAAAGGAGGTCACATTTGCAGACCCCGCAGATCCCGTCGGCACATTTCACATCGACGCCGATCCCGGCCTCTGCCAGCACATCGGTCGCACTTTTGTCCGCCGGGACGTGCAGATCCCGCCCAGACTTGCGCAGGCGCAGTGTGAAGGGGTGGTTTTCATACTCGGGCACCTCGGGGACCGAGAAATACTCCAGATGCCGCGCCTCCTCGGGAAAGCCCTGGCGCTCGGCGGCCTCAAGCACCCCCTGCATGTAGCGATCCGGGCCGCAGGTGTAGACGTGATACCCTGCCTGATAGTCCGCCAGAACCTGATCAAGATCGGCCCGGGTGCCTTCCTTCGAGGCATGCACATGGACGAGATCCGCCCAAGGTACCTGCGCAAGATCGGGCAGATATCCCGCCGCTGTGCGGTCGCTTATGGAATAGTGCAGCTCGAACGGGCGGCCCAGCGCATGCAGACGATGCCCCATCGCGATCATCGGGGTGACGCCGATGCCGCCGCCCATCAGGAAGGACTTCGCAGCGCCCTCCTCTAACGGGAAATGGTTGATCGGCTTTGAAATAAAGATCCGGCGCCCTTCGGTAAAGATCCGGTGCAGCAGTTTAGAGCCGCCCCGCCCGGCATCCTCGCGCAGAACACCGATCTGATACTTTGACCGGTCGGCAGGATCGCCCGACATGGAGTACTGCCGCAAGAATTCCGGCGCCACGACGATGTCGAGATGCGCTCCGGCGGTCCATTCCGGCAGGTCGCTGCCATCGGGGCTGCGGAATTCATACTTGGTGACATCGGCGCTCATCTCTTCGACCTTGGAGACGATCACCTGCAGCACGGGACTGTCCGCGTCGTTGGAATAGATGTGATCCCAGGCCCCGGTTTCCCCGCGCGCCCGGCGGGATTGATATTCTTCGGCGGTGACCATCGCCTGATAGGCCTCGATCCCGGCCTCCCGGTCCATCGGGAACGGATAGGGCCAGGGGTGCGGCGCCAGCGGCGCGGGATAGACCGCAAGAGTCTGATCCTCGTATTTCAGATCGAGATCCTTTTGCAGGCCGCGGGCATTGACCGGGTGACGAGTCGGGCGATAGCCACCGTCCTCTTCCAGCTCCAGATCCCACCACCATTTCTTGGCCGGGTTCATCTCACCATTTCCCAGCGCATCGTCCAGTTTCGCCAGCGCAGGCGCCGCCTTGGGCAGTTTCATCGCCGCCCAGCGGAAGGGCTTTTCGGCAAAGATCCCCTCAAGATTCCACGGACAGGTCTTCATGCAGCGCCCGCACATGGCACCGCCCGGCGTGGTGATCCGGTAGGTGGTGCATTTCTGGCTGTCACTTTTCCAGATCTCATAGCCGTTGAACATCAGCTTGGGTCCGGCCGTGATCGCCCCCGAGGGGCATTCGCGGGCGCATTTGTTGCAGCTCTCGCAAAAGGACTGCAGGCCAAAGTCGATCGGCTTGTCATGCGCCAGCGGCATATCGGTGGTCACCACCCCGGATTTCAGGCGCGGGCCAAGGAAGGGATTCAGGATCACCTCGCCAATGCGGCTGACTTCCCCCAGCCCTGACAGCAGCAAAAGCGGCGGTTGCAGGACCTCGCCGTCCATCACGGTGTGTGCCTTGGCCTTGTAGCCAAGGTTGCGGATCTGCCGCGCGATCACCCCGCCCAGCAGGGAAAACCGTAGATAGGCCCGCATGGATTGCGCCACCGCGATCCAATCGTCGCCCGAGGTGCCCTCGGTGGTGTCAAAGCCCTGATCGACGATCATGCTGATGGCCTGATCATGGTCGGGCACGATGGGCGCGCCGGTGGCGTCATGGCTGTACCAGGTCCAGTCGGGGCAGCGACTGATCCCGACCGCATCGATCCCCAGCCAGTAACTGGCGGCCTTTACGTTGGCGGCGTTGCGCTCTGCATCCGCGGGACGCGGTCCTCGCGCGGGTTCACCATCCTGCAACAGGACAAAGGCCCCCAGCATCCGTCGCTGCGCCATTGATGGCGCCGCCTTGCGCGCATAGAGCCCGCCGGTTGCGGCCTTCTGATTTGCCTTGCCCATGTCGCCGAACTGGCTACGGGCAAACATGTCGGCACGTTTTGGGACGCGGGCGACGCGCGCTTCGTCGATATAGGTGGTCGGCGTCTCGACCCGCTTCAGGGTTTCAAAGGGATGCGGCCCGTCCTTGAAATCCCGCGCCGCGAAGGGATCGCCATTCAGCGCCGAACGTTCCGAACCAACGCCCAGCCACCATTTCGGCCCCTTGGTAGAAAGGCCCGGTTGCTGATCCTCGGGCGCAAGCGGGCGATCCATCGCAAGGTCGAAATCGGTGGTGACCACCGCAAGGCCAAAGCGATCCCCCAGATAGGGATTGTGCAAACGGGAGCCATTCACCGTTGCCAGTCCAGCAGCCACCGCAAGCTGGTTCAGGTCCACATCTGCCGAGGTGCCGGTATGCGCCTTGGCGTCCCAGCCCAGCAGGCGAATGTAATTGGCCAGCACCACGGCGGTTTCGCTCGCCCGCAGGCAAGCGCGGTGATGTTCCGCATCGTGCAGCCAGTCGCAGCCATCCTCACCCGGATGCGGGTCGCGCGGCATCTCGTAAAGAAAGGTGATCGCACGGGTATGCCCGCCGATCCCACTGGGCGGCGCCTGCATGGCATCGCGCAGATCCGCCATGATCATATCAATGCCCGAAGCCAGCGTCTTGGTCTGCTTGGTCTTCAGATCATGGGCCAGCCGGTCGATATCCGGATTGCGATAGGGCTGCTGCAGATGCGCCGACTGTGGCACCGGGCCGATCCCGACCATCGCAGCATCAGCAAAATAGCCAAACGCCTTGATATGATCTGCCCGCACCTGGGGATCCTCCGGGCAGCCTGCCTGCGCCTTGTTGACCAGTCCATCCCGGATGGCGTCCATCATCGCCTGATAATCGCCCATGGCGTTGACGATCGACCCCGGCAGATCCGGGCGGCTGAAGGTCAGCGGCTGAAACGGCGGCACCGCAGTGAGATCCGGCATCCTGCCCCGCGCCAGCCGCTCAAGCGGGAAAGGCCCCAGATGAACGGGCCGGTCACGAGTAGAGAAGAAACGCATCGCCATAACACCGGATCCTGCTGTGAATGAAAAAGCTGCGCAGTCTATACCGCAGGTACAGGCCTATCGGTAGCAGCCAATATCCAATTTCACATAAAATCCACTTAACTCACTGAATAATTTAAGAACAATAATGAGAGACGCGCCAGGTAACGCAGCTCTCCACTTCTTATCAGGCCGACGGCCAAGCGACGGATCAGCCCGTGCGGCCGTCGAAACGGCGGACATCCACCCCGCCTTCGGTCAAGCTGGCACGCACCGCGCGGGCCAGAGACACCGCCGTCGGTGTATCCCCGTGCAGGCAGATCGTGTCGATGGCGGTCGGGATACGCTTGCCGCTTTCGGTGATGATCGCGCCTTCCGTGACCATCTGCAGCATGCGCGGACCGGCCAGTTCCGGATCATGGATCACCGCGCCCGGCTGACTGCGATCAACCAGGGTGCCATCGTCGTTATAGGCGCGGTCCGCGAAGATCTCGCCACACCAGTTGCAGCCTAGATCCCGCACCACCTCTTCCATGGCCGTGGCCGCAAGCACCATGATGATGATGTCCGGATCCACCTCCAGTGCCGCCTGATAGCAAGCCCGCGCCATATCGTAGTCGGTGCAGGCCATGTTGGACAGGGCGCCGTGCAGTTTCAGGTGCCGCACCTCGGTGCCCAGCGCCGCCGCCATGCCACGTGCGGCGCCCAGCTGATAACGCACCAGATTGCCCAGCGTCTCATGCGGCACATGCATCCGGCGGCGGCCAAAACCCTGCAGATCCGGAAAACCGGGGTGCGCGCCGATGCCGACGCCATTGTCGCGGGCCAGCCCCATGGTACGCGCCATCACATCCGGATCGCCGGCATGGAACCCACAGGCAATATTGGCAGAGGACACCACGTCCAGCAGCGCCTGATCATCGCCCATATTCCACGGGCCAAAGCTTTCGCCCATATCCGCGTTCAGATCGACAGTTTTGCTCATGTATCGCCTCCAATGGCAAAGGGGTCGGCCAAAGCAGAGACCGCACCGCTGACAAGTTGATAGGACAGAAGGTCCTGAATCTCTGCGGGATCCCGCAGCAGAGGATGGCAACCGCCCGGCAAGGCGCGCAGCGCCCGGTCATATGCGTCCTGAATCTGCAACCCCTCCTCCAGCGAGACCCAGCGGAACCGTATCGACGCGCCCGCCTGCGCCTGGGCCACCTTGGGCAGATCGCAAGGCAGGACTGTCCCGATCCTCGGATATCCGCCAGTGGTCTGGGCCTCACGCAGCAACACGAAGGGTTTACCGTCGCCGGTCATCTGCACATCACCGGGCACGATCACTTCGGACAGGATGTTGAGCTGCCCGGCGGCCGCAAAGCCCTCCCCTTCAGACAGCATTTCAACCCCCATCCGGTTGGCCCGGCTGCCGCGGGTGAAGTCGGTGTCCGCAAACCGGTTGCGCACCTCGGGCGAAAACAGCGCGCTCTGAAAACTCTCCACGATGCGCAGCTCGCCGCCCTGAAACCGGTCTTCTGCAGCAAGGGTCAGCCCCGCTTCGCCCGGTGCATCCGGTCCGGCAGGCAACAGATCACCCACGGCGACTGCCCGGCCCAGCCCCGCCGCCACATGGGCGGACCGGGAGCCAAGCACCGGCTCCGTATCGATACCGCCCCCTAGGTGCAGATAGCCATAAACACCGCGCCGGGCCGGGCCGATGTCCAGCCGCTGTCCAGCCTCAATCCGGTGGCTGGCGTTCCACGCCAGCGCCGCCCCATCCAGCGTCGCGGCCATCGGTGCCCCGGTCAGGGCAATGCGCAGGGGCGCTGTTGCTTCGAAAGTGCCGCCCATGCCGCCCATTTCCAGCGCGGCCAGCCCCGGATCCTGCCGCAGCAAGGCAGCGCCTTCAGCCAACGCCAGCACATCGGCAGCGCCGCCGCGAGACACACCTTGATCCAGTAGACCCGGACGCCCGCCATCCTGCACCGAGGCCGCCGGGCCGATTTTCAGCACCTTCAGCGCGTTCATGCCGGGATCTCCTCTGCGATGGCGCCGCCCATGGCTGCATCACTCTCTCGCAGCTTCAGGAAATCAGCGCGCGAGACCGGTTCGAACTGCAACTCATCCCCCGCCTGCAGCGCAAAGGGCGCTTCGGCTTCGGGGCGGAAGATCATGAAACCCGTCTGTCCGACATGGCGCCAGCCTGTCGGTGTGGCAGAAGAAAACAACACGAACTGACGGATAGCCAAGACCAGCGCACCGCGCGGCACCATCGGCGTCAGCTCGGTCTGGCGCGGCAGATCCCATTCAGGTCCCAGCGGCCCCAGATAAGGCTGCCCCGGCGCAAAGCCGATGGTCAGAACCCGCACCCGCGCCGATCCCAGACTGTCGATCGCCTGCGCCTCGCTCATCCCCGCAGCATCGGCGGCCTCTGCCAGTTGCGGCGCCAGATCGGTGCCATAGACGGTGGGGACCCGCCAGAACCTGCGCCCGGGCGGCAGCGCCTGCTGATACCAATCCCGGGTACTCAGCTCTTCCTCAAGCCGGGCCTGTAGCCTGTGATGATCAAGGATCGCGGGATCGAAACGGATATAGACCGAGGCCAGCGAGGTTGCGGTTTCAAGCACGCCATCAAGGCCCAGCGCCTCAAGCCGCTGACGAAAGGCAAGTGTCGCCCGGTTCGAAGGCTCACTCAATGCATCGGCAAAGGTCACCAGCATACCTGTCAGGCCGACCGTGCGGATCATTGGGAAATCCGAAGCTACGTGCGAAGTCATCCATGCCCCCTGTTTTGCGCGCAAACGTTGCGGCGCAGGGCGGGAGTGTCAACACAGCAGTTTCAATCCTCGCCGGGGATCAGGCCCCCGCGAGCCCCCCCGCCCCTATGACAGGAGACATCTCCGTGCCAGCCAAGACAAGGCGGCGCGTGTCAATCAGAGGATTCAGAAATCTTCCCAGCGCACAGCCTCAGCCGTGGCAGCGCTACCGACCGCGACCGGCGCGGCGGGCCTTGGCCGGGGGGCGGAAGGCTTGGCCGAGGGGCCTTTCCCAGAGCTCTCACCCTTGGTTTCCATGCCGATATCCGGACGCGTCTTGAAGGACTGCACCTCTTGCATCAAATGCGACGCATCGTTGGACAGAATCTGTGTCGCGGCCGTCGTCTGCTCCACCATGGCCGCGTTCTGCTGGGTCACCTGATCCAGCTGCGAAACGCCGGCACTGATCTCGACCAGAGTGGTGGACTGCTCTGAAGCGCCGGTGGCGATCTCGGAAATGTGACCGGAGATCGTCCCCACCGCATCGACGATTCGCTTCAGTTCCTCGCCGCTGCGGCCGACCAGATCGACGCCAGTGCCGACGTTGTCCTTGCTCTCGTCGATCAGTTGTTTGATTTCACCCGCGGCCGTCGCCGACCTTTGCGCCAGCGCCCGGACCTCTGCGGCAACAACAGCAAACCCACGCCCTGCGTCTCCGGCACGGGCGGCCTCAACCCCCGCATTCAGCGCCAGAAGGTTGGTCTGGAAGGCGATCTCGTCAATCACAGTGATGATCTTGGCGATCCGCTCGGATGAGTTTTCGATCGCGGACATGGCGCCAATGGCATCGGATACAACCCGCTCACTCTGCACGGCGACAGACTGCGTGTTGCCAACAATTTCCTCGACCTTGCGCGCGCCTTCAGCAGCAGCGCGCACGGTCGATGTCAACTGTTCCAAAGCCGCCGCCGTCTGCTCCAGCGTGGCTGCCTGGCTTTCGGTGCGATGCGACAGATCGGTGGACGACTGACTGATCTCGGATGCGGTCTGCTCCACCGCGAAGGACACATTCTTGACCGTGTTAACGGCCTTTTCCAGCTGTTCCATGGAGCGATTGAAGGCTTTGGCGATTACCACCGTGTCTTCCGAGCTGCGTACATTGACCCGCTGACGCAGATCCCCCTCGCTCAACGCCTGAAGTCCGGCGGCAACCTCCTGCAGGGCACGACGGCGGGCTGTGACATCGGTTGCAACCTTGATGACCTTTTCGGTCACACCATCGGCACCAACCACAGGTGCATAGGTCGCTTGGATCCACACCACCGACCCATCCTTGGCAAGCCGGGGATATTGATCCGACATGTTGCGCCCGGCTCGCAGCGCCGTCCAGAACTGTGCATAGTCCCCGCTTGCTGCAAATTTCGAATCCACGAACATCGCATGGTTTTTGCCGACAATCTCGTCGAGCTGGTATCCCAGCAACGAAAGAAAATTCTCGTTCGCAGAGATGATGGTTCCGTCAGCTTTGAACTGGATAACCGCCTGAGTCCGCTCGATCATATCCACGAGCACGCGATCCATTTCCGATCTTTCGGGCGCTGCCCGCGTCCTACCTTTAAAAAACACTCCAGCGCTCCGCGATGAGTTGGATTGGTTGTGTACTGAAAGCTCAAACTATCCGGAAATCTCTATCTAAACTTTAACGCTTGCAGAAAATCCGCGGTGCAAAAGAATAGCTCACGCTTCGACGGGATAGATGCCGACGGGAAAATGCGGCATGCCCGCTCCACTACGAAAGGGCGTCTCTGCCACACCGGAACAAAGTAAAGGGGAGAAGAGAAGCAGTGGCGGACCGAGGAGGATTCGAACCCCCGACCCCTTGATTCGTAGTCAAGTACTCTATCCAGCTGAGCTATCGGTCCACTGCTGCGGGATTTAAGGCTCCCAGACGAATGCGGATTTACCATTCGTCTAACCTGCGCCGTCCACACCATTTTCAGTGTTTCAGGTAGTGGCGGACCGAGGAGGATTCGAACCCCCGACCCCTTGATTCGTAGTCAAGTACTCTATCCAGCTGAGCTATCGGTCCACTGGTGGCGGGGTTTAATGTGACCCGCAGATAGGCGCAACCCCAAAAACGAAATTAGTTTCAGCGCACCCGCACGGGCGCGTGAGCGACTTAAAACGCTCCGTCTCCTTTGGGCAGGCAGATCTCAAAAACCGTGCCCTCCGGGCCAGTCTGACGCATATAAACGGCGCCGCCATGGCCCCGCGCCAATTCCTGCGCGATGGCAAGGCCAAGGCCACTGCCCCCCTTGCGCGCGCCACCCTGGAACGGGGTGAACAGGTTGTCCTGCGCCTTTTTTGGCAGCCCCGGCCCGGTATCGGTGATCCGGATTGTCCAGGCGTCATCCTCTTCGCTGGCGGTGATTTTGACCTGCCCCGGCTTTCCGGTCGCGGCAATGGCCTGGCGGGCGTTGCGCACCAGGTTCATCACGATCCGGTAGAGCTGCTCCTGATCTGCCCGCACGGTCAGCCCGGCCGGGACCGCGGCCACGATCTCGACCTCTCCACCGCTGGCTGCCAGTGTCTCGCTTTCGGCGACGTCACAGGCGATCTCATGCAAGGAGACGAAAGCAAATGTTGGCGCGGGTTCTTCGGCACGGCCAAAGGCCAGCGTGCCTTCGCACAGCGAAACGGCCCTTGTGATGGAATTCACCAGCTTAGGCGCCAGCCTGCGCACCAGTGGATCCTCGCTGGTTTCGATGCGGTCGGTGAACAGCTGCGCTGAAGTCAGGATATTGCGCAGATCGTGGCTGACCTTGGCCACCGCTCCGCCCAGCTGCGCCAGCCGTTCTTTCTGCTTCAGCGCGTGGGTCAGCTCGGTCTGCAGCTTCATCAGCGCCTCTTCGGCTTCGCGCAGCTCAGTTACGCCTGCGTTTGGCTGGATGATTCCCCGCGCATCCTCGGGCGCGGCTGCATAGCGCTGCATATAGCCCACAACGCCCTTGATCGGGCGCACCAGAAACACCCGTACCGCCATGAACAGCAAAAGCGCCGTAAAGACCGAGATCACCGCCGACAGGATCAGAATACGAACGCCATAATCGATCATCGCCGACCGCAGGGGCGCGGTCTCCATGGTGATTTCGATCAGCAGCCCGGCATCTCGCACCGGCGCGCCAATGACCCGGATAATGCGGTTTCCGGGCGTCACCATACGCGTCACCGCATCGGAAATGAGCGTGAACGGCCCGGCCATGCGCAGATCAAAGGTGCCTTCGATCGGCTGCGGAATCGGCGAGGACAGCACCAGCTGGCGCATCTCGTCCCGGCGCAGGACCACGTTGAAGACTCCCGCATTCGCCAGAAGCTCCTTCTCCAGCTCCGAATCCAGCATGTCGTCCGCCAGAAGCGCCAGCGAGGCGAGCTGCGCCCGCTCCAGACGGTCCGACAGGTAATCCAGCCGAAACCGGGAAATGGAGGGCACGAAGATCAGCACCTCGGCCAGCATTACAAAGACCGTGGTCAGAACCAGAAATCTGCCCGACAGCGTATTCAGCATTTCGCCCCTTCCGGCTTAGGGGATCCAGCGCTGTACGAACCGGACCACGCGTTCAACCTTGGGATTATCAAATAGACGAGGAGAGAAATAGGCCCCCGCGACCCGTTTGTTAACCTCACCAATCGTCGGATAGGGCGAGACCATGGCCGCGACCTGGCTCATCTTCATATTATTGGCCAGAACAAGCGACCAGAGGTTGATCAGTTCGCCTGCCTGATGGCCGACAATCGTGACCCCCACCGGACGGCCCTTGACCACCATCGCCTTGATGAAACCCTTCGCCTTGCGCTCGGCAAGGGCGCGGTCGTTATGGCTGAAATCAAACCGCGCGATTTCCAGCTTGCTGCCGTGTTTCTTCCGCGCCTCTGCTTCGGTCAGGCCGACCTGCGCCAGTTCCGGGTCCGTATAGGTGGCCCAGGGAATATGGGCGGTCTTTGCCTTTGACGGCAGCCCGAACAAGACAGAGCGGATGATCACCCCGGCATGATATCCCGCCACATGGGTAAACTGCAGCCCCCCGGCCACGTCACCGATGGCATAAACGCGGCGATTGGTGGTGCGCAGGCTGTCATCGACCTTGATCCCCGAGCGCGTGGTCTCGATCCCCGCTACGTCCAGGTTTAGCCGCTCCGTATTGGTCTTGCGCCCGACCGCCACCAACAGATGCGTACCTTTGAAGATGCGGCCATCCTTTGCTTCAACTTCAATAGCCCCCGCCGCGCCGCGAATCTCACTGGCCAGGGCCTGTTCGGCAATCTCAACGCCTTCGGCGCGCAGATGATCCAGCACCAGGGTTGCGGCCTCAGGATCATCCTTTGCCAGCGCGGTGTCACCTTCGATCACCGTCACCTTGCTGCCCAAACGCACATGCGCCTGCGCCATTTCAAGACCGATGGGGCCACCGCCGATGATCAGCAGATGATCTGGGCGCTCGCGCAGATCAAACAGGGTCTCGTTGGTCTCGTAAGGCACCTGATCCAGCCCGGGGATTGGCGGCACCAGCGGCGACGATCCCGTGGCGATGACAATCCGCCGCGCGGTGATGACGTGATCGCCCGCCTCCACCTCGCGCGGAGAAATAAACCGCCCGAGCGCACGGATCACCCGCACCCCGAACCCTTCGAACCGCTCCTGACTGTCGACCGGTGCAATGGTGTTGATCACATCCTGAACATGATCCTTGGCCGCCGCGTAATCCGCCTGCGGCACCTGATCTGCCACCCCGAAGGCCGAGGAATGCGCGGCGCCATAGGCCGCCTTGGCGCTGGCCAGCAGCGCCTTTGAGGGCACGCAGCCGTAGTTGAGGCAATCGCCGCCCATCTTGTGCCCCTCCAGAAGGACCACATCGGCGCCCATCTGGCTGGCCCCGGCCGCGACAGACAAGCCACCTGACCCGGCCCCGATGACCAGCAGATCACATTTAATACGCTGCATGATCATGCCTCCGGCGTTTTGCCTGCACCCTTGCGGCGCAACGATTTGACGATGATTGGCATGGCCGCCAGCACACAGAGCCCCAGAATCGGGCCGATCACATGCGGCTCCCACAGGAGCGACAGGTCGGGATCCTCGCCTCGGTCGAACACGGCGCCGACACCAACACCGATCCAGGTAAAGACAATGGCGCCGGGGATGATTCCCACCGCCGTCGTCCACAGGAAGTTTCCGAACTTCACCCCGACCATGGCGGGCAGCAGATTGGCCACGAAAAACGGTACCGCCGGAACAAGGCGTAACAGCAGGAGCACCTCAATCTCGTTTTCCCGCAGCGCCTGTTTCAACATTTGCACACGTCCTTCGGCGGCTTCGAACCGGGCCGAGAGTGTTTCGCCCAGCCCCCAGCGCGCCGCCAGAAAGATGCCTGCTGCACCGATGGTGGCCGAGACCACATTGAGCGTGGTCCCGGTGGCAAGGCCGAACAGGAAGCCGCCGGTCACCGAAGCAACAGCGGCGCCGGGAAGCGAAAACACGACCATGACGATGTAAACGGCCGCAAAAACCGCCGCGAGGCCGATCAGATTCTCATCACGGAACTGCAACAGCGCCTCCCGATTGTCCCGAAGCGTGTCGAAGGTAAGGTAATCCTTCAGCGTCACGGCTCCGATCACCGCGACCACAGCCACGATAATCAAAGGCAGGTGCCGCGCGATGCCCGGCTTTTTGAGGTCTGTCATCTTGCTCTCACCCATGTCTTGGCTGTTCGGCAGGGCACGGCCACCGGGGGAGGTTCTCCCCCCTTGATCCGCCTGCCCCGGCGCCTTTTGCTGCTCCGGTGCATTTTTCTATGATCAATATGGCCCCGGCACGAGCCTGACGCATAGCAGTTCACGGGCGCTTGATCACCGGACATTTTTCGTGAGAAATCCACTAGTCCGCATGCGCGCCCTGTAACAATCCCACCGGTTTTCCTGACGCGACAGCGCCGCAGCCCCCCGAATTTTGACATAAATATTGCATGAGGGGACGAAAAGCGGCGAAAACACCGGCCAATGGGTTTGACTTGCCGCCCGATCCCTTCTAATGACCGGGCTTCGAGATTTGACCCCGGGAGGCGATTCCGCGCCCTGCCCGTAGATACAATGTGGAGACCGGAGCGATGAAACGCACCTATCAGCCTTCGAACCTGGTTCGCAAACGCCGCCACGGCTTCCGTGCGCGCATGGCCACCAAGGCAGGCCGCAAGATCCTGAACGCACGCCGCGCACGTGGCCGGAAAGAGCTGAGCGCATAAACCGCGCTCACTGCTTGATCCGCGTTGACGGTATGACACCGCCGAAGGCCCCCAAAGACGGCTCTGCCGACGACCGGGACACGCCTTCGGCGGTTTCCGTTTGTCCAGACGGCGCCGAATCCCCGCAAGGGATCGAGGTGTTGACCAAGCGCCGCGAGTTTCTTGCGGCGGCGCGCGCGCGTCGTCAGGGCAGCAAGGGCATGATGGTCCAGGGTCGCAACCGCCGGGATACCGGCGGCATTCGCGTTGGCTTCACCTGTTCAAAAAAGGTCGGCAATGCCGTTGCCCGCAACCGGGCCAAACGCCGACTGCGCGAGGTGGCTCGGATGATTCTGCCCAGTCACGGTCGCCCCGGCTGGGATTACGTGCTCATTGGCCGCGCCAATGAAACCGCCCAGCGCCCGTTCGAAGAGCTGAAACGCGACCTGATCTACGCCCTGAAGAAGATTCACGGCTGATCCTGTCTGCGGGGCCTTCCCCGGGCCCAACCTGCTTCCTATCTTGATCAACATGACCTTCTTTGCCCGCATCCTTGCCCTGCCCGTGCGCGCCTATCGGCTAATCTTTAGTCCCTGGGTCGGTTTTAACTGCCGGTATCAACCCACCTGCTCGGCCTATGCGCTGGAATCGCTGGAAAAACACGGCGCGGTAAAGGGAACATGGCTGATCCTGCGGCGAATCGGCCGCTGCCATCCCTTGGGCGGAGATGGCTACGATCCGGTCCCGGGCAGCGATCCACAGCACGAGACCGAACAAAAGAGCAAGTCACAGGGTTAAGGGGCTGCTATTCCCCACCCAGCGCCCACGACAGGCACTCTCGGCTCAAAACCTTGTGCCCCGCTTTTTTCTTGGCAAAGCCGTTTTGACAGGCTACGGGGCCGTCATGCTTGATGATGATCTGGACGAAATCCATCCGCTCTTTGCCGGTGCGCCCTCCACCACCGAATTCAAGAAGCTGCGCAAACGCATAGTCCGCTATGCCCGCGAAGCGATTGATCAATACGGCATGGTGGAACGACGCACGGACGGCACCACGCCGCGCTGGCTGGTCTGCCTGTCCGGCGGCAAGGACAGCTACACCCTGCTTGCGGTTCTATATGAACTGAAATGGCGTGGGCTGTTGCCGGTGGACCTTCTGGCCTGCAATCTGGATCAGGGTCAGCCCGGTTTTCCGGCAACGGTTCTGCCGGAATTCCTTGAAAAGATGGGCGTTCCGCACCGCATCGAATATCAGGACACCTACAGTATCGTCGTCGACAAGGTGCCACAGGGGCGAACCTATTGCGCCCTCTGCTCCCGCCTGCGCCGGGGTAACCTTTATAGGATCGCGCGCGAGGAAGGCTGCTCCGCGGTTGTGCTGGGGCATCACCGCGATGACATCCTTGAGACGTTCTTCATGAACCTGTTTCATGGCGGGCGACTGGCCACCATGCCGCCCAAGCTGGTCAATGAAGAGGGCGACCTCTTCCTGTTCCGCCCCCTGGCCCATGTGGCCGAGGCGGATTGCGAGAAATTTGCCAAGGCGATGAACTACCCGATCATCCCCTGCGACCTGTGCGGAAGCCAGGACGGGCTGCAGCGCCAGCAGGTCAAACAGATCCTGGATCAGTGGGAATCAAACAGCCCCGGGCGCCGTCAGGTTATGTTCCGGGCCCTTATGAATGCACGTCCTTCGCATCTTCTTGACCCGAAACTGTTCGATTTTGTAGGGTTGAGCGTGAAAAACCCATCAGAAACAGAAGATTTGGACAAGATTCCCGTATTGCGTTAACTCCGCAGTCAGAAGCGGATCATAGTCTTTGCATGCACCCCTGTGCAGAAGGTGAAAGGTCCGCTCATGCCAAAACTCAATTCAGGTCTGCTGACGCACATCCGGAGAAAGATCGCTCCCGCGTTGTTCACGCCTCCTGTCTTGGCGTTTCTGCCTGCCCTGACACTGGCGACCTTCTGGATTGGCGGCGAGGCTGCGCTGCTTTGGGTGGCCCTCGGCCTTCCCATTCTCTTCGCGGCCCTTGGCGGCTTTGACCGCTCACGTAATCGCGGCACACCCCGGGATAGCATCACCGGCATGATGCTGCGCGAAGGGTTCGAACTGGGTGTGCGCGACGTGTTCGAGGATACCTCTGATACCGGGCTGCGCTCGGTGATCTACATCATCGAAATCGACGATTACAAAAACGTGGTGGATCGCTACGGTCAGGAAGCCGGCGATCAGATCATGCAGCGTTGCGGCGACCGCATCGCCAGCACCCTGCGCAACAAGGATATCGTGGCACGGATCGGCGACAGCAAATTCGGTATCTGCCTGACGCCCGTGTTGCAGCTGGACCTGGAATCCTGCGTGCAGTTGTCCGGCCGCATGCAGGCCTCGGTCGAAGAACCGATCTCGCTTGATGGCACATCGGTTTATATCTCCTGCTCCATCGGGTTCTGCCTGCGCAGCCGTGCGCCGGGCACCAAACCTTCCGACTGGGTCGCTGCCGCAGCCACCGCGCTGGCCGAGGCGCAGCAAAATGGCCCCTCGGGCATCCGGGTCTATTCCGCAGATATCTATCACCGCACCAAAGCGCGCTGTAATCTGCGCGACGAAGTTGCCGAGGCGCTGGAAACCGGTCAGATCATGCCCTGGTTCCAGCCCCAGATCTCAACGGATACCGGACGAGTGTCCGGGTTTGAGGCGCTGGCCCGCTGGATGCATCCGGTCCGCGGCCTGATCCCGCCTCATACCTTCCTGCCCGCGCTGGAAGAGGCCGGGCTGATGGAGCGATTGAGCCAGGTCATGCTGTTCCACTCTCTCACCGCCATCAAGGCATGGGACGCGGCTGGTGTGGAGGTTCCCTCTGTCGGGGTGAACTTTGCCACCCAGGAGCTGCGCAACCCCGGCCTTGCCGACAATATCCGCTGGGAGCTGGAACGCTTTGGCCTGTCGTCGGACCGCCTGTCGGTCGAAATTCTGGAAACCGTCATGACGGACCAGCCTGACGATGTGGTCACCCGCAATATCGCAGCGCTCAGCGCCATGGGTTGCCGGATCGAACTGGATGATTTCGGCACCGGCCATGCCTCGATCTCGGCGGTGCGACGCTTCAATATCTCCCGGATCAAGATCGACCGCTCTTTCGTGATGAAATCGGACCGCGATCCGGAGCAGCAGAAACTGATTGCTGCGATCCTGACCATGGCCGAACGCCTGGACCTGGAAACCCTGGCCGAAGGCGTCGAAACCGTCGGAGAACACGCGCTGCTGTCGCAACTGGGCTGTGACCATGTTCAGGGCTTTGGCATCGGCCGCCCGATGCCCTTTGACCAGACTCTGGACTGGATCACCGCGCATCAGTCCAAACTGCAGGACGCACCGGCCATTGGACGGCAAAACCCCTGATTTTTTGGATTTCCCGGCGCCGGGGGCGGAATGCCGCCCCTGTTTTCCCGGATTCCGCTTGACCTTTGGGGTCCACCTCTGTTGAACCACACCCTGTCATTCCATGCACGAGGTGGCGGTCCCCAATGGACGATCAGAACAAGAATCTCATTCTCGCAACAGCACTCAGTTTCCTGGTGATCCTTGGGTGGTACAGCTTTTTCCCGCCGCCGGAACCGGAGCCTGCTCCGGAAACCGTGGCGAATGAAACGGCTCCTGCGGGAGACACGGCAGCTGCGCCCGGCGCAGCCCAGCCCGATACCGCGGTCAGCACCCAGCCCAGCGAAGAGGCCCAGGCCCCCGACGCTCCGCGCCTGACCATCGATACCCCACGCCTGGCGGGCAGTATCTCGCTTCAGGGTGGGCGGATCGATGATTTGGCGCTGAAAGACTACCACGTCGAGTTGGCAGAGGACTCCGACATCGTGCGGGTGCTGTCCCCGGTGGGCGAGGACAATGCCTTTTACGCGCTTTATGGCTGGGCACCGGGCACCGGGCTTGGCTTTGACGATGTTCCGGGCGCCAATACCGTCTGGTCTGCGGACGAAGGCCAGGTTCTGACACCGGACAGCCCGGTAACCCTGACCTGGGACAACGGCAAGGGCCTGACCTTTACCCGTACCGTCGCAGTGGATGAGGATTATCTGTTCTCGGTCACCCAATCGGTTCAGAACGCCACCGGCGCCACCGTGGCCCTGGCACCCTATGGCACCCTGGCGCGTCACGGCGAACCTGCGAATCTGAAAAACTTCTTCATCCTGCACGAAGGCGTCGTCGGCATGGCCGACGGAGAGCTGGCGGAAATCGATTATGGTGACATGGCCGATTTCGACCCCGATCCGCGTGATGGATCGCGCGCCGAGGTCAAGCAGGTCGAATCCAACGGCTGGCTCGGCTTCACCGACCACTACTGGATGTCCACGCTGATTCCCGAACCCGGTCAGGGCTTCCGCTCGATCGCGAAATACGACGAACGGCGCGAAATCTACCAGACCGACGTCGTGCTGCCGACCGCGACCCTCGCCGATGGCGAAAGCAGCGAAGTCACCACCATGCTGTTTTCCGGCGCCAAGGAATGGGCGACCATCCGTGGCTACCAAAAAGACGGCATCGAAGGCTTCCTCGACAGCATCGACTGGGGTTGGTTCTTTTTCCTGACCAAACCGATCTTTGCCGTCCTGCACTGGCTGCACGCGATGATCGGCAACATGGGCTGGTCCATTATTGGCCTCACCATCTTCATCAAGATCCTGGTCTTCCCGCTGGCATATAAATCCTATGCCTCGATGGCGAAGATGAAGGAACTTCAGCCGCAGATGGAAAAGCTGAAAGAGCGCGCAGGCGACGACCGTCAGAAGCTCCAGAAAGAAATGATGGAGCTCTACAAGAAGGAAAAGGTAAACCCCGCTGCGGGCTGCCTGCCGATCCTGATCCAGATCCCGATCTTCTTCTCGCTCTACAAGGTGATCTTCGTCACGCTGGAACTGCGGCACGCGGCCTTCTTTGGTCCCTTCCAGGACCTCAGCGCGCCCGATCCGACCTCGTTGATGAACCTCTTCGGCCTGCTGCCGTTCTCTGGCCCCGAGCCCGGAACCATCTTTGCCACCGTGTTCATCGGGATCCTGCCCATCCTTCTGGGTGTGTCCATGTGGCTGCAGCAGAAACTGAATCCGGCGCCCACCGATCCGACGCAAAAGATGATCTTTGCCTGGATGCCTTGGGTGTTCATGTTCATGCTTGGCGGTTTTGCTTCGGGTCTGGTGGTTTACTGGATTGCGAACAACACCATCACCTTTACGCAGCAGTATCTGATCATGCGCAGCCACGGGTATAAACCGGACGTGTTTGGCAATATCAAATCCAGCATGAAACGCGCCCCCAAGACGGAAGACAAATGACAGACACCGTTACAGAAATCTGGCGCCACCCGGTCAAATCACACGGCCGGGAAGCGCTGGAAACGGTAACACTGACCGCCGGGCAGACCATGCCCGGCGATCGTGTTTGGGCGGTGGCGCATGAGGCCTCTACCGCCGATGGCAGCGCATGGGTGCCCTGTTCCAATTTCAGCCGTGGCGCCAAGGCGCCGCAACTGATGGCGATTGATGCCAGCTACGACGAGGCCACCGGCCACGTCACGCTGCGCCATCCCAGCCGGGGCGAACTGACCTTTGATCCCGACGCCGCAGAGGACCTGCCCCGGTTTCTTGATTGGGTGGCCCCGCTGATGCCCGCAGAGCGCGCCGCCTCGGCGCGTATCGTTCGGGTGCCGGGGCGTGGCATGACTGACACCGATTTCCCCTCGGTGTCGCTGTGCAACCTTGCCTCGCACCGCGCGGTCGAGGCGGCGATCGGTCATGAGCTGTCGCCACAACGCTGGCGCGGCAACATCTGGTTCGATCTGGGCACGCCCTGGGTGGAAAACGAATGGCTGGGCCGTGAGGTGCATATCGGGGAAGCGGTCTTTGCGGTGCGCGAACGCACCCGCCGCTGCATGGCGACAACCGCCAACCCGGCCACCGGCGAACGCGATGCCGAAACGCTGAAGACCCTGAACAGTGCCTTTGGCCATCAGGATTTTTCAGTCTATGCAGAGGTCGTGCGCGGCGGAACTATCCGCCTTGGCGATCTGGTAAAGGTGCTCTGATGCAAATGCAATTTTCCCTGGCCGAAGCGCCGGACGAGGCAACCGCCGAAAAGGGCCGCAAACTCTTTGCTGGCCAGTCCGAATTCCTGAAAGGCGTGGTCGCCATGTCGGGCCTGCCCGAAGCCGACCGGGTCGAGGTCTGCTTTGCCGGGCGCTCCAACGTGGGCAAGTCGAGCCTGATCAACGCGCTGACCGGCACCAAGGGGCTGGCGCGCGCCTCCAACACCCCGGGCCGCACGCAAGAGATCAACTATTTCACCCAAGGTCCCGATCTCTACCTCGTCGACCTGCCCGGCTATGGCTATGCCAATGCGCCGCTGGCGGTGGTGGAGAAATGGCAGAAGCTGCTGAAACGCTATCTCAGCGGGCGTCAGACCCTGCGCCGCGCCTTTGTGCTGATCGACAGCCGCCACGGCATCAAGAAGGTCGATGACGAGATCATGGCGCTGCTGGACAGCGCTGCGGTGACCTTCCAATGCGTGATGACCAAGGCCGACAAGGTCAAGGCGAAGGATCTGGATAAGGTGATGGAGCAGGTACGTAGCGCCCTGTCCAAACACCCGGCGGCCTATCCTGAAATCGTGATGACCTCTTCTGAGAAGGGCGAGGGAATCGCCACGCTGCGCTCGATCATCTCCGGCATCGACTAAGCCATTCGGCGCCCGTCAAACATGCTGGGCGCCGTTCACTTCGATCTCCGCCCCGGAGATATATGAGCTCCCTTCAGAGCAGAGGAAGTAGATCGCAGAGGCGACTTCCTCGGGCTGGCCCAGACGCTGCATCGGCAGTTTTTCCACGATATGTTCGGTCCCCGGTGACAGGATGGCCGTTTCCACTTCTCCCGGCGCGATGGCATTGACCCGCACGCCGAGCGGGCCGAAGTCATGCGCCATCTCCCGCGTCAGTGCTGCCAAGGCAGCCTTTGACGTGGCATAGGCCGCCCCGGCGAATGGATGCACCCGGCTGCCCGCGATTGAGGTCACGTTGACCACGGAGCCCTTGGCGGCTGCCAGTTCATCCTTTAGCCCCCGCGCTAGCACCACCGAGGCAAAGAAATTGACGTGGAACACCTTGCCCCATGTCATCAGATCGGTGTCGAGCGTGTTCAGCCGTTCGCCATCCGGCCCTTTGGGGGAAATCCCCGCATTATTGACCAGTGCATCCAGCCGCCCGTTCAGACGTTCCTGAATGACCCCAACCGCATTAATGGTGTCCGAAGGGTCCGACAGGTCCAGTTGCACGTGATTCTCTTCTCCGCCGCCCCAGGGGCATTCCTGCGGAAACGGGTGGCGGGAACAGGTGATCACCCGCCAGCCTTCGGCATTGAAATGCCGCACGGTGGCATGGCCAATGCCGCGGCTGGCTCCGGTCAGCAAAAGGGTCTTCTGGCTCATGGGGTGGGTTCCGGTCTGAGGGCTATACGGCCTGACCCTATCATTCCCGCACCGCGCTGCAACGGCGCACTTGGCACAGGGCGCAGAACCGCGTAACACCACTTGCCAGAGGGACCCAGCCATGAAGAAGCAAGATATGAACCGCGATTGGATTGCAACCGCCGAGACACTGTCCAGCGCCCTGCCCTATATGCAGTGCTATGACGGTGCCATCGTCGTGATCAAGCTCGGCGGACACGCCATGGGCAGCGACGAGGCCATGGAAACCTTTGCCCGCGATATCGTGCTAATGCGACAGGTCGGAGTGAACCCGGTCATCGTGCATGGCGGCGGTCCAATGATCAACGCAATGCTGGACAAGCTTCAGATCAAGTCCGAGTTCGTCAACGGCAAGCGGGTCACCGACAAGGCCACGATGGAAGTGGTTGAGATGGTCCTGTCCGGTCTGGTCAACAAACGCATCGTCCAGGCGATCAATGCACAGGGCGGTATGGGTGTTGGCCTGTCAGGCAAGGATGCGGATCTGATCACCTGCGAAGAGACCAACCCGGATCTGGGATTCGTCGGCACACCGGTAGAAATGAATCCGGCGGTGCTGCACCACCTGTTCGAGAATGACATCATTCCTGTCATCGCTCCGATCGGCGCGGGCCGCAATGGCGAGACGTTCAACATCAACGGCGACACCGCCGCCGGGGCGATTGCCGAATCCCTCAACGCTGATCGCCTGCTGCTGCTGACGGATGTGTCCGGCGTGAAAAACGCCAGCGGCGAAGTGGTTACCGAGCTGAAGGCCGCCGATGTCGAGGAAATGACAAAGGCAGGCGTCATCGCAGGCGGCATGATCCCGAAGACGGAAACCGCCCTGTCAGCGGTCCGAAACGGTGTCCGGGCCTGCACCATCGTCGATGGACGGGTGCCGAATGCGGTGCTGCTGGAGCTGTTCACCGATCATGGCGCCGGGTCGATGATCCGGGCCTGACCCGCACGGGTGACATCAAGACAGTATTGAAACCGCCCCTCCCCCGGGCGGTTTTTCTTTGGGATCACGGGTCCAGAGGCTACATTTGGCTACCATCACCCAGGGAAGCCTATGACATCCGCACCCAGTTATCAGGAGATCGAGCGCGCCGCCAAACACCGCGACCTTGCTGTGCTTGGCGCCCTACACCCGCGCCATAACCCAGTTCAGGACCTGAAGGGCGGTACGCTGGTCCTCCTAGGCCTTCTGGGGCCGGAATGCTGGACCCGCATCACCGGCGCGCCGGAGTTCAGCGATGCTGCGACCGATCCGCTGGACCGATGGTCTGAGCGGATCATCGACGCCTTGGCGACAGATACCGGAGCCACCGCCCACTACCCCTTTGGCGGGCCGCCCTATACGCCCTTCATCAACTGGGCGCTGGCCTCGGGGCGGGCTTTCACATCCCCGTCGCACATGCTGGTCCATGATACGGTTGGCATGATGATCTCGTACCGGGGAGCGCTTCACTTGCAGCAGGAGATCGATCTACCACCGCCTCCTCTGGCGCAGTCCCCCTGCGACAGCTGCGTGGCCAGACCCTGCCTCAGCACCTGTCCGGTGCAGGCGTTGGTGGCGGGTGGCCCCTACGGTGTTACCGCCTGCCACAGCCATCTGGACACCCCGGAGGGCGCTCCTTGCCTTGAAAACGGCTGCCTTGCCCGGCTTGCCTGCCCCCTTAGCCAGGGGGCCAGTCGCGACCCGGTGCAATCGGCCCATCACATGAGCTATTTTCACAAGACATGACCTGCACACTTATTCTGACCCGCCACGCTAAATCCGCCTGGGACACCAGCGCCCCCAGCGACCATGCCCGCCCGCTGAACAAACGGGGCCGCGCCTCGGCCAAGGCATTGGGCGACTGGCTGCGGGACATCGATCAGTTGCCGGGACAGGTGCTTTCTTCCTCTTCGCAGCGCACGCGGGAAACCTATCAGTTGATGGATCTCTTCGCCCCGGCTGTCTTTACCGAACGACTGTTCCACGCCAGCCCGGAGATCATCTTTGAGGTTCTGAAACAGGCCGAACATCCGCGAACCATGATCCTGTGCCACAACCCGGGCATTGCCGCATTTGCCCATGCCATCGTAAGCCATCCGCCAGACCATTCGCGATTTGACGACTACCCCACCGGCGCCACGCTGATCGCCCGCTTTGACATCGACCGCTGGAGCGATCTGACCTGGGGCAGCGGCAAGGTGGTGGATTTCATCGTGCCACGCGAACTTTTGGGCGCCTGAGCCCCCACAATAAGAAAAACCCGCCGGAATATCCGGCGGGTTTCTTATTGGCGCAATGATCGGGAAGATCAGTGACCCAGGATCTGGCTCAGGAAGAGCTGGGTACGTTCGCTTTGCGGGTTGTTGAAGAAGGCTTCCGGCTCATTCTGCTCAACGATCTGACCCGCATCCATGAAGATAACCCGGTTCGCCACCTGACGGGCAAAACCCATCTCGTGGGTCACGCAAAGCATGGTCATGCCCTCTTCCGCCAGTTCGATCATGGTGTCGAGCACCTCTTTGATCATCTCGGGGTCAAGCGCCGAGGTTGGCTCATCGAACAGCATGATGCGCGGCATCATGCAAAGGGAGCGCGCGATCGCCACACGCTGCTGCTGACCACCGGACAGCTGGCCCGGGAACTTGTTGGCTTGATCGGGGATCTTGACCTTTTCAAGGAAATGCATCGCCCGCTCTTCGGCTTCCTTCTTGGGCGTCTTGCGAACCCAGATCGGCGCCAGCGTGCAGTTTTCCAGAATGGTCAGATGCGGGAACAGGTTGAAGTGCTGAAAGCACATGCCAACCTCGGACCGAATCTTGTCGATGTTCTTCAGATCCGACGACAGCAGCGTGCCATCCACGGTGATCGCCCCCTGCTGGTGTTCTTCCAGCGCGTTGATGCAGCGGATCAGTGTCGATTTACCAGAGCCGGACGGGCCGCAAATCACGATCCGTTCGCCCTCATAGACCGTCAGGTTGATATCGCGCAGCACGTGAAAGGAGCCGTACCACTTGTTCATTCCGTCAATGGTGATCGCGACTTTGTCGGATACCTGCATTTGTGAAGTGCCAGTCATGTCTTGGCCTCCTTATCGGTGATCGGTCGCAAGGCGGCGTTCCAGCCATTGCGAGTATTGTGAGATGCCGTAGCAGACGACAAAGAACAGAGCGGCAGCGAAGCCCAGAAGCTCCCAGTAGACGCCATTCCATTCGGTCGAAGCGAGGATCGGTCCGCGGATCATACCCACCAGGTCGAACATCGAGATGACCGACACCAGCGTGGTATCCTTGAACAGACCCACGGCCACGTTGACGATGCCCGGGATCGAGATCTTCAGCGCCTGCGGCAGGATGATCAGACGCATCGCCTGCGGGTAATCAAGCCCCAGCGAATCCGCAGCCTCATACTGCCCTTTGGGCAGGGCCGCGAGACCACCACGGATCACCTCGGCGATGTAGGCCGCGGAGAACATAGTGATCATGATGACCACACGCAGGAACAGGTCCACAGTGGCATCAGGCGGGAAGAAATAGGCCAGCATCACCGACGCCACGAACAGCAGCGTGATCAGCGGCACACCGCGCACGAACTCGATGAAGACCACGCAGATCCATTTGATCAGCGGCATGTCAGACTGACGGCCCAGCGCCAGGGCAATGCCCAGCGGCAGGGACAGCGACACACAGGTCACACCCAGCATCAGGTTCAGCATGAAGCCACCCAGATCACGCGAAGGCACCGCTGGCAGCATCGCATTGTCCGACGCCCCTTCGGGGATCAGCAAGCTGCCCAGCCACCAGATGATCAGGGCTGCAGCAATGCCACCAAAGAAGCCCGCGGCGAAGGAACCCCGTCCATAGATCTGGAACACCACGCCGCCAACAATGAACCCCAGAAGGGCCAGGATCGGCGCCATGATTGTGCCACCCCAGATCAGCCAGAAGGCAATAAAGGGATAGAGCGCGGTGAAGATCAGCATCTTGCGGGGTAAATCGAAGAACAGCACTGGCGCAATCGCCACCAGCAGCAGAACCAGCGCCAGGTTCGGGCGCCAGTAGAACTCTGCCGGGTATTTGAACCCGTAAAGAAGCTGGTGCCAGCGTTCGGTCAGAACCGAGAAACAGGCCCCGACCTTGCCATCCAGAACCTCGCGGCACTCATTCAGCGAGTTGGTCGTCCACACGCCATTCACCAGCCAGGGCACGGTGTTCTGCAGGATCATGTAGATCAGGGTCAGCGCCACAAGGGTCAGGATCCCGTTGGGAATGCTGGAGAACAGGTTTTCCCGCAGCCACCTGACCACGCCAGCCTGGCTGGCAGGCGGCGGTGAGGGCGGAATGGTGCCTTCGGCGACAAAGGCAATCTGATGGGTTGTCTTGTCACTCATGGCTTAGCGCTCCTTCAGCTTCACGGAGGCGTTGTAGATGTTCATCACCATCGAGATGACCAGTGATGCCGTGAGATAGAACAGCATCAACAGGAGCACGCATTCGATCGCGCGTCCGGTCTGGTTGAGGGTAATGCCGCCCAGGGTCGCGGTGATATCCGCATAGCCCACGGCGATCGCCAGCGAGGAGTTCTTGGTGATGTTGAGATACTGCGAAATCAGCGGCGGAATGATCACCCGCAGCGCCTGAGGCAGAATCACCAGGTTCATGATGCGTCCGGGCCGCAGTCCCAGCGCGGCCGCCGCTTCGGTCTGGCCCTTGGAGATCGCCTGGATCCCTGCCCGCACGTTCTCGGCGATAAAGGCACCGGTGTAGATCGAAAGTGCGAACCACAGTGCGATCAGCGGACCGCCGATCTTGATACCGCCCTGGAAGTTGAACCCTTTGAGTGCGGGAACTTCCCAGGTCAGCCCCATGATGAGCATCAGCAGGATGAATGGCACCAGCCAGACGCCCAGCACCATCAGCAGCGTCTTGGGGCGCACGCCGGTGGCTTCCTGTTTCGCGGTCGCCCAGGTCTCGATCCGGCGGGTGACGAACAGCGAGCCGATCAGAACCGCCAGCACCAGAACCCAATTGAGGGCGGTGGAAGCAAACAGACCGCTCTCGAACCACGGCATCGGAATGTAGACACCCCGGTTGGTGAAGGCGAAGAGTTCCAGTAGCATCGTCGAATCCGGATTGTCACCGCGGAAGGCCCGCGGTCCCGGCAATACGGCGGTCATGATCGTAAAGATGATGATGATCCAGATCAGAACCGGAATGTTGCGGAAGATCTCGACGTAGACCGCCATCAGCTTGGAGACGAGCCAGTTGTTGGACAGACGCAGAACGCCGGCGATCACGCCGAAAATCGTCGCCGTCACGCAGGCAAGGAAAGCAACCAGAAGCGTATTCAGAACGCCCACAAGGGCGGCACGCCCGTGGCTGTCCTGGTTGTCATATTCGACAAGCCGCTGGTTGATATCATAGCCGGCGGGATTGCCCAGAAAGTCATAAGAGATGTTGAGGCCCGCGGCGCGCAGGTTCTGGATCAGGTTATTCCCCAGATACCAGATCGAAAGTGCAAGCAGGAGCGCGGCAATCGCCTGAAAGGTCAATGAACGATAGCGGGTATCGTTGATCAACATAGACAGCCGGAACCCGTCCTGTGGAGGGTCAGAGAGAGTTGACATGTAAAGAGATCCCCGAGGCTACAGATCTGTGTCCCGGCAGGGTTTTCCCCTGCTCCGCAGAAATCCGAAGCTCATTTTTTTTCAGATAGGAAAAGGGCGCAGGATATCCTGCGCCCTTTTCGTTTTATGCTTACCGGAACGGCGGCGAGTACAGCAGACCACCTTCGGTCCACTGTGCGTTCAGACCACGGGCCAGACCGATCGGGGTGTCCTCACCGATGTTCTTGGCGAAGATTTCGCCATAGTTACCGCCAGCGGCGATTGCGTTTTTAGCCCAGTCAGCCGACAGACCCAGCATCTCGCCCAGGGTACCTTCGGTGCCCAGCAGACGGTTGATTTCGGGGTTGTTGGTGCCTGCGGACATTTCAGCCAGGTTGGCCGAGGTCACGCCCAGCTCTTCGGCGGTGATCAGAGCGTTGAGGGTCCAGCGGACCACGTCGCCCCATTCGTTGTCGCCGTGGCGGACAAGCGGACCGAGCGGCTCTTTGGAGATGATCTCGGGCAGCAGCACGTGGCCTGCCGGATCGTCAAAGGTTGCGCGGGTCGCGGCCAGGCCGGATGCGTCGGTGGTGTAAACGTCACAGGCGCCAGCCAGATACTGCTGTTGTGCTTCGGCATTGGTTTCGATCGGAACCGGCTCGTAGCTGATGTTGTTCGAGCGGAAGAAGTCCGCCAGGTTCAGCTCGGTGGTTGTACCGGTCTGGATGCAGACGGTTGCGCCGTCCAGTTCCTTCGCCGAGGAAACACCCAGGTCCTTGGGAACCATGAAGCCTTGGCCGTCGTAGTAGTTCACGCCGGTGAATTCGAACTTCAGATCAACGTCGCGCGAAAAGGTCCAGGTGGTGTTACGCGCCAGCATGTCGATTTCACCCGAGGCCAGAGCCGTGAAGCGGGTTTTGCCGGTGGTCGGCACGAATTCAACAGCGGTCGAGTCGCCCAGAGTGGCCGCAGCAACAGCGCGGCAGACGGCGACGTCAAAACCTTCCCATTCCCCATTCGCATTCGGAGCAGCAAAACCGACCAGACCGGTGGTGACGCCGCAGTTCAGTTTGCCGCGGGCTTTCACATCGTCCAGCGTACCGGCAGCAGCTGCACCAGCTGCAATCCCGGCCACGGTCAGCGCGCCCAAAAATACGGATTTGTTCATTTTTACCTCTTCCTGATGTTCCACCTGTACTGGTGGTTTTTTTCCGCCGTTAGCCATACCGGAACGACGGGATCTAGGGAAAACACCTAAATCACAGGGAAGTTTGGGCGGATTCATAAACAAACGTCAAGGGTTGGATCACCAAATTCGATGGACGCATAGCGAACAGGGGGGCGATTGTTAAAATTTTTCGCTCAACCGTCCCGCTGTGATATTTCCTGTCTCACGTCCTATCCCGGCGGCTGTCTCAACCCGAGAAATCGTAGAACCGTTTAGCGTGCAAAAAAGAATCACGCTTCAGTTCTGCTGTGGTTTGCGCCTCTTCATCGACGCCCCACTGCTCTTCCTGCCAGCGTTCATCCAGCCGGGACAACTGCCAGATCTCCTCGGCGTCGCGCCAGTCCATAGCCGCGGCAAATCCCAGGATCAGAGACCCCGACATCCCCACGAGATCGTGAAACCCGGCGAGCTGAAATGGGGTCATCCCATGCACCCGGGCGCGCAGGTCAGCAATAGTGGCCGCATCCTGCGGCTGATGAAGAACACCGCTGCGCGGATGCAAGCGTGCGCCCAGGGTCTGATGCGCCCAGTCGAGCGCCGGATCCCATTCCTCGGCCTGACGGGCGACCAGTTCCTTCGGGCTATCGGCCCGGTAGCACAGCAAATCGGAATCGCCATATTCAGCCAGCATATCGGCCACTTCGGCGTGCTGATGGGTCACCTTGTCGATGGCAGCATTGGCCGAGCGGGTAAAAGGCATGGTGGCAGGATTGACCGATTCGGTCTGCGCGTCCCACTCCGCCGCGATGGCTTCGGCCATCTGCTGCGAGGGGACTTCAAGCAGAGCCTTTGCCGGGGTTTTAACCCGGCGCCCGTCCAGTTCGACGGTATAGCCGTCATCCGTTTCGGCGACTGCCGTGGCTTTCCAGAATCGTTTCGGTGCCCATTCGCTCATTGTCTTATGCCTTCCAGATCTTCTCTAGCAGCGGTTCCAACTCGGTAAAACTGCCGATCATATGGTCTGCCTGCAGCCGCTCTGCCGGGTGATAACCCCAGTCCACAGCGATGGTGGTGACCCCGGCCGCGCGGCCCATATCCATATCAAAGCTGGTATCGCCGATCATCACCGCATGGCGTGCGTCCACTCCGGTTTCAGCGAGCGCCGTCAGCACCATCGAGGGATGCGGTTTGGACGGGTGGTGATCGGCCACCTGTCGGGTCACGAAACAGTCCAGATCATGCGCCGCGATCAGCGCATCGAGGCCCCGCTGTGATTTCCCGGTCGCGACACCCAAAAGGTATTCGGGCACCGCGTGCAGGGCGTCCAAAGCCTCCCGTGCGCCCGGAAACAGCGGCGAGTGCCCCGCCCCTGCAGCCTGACGCGCCGACATATAAGCCTGCTTGTAGCCATCCACCAACGCAGCCTGCGCCGTCGCGCCAGCCTCGGGCGCCAGCTGTGCCATGGCCTGCGGCAGCGACAGCCCGACAATCGACAGGACCGCATCGCGCGAAGGTGCGGGCAGATCCACCGTCGCAAAGGCCGCGCTCATCGCGCTGGTGATGGCTGCCTGACTGTCGGCAAGGGTGCCATCCACATCGAACAGTACCAGCCGCAGCGGGGCACTCATAGGAGGCCCTCGAACGGATCCTCCGCCGCCAGATCCTCGGTCCAGCCAAAGGTATCCCAGCTGTCTTTCATATGCTCGGGCAACGGCGCGGTGACCGAGATCTGCTTTTTCGTCACCGGGTGCTCAAACGCCATCCGGCGGCAATGCAAATGCAGCTTCTTGCTGATGATGCCACCCAGTTGTGCGCCCCAACCGTCGCCCAGGTTTTCCTGACCCGAGCCACCGTATTTGCCATCGCCGACAATCGGATGGCCGATCTCGGCCATATGCGCGCGCAGCTGATGGGTGCGGCCGGTGACCGGCTCCATCGCCACCCAGGAAGCGCGCCCCGCCATCCGGTAGAGCGTGGCATAAAAGGTATGCGCCCGCTTGGCCCCTGGCGTGCTGTCGATCTCGGAAGGGTGCACCGCGATCATTTTTTCGCCTTCGCCGCTGCGACCATGGCCGCCCGCCTTTACAAGACCGGCCTTGATTTCGCCCAGGTATGGCGTCGGAACGCCGGCAACCAGCGCCCAGTAGATCTTGCGCGTGTTGCGGTGGCGGAAGGCGGCGGTCAGCGCCTGCGCGGCTGCCCGCGTTCGCGCCAGAACCAGTACACCCGAGGTATCCTTGTCCAGCCGATGCACCAGTCGGGGTTTTTCATCATAGCCAAAGCGCAGAGCCTCGGACAGGCCATCCACGTGTTTGGTGGTGCCGCTGCCCCCCTGCACCGCCAGCCCGTGCGGCTTGTTCAGCACGATGACATCATCGTCTTTGTAGATCACGCAATCGCGGATCATCTTGGCATCCGCATCCGAGATCCGCCGCTTTTCCGGCGTGATCGGCTGATGATCGGCCGACGGCAGCGGCGGCACACGCACGGACTGCCCGGCCTCAACACGGGTGCTGGCCTTGACCCGGCCACCGTCAATGCGGAGCTCACCCTTGCGGCACATCTTCTCGATGCGGCCCTGGCTGACATGCGGGAACAGGCGCCGCAGCCAGCGGTCCACGCGCTGGTCCGCATCCTCTTCGGTGACGGTAATTGTCTGAACGCCGCTCATGCGAAAACTCCTCTGGCGGCCATCAGGCCCAAGAACAGACCGCCAACAGACAGTCCCACAGACAGCACAATATAGAGAGCCGCCTGCCCCATTGCACCCCGTTCGATCATATTCGCCGTCTCAAGCGAGAAGGCCGAGAAGGTCGTGAAGCCACCCAGCATGCCAGTCATCACAAAAGGGCTGAGATGGGTCAGCCCTTTGTGCGCGGCGGTGACAGCAAAGACCCCCATGATGAAGGAGCCGATCACGTTGACCGTGATGATGGCCAAGGGAAAATCGCCATGGCCGAACAGTCGGACCACGCCAAGCCCGGTCAGATAGCGGCAGGCGGCCCCAAGGGCGCCGCCAAGGGCGACATATAGAACGGTGAGATACATGCGCGGTCTGTCGCGCGGCGGGCCACGGATGTCAAGTTTTCAACGCGCAAGGCGGCCAAACGCAAAATTCATGCCAACCTTCCAGTGGGTGGATGTCTTGTCAGACCTGCAGGCCCCCTTAGTTTGTCAGCCATCCACTGGGAGGAGACCCTTATGCCATCTCGCCGTTCCTTTCTCGCCAGCCTTGCCGCGCTGCCGCTTTTGCCCCGCAGTGGCTGGGCCGCGGCGCCGGTTCAGCTTGTGCTGGCGCCCCTGCAGCAGCAGATCGCGCCCGCGCAATATGGCAAGACAGATCTTTGGGGGGTGAACAGCAGCATGCCGGGACCGGCCCTGCAGGCCCGGCAAGGGGACCGGCTAAAGGTTCAGGTCAACAACGGGCTGCCACAAGAAACCTCGATGCACTGGCACGGCATCCGCATCGAAAACGCCATGGACGGCGTACCGGGGCTGACGCAGGACCCCATCGCGCCGGGCGCAGAGTTTACCTATGATTTCGCCCTGCCGGATGCCGGGACCTATTGGTACCATTCCCACGCCCAGTCGGTCGAACAGGTGGAGCGCGGCATTCAGGGCCCACTGATCGTGGCCGAACACGACGCCCCCGATGTGGATCAGGATCTTGTTCTAATGCTGGATGACATCCGCCTCATGCAGGATGCGGCGGTGGACCCGGTGTTCGACCACCCCCACGACATGTCCCACGCCGGGCGCATGGGCAATGTGATGCTGACCAACGGCCAGATCGAGGCGCGCTACCCCGTGCAGCAGGGCGACCGGCTGCGCCTGCGGCTGATCAACAGCGCCAATGCCCGGATCTTTGCCCTTGGGCTGCAGGGGCTGACAGGTTGGATCATGGCTTATGACGGCATGCCTCTGACAGCGCCGGAAGATATCCCCGACCAACTGCTGCTGGCACCCGCGCAGCGGATCGACCTGATCGTCGATGTGACGGCCGACGCGGGCGAGGATGCCTTTCTGGTGCAGTTCGAACGCGATGGCGGTTACGCGCAGGCGAGCTTTCCGGTCTCTGCCGGAACCAAGAGCACCCGCAACATGCCCGCACCGCTCCCACCCAACCCGGACCATGCGATCACCCTCGGCAATGCGCGCAGTGCGACCCTGCGCATGGAGGGCGGCGCCATGGGCGGCATGCGGGCCGCTGAGTGGCAGGGAGAGACGCAAGGCATGCGCTCGCTAGCGCAGGCGGGTCAATTCTGGGCGCTGAATGGCGTGGTCGGGCGACCGAACGCCCCGCTTGTGCGCGCGTCCATTGGCGAGACGGTCAAACTCACCATGGTCAACGACACTGCCTTTCCCCATGCGATGCACCTGCACGGAATGCATTTTGCCGAAGTCCTGCCGGACGGCGGGCTTGGCCCCCTGCGCGATACGCTGTTGATGCTGCGCGGGGAGACACGGACCGTCGCATTCAACGCCCACAACCCCGGCAAATGGCTGCTGCATTGCCATATGCTGTCGCATCACGCGGCGGGCATGGGCACCTGGGTCGAGGTCACCGCCTGACCTGATCCGCCCGTCACCCGGTCAACTGTTCCGCTGTAGCCGCAGCTTGGCAAAGAACTCGGTCCGCCGTTTCAATTCCCGTTCAAACCCGCGCTCGACGGGCTGATAGAGAACCGGACGTTTGACGCCTTCGGGGAAATAGTTCTGCCCGGAAAAGCCATCCTCGGCATCATGATCATACTGGTAGCCCGCGCCATAGCCCTGTTCGGTCATCAGCTTGGTCGGGGCATTCATGATATGTTTCGGTGGCGGCGTGCTGCCCGTTTCCTTGGCCAGACGCCGGGCGGCCTTGTAGGCCATGTAGCCTGCGTTGGTCTTTGGCGCGAGTGCGAGGTAGATCACCGCCTGCGCCAGCGCCAGCTCCCCTTCCGGGCTACCGAGCCGTTCGTAGGTCTCCCAGGCTTGCAGACAGACCGCCTGTGCCTGCGGGTCCGCCAGCGCGATATCCTCGACCGCCATCCGGGTCAGCCGCCGGGCCAGAAAACGTGGATCCTCGCCACCCTCCAGCATGCGCGCATACCAGTAAAGCGCCGCATCGGGATCCGAGCCGCGCACGGATTTGTGCAGCGCCGAGATCAGGTTGTAATGCTCCTCGCCAGATTTGTCGTATTTCGCCGCCCGCCGCATCAGCCGGGTCGCCAGCGCCTCTCGCCCGAGAGGCGCCTCAACCCGCCAGGCAGAGACCTGTTCGATCAGATTGAGCAGCGCACGCCCATCGCCATCCGCCATTTCCTGCAGCGCGTCGCGCGCATCGCCGGTCAGCGGCAGCGCCCGGCCGAGTTCCTTCTCGGCGCGCTGGGTCAGCAGTTCCAGATCCGCCAGCGGCAGGCGTTCCAGCACCAGCACCTGCGAGCGCGACAACAGAGCGGCATTCAGCTCAAAACTCGGGTTTTCGGTGGTGGCCCCGACCAGAAGGATGGTGCCATCCTCCATATGCGGCAGGAACCCGTCCTGCTGCGCCTTGTTGAAACGGTGGATCTCATCAACGAACAGCAGCGTGCCCTGTCCATTGGCGCGCCTGTGCTTGGCCGCCTCGAACACCTTCTTCAGATCCGGTACGCCAGTGAAGATGGCCGAGATCTGCACGAAATGTAGATCGGTTTCCTGAGCAAGAAGCCGCGCGATGGTGGTTTTCCCCACCCCCGGCGGCCCCCAGAACACCAAAGAGGACAGTGATCCCGATGCCAGCATGACACCCAGTGGTGCCTCCGGTCCCAGCACCTGCTGCTGGCCGATCACCTCGGACAGGGAGCGCGGGCGCAGACGGTCCGCCAGCGGCCTGTTCGGTTCTTCGCCGCCCGTGGGCTGTGGCGCGTCGCTGTCAAAAAGATCTGCCATGGATCAGAGCCGGAAACGCAGGCTGACGCGCTGCCCGCGCCGCAACAGGTCGATAACCAGCCAGCCCTGCGTGCGGCCCATCAGATCGACCACATCCTGCGGCGCCGTGACAGCCTCGCCATTGATCCCGAGCAAGACATCGCCCCGCTGCAGCCCTGCCCGTGCGCCATAAGGCCCCGGATCGGCGATCACCACACCTTCGGCCGTCAACGGCAATTGCAAATCCACGATGAGCCGCGGGTTAATGCGCGCCACCGTCAGCCCGGGCAGTGGGCTGCGTTCGCCCAGTTGCACTGGGTCGGCCGCAGGATTGTCCGGGGCGCTGTACATCTCGACCCGCACCACTTTTTTCTCACCGCCGCGCCAGCGCGCCACGTCCGAGCTGCCGCCCAGACCGGCAATGGTCATGCGGAACACCATCTCGGAGGGTGAATTTACCGGCTCGCCGTCCACCTCGATCACCACGTCACCAACCTCAAACCCGGCCTTGGCAAAGGGGCTTTCGGGGTGGAGTTCGGAGATTAGCATGCCTTCAGGGCGTGACATCCCCAGCGAGGCCGCCAGATCCGCATCCACCGGTTGCCCGGTCATCCCTGCCCAGGGGCGCTGAAAGCTTTCCGCGCCCGCGCGGGCCTGATGCAGGAACTCCCGCACCAGATTGGCCGGAATGGCAAAGCCGATGCCGTTGGATCCGCCCGAACGGCTAAGGATCCGTGTGTTGATCCCGATGAGCTCGCCATTCACGTCGATCAGCGCCCCACCAGAGTTGCCGGGATTGATCGGCGCGTCGGTCTGGATGTAATAGCCAAAACCTTCTCCGGTGCCGGTGCCCGTGCGCGCCAGCCCCGAAATGATACCGCTACTGACCGTCTGCCCCACACCAAAGGGATTGCCGATGGCCAGAGCCAATTCGCCGACCTCAACCTGATCGCTGTTGCGCAGATTGAGGAACGGCAGGCCCTCTGCATCTTCAAGCCGCAGGATCGCCAGATCGCTGGCCTGATCTGCGAGGACCACGCGGGCGTCATATTCGTGCCGGTCAGTGGTCACGACGCGGATTTCCGTCGCCATTCCAACCACGTGGTAATTCGACACAACGATGCCATCCTCGGCAAGGATCACCCCCGACCCCAATGAGTTCTGCACCCGGGGGCGCGGGTTGGAAAAACTGCGGAAGAAATCGTCAAAGAAGGGATCGCCCGCAAAAGGCGATGCCTGCGGCGCCTCGGTCACGATCTTGGCGTAGATATTGACCACTGCGGGGGCCGCCTGTTTCACAAGCGGCGCAAACCCAAGTGAAATCTCAGCCTGCGACTGCGGCACCCGCGTTTCGGCGGGGGCCTGCGTCCCCAAAGCAAGAGCCAGCATCAGAGCGGTCAAAACAGCGCGGATCATATCGCCTCCATTCCTCGGTCAGAACAGGATATGCGGAGGCTGGCAGCGGAATGCAAGCGCAGCAACGGCGCCAGTCGCGGTCCCCTGCCGGACCGGCACGTGAGGACAGAAATGAAAAAGCCCCTGCAGGCACAGCTGCAGGGGCCAGAATGACAGACCGTTGTGGCCTGTAATTTATTATTCGTCGTCGGCAGCCGCTTCGGCTTCGGCAACGCGCGCCTTGTCGGCAGCGCCCTTGGCATTTACGTCGCGGTCAACGAATTCGATGATCGCCATCGGCGCCATGTCGCCATAACGGAAGCCGGCTTTCAGGATACGGACGTAACCGCCCTGACGATCCTTGTAGCGCGGGCCCAGAACGTCGAACAGTTTCGACACATACTGGTCTTCCTTCAGACGCGAGGCGGCGTTCCGGCGGGAGTGCAGGTCGCCTTTTTTCGCCAGCGTGATCAGTTTTTCAACGATCGGACGCAGTTCTTTTGCCTTGGGCAGAGTGGTTTTGATCTGCTCATGCTCGATGAGCGAGCCAGCCATGTTTGCAAACAGAGCCTTGCGGTGCTCATGGGTGCGGTTCAGGCGGCGATATCCACGTGCGTGACGCATTTTCTAGTTCCTTCTAAAGGTTTTGCTTTGTCTGTCAGCCGATGCGTGTCAGCTGCTCTCCTTGGGGCGGGTTTGCCCTGATTGTCCCCACCAGCGTGGGCATTTGTAGTTGGGGAGGACTTGCGCCCTCCCCTTATTCTCAGAACGAATCTTCGAATTTCTTGGCCAGATCTTCGATGTTGTCCGGCGGCCAGTCCTCGACATCCATGCCAAGGTGCAGGCCCATGCCCGACAGCACTTCTTTGATCTCGTTCAGCGACTTGCGGCCGAAGTTCGGCGTGCGCAGCATCTCTGCTTCGGTCTTCTGGATCAGATCGCCGATGTAAACGATGTTGTCGTTCTTCAGGCAGTTTGCCGAACGCACCGACAGTTCCAGCTCGTCCACTTTCTTCAGCAGAAGCGGGTTGAACTCGAGACCATCGTCCTCGTCCTGGCGGCCAGCCGATTCCGGCTCGTCGAAGTTGACGAAAATCGACAGCTGGTCCTGCAGGATGCGCGCAGCATAAGCCACGGCGTCGTCCGGCGTCACGGAACCATCGGTTTCAACCTTCATGGTCAGCTTGTCATAGTCCAGAACCTGACCTTCACGGGTCGGCTGAACGTCGTAGGAGACCTTTTTCACCGGCGAGTAGATCGCATCGATCGGGATCAGACCGATGGGTGCGTCTTCCGGTTTGTTCTTCTCTGCCGAAACGTAGCCTTTGCCGGTGTTGACGGTCAGTTCCATGAACAGATCCGCACCATCATCGAGGTGGCAGATCACGTGGTCACGGTTCAGAACTTCGATACCGGCGCTTTCCGAGATATCACCAGCGGTGACAACTGCGGGGCCTTTGGCATTGATCGACAGGCGCTTGGGGCCTTCGACTTCCATGCGCAGCGACACACCTTTGAGGTTCAGGATGATGTCGGTGACATCTTCGCGAACGCCAGCGACGCTGGAGAATTCGTGCAGAACATTGTCGATCTGAACGCTGGTGATGGCTGCGCCTTGCAGCGAGCTCATCAGGACGCGGCGCAGTGCGTTGCCCAGTGTCAGACCAAAACCACGCTCAAGCGGCTCTGCAACGATGGTTGCCTGCCGTGCGGGGTCATTGCCCGGCTTCACGTCAAGCTGTGTCGGCTTGATCAGCTCTGCCCAGTTTTTATGGATCATGCAGTCCCTCCATTCCTGTCCGTACCCCATGTCCGAAGGTGCAGACGCCCGAGGTTTAAAATGACGTACTGGGGCCCGACAAATCAAGCGGGGCCCCAGCGAAAGTCGTAAATAATTAGACGCGGCGGCGCTTTGGCGGGCGGCAGCCGTTGTGCGCGATCGGGGTCACGTCACGGATCGAGGTGATGTTGAACCCGATTGCGGCCAGGGCGCGCAGTGCGGATTCACGACCCGAACCGGGGCCCTGAACTTCGACTTCGAGGGTTTTAACACCGTGATCCTGAGCTTTTTTGCCTGCATCTTCTGCAGCCATCTGCGCCGCATAGGGCGTGGACTTACGGGAGCCCTTGAAACCCATGGTGCCAGCGGAGGACCAGGAAATCGCGTTACCCTGAACGTCAGAGATCAGGATTTTGGTGTTGTTGAACGAAGAGTTCACATGTGCAACGCCGGTGGCGATGTTCTTGCGCTCTTTACGCTTCGTGCGGGATTTATCGCGTGCCATTGATCAAACCCTCCCTTACTTCTTCTTACCAGCGATGGCCTTTGCGGGGCCTTTGCGGGTGCGAGCGTTGGTGTGGGTCCGCTGACCGCGAACGGGCAGGTTACGACGGTGGCGCAGGCCACGGTAGCTACCCAGGTCCATCAGACGCTTGATGTTCATGGTCACTTCACGACGCAGGTCACCTTCAACGGTGTAGTTTGCGTCGATGTGCTCACGGATGGCCAGAACTTCGGAGTCGGACAGCTCGTTGACGCGACGGGTTGCGTCGATGCCAACGGCTTCACAGATGGCTTTCGCCGAAGTGTTGCCGATTCCGGTGATATAGGTGAGGGCGATGGGGACCCGTTTGGCAGTCGGGATGTTTACGCCGGCAATACGTGCCACGTGTCACTTTCCTTTTCGTTGCGGTTCCGTAACTCCAGAACCTTTTTTCACAACACCTGATGACGCCCCGAGAGGCTTTTCATCAGATAATGTATCGAGGTACTCACGCGGCACGGAATCGGGCCGCCTGGATTGATTCCCAAGAGGGATGGGCTTCCCTATTGAGAATTCCGCATGTCGTCAACCCGGCGCCCGGCGGAAACGTCAAAGTTTATGGGCCCAGGGGCAACATCCTCCCACATCGCCTGCATCCTGCCCGGACGACGTCAATCGGTGCAGGAATAAAACCGCGTCGTGTATTCGTTGCTGTCGAACAGTGCGATCTCCCCCGGGGCTTCTTCACTCATCACGAAGGTAAACAAGGTTGGCATGAAAACCGGCCCGGGCGTCTGGCAATGCCCCACATGGGTCGTAACCTGATAGCCGTCCCAATGATACTGCAGATCCGGCTCGAAACTGCAGAAATACTCCATTGAGCTGAAGCCGTCCTCCTCCAGGATCAGCCCACCGTCATTGGCAAAATCCATCAACCGGTCCTGCTCCTCCGCGTTTGTCGGGCAGGCGGAGGGATCATTGACGAAATAACGTTCGGCAAATCCGGGGGCCGTCGTCGCCAAACAGAGAACAGCCGCGGCGGTGATCACGGAACAGGTGGGAGTCGTCATTGGCAAGGTCCTTTTACAAGATCCGCCCACCCTCCCCTTTTCGCCTTTCCAAAACGAAAAGAGCCGGGACATGCCCGGCTCTTTTTTCATTCTGTGCTGACATTTCAGATCAGCCGAGGACCTTGGCGATAGAGGCCTGAACCTCGTCGATGGATGCCAGACCGTCGATCTTGTTCAGCTTGCCCTTGGCATAATAGTAGCCGATCAGCGGCGAGGTTTTCTTGTAGTATTCCATCAGACGGGTCTTGAGGCTTTCCTCATTGTCGTCCGCGCGCCGCTTGATGTTGCTGCTGCCGCAGTTGGCGCATTTGCCATCGGCCGGCCAGGGTTTGGTTTCATCATGGTAGACTTCACCGCAATCGCCGCAGGTCGACCGGCCGGTGATACGTGCCACCAGCGCAGCGTCATCGACCGCCATTTCAACGACGGCATCCAGGCTCTGCCCCATTTCGGCCAGCAGGTCGGTCAGTGCATCTGCCTGCCCCAGCGTGCGCGGGAAGCCGTCAAAGATGAAGCCTCCCTCGGCGCCTTCGGCGATTTTCTCGCGGATCAGACCGATGACGATCTCGTCCGTGACCAGTTCACCGCGGGCGATGACCTCGGCCACCTTCTTGCCCATCTCGCTGCCGCTGGCCTGCGCATCGCGCAGCATGTCACCAGTGCTGAGCTGTACCATGCCCCGGGTTTCGACCAGATGACGGGCCTGCGTGCCCTTACCCGCGCCTGGCGGGCCCAAAAGAATGATATTCATCGACGAGCGGGCCCCCGTTTTGTGCGTTTCTTGCTGCGGCCACGCAGCTGGCTTTTCTCGATCAGACCTTCGTACTGGTGCGCCAGCAGATGGCTTTGCGCTTGCTGGATCGTGTCCATCGTGACCGAAACAACAATCAGAACCGAGGTGCCGCCAAAGTAGACCGGAATGGCGAACTGACCGCGCAGGATTTCTGGCAGCAGGCAGACAGCCGCCAGATAGGCCGAGCCCAGAACCAGAACGCGGTTCACAACGTATTCGATGTACTCAGCGGTTTTCTTGCCGGGACGGATGCCAGGGACAAAACCGTTCTGGTTCTTCAGGTTCGTCGCCACTTCATCAGGTTTGAAGGAGACGTTGAAGGTGTAGAAATACGCGAAGAACACGATCATCGACACGAAGAACAAGAGGTACAGCGGCTGACCGGGGCCAAAGTTGGCCAGCAGCCAGGACATCACCGGACCAGAGGCCGAACCCGCCGAGAAGGTAGAGATCGTGGTCGGCAGCAGCAGCAGCGAGGAGGCGAAGATCGCCGGGATCACGCCCGCCGGGTTCACCTTGACCGGCAGGTGCGACGAGCCGCCATCATAGACCTTCATGCCCACCTGACGGCGGGGGTATTGAATGTGAATCTTGCGCAGGGCGCGCTCCATGAAGACCACGAACATGATTACCGCGACAACCATCAGGATCACGCCGATCAGAACCGCCGGGCTGATGGCACCGGAGCGGCCGGAGGCAAAGAACTGCGCGATGGCTGCGGGAACCTCGGCGATAATGCCGACAAAGATGATCAGGGAGATACCGTTACCGATGCCCCGCTGGGTGATCTGCTCGCCCAGCCACATCAGGAACATGGTGCCGCCCACCAGGGTAATCATGCAGGCCAACCGGAAGTACATGCCAGGGTCGGTCGCAAGATCGCCGGACTCCAGCGACACCGCCAGACCGTAGGCCTGCGCCGTTGCCAGCGCGACGGTGCCGTAACGGGTGTACTGGTTGATTTTCTTGCGGCCCTGATCGCCTTCTTTTTTCAGCTGTTCCAGCGCCGGAACCATGGAGGTGAGCAGCTGAACGATGATCGATGCCGAGATGTAAGGCATGATCCCGAGGGCAAAAATGCCCATCCGTCCAAGCGCACCGCCGGTAAACATCGACACCATGCCGCCGATGCCCTGCCCCGCCGACTCCATAAATTCGCGCAGTGCCGAGGCATCAATGCCCGGGACCGGAATGAATGTGCCAAGACGGTAGACGATCAATAGGCCGAGGGTGAACAGGATGCGGTTGCGCAGATCCTTGGCCTTGCCGAGCGCGGACCAGCTGGTGTTCGCCGCCATTTGTTCTGCTGCTGATACCATGAAATGGGTCTCTTTTTGCGAAAACGCCGCCCGGAACCGTTTTCCGGCTCGGGCGGCGTATGGAAAAACTGTGACCTATGTAAGCGGCATCGACGCCGCTCACAAGCCGTTACTCAGCAGCAGCTGCTGTCGCCACGGTCAGGGTGCCGCCCGCTTTTTCAACTGCCGCGATGGCAGATTTGGACGCGCCGGTCACGGTGATGTTGGATTTGGCCGAGAAATCGCCTTTGGCCAGGATCCGCACACCGTCTTTTTTGCGGCGCAGCAGGCCCGATTCGACCAGCGAATCTTCGGTGATGGTTGCCGCGTCCAGCTTGCCCGCGTCGATGAACTTCTGGATCAGGCCCAGGTTCACAACAGCGAAAGTCTTGCGGTTCGGCTTGGTGAAGCCACGCTTAGGCAGACGCTGGTAGAGGGGCATCTGGCCGCCTTCGTAGCCATTGATCGAAACACCCGAACGGGATTTCTGACCTTTGATACCACGGCCACCCATTTTACCTTTGCCGGAACCCGGGCCACGGGCCACACGGGTGCGTTTCTTGGCGGCGCCGGGATTGTCGCGCAGTTCATGAAGTTTCATATCGCTTCTCCTTGCCGGATGTGACCCCTGAAGCGTAAGCGGGCCAACCTCGGCTCTTCTTGATTGTTGATTCTGTGGCTTGGATTGCCACCGGGGGCGTATAGACGCTGTGCCGGGCGATATCAAGCCCTGCCTCCCGGCGCGGAAGCCCCCTGTCCGCCCCAGGCTTCCCGCGCATGGCGACGCCGGACAAATTAAAAACGCCCCTGCGCAGGGCAGAGGCGTCTTTCGATCCCGGCCAGTCCGGGGGAGGCAATAAGTCAGGCCGGGCTATGGTGTCCGATCAGTTGCCGTAAGCGTGCAACCGGGCAATGTTGCTGATATCGCAGCGCCGCACGCCGATATCGGCCAGCTCGCGGTTGGATAGGTTTTCCAGTTCCGCATAGGTGCGCCGGTATTCGGACCGGCGGGCCAGAGTGGTGCGGAAGTTCGCAACTGCGGCGCGGATGCGGGCGCCAAAGGAATAGGTCGGGGTAGCGGAAGTTGTATAGGCCATCGTCGTCGTCCTTGATCTCGGCAAAACCGGGATCCCTTCCCGGCTGGTCGTTCATGTCTGTTTTGTGACACCGGGGAGATAGGTCGCATTTCATGACCTAACAACCGACACTAGCGTTTGACCGCTATGCGTTTTCGGAATGGCTATAAAACAGGCGATAGTGGGGATTTTGCCCCCATCCGTGCAGATAATCGCAAATCTCCCGAGAAATCCGCCGATTTACGTGAACTGCTTCACACTTCGCGCTTGCGCATCGTGATAGCGGGCAGCGAATTGTAACAGTTTTTTAACAAGGCGGTTTCGGAATGATTGCGAGTCGGGACCTCGGTATAGCTACCTCTTATCTCAACTCAGGCGCCTACAAACCGGCCCTGAAGATTGCAAAACGCCTGCAAAAGACGACTCCGCGGGATCCACATCCGTTTAACGTCGCTGGCATCTGTCTTTCGGCCATGAACAAGCTGCCCGAGGCGATCGCACAGTTTCAGCGCGCGATGAAGATTGATCCGGGCTTTATCGACGCGCGGCACAATCTGGCACAGACCCTGATTCTGGCAGGGCGCCACGCGCAAGCTATCAAGATTGTCGAACCCCTGCGGGAAAGCGACCCGACCGCCTGTTTTTTCCTGGCGCAGGCGCATGTGCACCTTGGCGATCTCACCGCGGCAGAGGTTGCGATCAATCAAGCGGTGACCTTGCGCCCGTCATTTGCGCCTGCCCAGAATCTGCGCGGCATGATCCTTGCCAACCTCGGCGAAGAGACCGAGGCGATCGCGGCCTATGAAACGGCGCTATCGCTTGATCCCAACAACGTGGAGACCCTCGTCAATATCAGCCTCCCGCTGGCCCGCCAGAACAGACACGCCGAAGGCCGCGAGATGGTTGAACGCGCCGTACAGCTCGCGCCCGAGCACATTGGTGCCCGGCTCCGGCTCGGAACCTCATTCATCGAGGCCGGACGGTTCGAAGAGGCCAAAGAACAATTCCGGGCTGTCCTGGCCCTGCAGCCCGCGCAGACACAGGCGTTTGAACAATTGTCGCTGTTGCTCGACAGGGACGAGATGAAAACCCTGGCCCGCCCCGCAAAAAAGGCGCTCGGCAAACTCCGCTCAGGCTCGGTCGAAGCTGCCGAACTGCAGTTTGCCTTGTCCCGGATCGAAGATGCCATGGGCGACCGGCAGGCCGCCGCCAAGGCGCGCGAGCGTGCAAACGGTATCCTTGCAAAACAATTGCCCTATGACGAAGAGGAAGACACCCGGCAGACTGAGCGCATCCTGAGCCGCTTTCCGGACATCACTCCCTCTCCGACCGACAAACCCGACGGACCATATCCCATCTATGTCCTCGGCCTACCCCGCTCCGGCACCTCGCTGGTCGAGGCAATGCTGAGCCGCCTGCCAAATGTGGAAACGTTGGGCGAACGCGCGGCAACCGGGTTTCTGGTTCAGGATTTCGTGAGCAGCGACATTCCGTTTGATGCCGAGGCGGCGCGTATCTTTACCAATAAAGATGCAGCGCGGCTGCCCCCCTGCCCTGACGATACGCGCGCCTATGTCGACAAGATGCCGGAAAACTACCGCTACATAGGGTTTCTCAAAACGGCCTATCCGCATTGCAAGATTGTGCACGTACGGCGTGACCCACGCGACGTGGCCTTATCGATGTGGAAATCGCACTTCACCGGGACAGCCCTGTCCTACACCTACGACCAGACGGCCTTGGCGTGGCGCGTCGGCCTATATGCCCGCCTCATGCATCACTGGCAAACCGTATTCCCGGATCAGATCCTGACGGTCGACTACGAAGACCTTGTTGCAGACCCGGTGGCGGGCAGCCGCGCACTTGCAGATTATTGTAGGCTTGAATGGTTACCGGAAATGGCCGCGCCGGAAGATAGCAGCGCACCGACCCTAACGATGAGCGCCTCTCAGATCCGCCAGCCGGTACACCAAAGATCCATTGGCGGTTGGCGTGCGCAGGCCGCTGAATTGGCTGAATTCCTTGAGGCCCTAGACACGAGCCTGTGGCCGGATCTCGCGGACTGATCTGACGCCTCCGCGCCATTTCACTTTTCGCAAAGCCCAGCAGAGACCGTTCAAACGAAAAACGCCCCCGCAATGCGGAGGCGTTTGTCAGACTATGCCGGGTAAGGCTTAGCCTTTTTCTTCGACGATCTCGACCATGTGCGAAATCTTGTTGATCATGCCACGCACGGCCGGGGTGTCTTCCAGCTCGCGGGTTTTATGCATCTTGTTGAGGCCCAGACCGATCAGCGTCTGACGCTGTTTGGCGGGGCGACGGATCGGGGAACCGATCTGCTTTACAACGATGGTTTTAGCCATGTGTCCGTCTCCTTACGCTTCAGCGGCTTCGGCAGCCGGTGCTTCGTCCCGCTTGGGCAGGATGTCGGCGACCTTTTTGCCACGACGCTGTGCAACGGCACGCGGGCTCTGCTCTTTGGTCAGGCCGTTGATGGTTGCGCGGATCATGTTGTAGGGGTTCTGCGAGCCGATCGACTTGGACACAACGTCCTTGACGCCCAGCATTTCGAACACGGCACGCATCGGACCACCGGCGATGATACCGGTACCTTCCGGAGCGGTGCGCATGACGACCTTGCCGGCACCGTGACGACCGTTCATGTCGTGGTGCAGGGTGCGGCCTTCTTTCAGCGGCACACGGATCATCTGACGCTTGGCCTGCTCGGTCGCCTTGCGGATGGCCTCGGGCACTTCTTTCGCCTTACCCTTGCCAAAGCCGACGCGGCCTTTCTGATCGCCTACGACGACGAGCGCGGCAAAGCCGAAGCGCTTACCGCCTTTAACGGTTTTCGACACGCGGTTGATCGCAACCAGGCGATCTGCAAATTCCGGTGTTTCTTCTTCGCGGCGGCCACGGCCACGGCGGTTTTCACGTTCTGCCATGAGGCATTCCTTTCTGACTGGCGCGTCCAACAGGCGGGGCGCCGGTTATCTCAATCCTGGTGAGGGACCCCATGCAGGCTCCCTCCCGGATCATCGGGGCGGCGAAACCGCCGCCCGCAAGTCTTAGATCTTCAGACCACCTTCACGCGCAGCGTCGGCCAGAGCCTTCACCTTGCCGTGGAACAGGAAGCCGCCACGATCGAAATAGGCCTCGGAGACGCCTGCCGCCTTGGCGCGCTCGGCGATAACCGAACCCACTTTGGTGGCTGCTTCGACGTTGTTCTTGCCAACGAAGCCGAGATCTTTTTCCAGGGTCGAGGCCGCTGCCAGGGTCTTGCCCTGCACATCGTCGATCAGCTGAACCGAGATGTTCTTGTTCGAGCGGTGCACGGACAGGCGTACACGGCCTGCGTTGACCTTGCGAAGTTTGTTCCGGACGCGCAGGCGACGCTTCAGAAACAGGGTACGTTTGCTGTTTGCCATTTTGCTTGTCCTTACTTCTTCTTGCCTTCCTTGCGGAAGATAAACTCACCCTTGTAGCGGATGCCTTTGCCTTTGTAGGGCTCGGGACGGCGCCATTCGCGGATTTTCGCCGCGACTTCGCCCACCTGCTGCTGGTCGTTACCTTCCACAACGATTTCGGTCTGCTTCGGTGCGGTAATGGTGATACCTTCCGGAGCAACGAAGTCGACATCGTGGCTGTAGCCGAGGTTCAGTTTCAGGGTGTTGCCCTGAACCTGCGCCCGGTAACCCACACCCTGGATCTCCAGCTCTTTTTTGAAGCCGGTGGTCACGCCGGTCACGAGGTTCGCGACCATGGTGCGGGACATGCCCCACTGCTGACGGGCACGTTTGGACTTGCCGCGCGGCTCGACCATTACAACGTTGTCGTCAACGGACAGGGTGACGTCGTCGGTGGCGGTGAAGCTGCGGGTCCCTTTCGGGCCTTTCACTTCTACGGTCTGGCCGGATACCGAAGCGGAAACGCCGCTGGGCAGTGCGACCGGTTTTTTACCAATACGGGACATCTGTAAGCCTCCTTAGAAGACGGTGCAGAGCACTTCGCCGCCGACGTTGGCTGCGCGTGCGTTTGCGTCCGACATCACACCCTTGGGGGTGGAGACAATCGACACGCCCAGGCCCTGACGGACCGACGGGATGTCATTGACGCCCATGTAAACGCGACGACCGGGTTTGGAGACCCGCTTCAGTTCACGAATGACAGGTTCGCCATCGAAGTATTTCAGGCTGATTTCAATAGCCGGATGGCCATTTTCACCAGTGGTATTCTCATAGCCGCGGATGTAGCCCTCGTCCGCCAGCACATCCAGAACCCATGCCCGCAGCTTGGAAGCCGGGGTCAGGACGGTGGATTTACCGCGCAGCTGAGAGTTACGGATACGGGTGAGCATATCGCCGATAGGATCGTTCATATCTGTCTCTCCCTTACCAGCTCGATTTCACCATGCCGGGGATCTGGCCGTTCGAGCCCAGTTCCCGCAGAGCGATACGGCTGATCTTCAGCTTACGATAGTAAGCGTGAGGACGGCCGGTCAGCTGGCAGCGATTGTGCAGACGAGTTGCCGACGAGTTGCGCGGCAGTTTCGCCAGTTTCAGACGCGCTTTGAAACGCTCTTCCATCGGGCGGTTTTCGTCATTCGCGATTTCTTTCAGCTCGGCGCGCTTTGCGGCATATTGTGCCACCAGGCGCTCGCGCTTCTTTTCGCGTTCGATCATGCTTTTCTTAGCCATGTCTCTTCCTTCCCGCGCTTAGCTGTTGAAGGGCATGTTGAAAGCTTTCAACAGCGCCTTTGCTTCCGCGTCGGTTTTCGCGGTGGTGGCAATCACAATGTCCATGCCCCAGGGCTCATCGATCTTATCGAAATCGATTTCCGGGAACACCATGTGCTCTTTCAGGCCCATGGCGTAGTTGCCACGACCGTCGAACGAGTTACCCGATACGCCGCGGAAGTCACGGATACGAGGCATTGCGATGGTGATCAGGCGGTCCAGGAATTCGTACATCCGTTCGCCGCGCAGGGTCACCTTGGCGCCCATCGGCATGCCTTCGCGAACGCGGAAGCCGGCGATGGAGTTCTTGGCCACGGTGGTCAGAGCTTTCTGGCCCGCGATTGCGGTCAGGTCAGCCTGGGCCGACTTGGCTTTCTTGCTGTCTTTGACGGCAGCACGGCCACAGCCGATGTTCAGAACGATCTTGTCCAGCTTGGGGATCATCATCTCGTTCTTGTAGCCGAATTCCTCTTTCAGGGCGCCACGGATGGTGTCCTTGTAGAGATCCTTCAGACGCGGGGTGTAGTTAGCGGAATCAAGCATCGATCACGTCCCCCGTGGTCTTGGCAAAACGCACTTTCTTGTCGCCTTCCATGCGGAAGCCAACGCGGGTTGCTTTGCCGTTTGCGTCCAGCAGAGCCAGGTTCGACAGGTCGATCGGCAGTGCCTTGGGCAGGCGGCCGCCCTGTGCAGTCTGGGACTGACGGGTGTGACGGATCGCCATGTTCACGCCGTCGACAACGGCTTTACCGGCTTTGGGGTCAACGGAGGCGATGGTGCCTTCTTTGCCCTTGTCCTTACCGGCCAGCACGACGACCTTGTCGCCTTTGCGGAGTTTAGCAGCCATGATTACAGCACCTCCGGAGCAAGCGAGATGATTTTCATGAAGTTCTTCGCGCGCAGCTCACGAACAACCGGGCCAAAGATACGGGTACCGACCGGCTCGTTGTTGTTGTTCAGGATAACGGCAGCGTTGCGATCGAAACGGATCGCGGTACCGTCTTCGCGGCGGACTTCTTTGGCGGTACGTACGACGACGGCCTTACGGACGTCACCTTTCTTTACGCGACCGCGCGGGATGGCTTCCTTGACCGAGACGACGATGATGTCGCCAACGGATGCGTATTTACGCTTGGAACCACCCAGAACCTTGATGCACTGAACTCGGCGAGCGCCGGAGTTGTCAGCAACATCCAGATTTGTTTGCATCTGGATCATGTGGTTTCTCCCGACCTTTGGGGCAGCGATGCGTGCTGTGATCCCCCAGGGTTTCGACTGTGCTAAAAAGCCTAGTCGCCAGGAGCCTCAAGTGAGGCTCTTAGGCTTCCAGAACTTCCCAGCGTTTCGTTTTCGATTTCGGCGCGCATTCGATGATGCGTACGGTGTCGCCGACCTTGAAAGCGTTCTTTTCATCGTGAGCCCGATACTTCTTGGACTTACGGATGGTTTTCTTCAGAACCGGATGCGTAAAGCGGCGCTCGACGGAAACGGTAACGGTTTGTGCGTTTGCGTCGCTGGTCACAACGCCTTGCAGGATACGTTTGGGCATCTCAGAGGCTCCTTATTCAGCTGCCGCAGCGGCTTTTTCGTTCAGGATGGTTTTAACACGGGCTGCGTTACGGCGCGCGTTGCGCACTGCAGCGGTGTTTTCCAGCTGACCGGTTGCCTGCTGAAAGCGCAGGTTGAAGCTCTCTTTTTTCATGGATGCAAGCAGATCGCGGAGTTCATCCACGGTCTTTTCGCGCAGATCATTGGCGTTCATCGCCTTTGTTCCTTTTCCTTGGCACCAGAGGGCCCCTTTTGACGGGTCACCCTTACGTCTGGTGGGTTATGTAGCCCGCGCCCGAAGAGTTCAGGGCACAGAAAATGGATCACCGCGACTCATCACTGAGCGCGGTGATGGGTTCATATAGGAGAGTTGGTGGTTGGGGGCAAGGGAAAGATGCAGCTTGTGCCAAACGGGCGGCAGAGAACCACACATGTCTATGCGCACAACTCAGCACGCCGTTTAAAGTCAGCCTGAAACGGGCTGACTGCCCGGGCCGCCCGACCCTCCCGACAGGGAGGCGCTTCACGCCGGCCCAGGGTCAGGCACTGCACTCATGTTGCGCAAATCCCAAGCAAGCAATGGACTCCGCCCGTTCGCGCCTGAAATGATCCCCCAGATCACTTCCAAGACGGCGCTCACTCCCACTTATAGTTGAAGCTCACCGAAATCCGCTCTTCCTCGGCCATGTTCAGCGGGACCTCATGGCGGATGAAACTTTCCCAGAGCAGAACATCGCCCACCTTGGGAGACTGATAGACGAATGTCTTCAGCTCCTGGCGGCAGTCCTTGCGGCGCGGCGGGTGGGCCATCATCATCGCGTGGCGCGGGTCTTCCAGCTTTAGGGCGCTAGCGCCTTCGGGCATCGACACATATGTGGTGCCGGAGATTACCGAATGCGGGTGGATATGGCTGGCGTGTGTACCGCCCTCGGGCAGAATGTTGATCCAGAGATCCTCCAGCACCAACGCGCGATCATCCAGATCCAGTTCCAGGTCCTCAGCAAAAGCCGCCACATGGGCGTCCAGCGATTTCACCAGATCGGCGAAGATCGGGAACCGCCAGGGCAGATCGGTCAGCGAGGCATAGGAGGTATAGCCGGGATAGCCGTTCTCCTCGCACCAGTCCTGCCCGGCTTCATCATCACCGGCGATGACAAGGCAGGAGTTTTCAAGTTCGCCTGCGTCGATGTTCGGCCCGTGTTCGGACAAAGCAGCGCGGTAGAGACGGGTAACGAAGAGAGAGTCGATCTGTGCCATAGCTGCCTTTTATCCCTGCCCGGCGCACTTTTGCGAGTCCCAATTGGCTGCACCCCGCGCAATGGAACCCACTGCGGACAACGCCCACCACATTACAACATATATCAGCACGGCCAGCCATGACACTCTGGCAACCCTGCCATGCCCAGACCGCCACTGGGGCGCAACACAATATTAGCGCGGCACTGCTACCCTGACCCAGTATGACCTGAGTTCCGGTTGTCACCTAGCATCCCTATCTACCGAGTGCCCCACTATGAAGTTCAAAGTATCCATCAATCTCGCCATCCTGTCGATCATCGTGCTGGCCGCCGGCATCATGTTCACCTTGGCGGGCATTTCTCTTTATACCCATCAGGTTCGCGACGACATGCAAGTCCGGGCCGCGCAGATCGAAGCGGTCGACATGTCTCTTGTCGATCTGGAGCAGCAGTTTCTTTCGGCCCGCCGTGCTGAAAAGGATTTCCTACTGCGCAAGGACGAAAAGTACACTGAGCGCCATGCCGCGATCATGGATCAACTGGCCTCGACCTTTGACGGCCTGAAGCAAAATATCGCGCAGGTTCCCGAACTGCGGTCTACTGCCGTCACGCTGCCTGAACTGGAAACCGCGATCGCCGCTTATGGGGCAGCCTTTCTAAGTCTCGCGGACAGCAACCGGCGCCTGGGGCTTGATGAAAACGACGGACTGCAGGGCAATCTGCGGACTGCGGTGAAGAACGTCGAGACCGAGTTGCAGGGCCTCGAACAGCCCGAGATGCAGGTCAAAATGCTGATGATGCGCCGACACGAGAAGGACTTCATCATGCGCAAGGATCCGAAATACCTGGATCGGTTGAATGCACGTGTCGATGAGTTCCACGCCTTTCCCGAAAGCTATTACGCGGATCGCGCGCAGTTTCAGTTGATATCGGATCTGATGGACACCTATCAGACGTCTTTTGCGGCCTATGTTGATGAGACCCTGAAAGAACAGGATCTCCGGAAACAGATGTCAGAGACCTATGCAGCTGCAGAACCCTTGGTCGAAGCCCTGCACAAAGAGTCCCGTATCGTCATGGGTCAGATCCTTGCCGACACTGCCGCGATCAGCGAACAGGCCGCCAGTAACTCGACCCGCGCAGGTCTGGGCGGCGCAGCTGTTTTCATTGTGCTCGCGCTGCTTCTGGCCCGCGGGATTTCCCGGCCCCTGAAACGCACTGACAGGGTTCTGAAAAAGATGCGGGAAAACGATTTCACCCCCGCACTGCCCGTAACCCCTATCCGAGAAATCTCGGCAATCGCCGAGGCGGTTGGTGACTTCCGCAAGGACGAAGAAATCAAGCACCGTATGACCAAGGACATCGCCCGCGTCATCGACGCCTGCGCCGAAGGTGACTTTTCCAAACGGGTCGATACCGCTGGTAGCAGCGGCATGTTCGCAGAACTGGGCAACGGAGTGAACGCCATTGGCACCGTCGCCGAAAGGGGATTGAAGGACGTTCAAGAGGTGATCGGCGGTCTGGCAACCGGTGACTTGAACCAGGCGATGCAACCGGGGCAAAAGGGCGTGTTCCGGGAAATCTCTGATGCGATTGACCACCTGACCAACAGCCTTGATGGCATGATCCGGCAACTGACCGGCAGCAGTGAAATGCTGAACAACACCGCCAACGAGATTTCATCCGCCATGAACGATGCCTCGCGGCGGGGCGAAACCTCAGCCGCCGCGCTGGAAGAAACCGCCGCCGCGCTGCAGACCGTCAGCGACACGGTGCGTGACACGGCCTCCAGCGCGCAGGACGCCAAATCGCTGGTCGACAATGCGCAGAACAATGCAGAGGGCACCCGCTCGATCGCAGAACAGACCGTCACGGCCATGCAACGGATCAAGGACTCTTCGGATGCGATTTCCAAGATCACCGACATGATCGACGATGTCGCCTTCCAGACCAACCTGCTGGCGCTGAACGCCGGGGTCGAAGCCGCCCGCGCCGGAGAAGCTGGACGCGGCTTTGCCGTGGTTGCCTCTGAAGTCCGCGCGCTGGCACAGCGCTCATCGAATGCCGCTCAGGAAATCAACAACCTGATCAACACCAGCCGGGGCGAGGTCACCGTCGGCGTGAAGCTGGTCGACGAGACTGGCGAGTCCCTTGCAAAGATCGTTCAGACCATCATCCAGGTCGTGGAGCGCATGAATACGATTGCCGACAATACGGTGGAGCAGTCCAACGGGCTGACTGAAGTCAATGTCGCTGTCGACTCGCTCGACAAAGACTCCCAAAAAAGTGCGGCCATGCTGGAGCAAACATCCGCTGCGGGTCAGCTGTTGCAACAGGAGGCCCACCGCCTGTTCGAGGCGATCTCGGGCTTCCGCCTGAAAGGCAGCCCCGCGCACCATGGCTCTGCCCCAGCCGCCCAGCAGCAAGACGATTGGGCCGCATAGGCCGGACGCTCTGGTCCTGCCCCCCGGCTTGACGCCTTGAAGCGCAAGACGATGGCCCTCTCTGCACTCCGCCGAGCGGGCCATTTACTGCCTTCCCGACACTACGCAGCGCACCACGCCATACTGCCGTTCGCCTCAGGAAGGCAGACGGATTTTCCGGGAGTGACCACAAAGAAAAACCCCCGCCAATTTCTCGGCGGGGGTTTCTGATTTTCCAAAGAGCCTGGGCTTACCAGTCTTCGCGAACCACGACGCGGGTCTTGATCGGCAGCTTCATCGCAGCAAGGCGCAGAGCCTCGCGGGCGATGTCGTCATTGACGCCATCGATTTCGAACATCACGCGACCGGGCTTCACTTTGCATGCCCAATAGTCGACGGAACCTTTACCTTTACCCATACGAACTTCGACGGGCTTGGAGGTTACCGGGGTATCCGGGAAGATCCGGATCCAGACACGACCCTGACGTTTCATGTGACGGGTCATGGCACGACGTGCAGCTTCGATCTGACGGGCGGTTACGCGCTCGGGCTGCAGAGCCTTGAGACCGTAGGTGCCGAAGTTCAGGTCAGAACCACCTTTGGCGAGACCGGAAATCCGGCCTTTGTGCATTTTGCGGAATTTCGTACGCTTTGGTTGAAGCATCTCATCCCCTCCTTAGCGACGACCGCCACCAGCACCACGGGGTGCAGGGCCGTCCTGGATTTCCTGAGACTTACGATCACGCGCCTGCGGGTCATGCTCCATGATCTCGCCTTTGAAGATCCAGACCTTGATCCCGATGATCCCGTAGGGGGTCATGGCTTCGGAGTGAGCGTAATCGATGTCGGCGCGCAGGGTGTGCAGCGGCACACGACCTTCACGGTACCATTCGGTACGGGCGATTTCAGCACCACCCAGACGACCCGCGACGTTCACCCGGATACCCAGGGCGCCCATGCGCATTGCGTTCTGAACGGCACGCTTCATCGCGCGACGGAAGGACACACGACGTTCCAGCTGCTGAGCGATGGACTCGCCAACCAGCTGTGCGTCCAGCTCGGGCTTGCGCACTTCAACGATGTTGAGGTGCAGTTCCGAGTCGGTCATCGCTGCCAGCTTCTTGCGCAGGACCTCGATATCGGCGCCTTTTTTGCCGATGATCACGCCCGGGCGCGCGGTGTGAATGGTCACACGGCACTTCTTGTGGGGGCGTTCGATGATCACGCGGGCCACACCGGCCTGCTTGCACTCTGCCTTGATGAACTCACGCAGTTTCAGATCTTCCAGCAGAAGATCACCGTAGTCCTTGGTGTCGGCGTACCAACGGCTGTCCCAGGTGCGGTTCACCTGCAGGCGCATGCCGACCGGATTGACTTTATGTCCCATTAGGCTTGCTCCTCAACTTGACGCACCTTGATGGTGATCTCAGCGAACGGCTTCAGGATCTTGCCGAAACGACCACGGGCCCGCGGGCGACCGCGTTTCATGGTCATGTTCTTGCCAACCCATGCCTCGGCGACGATCAGTTCATCGACGTCCAGGTTGTGGTTGTTCTCGGCGTTCGCGATGGCGGACTGAAGGCATTTCTTCACGTCCTGCGCGATCCGCTTGTTCGAGAAAGTGAGGTCGGTCAGAGCCTTGTCCACTTTCTTGCCACGGATCATCTGAGCCACCAGGTTCAGTTTCTGCGGGCTGGTCCGAAGCATGCGGGTTTTCGCCATTGCTTCGTTGTCGGCCACGCGGCGGGGATTTTGTACCTTGCCCATGACTTACTTCCGCTTCGCTTTCTTGTCCGCAGCATGACCATAATAGGTCCGGGTCGGCGAATACTCACCGAACTTCTGACCGATCATGTCTTCCGAGACGTTGACAGGGATGTGTTTCTTGCCGTTGTACACACCAAACGTCAGACCCACGAACTGGGGCAGAATGGTGGAACGACGCGACCAGATCTTGATCACTTCATTGCGGCCCGATTCACGCGCAGCTTCGGCTTTCTTAAGCACATAGCTGTCGACGAAAGGACCTTTCCATACAGAGCGAGACATAGATTAACGTCCCTTCTTCTTGGCGTGACGCGAGCGGATGATCAGCTTTTGCGACGCTTTGTTTTTGTTGCGGGTGCGCTTACCCTTGGTCGGCTTACCCCACGGGGTCACCGGGTGACGACCACCCGAAGTCCGGCCTTCACCACCACCGTGCGGGTGGTCGATCGGGTTCATAACGACACCACGGACCGAGGGACGCTTGCCCTTGTGGCGCATACGGCCAGCTTTACCGTAGTTCTGGTTGCTGTTGTCAGGGTTGCTGACGGCACCAACGGTGGCCATGCATTCCTGACGGACCATGCGCAGCTCGCCCGAGGACAGGCGGATCTGAGCGTAGCCACCATCACGGCCAACGAACTGAGCGTAAGTACCGGCGGCACGGGCGATCTGGCCGCCTTTGCCGGGCTTCATTTCGATGTTGTGAACGATGGTACCGATCGGCATGCCCGAGAACGGCATTGCGTTGCCCGGCTTGATGTCTGCCTTCGCGGAGGCGATGACCTTGTCACCAACTGCCAGACGCTGCGGAGCGAGGATATAGGCCTGCTCGCCGTCTTCGTACTTCACCAGTGCGATGAAGGCAGTACGGTTGGGGTCATATTCAATGCGCTCGACGGTCGCGGCGACATCAAATTTATTCCGTTTGAAGTCAACGATCCGGTAAAGACGCTTTGCGCCACCACCACGGCGGCGAGAAGTGATCCGTCCGGTGTTGTTCCGGCCGCCCGATTTGGTCAGACCCTCAGTGAGAGACTTGACCGGACGCCCTTTCCAAAGCTCCGAACGGTCGATCAGAACCAGCCCACGCTGGCCCGGCGTCGTCGGTTTATACGACTTAAGTGCCATGCTTTCTGTCTTCCGTTTAGCGTGCGGATCCTTAGGTTCTTGTCTTTGGACCCGCTATGTTAAAGCCCCCTGATGTGCCGCAAGCGGCGGGTCAGGTGACCGATCTAAAGGGCCCCGAAGGTCCCAGGTTATTCATGATCCCGACAAAAGAGACAGCCCCGGACGAATCCGAGGCCTTCAGGATTGGTGCCGTTTAGCAGAGGTTGCTGGGGGTGGCAATGGGTGAAGAGCACCGCGATACGGCTAGCAGCTCGAGTTAGTTACTTGGACGTCTTCTGACCAAAGATATATCCAAGCGCGGTTGTCGCCAGTGCCAAGACACGGTTTGCGTTGTCCGCCCAAAACTGCTGGTCCGCGCCTTCGGGCTGCGCTTTTCCCAAGCACCACCACCAAAAGATGAGACTCAAGAACATTACTACGAACGCAATATTGACGGGCGCGCTTTCTCTGCCCCCAAGGGGATGCCCTAACTAACCAAGCTCCTTGGCGGCCATCTTCTCCTTATGTCTGTTACCTTCCTTCTCCAAGGCGACCCTAAGGTCTCCGGCACTTCTGAGGGCATCCGTCAGTTCAGGATCCTGAGCTTCCGAATCATCTTTAATGCCAGCTTTGGCCGCCTTTCGATCAACTGCCATATTCAAATGAAAGCCTATGCTTGATCATTGGAAGGGATACCGCAAAAAGCCTAGACAAATCCTGAGGCTTCAACGAGCTGTATTCATCCAACATATCCCTAGGCACCAGCAGGTGAGCCGCAAAAGCATTCGCTTCCTTCTCATGAGGTTCTCCATGGTCAGTTTGGTCATCGCGCATCAGAACGCGATATTCTTCACCCATAGCCCAATCACGATGCAGCAGAGCGTGCCCCAGTTCATGGGCAATCGTGAATGTCTGCCTTAAAGGAAACTCATCTTTATTCACATAAATAGCATTTTCTTCAGGGTCGTAGAAACCCGAGACATTCTGGAAATCTTCATTGAAGCCTACAAACCGGACCTCAACGCCCATATTCCTAGCAACCTCAACTGGATTGACCGGGGGCGAGGATATTCCAAACTCCTCGCGAATTGACCTCACTTGCGACTTAACACGCGCATAGTTTGGGCGATAGTTCATGTTCACTCCCCCTTGCCTTTGACGCAAAGTCACTCCAACGTCCGAACACATCAAATACTGCTGGCAGACATCACTTGAGCGGCGCGGCTACACCAAAGCTAGCACGCTTGTCAACGAATGTGGGAATTATCTTCTCCAGCTTCAAGTACCAATACTGTCCCTCGGGGCGGCGCTCTCAACGTACCGTCTCGCAGTCTAGCCTCACCAATTTCATAGAAGCATACCGACAAGCATGACACCAGCCAAAGCGCCGTTTCGACGGGACGCGCTGGCGCAATGGCCTAGATTCCGTTCCAATAATCACCCGGCCGCAGGCCGGGCAGCGCCCGCCCCTCCCCCAGGAGGGCGCTTCACGCCCACCTAGGGTCAGGCGCTGCCCTTTGTGACCAGACGCACCCCAAACGAAAAAGGCCCCCGCTTTCGCAAGGGCCTTCGATCTTTTTGAAAGCAAACAGATCTCAGAGTCCGGTGGACACGTCGATGGTGTTGCCTTCTTCCAGGGTCACATAGGCTTTCTTCACGTCCTTGCGACGGCCGATCTGGCCGCGGAAACGCTTGACCTTACCCTTGGTGATGGTGGTGTTGACCGCTTTGACCTTCACACCAAAGAGCGCCTCAACGGCCTCCTTGATCTGGGGTTTGTTGCTGTCGATCGCCACTTCGAAAACCACTGCACCGGCTTCGGACGCCATGGTGGATTTCTCGGTGATGATCGGCTTGCGGATCACGTCGTAGTGTTCTGCCTTCGCGCTCATTTCAGTCGAGCCTCCAGTGCTTCGACACCCGCCTTGGTGATCACCAGGGTGTCACGCTTGAGGATGTCATAGACGTTTGCACCCATCGTCGGCAGGATATCCAGACCTTCGATGTTGCGCGATGCTTTGAGGAAACCCTCGTTCACGGATGCACCGTCGATGACCAGCGCGCGCTTCCAGCCCAGGTTTTTCACCTGCTTGGCCAGCAGGGCGGTCTTGCCTTCTGCGGTTGCGTCCTCGATCACGACCAGTTCACCCGCTTTTGCCTTGGCGGACAGCGCGTGGCGCAGGCCCAGCTTGCGGAACTTCTTGGTCAGCTCGTGGCCGTGGCTGCGCGGGGTCGGACCCTTGTAGATACCACCCTTGCGGAAGATCGGCGCGTTGCGGTCACCATGGCGTGCGCCACCGGTGCCCTTCTGGCGGTAGATCTTCTTGGTCGAGTAGGAGGTCTCCGAGCGGGTCTTGACCTTGTGGGTACCGGCCTGCGCGTTGTTGCGCTGCCAGCGAACCACACGGTGCAGGATGTCCGCACGCGGCTCCAGACCGAACAGGTCTTCGGACAGTTCGATGTCGCCTGCCTTGCCGCCGTCGAGTTTGATCACATCAAGTTTCATGCTTCACCACCTTCCGCGGGAGCTTCCGCCGGTGCTTCGGTTGCTGCTGTCTTCAGAGCCGCCGGGAAGGGCAGACCTTCGGGCGCTTTCTTCTTGACGGCATCCTTGACGGTTACCCAACCGGATTTCGGACCAGGTACGGCACCTTTGATGAACACCAGGCCACGGTCGGCGTCAGTCTTGACGACTTCCAGGTTCTGGGTGGTCACGCGGGCAGCGCCCATGTGGCCGGCCATCTTCTTGCCTTTGAAAACCTTGCCGGGATCCTGACACTGACCGGTCGAACCGTGCGAACGGTGCGAGATCGACACACCGTGCGAGGCACGCAGACCGCCAAAGTTCCAGCGCTTCATGGCGCCTGCGAAACCTTTACCGATCGAGGTGCCGGTCACGTCCACTTTCTGACCTGTCAGGAAGTGTTCGGCCGAGATTTCGGCGCCAACTTCGATCAGGGCATCGGCGGGCACGCGGAATTCAACCAGCTTCCGCTTGGGTTCAACCTTTGCAGCGGCAAAGTGGCCACGCATCGCCTTGGAGACGCGCTTCACTTTGGCCGAGCCTGCGCCCAGCTGAACGGCGGTGTAGCCGTCTTTGTCTTCGGTGCGTTGCGACACGACCTGCAGACCATCCAGGTGAAGAACGGTCACAGGGATCTGCTTGCCGTCTTCCATGAACAGCCGGGTCATGCCGACCTTCTTTGCGATAATACCAGAGCGCATATTCATTACCCTCCGATCTTACGACTGCAGCTTGATCTCGACGTCCACGCCAGCGGCGAGGTCGAGCTTCATCAGCGCGTCCACGGTCTGGGGAGTCGGATCAACGATGTCGAGCATGCGCTTGTGGGTGCGGATCTCGAACTGGTCACGGGATTTCTTGTCGACGTGGGGACCACGCAGAACGGTGAATTTCTCGATCTTGTTCGGAAGCGGGATCGGGCCACGAACCTGCGCGCCGGTGCGCTTTGCAGTGTTCACGATTTCCTGGGTGCTGGCGTCCAGCACGCGGTAATCGAAAGCCTTCAGCCGAATGCGAATGTTTTGACTTTGCATTTCGTCAGCCTTTTATAGGCGTTGGAGTTGAGAGGAGGGCCCACGACCACCGCACACCCTCATCGAACCCAAAAGGCGGGAATCACCCCGCCTTGATATTCTCATTGAGAACTCGCGCGTCTTAAGCCTGCAGCGGCGGTATTGCAAGGGTAAATGAGGCCCGTGCGAATGCTCCCACGCTTTGGGCCCACCTCAGAAGCCGTTACCGCGATCGGGCAAGGTCACTCCCCAGAAATCTTGCCGTCCCGTGTTAAAAACTGACGCAGAGCGGCCAGTGGCCCTAGTGGCGCCCTCCAAGTCCGGTTAATCTTGCGCAAAGCCTCACAACGGACAACCCAATAGTGCCGCCTCACAGCCCCGAAACCGAGCAAGTTCTGCTGATTGCGCGCAGTATCGCTGGTGAAACCGGTCATGCGCTCCTAGCGCGCCTGGTTGAGGCCCTGAGCGAGCATCTGGATGCGGCCTTCGTCGCGGTCACCTATGGAGAAGGCGCACCCCCCACCCATGCACGGGCACTTTACGCGCTGCAAGACCACAAGGTGGCCCGCGGAATACGCTACGAGCTGCAAGGCACCCCCTGCGCCCGGGTATACGCCGGGGAGGTGGTGATCATCCCCTGCGGGATTGCCGATCTTTATCCGCGCGAAGCGAGGTTTGAGGGCTATATAGGTATTCCACTTCGCGACACCACTGGCGAGGTCACCGGTCATCTGGCTGTATTTTCCAACCAGGAGATCAAGGAATCCGAGATCGCCACCGCGATATCGACAATTTTTGCCCTGCGCGCCGAGGCCGAATTGCGCCGTCTCTCCGTGGAAAAGGAACGAAAGAAGCTAATCGCGGATCTCGCGCGGATGAACCGGCGCCTGCAGCAGGGCTATTCCGAGGTGCGGCGCGAAAACGCGGAAAAGATCGCGCTCATGGGTTTGATTGCCCACGATCTGCGCAGCCCGCTGGCCGCAGTCTTGTCGCAGGCGGAACTCGGGCTCGCCAGAACCCGCAGCAACGCGCCGGATCAGGCCCGGATCGAAACTGCATTTCAGAAGGTCATCGACAATGCGGACCGGATCGCGCAGTTGATCGACGCGACGCTGGACCGGGCCAGGGTCGAAGGCGAAGCGCTGCGCCTGGATCGCAAGCCGGTCGATCTGACCGGGTTGCTGCACATTGCTGCCGAAGCCAACCGGGAAGAGGCTGCACGCAAATCTATCTCCTTGTCCGTCGACCCACCGCAGCGGACCATCGCAGAGGTTGATGAAACACTGGTCATCTCTGCCATCGACAATCTGATTAGCAACGCCGTGAAATATACCTATCCCGGAGGCGAGGTCCGGATTTCGGTCGCGCAGGAAGGTGAAAGCGTCACCGTTGCCGTCTCCGATACCGGTCAGGGCCTGACGCCAGACGACCTGACGCGCGCCTTCGGCCGTTTCCAAAGGCTTTCCGCGCAGCCAACGGATGGTGAAAAGTCCACTGGCCTGGGACTCGCGAATGTACGCGAAATTGCCTGTGCGCATGGCGGCAGCGCTCATGCCGAAAGCGAAGGCCCGGGAAAGGGAAGTCGTTTCGTTCTGACGCTGCCCTGCAATGCGGACATCCAGCCCGCGCCCTGAGCCTAAGGCGTTCGGTCGTCTCAACCAAGAATACACCGGCCCGCAAAACCGCCCGGACGCCCCGCGTTTGTGCTGCGTCTGGGCCGCGCCCGACCAGACCGCCGGGCGTGCGCCTGATCCGATCAAATCCGCCTGAGGCCAAACGGTTCGATTGGCGAAGCGGCCCCTGCCCTGCTCAGCTTTGTACACATAGAAAAGGGCCTCCCGAAGGAGGCCCTTTCCATCCGCAATCAGGAGACCTGGTTGCTCGATGATCTTCGACACAGTCTTTTTGGTGCGTCTCGGGATCATCGCGTTCAAACAAAAAGGGCGCCACTGGGGCGCCCTTTCCGTTTGATCATTCGCGAGTGCGAATTACTCGATGATTTTGGAAACGACGCCAGCGCCGACGGTGCGGCCGCCTTCGCGGATGGCGAAACGCAGACCGTCTTCCATCGCGATCGGGGCGATCAGTTCAACTTCGAACTTCAGGTTGTCGCCCGGCATCACCATCTCGGTGCCTTCCGGCAGGGTCACGGTGCCGGTCACGTCGGTGGTCCGGAAGTAGAACTGCGGACGGTAGTTCGCAAAGAACGGGGTGTGACGGCCACCTTCTTCTTTGGTCAGAATATATGCTTCTGCCTCGAATTTGGTGTGCGGGGTCACGGAACCCGGCTTACACAGAACCTGACCACGCTCAACGCCGTCACGGTCAACGCCGCGCAGCAGCGCGCCGATGTTGTCGCCGGCTTCGCCGCGGTCCAGCAGCTTGCGGAACATTTCAACACCGGTGCAGGTGGTTTTCTTGGTGTCGTGGATGCCGACGATTTCGATTTCGTCGCCAACGTTGATCACGCCACGCTCAACACGGCCGGTCACAACGGTACCACGACCGGAGATCGAGAACACGTCTTCGATCGGCATCAGGAACGGCAGGTCAACGGCACGCTCGGGGGTCGGGATGTACTCATCCACAGCCGCCATCAGTTCCTTGATTTTGTTTTCGCCGATTTCCGGGTCACGGCCTTCCATCGCCGCCAGAGCGGAACCTGCGATGATCGGGATATCGTCGCCCGGGAAATCGTAGGACGACAGCAGTTCGCGGATTTCCATCTCGACGAGCTCGAGCAGCTCTTCGTCGTCGACCTGGTCAACCTTGTTCATGAACACGACCAGCGCCGGAACGCCAACCTGACGCGCCAGCAGGATGTGCTCGCGGGTCTGCGGCATCGGGCCGTCAGCTGCGTTCACAACCAGGATCGCGCCGTCCATCTGCGCCGCACCGGTGATCATGTTCTTCACATAGTCAGCGTGGCCGGGGCAGTCGACGTGGGCGTAGTGGCGGTTCTCGGTCTCGTATTCCACGTGGGCGGTCGAGATGGTGATGCCGCGGGCTTTTTCTTCCGGTGCGCCGTCGATCTGGTCGTAGGCTTTGAAGTCACCGAAGTATTTGGTGATCGCTGCGGTCAGCGTGGTTTTGCCGTGGTCAACGTGGCCAACGGTGCCGATGTTGACGTGCGGTTTATTACGCTCAAACTTTTCCTTAGCCATGGTGGCCTCCTTTTGATTGGAAGAAGGTCCGCGCGGGCCGCGAACCTTCCAATGTCATGACGCTTACGCGTATTTCGCCTGGATCTCGTCCGAGATGTTCTGCGGAACCGGATCGTAGTGACCGAACTGCATGGTGAACTGGGCGCGGCCCGAGCTCATCGAACGCAGGGTGTTGATGTAGCCGAACATGTTCGCCAGCGGCACGTTTGCGTCGATCGCAATCGCGTTGCCGCGGGGCTCCTGGCCGGACACCTGACCACGACGGGAGGTCAGGTCGCCGATGATACCGCCGGTGTATTCTTCCGGGGTGATCACTTCGACCTTCATGATCGGTTCCAGCAGCTTGGCGCCAGCTTTACGCATGCCTTCACGCATGCACATACGTGCTGCGATTTCAAAGGCCAGAACGCTGGAGTCAACGTCGTGGAACTTACCGTCGATCAGGGCAACCTTGAAGTCGATCACGGGGAAGCCAGCCAGCGGGCCGCTATCCATGACCGAGTTGATGCCTTTTTCAACACCGGGGATGTATTCCTTCGGAACAGCACCACCAACGATGCGGGATTCGAAGGAGTAGCCTTCGCCGGCTTCTGTCGGCGAGATGATCATCTTCACCTCGGCGAACTGACCCGAACCACCCGACTGTTTCTTGTGGGTGTAGGTGTGCTCGACCTCGTGACCGATGGTCTCACGGTAGGCAACCTGCGGGGCACCGATGTTGGCTTCAACCTTGAATTCGCGCTTCAGGCGGTCAACCAGGATGTCCAGGTGAAGTTCGCCCATGCCCTTCATGATGGTCTGACCGGATTCCAGGTCAGTTTCCACGCGGAAGGACGGGTCTTCGGCGGCCAGACGGGCCAGACCCTGGGACATTTTTTCCTGGTCAGCCTTGGTTTTCGGCTCAACCGCGATCTCGATCACCGGATCGGGGAAGGTCATGGTTTCCAGAACCACCGGGTCGTTGACGGCGCAGAGCGTGTCACCTGTGGTGGTGTCTTTCAGACCAGCCAGCGCGATGATGTCGCCCGCGAACGCTTCCGTGATTTCCTCACGGTCGTTCGAGTGCATCATCATCATCCGGCCAACGCGCTCTTTCTTCCCCTTGGTGGAGTTCAAAAGGGTATCACCCTTGTTCAGAACACCGGAGTAGATGCGGGTAAAGGTCAGCGAACCGACGAAGGGGTCGTTCATGATTTTGAACGCCAGGCCCGAGAACGCCATATCATCATCCGCGCGGCGCGGGATGTTACGGGTTTCGGTTTCGTCACCGGGTTTGAAGCCCATGTAATCAACAACGTCCAGCGGGCTGGGCAGGTAGTCGATCACGGCATTGAGCAGCGGCTGAACGCCTTTGTTCTTGAACGCGGAACCGCCCAGAACCGGAACGAAGTCCAGCGCCAGAGTGCCCTTGCGCAGCAGAGCGCGCAGTGTTGCGACGTCGGGCTCTTCACCTTCCAGGTAGGCTTCCATGGCGTCGTCGTCTTGCTCGACGGCCGCTTCGACCATCTTGCCACGCCATTCGTCGGCCATGTCCTTCAGGCTGTCACGGATCTCGACCTGCACCCAGGAGGCGCCAAGGTCTTCACCCTGCCACAGCCATTCCTTCATGGTGACCAGATCGATCAGGCCTTCCAGCTCGTTCTCGGCGCCGATCGGAATACCAACCGGAACCGCGCGGGCGCCGGTGCGGTCTTCGATCATGTTGACGCAGTTGAAGAAGTCAGCGCCGATCTTGTCCATCTTGTTGACGAAGACGATGCGCGGAACCTTGTAACGGTCAGCCTGACGCCAAACGGTTTCGGTCTGCGGTTCAACGCCAGCGTTGGCGTCCAGAACACAGACAGCACCGTCGAGAACCGCCAGCGAACGCTCAACTTCGATGGTGAAGTCAACGTGGCCGGGGGTGTCGATGATGTTCAGGCGGTGCTTCGGCGTGTCAGCAGTTTCGCCATCTTCGGTGCGTTCCCAGAAAGTGGTGGTCGCAGCCGAGGTGATGGTGATGCCGCGTTCCTGCTCCTGCTCCATCCAGTCCATGGTGGCTGCACCATCGTGCACCTCACCGATGTTGTGGGATTTGCCGGTGTAGTACAGGATACGCTCCGAGCAGGTGGTCTTACCTGCATCGATGTGCGCCATGATACCGAAGTTACGGTAATGGTTGAGTGTATAGTCGCGTGCCATAGGTCTAAGCCCCTTGGGTTACCAGCGGTAATGCGAGAAGGCCTTGTTGGCCTCTGCCATCTTGTGGGTGTCTTCGCGCTTTTTCACCGCGGTACCACGGGACTGGACAGCGTCCAGCAGCTCGCCTGCAAGGCGCTCTTCCATGGTGTTTTCGTTGCGGCTACGGGCGGCTTTGATCAACCAGCGGATTGCGAGTGCTTCGCGGCGCTCCGGGCGAACTTCGACCGGCACCTGGTAGGTTGCACCACCCACGCGGCGCGAACGAACTTCGACGGCGGGTTTCACATTGTCCAGAGCTTCGTGGAAGACTTCCACGGGAGCGCGTTTGATCTTGGCTTCAACGCGATCGAACGCGTTGTAGACGATTTTTTCTGCGACCGATTTCTTACCATCGATCATCAGGTTGTTCATGAATTTGGTCAGAACGCGGTCGCCATATTTGGCGTCGGGCAGAACTTCGCGTTTTTCAGCAGCGTGACGGCGTGACATCTGTGCTTATCCTTCTTCTTACTTAGGACGCTTCGCGCCGTACTTGGAGCGACGCTGCTTACGGTCTTTGACGCCCTGGGTATCCAGAACACCGCGAAGGATGTGGTAACGCACACCGGGAAGGTCTTTTACACGACCGCCGCGGATCAGAACCACAGAGTGTTCCTGAAGGTTGTGGCTTTCACCCGGGATGTAGGAGATGACCTCGAAACCGTTGGTCAGGCGGACCTTCGCAACTTTCCGCATAGCGGAGTTCGGTTTCTTCGGCGTGGTGGTGTAAACGCGCGTGCAAACGCCACGCTTCTGGGGGCACTGCTCCAGATGCATGGATTTGGAGCGTTTAACTTTCGGCTGCCGCGGCTTGCGGATCAGCTGTTGGATCGTTGGCATTCCGGTCTATTCCCCGTTTCGCAACTTTCATGTCATGCACGCGCAAGGGCGTGCGGCTCATATTTCCGGCACTTACGCGTCCGCAAGCGCAAAAACCGCAATCGTTCCCATTCCGAGGTGAACGACGCGGTGGGTCTACAGAGGATCCGGACGATAAAACTGTCCGAACCTTGATCCACTACAATAGTGATATCGGCTTTAGGGGCGGCCCCCGGATGCCGGATAGGCGCGCGTATATGGGGAGTCGCGGGGCTTGTCAACTGTCAGGCGCCCAGTGACGCCCAGGGTCGGCGGATGGCTGCACGGGAACACGCCGCTGGCAATACATCCTCTGCCACACCCACTGTCTTGTCGCATCGGTACCGGCGATGCATAGTTCAACAGGTCGCAATAAGATTGGGCCATACGCATACTCAGGACGCCCCATTCATGCAAGTCATCGGTCTTTGTCGTTTTTCTTATCCCGCAATTGGCGGCTTTCAGGTTGAACATGCCAGCCTGGAGGAGCGCATTGCCTACCTTTATGCTGAAGACCGTCTGGAGGAGCGGTTCCAACTGATGGAGACCGTCGCCCTGCCCTGTCTGCGCGAACAGACAGATCAGGATTTCGAGCTGATCATCGTCATTGGCGACAGCCTGCCGAAACAGCACCGGGAGCGGCTTCAGGACATCACCGCCGACATGCCGCAGGTCCGTATTTACAGCGAACCGCCGCGCAAACAGCGCCAGGTGATGAAAGAGATTCTCAACAAGGCCCGCAGGGACCCAGACGCGCCCTGTCTGCAGTTCCGACATGACGACGACGACGCGGTGTCGGTGGATTTCGTCGAACGCCTCCGGCAGACGGTTAAGGATTGTTCTGGCCTGATCGAAAAGAGCAAAACGGTCGCCGTTGATTTCAACCGTGGTTACGTGGCCGAGGTTGGGGCGTCCGGGATCGCCGCGACCGAGATACACAGGCCCTACTATGTGGCTTCGCTTGGCATGTATGTGCGCGGCGGCTGTAACCTGACGATCATGAACTTCGCGCATGAGAAAATCCTCCGCTTCATGCCGACGGTCACCATCAGCGATCAGCCGATGTTCGTTCGCACCCACAATGGCTATAACGACTCGCGCCAGAAACGGGTCAAACCGGTGCCCGTCACCCCGCTGACGCCGGATCAGGTGGGTGAGTTTGAAGCACGATTTGCCATCCGGCAGGATGATCTCAAACGGGTCTTCGCGGCTGACTAGCCCCCACGCTTTTGTTTTTACCAGGGATCGCATGTTATGCAGGTTATCGGATTGTGCCGCTTCTCTTATGTAGGGCACGGCGGCTACAAGCAGGAGCACGCCAGCCTTGAGGAACGCCGTGCCTATCTTTATGCAACCGAACGGCTTGAGGAGCGGTTCCGCCTGTTCGAAACTGTCTGCCTGCCCTCAGTCATCGGTCAGACCGACGCGGATTTCCAGCTTCTGGTCGTGGTCGGCGAGTGCTTTCCTCTCCCCTATCTCGACCGGCTGCTGACCCTCACCGAACCTTTGCCGAATGTGGTCATTTCCGTGCAGCCGCCGGGCCGTCACCGGCGGGTGATGATCCAGATGCTAAACGACGCGCGCGAAAACCCGGATGCGCCCTGCCTGCAGTTTCGTCTAGACGATGACGATGCGATGGCGGTGTCATTCGTGGAACGGCTGAAACAGGCGGCGCAGGACCTAGAACCGGTCTGGCCGCGCTATCCGATGACCACCATCGATTTCAACCGCGGCTATGTCTATCGCGCCAGTGCCGATGGGCTGGCGATCAAACCGGACCGCTACCCCTACACTGCGCTTTCTATGGGAGTCGTAGTGGCGGGCGGGTCCAACCAGACGATCATGCATCACGGCCATCATACCCTTTGGCGGGTCACACCAACGCTGACCATTCCGGATGGCGACATGTATCTGCGTGGTTACAACAGCTTCAACGATTCCCGCTCCAAGGGGCGCGGCAAGGAGATCAGCGTCACCCCTGTCACACCAGAGGAAGCGCACCATCTGAAACAGACCTTCAACGTCGATAGCGCCGCAGTCGCGCGGGCGTTCTCATCCCCCGGTCTGCTGCCGCTCCCGGTAGAAGGTGAATAGGCCGGCCGCCACAACGACGGCCGCGCCGGTCAGAGTAAGCACACCCGGCCAATCACCAAAGACTGCCCAGCCGAGGAACAGCGCCCACAACAACCCACTGTAGCGGAAGGGCGAGACCACGGCGACGTCTCCGACCCGCATGGTCATGACCGAAAACAGGTAGCCGGCAAAGATGAAGCAGGCCGCCCCCATAAGCAGACCCAGATGCCAGCCCTGCATCGGTTGCCAGTCCTGCTTGGTGCTGTAGATCAGGCCAAAACTCAGCACTGTCAAAGAGGCCATCAACGTCACCGTCATCGACGGAACCGCCGCCGACATCCGCCGGGTGAACAGATCCCGGGCCGTGACGCAGCCAACCGCACCCAAGGCATATAGGGACGCGCCATCGAACCCCTCTGGCCCCGGCTGCACGATCAGCAGCATACCGCAGAACCCCGCAAGGATCGCGGCCATGCGCCGCCAGCCAATGCTTTCGCCAAAGAACAACGCCGCCCCCAGCGTTACGGTCAGCGGCAGCATTTGCAGTACGGCAGTCACATTGGCGAGCGGCATCAGCATCAGCGCGCTGAGGAAGAGGTAAGTCGCCCCCGCTTCGGACAGACAGCGGCCCAGAACCAGCATCCAGTCGCCCCGTGGCAGGTTCATCCGCAAGCTGCCCAGATAGCGCGCCAGCAGGAAAATCAGCAGTGACGCAACCCCGCCGCGGACCACAAGAATCTGCGACAGCGGCAGATCCGCCCCCACAGATTTCACCAGCGTATCATTGAAGGTAAAGGCCGCCATGCTGCCCATCATCAACAGGGCACCGGTCTGATTGGGTTTCATGCGCTATACCGCCTTCAGCTGCGACAGCGTCAGACCGAAATGGCGTTGCAGCGCGCCGTCGATCTCTTCCTCGGCCATCTGATGAGTGATCCCTTTTTGGGTGGGATCGGATTTATTGTCACCATGGATAGTGCGCAGGAAGGATGGCACCGAAATATCCGAATAAAGGCTGTAGTGCCGCGCCAGTTTGCGGTGGTTGAACTTGTAGGGATTCGCGGCGCTTCCAACTGGGGTCACCAGCGCGGTGCCTGCCGACAGGGGCGCCTGTTCGACCGCGTCGAAGACCTCCGGCCCATCCAGCGTCGCCCGCATGTAAAAGCCCCGGTTATAGGCAATGACAAAAGCACCGCCTTCGGGTTGCAGCGGCAGGATCCCAGCCGCCAGGCGTTTTGTCCGCGCCACAAAATCAATATCAACCGCGTCATCATCATCCAGACGGAACAGGATGCGGTGACTGCCCTCCCCTGCCGGAATGGAATCGTACCCCCGGCGTAACAGCCGGTAATGATTGCGGGTTCCGACCGGACGACAATGCAGATTGCGATGCGGCGCGAGCAGCGCCTTCAGCCTTTGCATATAGCGATCAGGCATCGACGCCGCAGTCAGCACCACGACGTCAAATTCGGGATCGCTTTGCCGAAGCAGCGAAGGCAGGCACAGCTCTTCGAAAACGCGAAAGCGGAGCTCCATCCGGTCCTCGGAAAACAGATGTGCCGCCGTTTCCTCCAGTGTGCTGAAGCGTTCGGAATAATAGGTAGGCGTCAGAACCGAGAACCGGACCAGTCCAACCATATTCAACTGCTCTGACATTTCCCCTCCCCCGGTTGCGCGCACAGAAAACACCGGGGCGCAGCACTTGGGAAGAGGCATTCGCCGGTTGGGGGACGTCAGACAAAAGAAAACCCCCGCGCCATCGGCGCGGGGGGCATTCATTTTCAAAAAGTCTGTCGACGGATCAGTCGCGGCTTTCCGGTGTTTCCACCAGATTGTCGAAGTCGCCACCGGACACGTCGTCCTCCATCACCGGAGCGGCCAGAGCAGCTGCGGCCTCGGCTTCTTCGCGGCGCGCTTCCAGAACCACATTGTCGCGGGACTGAGCGATATGGCGCATCTGCTGGGTTGCACCACCGGTACCGGCCGGGATCAGGCGACCAACGATGACGTTTTCCTTCAGGCCAACCAGCTTGTCCTTCTTGCCCTGAACCGAAGCCTCGGTCAGCACGCGGGTGGTCTCCTGGAAGGAGGCCGCCGAGATGAACGAACGGGTCTGCAGCGACGCCTTGGTGATACCAAGCAGGATCGGTGCGCCCTGTGCCGGACGTTTGCCGCGCGACAGTGCCTTCTCGTTGGCAGCGTCGAACTCCTGCTTGTCCACGTGTTCGCCTTTCAGCAGCGTGGTTTCGCCGGAGTCGGAGATCTCCCACTTCTGCAGCATCTGGCGAACGATCACCTCGATGTGCTTGTCGTTGATCTTCACGCCCTGCAGACGATAAACGTCCTGAACTTCGTCGATCATGTAGTTGGCCAGAGCCTCGACACCCATAATTGCAAGGATGTCGTGCGGCGCCGGGTTGCCGTCCATGATGTAGTCGCCCTTCTGCACGAAGTCACCTTCCTGCACCGGGATGTGCTTGCCCTTGGGCACCATGTATTCGACGGTTTCCAGGCTCTCATCCGCGGGTTCGATCGAGATGCGGCGCTTGTTCTTGTAGTCGCGGCCAAAGCGCACGTAACCATCGATTTCGGCGATGATTGCGTGGTCTTTCGGACGACGGGCTTCGAACAGTTCGGCCACACGCGGCAGACCACCGGTAATGTCCTTGGTCTTGGCGCCTTCACGCGGGATACGCGCAACAACGTCACCGGCCTCGATCTGCTGACCGTCTTCACAGGACAGGATCGCATCAACGGACATCGGGTAGGTAACCGGGTTGCCCAGATCGTTGCGGACCGGCTCGCCGTCAGCATCCACAAGGATGATTTCCGGCTTCAGGTCGTTGCCTTTCGGTGCCGCACGCCAGTCGACCACGATCTTCTGGGTCATGCCGGTGGCTTCGTCGGTCTCGTCGCGGACGGCAAGGCCCGAAACCAGATCGACGTATTTGGCAGTACCCGGCTTTTCCGCGATGATCGGCAGGGTGTAGGGGTCCCATTCGAACAGCTTGTCGCCACGGGCAACGGATTGACCATCGGTGACGAACAGCTTGGAGCCATAGCCCAGCTTGTGGCTGGCGCGCTCTTCGCCGTGCTCGTCCTGAATGATCAGCTTCATGTTCCGGCCAACCACCAGCGTTTCGCCGTTGGCGTTCTGCAGGATCTGAGCGTTCTCGAAGACGATCTTGCCTTCTTGGCTCGCCTCGAGGAACGACTGCTGACCACCCTGGGCAACACCGCCGATGTGGAAGGTCCGCATCGTCAGCTGTGTACCAGGTTCACCGATCGACTGCGCGGCGATGATGCCGACAGCCTCGCCCGAGTTGACCATGGTACCGCGCGCAAGGTCACGGCCATAGCACATGGCGCAGACGCCCTCTTCGCTTTCGCAGGTCAGAGGCGAACGGATCCGCGTGGAGGCAACACCGGCTTCCTGCACGGCATCCGCCATGCGTTCGTCGATGAGCTGCCCCTGTGCGACGATCACCTCTTCGGTGCCCGGACGTTTGATGTCCTCGGCCGCAACACGGCCCAGCAGACGTTCACCGATGCTGGCAACCACTTCACCGTCGTTGACCGCAGCCTCTGCTGTGATCGCACGCTCGGTGCCGCAGTCGCGCTCGCGCACAATGCAGTCCTGCGCCACGTCCACCAGACGACGGGTCAGGTAACCGGAGTTCGCGGTCTTCAGAGCCGTATCCGACAGACCCTTACGGGCACCGTGGGTGGAGTTGAAGTACTCCAGAACCGTCAGGCCTTCTTTAAAGTTCGAGATGATCGGGGTCTCGATGATGTCGCCGTTCGGCTTGGCCATCAGGCCGCGCATACCGCCCAGCTGCTTCATCTGCGTAACCGAGCCACGCGCACCGGAGTGGGCCATCATGTAAACCGAGTTCGGCTCCATCACGGCACCGTTCTCGTCCCGCTTGTCGGCGGAGATGGTGCTCATCATCGCTTCGGTGACCTTGTCGTTACACTTCGACCAGGCATCGACAACTTTGTTGTACTTTTCGCCCTGAGTGATCAGGCCGTCCATGTACTGCTGTTCGAAGTCCTTCACCTGCTCGCGTGTCTCGTCGACGATGGTCCACTTGCCGTCCGGGATCACCATGTCGTCCTTGCCGAACGAAATGCCTGCCTTGAACGCTTCGCGGAAACCCATGGTCATAATCTGGTCACAGAAGATCACGGACTCTTTCTGACCGCAGTAACGGTAGACGGTGTCGATGACCTGCTGCACCTCTTTCTTCCGCAGAAGACGGTTGACCAGTTCAAACGGCGCCTTGGCGTTCTTCGGCAACAGTGCGCCCAGGCGAACACGGCCCGGGGTGGTCTCAAAACGCTTGAGAACCTCGTTGCCTTCTTCGTCGATCTGGGTGATCCGCGCGGTAATCTTGGTGTGCAGGTGCACTTCGCCGGCGTCCAGAGCGTGCTGAACTTCGTCGATGGTCCCAAAGACCTTGCCTTCGCCCACCATGCCTTCGCGTTCCAGGGTCACATAGTAGAGACCCAAGATCATATCCTGCGAGGGAACGATGATCGGCGCGCCGTTTGCGGGCGACAGAACGTTGTTGGTGGACATCATCAAGACGCGCGCTTCCAGCTGGGCCTCAAGGCTCAGCGGCACGTGCACGGCCATCTGGTCACCGTCGAAGTCCGCGTTGAACGCCGAGCAGACCAGCGGGTGCAGCTGGATAGCCTTACCTTCGATCAGCGTGGGTTCGAAGGCCTGAATACCAAGACGGTGCAGCGTCGGTGCGCGGTTCAGCATCACCGGGTGCTCGCGGATCACCTCGTCGAGGATATCCCAGACTTCGGGGCGTTCTTTTTCCACCAGCTTCTTCGCCTGCTTCACGGTGGAGGACAGACCTTTGGCCTCCAGACGCGAGTAGATGAAGGGCTTGAAGAGTTCGAGTGCCATCTTCTTGGGTAGGCCACACTGATGCAGCTTCAGCTCGGGACCTGTCACAATGACCGAACGGCCGGAGAAGTCGACGCGCTTACCCAGAAGGTTCTGACGGAAGCGACCCTGCTTACCTTTCAGCATGTCCGACAGCGACTTCAGCGGACGCTTGTTGGCGCCGGTGATGACGCGGCCACGGCGGCCGTTGTCAAACAGGGCGTCAACGGATTCCTGCAGCATCCGCTTTTCGTTGCGGACGATGATGTCAGGCGCGCGCAGTTCGATCAGACGCTTCAGACGGTTATTCCGGTTGATCACACGACGGTAAAGGTCGTTGAGGTCGGAGGTCGCGAAACGACCGCCATCCAGCGGAACCAGCGGACGCAGTTCCGGCGGGATGACCGGGATCACGGTCATGATCATCCACTCGGGACGGTTGCCCGACTCAAGGAAGCTCTCGACCACTTTCAGACGCTTGATGATCTTCTTGGGCTTCAGTTCGCCGGTGGCTTCGGCCAGTTCGGCGCGCAGCTGCTCGGCTTCGGCTTCCAGATCAATCGCGGCCAGCATTTCACGGATCGCTTCGGCGCCGATATTAGCGGTGAAGGCGTCCATGCCGTACTGGTCCTGGGCGTCCATGTACTCTTCTTCGGTCATCATCTGGCCGTAGGTGAGGTCGGTCAGACCCGGCTCGATGACAACGTAGTTTTCAAAGTACAGCACGCGTTCCAGATCGCGCAGGGTCATGTCCAGCATCAGGCCGATGCGCGAAGGCAGCGACTTCAGGAACCAGATGTGCGCAACCGGCGAGGCCAGTTCGATGTGGCCCATGCGCTCGCGGCGGACCTTTTGCAGGGTGACTTCCACACCGCATTTTTCGCAGACAACGCCGCGATATTTCATCCGCTTATATTTGCCGCAAAGGCATTCGTAGTCTTTGATCGGGCCAAAGATACGGGCGCAGAACAGACCGTCGCGCTCGGGCTTGAAGGTCCGGTAGTTGATGGTCTCGGGCTTTTTGATTTCGCCATAGGACCACGACAGGATCCGCTCCGGCGATGCCAGCGACACCTTGATCTCGTCGAAAACCTTCGGCGGGGTCAGCGGGTTGAACGGATTATTGGTGATTTCCTGGTTCATTTTGATACCTCAAATCTTGCGGAAGGGGGGACGGGAGAAGGGCAAGCGCCCTTACTCCTCAACCTCCGCATCCAGGAGTTCCATATTCAGGCCAAGGCCACGGACTTCTTTGACCAGAACGTTGAACGATTCCGGTACGCCCGCTTCGAAGTTGTCTTCGCCCTTGACGATGCTTTCATAGACCTTGGTCCGGCCTGCGACGTCATCCGACTTCACGGTGAGCATCTCCTGCAGGGTGTAGGCGGCGCCGTAAGCTTCCAGAGCCCAGACCTCCATCTCCCCGAAACGCTGACCACCGAACTGCGCCTTACCACCCAGCGGCTGCTGCGTGACGAGCGAGTACGGACCGGTCGAACGCGCGTGGATCTTGTCGTCGACCAGGTGGTGCAGTTTCAGCAGATACTTGATGCCGACGGTGACCGGGCGGGCAAACTGCTCACCGGTGCGGCCGTCGAACAGGATCGACTGACCGGATTTGTCAAAGCCCGCGCGGACCAGCGCGTCATTGACGTCATCCTCTTTGGCACCGTCGAAGACCGGAGTCGCGATCGGTACACCACGGGCAACATTGTTGGCCGCATCGATCAGGTCGGCTTCGGACATATCCGCAATGCCTTCGTCATAGACGTCCTGACCATATGCGTGATGCATCGCATCGCGCACCGGAGTCAGATCGCCGGAACGACGGTATTCCTGCAGCGCCTCGTCCACCTTGATGCCGAGACCGCGTGCGGCCCAACCCATGTGGGTTTCAAGGATCTGACCGACGTTCATACGCGACGGAACACCCAGCGGGTTCAGACAGAAATCGACCGGGGTACCATCCGCGAGGAACGGCATGTCCTCCATCGGAACCACTTTCGAAATCACACCTTTGTTGCCGTGACGGCCGGCCATCTTGTCGCCCGGCTGCAGCTTGCGCTTCACGGCGATGAAGACCTTGACCATCTTCATCACACCCGGCGGCAGGTCGTCGCCGCGGCGGACTTTTTCGACCTTGTCTTCGAAACGGGCATCCAGAGCGCGCTTTTGCACTTCGTACTGCTCGTTCAGGGCCTCGACGATCTGGGCGTCTTTCTCGTCCTCAAGGGCGAGCATCCACCACTGACCGCGGCTGAGGGAGGCCAACAGATCCTCGGTGATTTCCGAGCCTGCCTTGATGCCTTTCGGGCCTTTGACAGCGGTTTTGCCGACCAGCATGTCCTTTAGACGGGCATAGATGTTGCGATCCAAGATCGCCATCTCGTCGTCGCGGTCACGGGCCAGACGTTCGACTTCCTCACGCTCGATCTGCAGCGCACGTTCGTCTTTTTCGACACCGTGACGGTTGAAGACGCGGACTTCGACCACGGTACCGTAGTCACCCGGCTTCACACGCAGCGAGGTATCGCGGACGTCCGAGGCTTTCTCACCGAAGATGGCGCGCAGAAGCTTTTCTTCCGGCGTCATCGGGCTTTCGCCCTTCGGCGTGATCTTACCGACCAGAATGTCGCCCGGCTCAACATCCGCACCGATGTAAACGATGCCAGCCTCGTCGAGGTTGCGCAGCGCTTCTTCACCGACGTTCGGGATGTCGCGGGTGATTTCTTCCGGACCCAGCTTGGTGTCACGGGCGGCGACTTCGAATTCCTCGATGTGGATCGAGGTGAAGACGTCGTCACGCGCAATACGCTCGGAGATCAGGATGGAGTCTTCGTAGTTGTAGCCGTTCCAGGGCATGAAGGCGACGACGACGTTCTTACCGAGGGCCAGTTCGCCCATATCGGTCGACGGACCATCGGCGATAACTTCGCCCTTGCGCACTTCCTGACCCACTTTCACCAGCGGACGCTGGTTGATGCAGGTGTTCTGGTTGGAACGCTGGAACTTGCGCATGCGGTAGATGTCAACGCCCGCATCGCCCAGCTCCAGATCGGAGGTGGCACGGATCACGATACGCTGGGCATCGATCTGGTCGATGATACCGCCACGTTTCGCCATGATCGCAGCGCCCGAGTCGCGGGCCACGATTTCCTCGATACCGGTACCGACCAGCGGCGCTTCCGCGCGCAGCAGCGGAACCGCCTGACGTTGCATGTTCGAGCCCATCAGAGCGCGGTTGGCGTCGTCGTTTTCAAGGAACGGGATCAGCGAGGCCGCAACCGAGACCAGCTGTTTCGGGCTGACGTCGATCAGGTCAACGTTTTCGCGCGGCGCCAGCGTGTAGTCGCCGGACTGACGGGTCGAAACCAGATCGTTCTGGAATTTGCCTTCATCATCCAGGGTCGCGTTTGCCTGCGCCACGGTGTGACGCATTTCCTCGGTCGCGGACATGTAGTGCACTTCGTCGGTGACCTTGGCGTCCTTGACGACACGGTAAGGTGTTTCGATGAAGCCATACTTGTTCACGCGGGCAAAGGTCGCCAGCGAGTTGATCAGACCGATGTTCGGGCCTTCCGGCGTTTCGATCGGGCACATCCGGCCATAGTGGGTCGGGTGAACGTCGCGCACCTCAAAGCCAGCACGTTCGCGGGTCAGACCGCCCGGGCCAAGCGCCGAGAGGCGGCGTTTGTGGGTGACTTCCGACAGCGGGTTGGTCTGGTCCATGAACTGCGACAGCTGCGAGGAGCCGAAGAATTCGCGGACAGCCGCAGCCGCCGGTTTCGCGTTGATCAGATCCTGCGGCATCACCGTGTCGATCTCGACCGAGGACATACGTTCCTTGATCGCGCGCTCCATGCGCAGCAGGCCGACGCGGTACTGGTTTTCCATCAGTTCGCCAACGGAACGGACACGACGGTTACCCAGGTGGTCGATGTCGTCGATGTCGCCCTTACCGTCGCGCAGCTCCACCAGAGCCTTGATGCAGGAGACGATGTCTTCCTTGCGCAGGGTCCGCTGGGTGTCTTCGGCGTCCAGTGCCAGGCGCATGTTCATCTTCACACGGCCAACCGCGGAGAGATCGTAACGCTCGGAGTCAAAGAACAGGGTGTCGAACAGAGCCGAAGCGGCTTCGACGGTGGGCGGCTCGCCCGGACGCATCACGCGATAGATATCCATGAGCGCGGTGTCGCGGCCCATGTTCTTGTCCATCGCCATGGTGTTGCGCATGTAGGGGCCGACGTTGACGTTATCGATGTCCAGAACCGGAATCTCGGTGACGCCCGCGTCCAGCAGTTCCTTGACGGTACCGCCGATGATCTCGCCGTCCTTGTCGTATTCCAGCGTCAGCTCGTCACCGGCTTCGACATAGATGGCGCCGTTTTCTTCGTTGATCAGATCCTTGGCAACAAATTTGCCGACGATCTGCTCGAAGGGCACCAGAAGTTCGGTGATCGAACCCTCGTCGATCATCTTCTTCACGGCGCGCGGTGTGACTTTCTTGCCCGCTTCGCAGATGATTTCGCCGGTTGCAGCGTCGACCAGGTCATAGGTCGGACGGGTGCCACGGACGCGCTCGGGGAAGAACGGTGTGACCCAGCCGCGGCTTTTGTCCAGCTTGAAGGTGACGGTGTCGTAATAGGCATCCATGATGCCTTCCTGGTCCAGCCCCAGAGCGTACAGCAGGGTGGTCACAGGCAGCTTGCGGCGACGGTCGATCCGGGCAAAGACGATGTCTTTGGCGTCGAATTCGAAATCGAGCCAGGAGCCGCGATACGGGATGATGCGGCAGGCGAACAGCAATTTACCCGACGAGTGCGTCTTGCCCTTGTCGTGGTCAAAGAACACACCCGGCGAACGGTGCATCTGGCTGACGATCACACGCTCGGTGCCGTTGACGACAAAGGTACCGTTCGGGGTCATCAGGGGCATATCGCCCATGAAGACGTCTTGCTCTTTGATGTCCTTGACCGAGCGGGCGCCGGTGTCTTCGTCGACATCGAACACGATCAGACGCAGGGTGACCTTCAGCGGCGCCGAGTAGGTCATGTCGCGTTGCATGCACTCTTCGACGTCATATTTCGGTTTTTCCAGCGCGTATTTCACGAACTCGAGAACGGAGTTTTCATTGAAATCCTTGATCGGGAAGACAGATTGAAAAACACCGTTGATACCTTCGCCGTCCAGCGGTGCTTCGGCGTCACCCGAGCGAAGGAAAAGATCGTAGGAAGATTTTTGAACCTCAATGAGGTTCGGCATATCCAGCACTTCGCGGATCTTGCCATAATATTTGCGAAGACGTTTCTGGCCAAGGAACGTTTGAGCCATGTCAGATGTCACCTTTCGAATTTCTCACCGGACAAGGATGCCGCCGGGCTTCGGCATCTTGCCCATACGAGATAGAGCGTTCGGATCAATTCATGGCCGCCGTCCCGAATGGCTGCCTCCCGATCCTGTGAACCGCGCCTAAGAAAGAGACCCAATCAAAAGGTCCCTTTCTGAGACAGGTTCGGCTGGACCCGGGTTTCCCCGGATCCAGCCAAATTCTAAGGGAGCGCAGAGCAAGATTTCGCAGGGAAACCGCTGCCCTTATGTCCCGCCAAAGGTGGCTTAGGCCACTTCGACTTCGGCGCCAGCTGCTTCCAGCTTGCCTTTGATGTCTTCGGCTTCGGCTTTGTCGATGCCTTCTTTGATCTTGCCGCCGGCTTCAACCAGTTCCTTGGCTTCTTTCAGGCCCAGGCCGGTGATCGCGCGAACTTCTTTGATCACGTTGATTTTCGAAGCGCCGGCGTTCTTCAGAACGACGTCGAATTCGGTTTTCTCTTCTTCAGCTGCGCCACCGGCGTCGCCACCAGCTGCAACCATCACAGCGCCGCCAGCTGCGGGCTCGATGCCATACTCGTCTTTGAGGATGGTTTTCAGTTCTTGTGCTTCAAGCAGGGTCAGACCAACGATCTCTTCTGCCAGTTTCTTCAGATCAGCCATTTTATCAGCTCTTTCCGTTTGTAAGTATGTGTTTCCAGCGTATGAACATTTGCTCCACGCCAGTCATTCAGTGCCAACCGCTTACGCAGCTTCCGCCTTCTCTTCGATGGTCGAAAGGATGCTTGCGATGTTGCTTGCAGGTGCGCCAACTGCGCCAGCGATGTTGGAAGCGGGTGCGCCAAGCATGCCTGCGATGGTAGCAATAAGCTCCTCGCGGGACGGCATTTTCGACACGGCTTCGACACCGGCACGGTCCAGAGCGTTCTCACCCATTGCGCCGCCGAGGATCTCAAACTTCTTGTTATCCTTGGCGAAGTCCTCGGCCACCTTGGCTGCTGCCACGGGGTCCTCGGAATAGGTCAGTACGGTCATCCCTGTCAGCAGGTCAGACATGCTTTCACACGGCTTACCCTCGAGGGCGATTTTGGCGAGCCTGTTTTTGGCAACACGCACGGCACCACCCGCGTCACGAGCACGTGCGCGAAGGTCCTGCATCTCGGCAACTGTCAGACCGGTGTAGTGGGCTACGACCACCACGCCAGAGCTTTCGAAGATCTGGCCGAGTTCCTCGACCAATTTCTCTTTCTGGGCTCTATCCACAGTTCTCTCCAGGTTTTGGGGGGCTTGCGCTCCCCGGCTCTTTGATGTGCCGAACCAGATGGCCCGGCGTTCAAGTCCGCAATACGGGGTTAGCCAAAGTCGCCCGAGGGTATAGAAACCCTCGATCTATTGGTCTTTCCCGTCTCAGGAGGGAAATTAAGGCCCGATCGAGAGGCCACCCACCATCTTGGACGAAATGAAATAAAGCGCACGACGAATCGCACGCTTTACCTCATGGCCGTAGTTAAAGCGTTGAGACGTGATTTCCAAGCGGAAATTTGACCCACAGAGCAGTTCGCACTCAGGCCGCCGATCGCCCTGGCAGGGTCAGCACGGAGAGATCCAGCATTCGCGCCAGCGGCGCGGCCGTATCCACCTCTGCTTCTAAACATACACCATGGGCCCGCATGCGCGCCAGCACTTCGGGACGGACCCGGTGCAACCGGTTGTAAAGGGCCAAAAGCGCAGCCTCTCGCGCCGCCTCGGCGTGCCCCGCTGCCTCAATTTCCCGGATGCAATCTCCGACGTATTTGGTGAAGCCGCTGGACGCCAGACGCCAGGCCATCTTGCGGCGCCACCCCTCATACTCCGGGGCCAGGTAATGCAGCAGGTAAAGCCCGCTAGCGGCCCCCAATACAACTTCAGGCAAGCGCTGACCCTCGGCGTCATGCGCCCAATGCTGGCGCAGATAGATACCCTGCAGCCCAGCCCGGATAAAGGATTTCCCCTGCGGGTGGCCGACAAGCCCCATCCGGCGCGGCCCAAACAGCGGCACATCCTCGCCATAGACATCACGCCGGACCGCCCGTGGCATCGGGGTGCGGAACACGGTTTTCTCAGACCGCTCAAGCGCCGGAACCACTTCGGCGGTTTCAATCCGTAGCGCCTGTGTCTCTGACCCCTGCCCGGCCAGCGCTGCGCGGATATCACCAACCCCGCCGTTCGCAAATAGAAACTCATCCGCATCGACGGACAGCACCCACCCAGAGGCGATCTGGCGATAGGCCCAGGTCAGCGCCCGGATCTGTCGCTTGGGAAACCGGGCGCGCGCGGCAATGCCGATGCTGCGCCAGAACCCGGTTGTGCAGGGAATGCAGGTGATGGCTGGATGTGGGGAAAGTACAGGGATGGCCGGATCATCGGGATTGTCGAACAGGAGGATCAGACTGCGCGCGCCAAGGTCAAGATACCAGCTGGCAAAACGCAAAGTCTCCTCCAGCGGCTCATTGACCACTGCGATCAGATGCCAGGCATTGCTCCCCTCTGCCATCCGCTGCTCCCCTAAGAAACGGCCCACCAAACAAAAAAAGGGCGGTGCCAGCGGCACCGCCCTTCGACATTTATCATGCCAGCTTATTCGCTGACAGCTTTTTCCACGTCGACGGTGACGCCCGGGCCCATGGTCGAAGACAGCGCGATCTTCTTCATGTAAGCGCCCTTGGCACCCGACGGCTTTGCCTTGGCAACAGCCGAAACAAAGGCGCGGACGTTTTCGGCCAGCTTGGCTTCGTCGAAGGAGGCTTTGCCGACGCCTGCGTGCACAACGCCGCCTTTTTCCGCCTTGAACTGAACTTCACCGCCTTTGGCTGCTTCCACGGCCGCTTTCACGTCCATGGTCACGGTGCCAACCTTGGGGTTCGGCATCAGGTTGCGCGGGCCGAGGATCTTACCCAGACGGCCGACGACAGGCATCATGTCCGGGGTTGCGATGCAGCGATCAAATTCGATGGTGCCGCCCTGGATGGTTTCCATCAGGTCTTCGGCGCCAACGATGTCCGCACCGGCTTCCTTGGCTTCGTCCGCCTTGGCGCCACGTGCAAAAACAGCAACGCGCATGGATTTGCCGGTGCCGTTGGGCAGACCGATCACACCACGAACCATCTGGTCGGCGTGACGGGTGTCGACACCCAGGTTCACGGCGATCTCGATGGTTTCGTCGAATTTCGAAGTGGCGTTGGCCTTCACCAGGGCAACAGCTTCTTCGATGGTCAGGTTCTCTTTGCCAGCGAAGGCTTCGCGCGCTGCGCGGGTACGTTTACCGAGCTTTGCCATCTTACTTCACCTCGATGCCCATGGAGCGGGCGGAGCCCAGGATGATCTGCATCGCCGCTTCAATATCGTTGGCGCTCAGATCTTTCATTTTCGCTTCGGCGATTTCCTTCACCTGAGCAGCGGTCACCGTACCAACGGTTTCACGGCTCGGGGTCTTGGCACCGGATTTCACCTTGGCAGCCTTCTTCAGGTAGTAAGACGCGGGCGGCGTCTTGATGTCCATGGTGAAGGACTTGTCCTGATAGTAGGTGATCACGGTCGGGCACGGCGCGCCGGGCTCCATGTCTGCGGTCTTGGCGTTGAACGCCTTGCAGAATTCCATGATGTTGATGCCGCGCTGACCCAGAGCCGGACCAACCGGCGGGGAGGGGTTCGCTTGACCTGCAGGAACCTGCAGTTTCATTGTACCAGCAAGCTTCTTGGCCATCTGGTTTCTCCTTTTCCAACACCCTCGGGACGCGTCCTTCGGGCCTTACTGTTGTGTGGTCTGGTCCGGGTGCCGCGGCCCCCTCGCCTCCCACGATGTACGCGCACCGCACAAACGGCGCGCCAAAATCACATCAGGCCTGTTTGGTGACCTGTGTGAAATCCAGTTCGACCGGGGTTTCCCGGCCAAAGATCGATACGGTGACCTTGAGCTTCTGATGCTCGTCGTCGACCCCTTCGACAGTGCCGTCGAAATCCTCGAACGGGCCGTCGTTGACCTTGACCCGCTCACCGATCTCAAAGGAGATCAGGGTACGCGGTGCTTCTTCGCCTTCCTGAACGCGGTTCAGGATACCGTTCACCTCGGCGTCGCGCATGGGCATCGGACGACCCTGCGGACCAAGGAAACCGGTCACGCGGTTGATCGAGTTGATCAGGTGATAGCCCTGATCGGACATTTCCATGTGCACCAGCACATAGCCCGGCATGAAACGGCGCTCGGTCGAGACTTTCTTGCCTCGACGAACCTCGATCACCTCTTCTGTGGGGACCAGAACTTCGTCGATTTCGTCCTCAAGACCATTTTCGGCAACCGAGGCGCGGATCTGCTCTGCGATTTTCTTTTCGAAGTTCGAAAGAACGCTGACCGAATACCACCGTTTCGCCATGAGCCTGATCGTCCTTGTTTTGCCGGGCGCGCTGCGCCGCCTTCACTTAAATTCGCTATCAGCCTCGGGACTGACCCTTTGGCTGTGCCCTAACAAAAATCGGCGCGCAACACGATTCGCCGCACGCCCATGCCAGAGTTACCGGCTCACCTACCGTCCAAAGGGATCAAGATCAAGAGGTAGGGAGGTATTTCCATGCAAGGAAACCCCTGCTCCGGAATCACCCTGCGGCTGTCAGCCGAACATGCCCAGGATGCCGGTCAGACCGGTGCGGATCAGCAGGTCGACCAGAGCAAAGAACACAGCCGTCAAAGCCGCCATGACAAAGACCATCACGGTGGTCAGCAGCACTTCGCGGCGGGTCGGCCATACGACTTTGCCAACTTCAGCGCGAACTTGCTGGATGAACTGAACGGGATTTGTGGTGGCCATGTGGCTTGGTCTCTCTGCTAGCAGGTTCGCCGGGATTTAGCCGTTGCGAGCGCTGAATTCAAGCCCGGAAGCACGCAACGCCTTCAGTCAACGCCGCAAGCAGGAATCAAAACGGACCAAATCGGCTGCGTCTCTTTTACCTGCTGCGGTCGCGAACAAGATCAATCCGATATTAATGCTCTTCCTTCATGGTCGGGACCAACGCCCCGTAAGCCACCAGAAGGTGCAGAGGCTGACCATAGCGTGCAATTGAGACAGGATGCCATGACCATCGCAACTTCTATGAACGAGGCTCAGCGCCTTGAACGCGACGCAAAGCTGGATGACGCAGCGCTCGTCTACACCGATATTCTGAACCGGTTTCCCAAAAATGCGCGGGCACGCAAGGCTCTGGAAGCCCTGCAGCAGCGGATGCAGCATGAACAGGAACTCCCGACCGACGCAAAAGAAAAACTGTCGGCCAGTTTCGCAGCAGGTCACTACCCACAAACGGCCTCTGTCTGTGCGACCCTCCTAAATACTTACCGCAAGTCTCACTTTCTTTGGGATACACTGGGTCAATGCCACCTCCACTCCGGCAATCTGGATGAAGCCGCTACCTGCCTCAACAAGGCGTGCGAGCTGAATCCGCGTGCGCCGGGCACCTATTCGGCAATGGGCGACGTCTGCGCCAGAATGGGCCGTACGAGTGATGCGATTGCCCTCTATAAAAAAGCCCTGTCGCTCGATTCCGATCACATTGTCGCCTTGAACAATCTGGCCAATCTGCTGGCAGGCCAGGGGCAGCAAGGCGAAGCCGCGCAACTGCTTGAGCGAGCTTCCTCATTGGCCCCAAATAATCCGAGCCTGATCTACAACCACGCCAACACTCTGCGCCGCCTCGGGGATCTGGCCAAGGCCAAGACCCTGTTCGAAAAAGCCGCCACGCTGAACCCCGATTTGACCGAAGCACGCTTCAATCTGGGTCAAATGGAATTGGCTGCCGGCAATCAGCATGAGGCCATCCGCAATTTCGAGGCCGTGTTGCAAACAAACCCCGGGAACGACCGTGCCCGCGTCCAGAAACTGCATATGATGGCACAACTGAACGACTGGAACTGGGTCACTGAATACAACGAACATCGGCGTCATCTAGGATTGCAGGGAACCTCTTGCACACCCTTCATTATGATGACCCTTGAGGACAACCCGGATTTGTTGCGCCTGCGCACCCAGGCCTATGCTAACGAGCGGTTTGGTAGTCGGCCTGCAGCGACACCGGCGCGAGTTGCACAACGCCCCCAAAAGCTGCGTATTGGCTATTTCTCCTCCGATTTTCACAGTCACGCGACCATGCACCTCATGGGCGGCTTGTTCTCACGTCATGACAGCACCCAGTTCCATATCAGCGTCTATTCCTATGGCGCCGCCCCTGCCGACAGTGAACAGGAGCGCGTGGCCCGTAATGTTGCGCAATTCCGCAATGTCGCGGGCCTACCGGACAGCCAACTCCTGGATATTGTCCAGTCAGATGGACTGGATATTGCAGTTGACCTGAAAGGCTTCACCGGAGACACCCGAACCGAGCTGTTCGGCAACCGCCTCGCACCGCTTCATGTGTCCTATCTTGGCTATCCCGGCACCATGGGGACCACCGCATTTGACTACTTCATTGGTGATGCAATTACCTGCCCCCCCGGCAGCGAGCGTTTCTTCGAAGAGCATCTGATCCGGATGCCGAACAGCTATCAGGTGAACGATCAGGATCGCGAGATTTCCGGCAAACAGTACACCCGGCGTGAGTGCGGACTTCCTGACACTGGCACCGTCTTCTGCTGTTTCAACAACAGCTACAAAATCACACCCCGGGAATTCGAGATCTGGATGCGGCTGCTAAATCAGTCAGAGGGCAGCGTCCTGTGGCTGCTGGACAGTGGGGAAACCTCGAAGCAAAACCTGCGCCGCGAAGCACAGGCACGCGGGGTCGATCCGGACCGGTTGATCTTTGCCCCCCGCATGCCGCACGCCGAACACTTGGCCCGACATCGCGCCGCAGACCTGTTCCTCGACACATTTGCCGTCAACGCCCACACCACCGCGAGCGATGCGCTATGGGCTGGGTTGCCGGTGCTGACTATGCCCGGACGCCAATTCGCCGCCCGCGTCGGAGCCAGCTTGGTCAATGCAGTCGGATTGCCGGAGCTCATCGCCAAGGACGAAGCCGACTACGAAGAAAAAGCTCTGACCCTGGCCAATGATACGGAAGCCCTGGTCGCGCTGCGCGGCAAGCTGATGAGCAAACGTCGGAAATCGCCTCTCTTTGACACGGACAGCTTTGCCCGTGATCTGGAGCAAGGTTTCAACATGATCTTTGACCGTCACTTGCAGGGACTGCCCCCGGCACATGTCGACATCCCAAGCCACCGGCAACACAAAACCTTGTCGAGCGAAGCGCGGGCCAGTGCAGCGGCCTGATAAGACACCCGGAACCTGCTAGAGTTTCAATAGGCCGCAGAGGTTATCCACTGCGGCCTTTGTAGTGCTGCCGATCCACGCTGCGCTTCGGCCCAGCACCTGCGATGTTGCGCGCAGCCGCAACGAATTCTCATGTGTCCGCATGTCCATGCTTTCAGCACTGCAAGTTGCGGTCTTACTGCTGAGTAGAAGGGCACTATGCATACGCACATGGCGAGCTGTCCGGGCAGGCATTGCTACGGGCACACACCATCTGCCACCCACCCCGCTGAGGCAGACCATGCCTCAGCCATCCACACTCCCAACGACTTAGGAACCGGCCTCAGGAGACACCGCGCTTGATCCACGCTTCCCGTTCTCCTGTCATGCCGTTGTACTACCGTCCTACGACCACGGCGCGACGGTCGAAACGATCAAAATGGGATGAGGCCTGACAATCCCTCCCATGGAAAATCCCATCACTCCCCCAACAATCCGGAGCGCCCGCCGAACGCCTGACCACTTCTTAAGAACGCGCCAAACCGCCCTGCTGGCCTCCCTTGACCTGATGGGCGCGCTTTCTTGCTTTTCCCTGTGTGGGGTAGCCCTGACGGGTGACATGCCGGAATGACCGACCCGGAAATGGTCGGCTTGTTGTGGCAGACGCCAGTGGGTAATGCACTGATCTACCAGATCTCTGGCGGCATCGCCCCCTGTTAGCAGGTGCCCTCATACCCCGCATTGCGCCCTGGGTTTAACTGGGCGGCGGCACGATGACATTGTGGTCCCCGGCCCAAATTGGCCATGCGCCAGAGATTGGGTAGATCTGGTTGCGTCCGCTGTTGGTCCTGCAACTGACCCGCGCCGCATTCTAGGTCGGCATTCTTGCGTCGCTGTGGCACCCGACGCGGTCTCCGGATCTTTCGAAACCTCAGCACAGCTTAGCCACCGGTTCGGGCAGACTGCAAGGCTCGTTGTCCCCGGCCTGATCCTGGCAGGCCACATCATGGCCTGGCTCCTGCTGGGAGGTCTGGCCGCCCTTTTCTCCACCTCCTATGGCTTGGCGCTGGTTTGCAAGCAGGACCTGGCCGCAGGTCGTTCGGCCCCCCGCAGCAGCAAACAAATTGCATTTCATTCCGGCCATGCAGCGCGGCGATCGCAACGCGGTGCACCATCTGACCCGCTCAAGCATCGTAGAGGCTTTTGTGATCCTCCTCATTCTGATTGCATCAGCCTATCTGACCAATAGCCTCAGCCCGCCGGGATAAGGTCATGCAGGGAAGCAACTGATTCTGTCTCCCCGTGACCTCAGCCCCGTACAGGATCTCTTTTGTGCTGAAACCTATCGAAAGCCCCCGATGTTTCGCCTCGCGATGTAGGGGCTCTCAAAAACGTAATCCAAAATCTGTATGTAGGAATCGGCCTTCAAAAAAACATTACACGAAATTGTGAATTCACGTTATTAAGCCTGCCCTATTTGCCCCCGCTTGGTTCGGAAAAGATTTAGAAACGGCCAGTAGGTGTACTCAAAGACCTCAATAAAAGTGGAAAGTTACCTGCTCGCCGCGAAACACCTTTTTGCTTTACACGAACAGAAGGCTTTGCCGAATAGATCAGGCAGGCGATCGAATACGGTGAGCCCAAAATCAATCGCGCTCTGATCTACTGGGAAACAAACACTAGTTCGCCCCACGACGCCAAAGAACCCCAGTAGACTTTTTTCCCTTAAATTCAGTGCCTTAAAAAACGCTCGCAGCACACTTCAAACGGGATATCTGCGCGAACGCCCGCCTCAAAGATGATTAAAGTTGTAATATAATTTTCTCGCCTCAATCTTCAACCCTTTCCGAAAGCATTAAGAGTCCCTAGCGCATTAATTATCGAGAACCCTCACCAGAAATAACGGAGTTCCCAAATGTCACTCAGAAAAACAATGTTTGCAGCCGCCACTTTTGCAGCCTTGCCATTTATTGCGCAGGCAGATCAGGGGGTAACCGCGAACAATGTCTCCTTTGCCCAAGTCGCGGCCTTTGAAGGTCCGGCGGCCGCTCTTGGCCAAGGTATGCGCCTGGGGATTAGCGCTGCGTTCGAAGAGGCAAACGCCGCAGGAGGCGTGCATGGCCGGACCCTGACACTGGACAGTATGGATGACGGCTATGAACCTGATCGCTCCGCGGCGCTGGTCAAATCGGTGGTGGATGCAAACGACCACATCGGGTTGATCGGCGCTGTCGGCACCCCGACGGCTTCTGCGACCCAACCGATCGCGACCGCGGCAAATGTACCATTTATTGGTCCTTTCACCGGCGCCGGCTTCCTGCGCGATGCAAGCCACGGCAACATCTTCAACGTGCGCGCGACCTATGCCACCGAAACCGAAGCATGGATTGAATACCTCGTCGACCAGCAGGGAATGAAATCCATCGCACTGCTCTATCAGGACGATGGCTTTGGCCGGGTTGGCCTCGCGGGCGTGACCGCCGCCCTTGAAAAGCGTGGCATGACGATTGCTGCGGAAGGCACCTATACGCGCAACACCACCGCCGTCAAAAAGGCCCTGCTTACCATCCGCAAGGCAAAGCCGGACGCGGTCGTCATGGTTGGCGCTTACAAACCCGTGGCGGAATTCATCAAGCTCTCGCGCAAACTGAAGCTCGACGCGACCTTCGTGAACATCTCCTTTGTGGGATCCGAAGCCCTGGCACAGGAGCTGGGCGATGAAGGCGAAGGCGTCATCATCAGCCAAGTCGTCCCCTTCCCGTGGGACAGCTCCATTCCGGTCGTGGCACAATACACCGAAGCCTTGAAAGCCTATGACGCCGCAGCCAAACCGGGCTTCGTATCGCTCGAAGGTTACATCGTCGGTCGTCTCGCCATCAAGGCGCTGGAGGATGCGGGCAAGGACCTGACCCGCGAAAGCTTCCTGGCGGCGCTGTCTGGCCTGTCCACGGTGGATCTTGGCGGCGCCAAGATGGTCTTTGGCGCCGACGACAACCAAGGCATGGATGACGTCTTTCTGACCCGGATCACCGCAGATGGTGGTTTTGCCCCTGTCGTGCTGGGTGGCGGATCCTGATCTCCAAACGCGCGACCTCTGACCGCGCAAGATAGGCGCCTGCCCGATACGCGGGCAGGCGCAGACCAAAGTTTCATCGCAAAGGTGTCATCATGATCCGGGAACTGGGATCCACCCTCTTACGCCGTCTGAACGTGCTGTCGAGTATTCGGGGCAAAATCACGTTCATCCTGCTGACCTTCACAGTCGTGACCGGGGGCGCAGGATATCTTATCTATCAGTCGTTCGACCGTGTTTCGGCCAGCGTCGCGGAAATGACCTCCGACGATTTGCCGACGCTGGCGCAAAGCAACGGGCTGATTGCGGCCGCGTCCAAAACCAAAGACGCCATGGTCGGTGTGATGATCGCGCAAAACATCGCCGCCCTCTCGTCGGCGGCCTCCGAGGTCGAGACATCTCTGACCGGTCTGCAGACCTCGATCGCAGCCCTGCCGCCCGAGGCTCAGGAAGAATTCGAGGCCGCCCGCAGCCAGGTCGAAGGCACCCTGCTGACTTCCATCGAGGCCCGCGAGAATGTTTTTGAATACTCCGAACGCTTTGCCACTATGACCAAGGAATTGCAAAACATCGCCGCCGAGCTGCAGGTGGTTTTGCTTGAGACGGCAGACAATGCCTATTTCGATATCTCGATCAATGGCGAAGACACGATCTCCTCGATCGAAGAGACCATGTTCGATCTGGTCGAGAACAAGTTTGCCACGCTTCAGTCCCTGTTGGAAATTCGTGCCGAAATCAACCTGATGTCCGGCGCAGCCCTGGCCCTAACCACGACCCGGGACAGCGCCATGGTGTCGATCATCCGGGATATCGCGGTGTCCTCGAACGACCGGCTCACCGGATCGATAGAGGTTCTCAAGGGATCGGAAAATGGCCTCTCCGTCGTGGAAGAGCTCGATAGCGTCCTGAGTACGCTGAACACAGCAATCGCTGCCGCAGGCACCTTTCGGCAGGTCGAACGCGACGCAGTGCTAGAAGCGCGCCAGTCCGCTGACGTCGCCCTAGCCTCTGCTGTGGATGACATGGTCTTTGAGCTGACCATCGCCGCCGAAGATGCCAGCACCAACAACCGCGACACCATCCAGAGCCTTCTGGACAACGAAGTCGCCTTCATGAACACGCTGCTGGAAATCAACGCCAAACTGGGCGCCTTCCAGATCGAAGCCCTGAAGATCGCGACCTCTGCCACCGTCGAGCAGGCGAAGGCCAGCCAGAAGGCGCTGTCCGGAGCCGCCACGGCTCTGGCCGGATACCGGGACTTCGGCGACGGCATCCTTGCTGCTGGGCTGGACGGTCTTGCCGCGATGGCAGCGCCCGACACTGGCCTCGCCCATTTCCGCATTCAGTCACTGCTTGCCGATGGCACTGCGGTTCATGCCGCGGATGACACCGCCAAGGCGGTGCTGAAAATTGCCGGTCTCGCCTCGCTGAGGGGCCGCGCCAGCCAAGACGCGATCACGGATCGGGCGGTCAATATCGCCGAGGATTCGACTGAGGTAAAAAGCAACCTGGTGACTCTCGCCTGGATGGGCGCGGCCTTCGTGTCCTGCGTGCTGGTACTCAATCACCTGCTGATTGTGCGCCCGCTCAACCGGATCAGCCTGACAACCGAACGGCTGTCGCAGGGCGATATGAGCCCGGTTACGGGTTTCGACCGCGCCAGCGACGAAATCGCCCGCATCGCCGGGGCGCTGAAAGTGTTCCGGGATGGATTGGTCGAAAAAGAGGAAATCGAACGCGTTGCAGCGGAAGAGCGCGCGGCGAACCAGGCCCAACAGACTGCAGCCGTGAACGCGGTGGGCACCGGGCTTGCGAATCTGTCGCGTGGTGATCTGACCTATCGGATCGAAGAGGAACTGACCGATGGGTATGCCCAGCTTAAGGAAGATTTCAACAGAACCGCCGAGACGCTCAACCTAACGGTGGTGGATGTGGTCGCCGTAGCGGAATCGATCCGCAATGGGTCCAGCGAAATCAGCCAGGCCTCGGACGATCTCTCGCACCGTACCGAAAGCCAGGCTGCAACTCTGGAAGAAACCGCAGCCGCGCTTGAGGAATTGACGGCCAGCGTCCGCTCTGCCGCCGATGGCGCACGGGATGCAGCCACGACAACGCAGGATGCCCGGAGAGAGGCAACCGATAGCGGTGAAGTGGTGGAAAACACAGTCAAGGCGATGAAAGATATCGCGGATAGCTCTGACCAGATTGCCCAGATCATCGGCGTGATCGACGATATCGCCTTCCAAACCAACCTGCTGGCGCTGAACGCGGGGGTCGAAGCTGCACGCGCGGGTGATGCCGGCAAGGGCTTCGCGGTGGTTGCATCTGAGGTTCGCAGCCTGTCCCAGCGGACCGCCGATGCGGCCCATGAGATCAAGGTTTTGATTACCAAAAGCACCGAACAGGTCGGGCTTGGGGTCAAACTGGTTGACCAGGCCGGGCAAGCTCTCAGGAGCATTGTCGACCGGGTCTCGTATATCTCCAGCCTCGTTGGCAATATTGCGGACGGCACCAGCGAACAGGCGACCGGACTGTCCGAAGCCAACATCGCGGTGTCCCAACTGGATCAGGTCACCCAGCAGAACGCGGCCATGGTCGAACAAACCAACGCAGCGGGCCACTTGCTCAGCAGCGACGCCGAAAAACTGGCAACGCTGATGGGTGGGTTCACGGTGTCTTCTTCAGCGCATGTGGCCGGTGATATCCTGGAACTCCGAGAGGTTCCTCCAGACGAATGGCCCATGGCCCAGTCCGCCTGAGACACGCTTCTCCCGAGCAGCCCCGGATCCCTCCGGGGCTGTTTCCATTTCGCGAGAAGAAATCCCTTATGAGTAAGAACCGAGGGGAGAAGCGTAGGTGGCTGAAACCACACCAATGGGAAACGCCTCTAAGAGCAAAATTCTTAAACGAGCGACCAAGCGCCCACTCTTCGTCATGCCCAGAATTTTGTGAGAGATTTGAATGGCAGGGGCAGCAGGGTTCGAACCCGCGACCTACGGTTTTGGAGTCCAGATTAGAGCATTGTAAATAAACAGATTTTTTTCAAACCAGTGTGGTTTCCACCCAATATTAATCAAGGGCTTAGGTGACGAAATCCAACCGTTTCGTTACCGTTTCATTGTTCCATCATGCCCTTGTGGATGCGCCTGAGACTTCCTTTTAAGAAGTTACGTTCAACTAAATGGCAATCAGATGGGAAGCGCATCAATCTCAGCCTTCCTTTCTTCCTTTTCCGCAGGTGTTAGGTAGCGCTGCTTGGCACTAAGTGAGGCAAGCCTATCACTGTTGAGGCGAATAGCCTTATCCCGCTTCTGGCGAATAGAATTCATTTCGCTTGCGATCTTTTGCCCGCGTTTAGATTTCTTGCCGACGACATGCCGAATCCCTCCAAGATGCGCTAATAGCCGCGTCGAAGCGACATCGAGCTCGTCCAAGGTTGCGGCACTTTTGAGTTCCGCCCAAAGAGCTTTTGACTTCAACTCAAGCTTCCGATGCACCGTCAGGTTTGCCCCAACGATTCCGACCCCGGTTATGAAGACAGGCCGGTTTCCGGTTCTAAGTTTGAGTTTGTGAGACTTAAGACCGAACGAAGACACAATCTCACGGACTTTCTTCACAAATCCGCCTGAAATCTTACGGCCTGAAATTGTCAGATCGTCCACCCAAACAGTAAAACTCAGGTCATGAGCAATGCATAGGTCAGCAATCGCATCGAACATAGGCCGATGAACCAGTGAAGCAAGGACTGGCGTGAGCGGCGAACCAAAACAAGCTTTGTCATCAGCCGTGCTGACGTGCGCAATCAGCCCTGCAACATCGGGCTGCATCCCAAACTGGTCGACAAGTGACTTGCGGATCATGCTTCGAGAAGTTGAAGGGTAAAATTGCTTTAGGTCCAACGTGAGATACTGCACGGCAGAAAGGTGAGCTGCCGCATTGTCACGCTGTGCCCGGCCCATTCTCGGACTCATCAAGTAACTGTTTTGAATAATTTTCGAGAAGTGGAACCTCAATCGCTCATGAACTGCCCGCAGGCGCCCCACTGGGTAGACTAGCTTCCGTTCTTTCCCACTAGAGGTGACGGTCCGTCGGACCAAGAAATGCTCTTTGAACCGAGGTGTTCCTAATCGCTCTAGATCGTCTCGTCGTTCACGGACGAGGTCAGCCACGTCCCGCTGAGTTGGGCTTTGTGCAAACGGAGAGCGGTTTAGCTCATAACGCTCCTGCCCCCTACGAGTTCGATGTTTCCGCACCGTGAGGCTCCGCAGGCTTTAGCTTTTCGAGCAAATTTAGTGCCTTTTTAGCGACGATAAGGCGCCCTTTGCGGACAGGAGCATCACCTTCGATTTCCTCCGCAAAGAACAATAATTGTGATTTCCTGACCCCGAGGACTGCGCTGTACTTATCCAAGGTATCTAGAGTAACGGATTTCGTTCCCCGCTCAATCTCTGAAACCATTGCCTGTGACATCCCTAGCGCTTCAGCAAGCTCCGTCTGGGAGAAACCCCAGTACAGCCGCGCAAGCATCAGCGCTTCGTTTATCATCGGCTTTTTAGAAGTTGCCATAGGTACACCCAAGGGCTGTGAAGGGGTCACCGCCGCTGCCCGCAAAGAGACCGAGATTTACTCCCAGAACTCCGTGATCAAGTTCCAGAGACGGAACAGGATGACGATGACGGAAAACAGGTACCGCCACTTCGAAGGTTTCTTGCGATGCCGCCGCTGGTTCTGAACATCTTTCTTGCACATCATTACTGCTCCTCGTTTCCGGCCGGAATTGGCCCCCGTAGGAAAGAGGATTGTGATCAGCGGCGTTTGACCCCTTACATGCCGCACCCAACCCCGGATGGGTGCGGCGCATGGCCACTCCCCTCCCCGAGACGCAGGTGTTTGACGAAGGCGCTAAGCCTTCACAGGGCCTCTGGCCCCAGGTCTTGTCGGGTTCTGCGTATGCAAGGTTCATAACACCTCACAATGTAGGGAAGTCAAATCCGCCTTTCAAGTACAATATCACCAATAGCGATAAACTATTCTACGCGTGCGCCGACAACGCGCCTGCTAACTGGAAGCAACTATGGGCATCCAGCTCTGGCACCCCTCGGCTACATGTATACGAGTTCGACCACCGGTACGGAGCATATCACTAGTCCACTGGGCGGCCGTCAGCTTTACCTTCACAACATCCACAAAGAAATCAACATTCTTGGGTGATGCAGATTAGACGCGCAGTTGGCAAAACTGAGAACTGTAAATCACACACTCAATGCACTGAAATAGAACTAATTTTTTCCCAACCGATTCCCCAACCGCGTAAATTTGAGGATCAAAATACCCAACTGACCCGCCTGAAGCAGGCGAGAAATCGGAAAAACTGTTTGATTTCAATGGCAGGGGCAGCAGGGTTCGAACCCGCGACCTACGGTTTTGGAGACCGTCGCTCTACCAACTGAGCTATACCCCTACGGTGCGGCAGTTCCTAAGCCACCACCGCGCAGGAGGCAAGAGGGAAATGGCCGGAAATGCGGGGAAAGTCCCTCTCCTCTTCCTCTCCCTTTGCTGTCACGCCCGCATACAGGCCTTGTCATGCCCTGTGGGGTGGCAGCGGGCCATCCGCTGCTTTATGAAAGAGCCAAAAGGACCCTGCCGTGAGCCTGAGAAAACGCATCGCAGACAGCCCGCGCTTCAACCGCACCATTGAGGGGCTGTTCGCCGCCTACGTCCGATTCGCTTATCGCGCCTCGCGCTGGCAACGCAGCGGCTTCGAGGAGATGGACGCCTGCGTCAAACGCGGAGAGCCGGTCATATTTGTCCTGTGGCATCAGCGGCTGATCATGGCGCCCTACCTGTTCGATACCTCTCTGGGGCGCATCTGCGCCCTGACCTCGGCGGCGCGGGCCGGGCGGCTGGCCGGGCAAATCCTGGTTCGGCTTGGTTTCGAGACAATCCCGATGTCCAGCCACAAGCGCCACGTTGCCCTGTCGCGGGAGGTGCTGCGCCGCACCAAGGAAGGCTGTTCCATCGGGATCGCCGCCGACGGGCCGCGCGGTCCTGCCAGGATTTCCTCGGGCGTGCCGATCACCTGGGCCCGCATGACCGGCTGCCGTGTCTTCACCGTGGCCTTTGCGGAAAAGAAGGTCCTGAAGCTGCCCACCTGGGACAAGCAGATGCTGCCGCTACCGTTTTCCCGCGGTGTGCTGATCTGTCAGGAATGGCAGGAAACCGTTCCTAAAAAACCCACAGACGACGAAGCAGAGGCCCTGAGGCAAAGCCTTGAGCAGGCTCTGGACCAGATCACCGACAAGGCGGACCAGGCCGCCGGGCGCGCGCCTGACCCGATCAAGTCCGCCTGAGGCCAAACGGCTCCATTGGCAAAGCGGCCCCGGCCCTGCTCAGCTTTGTGCACATAGAAAAGGGCCTCCCGAAGGAGGCCCTTTCCATCCGCAATCAGGAGACCTGGTTGCTCGATGATCTTCGACACAGTCTTTTTGGTGCGTCTCGGGATCATCGCGTTCAAACAAAAAGGGCGCCACTGGGGCGCCCTTTCCGTTTGATCATTCGCGAGTGCGAATTACTCGATGATTTTGGAAACGACGCCAGCGCCGACGGTGCGGCCGCCTTCGCGGATGGCGAAACGCAGACCGTCTTCCATCGCGATCGGGGCGATCAGTTCAACTTCGAACTTCAGGTTGTCGCCCGGCATCACCATCTCGGTGCCTTCCGGCAGGGTCACGGTGCCGGTCACGTCGGTGGTCCGGAAGTAGAACTGCGGACGGTAGTTCGCAAAGAACGGGGTGTGACGGCCACCTTCTTCTTTGGTCAGAATATATGCTTCTGCCTCGAATTTGGTGTGCGGGGTCACGGAACCCGGCTTACACAGAACCTGACCACGCTCAACGCCGTCACGGTCAACGCCGCGCAGCAGCGCGCCGATGTTGTCGCCGGCTTCGCCGCGGTCCAGCAGCTTGCGGAACATTTCAACACCGGTGCAGGTGGTTTTCTTGGTGTCGTGGATGCCGACGATTTCGATTTCGTCGCCAACGTTGATCACGCCACGCTCAACACGGCCGGTCACAACGGTACCACGACCGGAGATCGAGAACACGTCTTCGATCGGCATCAGGAACGGCAGGTCAACGGCACGCTCGGGGGTCGGGATGTACTCATCCACAGCCGCCATCAGTTCCTTGATTTTGTTTTCGCCGATTTCCGGGTCACGGCCTTCCATCGCCGCCAGAGCGGAACCTGCGATGATCGGGATATCGTCGCCCGGGAAATCGTAGGACGACAGCAGTTCGCGGATTTCCATCTCGACGAGCTCGAGCAGCTCTTCGTCGTCGACCTGGTCAACCTTGTTCATGAACACGACCAGCGCCGGAACGCCAACCTGACGCGCCAGCAGGATGTGCTCGCGGGTCTGCGGCATCGGGCCGTCAGCTGCGTTCACAACCAGGATCGCGCCGTCCATCTGCGCCGCACCGGTGATCATGTTCTTCACATAGTCAGCGTGGCCGGGGCAGTCGACGTGGGCGTAGTGGCGGTTCTCGGTCTCGTATTCCACGTGGGCGGTCGAGATGGTGATGCCGCGGGCTTTTTCTTCCGGTGCGCCGTCGATCTGGTCGTAGGCTTTGAAGTCACCGAAGTATTTGGTGATCGCTGCGGTCAGCGTGGTTTTGCCGTGGTCAACGTGGCCAACGGTGCCGATGTTGACGTGCGGTTTATTACGCTCAAACTTTTCCTTAGCCATTCTCTTGGCGCCCTTTTGAAATGTGGGGTCCCTATGCGACCCGGTTTCCTCTGCGCGCGCCGATTATTTGGTTTACGCGCAAAAATCAACCCGTTCCTGCTTGACAGTCGTGGATTTGGCAAACTTCGTCCGGATTGATGTGGTTTCGCACCCCGGAGCGGGGCAATGCCCTACTCGGCGACCTCGGCCCGCAGATCAAACCAGCCGTTTTCCTTGTGCTGTTCGGCCATCCATTCTTCCACCGCATCGGCGATATTCAGCGACAATCCGGCGATCTGTTCTTCCTTGGTCCGGCTGTGGCCCGAACCGACAATCGCGCTTTCGCCTGTGGTGTCCTCGAAGATCTCCATCTGATGCTTGTCGGCAAGGAACTCTTCCTTTTCCACGTCGTAGACAAAGACATTCACAACCGCGACGCTTTTGGGATTGAACAGAACCGGCACACCCGGCGGCGCCAGCATGAAGCCCTCAAGGGTCACGGCAACGTCGTACTCCTGCGGCCCGTCATAGCGGCGCAGGCGGGCTTCCAGCGCTGTTTTCATCGGCTCGATCCACTCCGATTGCTCCGCAGCGCGGGACATCGGCCATTTCAGCGCTTTTTCAGTATAAACATGGGCAACCCGCACCCGGAAGGCACCCAGGTCCTCGGGTGGTTCGTCCAGCAGCGTTTCAGTGCAGGCCGAAAGCAGCGCAAAAAGGCCCAGAAAGGCAAGAAGTCGGGTCATTCCATTTCCCTTGTATGAATCTGGTGTATGAGGCCGGTCGCGCACAGATAGGCAGAGCCGCGCGCGCCGGTAAAGACGCGCGTCAGCAACACCGACGGCAGGTGGCAAAGGGGGCACAGATTTTCCGCGCCCCGCACCATCACTTGAATTTATAATTCCGTGGGAAGCCATAGGGCGGACGCTTGCCGACACCGGCGCGTTTACCCAGCCATTGGCTCAGGTCCGTTTCATGGCGGGTCTTGCCGCCGCCCATTTCCCAGGTCAGGCCATCATCCCAGTTGAAGGTGGTGACATCGCTAAGGCCACCATCCAACTCCAGCGAGCCCTGCTTGCCACGCGCCATATTGTACTTTTGCAGACGCACGCCCTTGCCACGGGACAGCTCCGGCATTTCCTCGACCGAGAAGACCAGGAACTTGCCGTTTTCCGAAACCACAGCCACGTGATCGCCAGTCACCGGCACACAGATTCGCGCCTGTTCGTCCTCCTTGACGTTCAGCACCTGCTTGCCGCCACGCGTCTGCGCCACGATGTCCTTTTCGGCGCAGATGAACCCGTTGCCCGCAGAAGAGGCGACCAGCAGCCGTCCTTCGGGGTTGTGGATCAGGATATCGACGATCTCGACCTCGTTGGGGAGGTCCACCATCAGGCGCACCGGTTCCCCCATGCCACGACCACCGGGCAGGGTCGCAGCGCTGACCGTATAGAACCGTCCGTTGCTGCCAAAGACCAAAAGCCGGTCGGTGGTTTCCGCATGGAAGATAAAACGTGGCCCGTCGCCGTCCTTGAACTTCAATTCACGGTTCAGGTCGATATGGCCGGTCATGGCCCGGATCCAGCCCATCTGCGAACAGACAACGGTGATCGGTTCGCGGTCGATCATCGCCTCCAGCGGCACTTCTTCGACTTCGCCCGCCTCGGCAAACCGGGTGCGTCGCGCGCCGCCTTCGTAGTTCTTGCCGAACTGCTTTTTGGTTTCCCGCAGCTGTTCGGTGATCCGGGTCCATTGCAGCTCTTCCGACCCCAGGAGTTCCACCAGCCCGGCGCGTTCCTCGCGCAGGGCATCGCGTTCCCGGGTCAGCTCGATCTCTTCCAGTTTGCGCAGAGAGCGCAGCCGCATGTTGAGAATCGCTTCGGCCTGAACCTCGGACAGCTCTCCGGCGCCGTCGCCGGGTGTTACGTAATCCGCCTCGTCATAGGCGCGGGGGTGATCCTTGGACCAATCCTCGCGCATCAGGGCGGCCTTGGGGTCTTCATCATACCGGATGATGTCGATCACCCGATCGAGGTTGAGGAAGGCGATGATGAAGCCGTCCAGAACCTCCAGCCGGTGGTCGATCTTGGCCATCCGGTGGCGCGAGCGGCGCTGCAGCACGTCGCGGCGGTGATCAAGGAAGGCGCGTAGCACCTCCTTCATCGAGCAGACCTTGGGCGTGACCCCGTCGATCAGCACGTTCATGTTTAGCGAAAAGCGCAGCTCCAGATCGGAGTTACGATAAAGCATGCCCATCAGCACATCGGGGTCGACGTTCTTGGAGCGCGGCTCCAGCACGATGCGAATGTCATCGGCACTCTCATCGCGCACATCGCCGAGAATCGGCACCTTCTTGGTCTGGATCAGCTCGGCGATCTTTTCGATCAGCTTGGATTTCTGAACCTGATAGGGGATTTCCGTGACCACGATCTGCCACTGCCCCCGGCCAAGGTCCTCGACCTCGTGGGTGGCGCGCAGCCGGAAGGAGCCACGCCCGGTGCGATAGGCCTTAGCGATGTTTTCCTGTGGCTCGACGATCACGCCGCCGGTCGGGAAATCCGGCCCCGGCACATATTTCAGCAGCGTATCATCATCGGCGCCCGGCGCCTTGATCAGGTGGATACAGGCGTCGATCAGCTCGGCAATGTTATGCGGCGGGATATTGGTCGCCATGCCCACGGCAATGCCGCTGGCGCCATTGGCCAGAATGTTCGGGAAAGTTGCCGGCAAAACCGCCGGTTCGGTCAGGCGGCCATCGTAGTTGTCGCGAAAATCGACGGCATCCTCGTTCAGACCGTCCAGCATAGCCTCGGCGACAAAGGTCATGCGCGCCTCGGTGTAGCGCGAGGCCGCCGGGTTATCGCCATCGATATTTCCGAAGTTGCCCTGACCGTCGACAAGCGGGTAGCGAACGTTGAAATCCTGCGCCAGACGCGCCATCGCATCATAGATCGCCGCGTCGCCGTGGGGGTGGAAATCCCCCATGGTATCGCCGGAAATCTTCGCCGATTTCAGAAAGCCCCCGGTCGAATTCAGCCGCAACCGGTTCATCGCATAAAGAATGCGCCGATGCACCGGCTTCAGCCCGTCACGCGCATCGGGCAGCGCCCGGTGCATGATCGTGCTCAGCGCATAGGTCAGGTAACGCTCGCCAATAGCGCGGCGCAGCGGTTCCAGCACTTCGCCGTTCTGCGGCGCGGAGGGGAGGTCGGGGTCTTCTACCAAGTCACTCATTCCGTGGTAATACTGCCCCCATGTGCCGCGGTAAAGCGGCGCGTTGTCCTCCCCCGGCCCGGATTCCCCCCTTGGTACCACTTGGGGGAGAAGAAATCGGACTCTCCCCTGTGTTTACGATCCTTTTTCACCTAGGCTTAAACCCGCGCAGCCTAATGTCCTGGCGTCAGTGCCACAGGGTCGAACAGCAGGATTCGGCCGCCACCGCCCACGAACGATGCCGCAGGGACATCTGCCTCGGGCTGTCGTTAAATATTGCTATTTTCCGGGGGACCACGCCATGTCGCGCTTTGTTCTGGCGTCTTTTGCCTTCCTTGGCTGGGGGTTCTATGAGCTCAGCGGCGGGGCGGATTTTACGCCGCCGCAACGGCCTGTGGTGGAAAAGAGCGCGGCCACGGACCCCACAGACAGCCCGGCCAAACTCGCAACACCCCGCAATGAGATAACCGTCACCGCAAGCTCTCTGGTGACCCGGACCTCTCTTGATCAGCGACACAAGGCCCTGGCGCAGGCACGTGCCGCTGGCCAGCAGGGCCTATCCCCCAATCTGGGCGCCCAAGAGACCGAGACCGCCGCTGCCAAGGATGGCACAGCCACGTCCAGCGCCACCTCCCCCGGCGAGCACGACAGCCCCCCGGGCACCACACCATCCGTTACATCCCGGACCTCTGCGGCGCGGGTGATCTCCGCCGGGCTGGACACCGGAGGAATGCAACTTGCCTCGCTTGAAGAGGGCCTTGGCGGCGGGATGCAACTCGGCTTGCAAGGTCTAGGCACAACTCAGGCGCCACTGGCGGCCGCCACCAACCACCCCCCGACGACAGGCACGGCTTTGCTTGCCCCTGGGCTGACGGAAGACCCCGAAACGGACAAACGCAGCATCCGGGCCGCGCGGGTCAATATGCGGCAGGGGCCGGGCACCGCCTATCCGATCATCACCCGCCTGCTGGCCGGGGACGAAGTGATCGTGATCGGGGACAGCGGCACCGGCTGGCTGCATCTGCGCACCCCGGACAATGAACATTTTGGCTGGATCGCCGCTTCACTGGTCAGTCAAAAGGTCCCATAACTGCGCTGGCGCGGGTATCCCCCGCGCAGATGCAATGGGGGCAATATGCAAAAAACCATCCTGATTACGGGCTGTTCTTCGGGCATCGGACTGGATGCGGCGCGCGGCATGCGGGATCGTGGCTGGCGGGTCTTTGCCTCCTGCCGCCAGCAGCAAGACTGCGACCGGATGCGCGGTGAAGGCTTTGACAGCCCGCTGATCGACTACACCCGGCCAGACACCATCACGGACGGGCTGAAGCAGGTGCTGACCGCAACCGGCGGGGGCCTTGATGTGCTGTTCAACAACGGCGCGCACGGGCTGCCCGGCGCAGTCGAGGATCTGCCGACCGAGGCGCTGCGTGACATCTTCGAAAGCAATTTCTTTGGCTGGCACGAGCTGACACGCCAGGTGCTGCCGGTGATGCGGGCGCAGGGCCATGGGCGCATCGTGCAGAACTCGTCCATTCTGGGTCTGGTGACCTTCCCGTGGCGCGGCGCCTATGTGGCAACCAAATACGCCATCGAAGGGCTGACGGATACGCTCCGGATCGAACTGACGGACACCAACATCCATGTGATCCTGATCGAACCCGGCCCGGTGACATCGAAGATTCGCGAAAACTCTATCCCGCATTTCGAACGCTACGTGGATTGGCGCGCCTCACCCCTGCGCGCCCGTTATGAGGAGAGCCTGCTGAAACGGCTTTACGAAAGCAAAGGCCCCGACCGGTTCGAACTCCCGGCCTCGGCGGTGACGGCGAAACTGATCCATGCCTGCGAGTCGCCTCGCCCCCGCCCGCGCTATTACGTAACCACGCCGACCCATATCGCCGGCTTCCTGCGCCGGATTTTGCCAACCCGGTCAATTGACCGCATCCTGGCGCGGCTTAGATAGCGGATTCGCGGTCGCCATCCGCCCATGCAGGCGATAGACCGGGGCAACGCAAATGCGAAGGAGCAAGAGCAATGGGTGATCCGCTCTATATTCTGGCCATCCTGGCCATGGCGGCCGTGGTGATCGTTCTGGTGATCGGCCTTGGTGGCTTTGGTAAAGGCGGCGCCTTCAACCACACGTATGGCAACAAGATGATGCGCCTCCGGCTACTGTTCCAGTTCATTGCCGTTGTACTGGTGGCCGCCTATGTCTACCTGCGCAATCAGGGAGGATAAGAAATCATGGTTGTTCTGAACAAGATTTACACCCGCACCGGTGACAAGGGCGATACGGCTCTGGGTAATGGTGACCGGGTTGCGAAACATTCGGCCCGGGTCACCGCCTATGGCACCTCGGACGAGTTGAACGCCTTTGTCGGCGTTGCCCGTCTTGAGGCCTCAGGTGAAATGGATGCCGCCCTTGCCCGCATCCAGAACGACCTTTTCGATCTGGGGGCCGACCTTTGCCGCCCGGACATGGATAAGGACGGCGAATCGGAATACCCGCCGCTGCGCATGGTGCCCAGTCAGGTCGACCGGCTCGAAGCCGAGATCGATGTGATGAACAAAGAGCTGGCGCCGCTGCGCAGTTTTGTTTTGCCAGGCGGGTCGAAACTGGCTGCCCATCTGCACGTCTGCCGCACTGTGGCGCGCCGCGCTGAACGCCTGGCCACCGAGCTTGCCACCGAAGAAGACGTGAATCCGGCAGCGGTCAAATATCTCAACCGCCTGTCCGACTGGTTTTTCGTCGCCTCCCGCGCCGCTAATGACAATGGCGATCTGGATGTGCTCTGGGTTCCGGGCGCCAACCGCTGACCCCCGGATCACCGCCTCTGCGAATCGCAGAGGCCCAAGACATACCCCGGCGACAACGCCGGGGTGGAAATCTGCCGTGGCGGCAGGCAGGGGCGCTTGCGAAACATTCTTGCAAAAATGATGCGCCAAACACGCGGACGCGACGTCCGGGGCCGCTAACATGACGATTTTTCACTGTTGCCCGCACCACTGACCCGGTATCAACGGCGCGAGAGCATGGAGGCCCGCCGTCCCCACGGCAGGCCGTTTGTTAAGGAGAGAACGCAAAATGAAGGTACTCGTGCCTGTCAAACGCGTGATTGACTATAACGTGAAGGTCCGCGTCAAAGCGGACGGAAGCGGTGTCGATCTCGCCAACGTCAAAATGTCGATGAACCCCTTTGACGAAATCGCCGTCGAAGAGGCCATTCGCCTGAAAGAAGCCGGTAAGGCGGATGAGGTCGTTGCGGTCTCGATCGGCGTAAAACAGGCACAGGAAACCCTGCGCACCGCACTGGCCATGGGCGCAGACCGCGCCATCCTGGTTGTCGCCGCCGATGACGTGCACACCGATATCGAACCGCTGGCCGTGGCCAAGATCCTCGCCAAGGTCGTCGAGGAAGAGCAGCCCGGTCTGGTGCTCGCAGGCAAGCAGGCGATCGACAACGACATGAACGCCACCGGTCAGATGCTGTCCGCACTGCTGGGCTGGTCGCAGGGCACCTTTGCCTCCGAAGTCGACATCGACGGCGACAGCGCCAAGGTCACCCGCGAGGTGGACGGCGGTCTGCAGACCATCTCGGTCAAGATGCCCGCCATCGTCACCGTGGACCTGCGCCTCAACGAGCCGCGCTATGCCTCGCTGCCGAACATCATGAAGGCCAAGAAAAAGCCGCTGGACGAGAAAACCGCTGCCGATTACGGCGTCGACGTCTCCCCGCGTCTTGAGATCGTCTCCACCACCGAACCGCAGGCCCGCTCGGCTGGCATCATGGTCGGTTCGGTTGACGAACTGGTTGCGAAACTCAAAGAAGCGGGGGCTGTGTAATGGCTGTTCTTCTCCTTGCTGAAGTGAATAATGGCGAACTGGCGATGGACGCCACCGCCAAGGCTGTCTCCGCCTCCAAGGCGCTGGGCGATGTGACCGTGCTTTGTGCAGGTGCATCGGCTGCTGCCGCGGGCGACGCTGCTGCCAAGATCGACGGCGTGGCCAAGGTGCTGGTCGCCGAGGACGCCACGCTGGGTCACCGCCTGGCCGAGCCGACTGCAGCGCTGATCGTGTCGCTGGCTGGCGATTACAGCCACATCGTGGCGCCTGCGACCACCGACGCCAAGAACGTGCTGCCGCGCGTCGCGGCGCTGCTGGACGTGATGGTGATCTCGGATGTGACCGCGGTTGTCGACGCCGACACCTTCGAGCGTCCGATCTATGCCGGCAACGCGATCCAGACCGTGAAGTCGAAAGACGCCAAAAAGGTCATCTCCTTCCGGACTTCGACCTTTGACGCGGCTGGTGAGGGCGGCTCTGCCGCTGTTGAAACCACCGGCGCAGCCGAGAACCCCGGCCTGTCCGAATGGGTCGAAGACAAGGTTGCCGAAAGCGACCGCCCCGAACTGACCTCGGCTGGCGTTGTTGTCTCCGGTGGTCGCGGTGTCGGCTCCGAAGAGGACTTCAAACTGATCGAAGGTCTGGCGGACAAGCTGGGCGCTGCAGTTGGTGCCTCGCGTGCTGCGGTCGATTCCGGCTATGCGCCGAACGACTGGCAGGTGGGCCAGACCGGCAAGGTCGTCGCCCCCGAGCTTTATGTCGCGGTCGGCATCTCCGGCGCGATCCAGCACCTGGCGGGCATGAAGGACTCCAAGATCATCGTCGCCATCAACAAGGACAAAGAGGCACCGATCTTCCAGGTTGCCGATTATGGCCTCGTGGCAGACCTGTTCCAGGCCGTCCCCGAACTCACCGAAAAACTGGGCTAGAGCCCTGGCTCCGGCCCGGCACACGCCGGGCCACACAGAGCCACATGTCATCGAAAAAGGCCCGCATCCGATGCGGGCCTTTTGCGTTCTGTATACTTCGAAAACCAGGCAGCAGGTCGGCCACCCTACTGACCGGCAGCTATCACATGCGGGTCAGCCCGCTGCTTTGCGCTGCCCCAGGATACCCTGCAGCTTCTCAGCCGTGGCGCATCCAATCCGGTTGTGTTCCTTCGGCCCCAGCATATGGCGTGCCGTCGGCAGGTCGAGCGGCCCCATGTCCATGCCCATGACGTCATTTGCCAACCCTGCGGTGGCAACGGGGAGCTCTACCACCCCTTTGACCAAGGGCCTCAGAGAATCGACCATCGCCTGATCGACTAGGACCGGTTCACGTCCGAACATTCCCACACCACCCAGATTATAGCGCAGCCACAGCAGCACCAACCGTCCCTCCATCGCAGTGATGAGATCACCCATGCGACTGACCCACACAGATTGCAGATGCAGGCAGAGGGTTTCAAACCGCTCCTCAGAGACGTTTTTGAGCTCGGTCAGGAGATGCTTGTTGAAATGAAACTCGGTGAAATCCACTTCCGGAAAAAGGGCCTTCAGTTCAGGGCGGGCTTGCAGGAACCGGTCATTCCGGCGCGGATGCACCCGGTAATATTTATTCGACAGGTTCTGGGCGCCCAGAAGCTGGAAGACAGCGATATCTGATTCCTTAGCCACCCTCATAAGGCTGTCATCGCTCATGAAACTGTCCAGCCCCGCGTTCACACCACCGAGGTTGATGCATGGCACATCCAGCAGGGATTCGGCGACGGCGGGAAACGGCTCAGCCACAAAGCGACCAAACACCTCTGTTCCGCCCAGAAATGCGATATAAGGTTCATTCAAGTCGCGTTCGGGTCCACGTACCTGCAGCCTTGAGCCTGCATAGCAACATGTTCCACCCGAAAGCGTCGAAACGCTTTGGAGTTCGTAACTCATAGTCCCACCAATTTTTCACCCGATACTCACTTTGAGCCTGAAAACTTGCAAATTTCCTAAAGCTCAAATTTGGTTAAAATACCCCTTCGCCAGCCTTGTGCCCCCCCCGAAACGACCGATAAGATCACCCGGCAGGCAGCCAGGGAGCCATCGGCATGGAAGTCAAAAAAATCGGCGTAATCGGAGCGGGACAGATGGGCAACGGCATTGCCCATGTCATGGCAGTTGCGGGTTATGACGTTGTTATCAATGATGTAAATCAGACCGCATTGGATGGCGCTATGAGTGCGATCCAGAAGAACCTGGCCCGGCAGGCCAGTCGCGGCAAGATCAGCGAAGAGGACATGAATGCGGCCCTTGCGCGCATCACTCCGACGCTGGCTCTGCCCGATATCGGGGCCACCGATCTGGTCATCGAAGCGGCAACCGAGCGTGAAACCATCAAGCAGGCGATCTTTGAAGATCTGCAACCGCATCTGCAGCCGCATACGATTCTCACCTCTAACACCTCGTCTATCTCGATCACCCGTCTGGCGAGTCGCACCGACCGCCCCGAACGTTTCATGGGCTTCCACTTCATGAACCCGGTGCCAGTGATGCAGCTGGTCGAATTGATCCGCGGTATCGCCACCGACGAGGAGACCTTCACGGCATGTCAGACCGTGGTGGAGCGTCTGGGCAAGACCGCCGCCAGCGCCGAAGATTTCCCCGCCTTCATCGTCAACCGGATCCTGATGCCGATGATCAACGAAGCCGTCTACACCCTCTATGAAGGGGTTGGTTCGGTGAAATCCATCGACGAATCGATGAAGCTGGGCGCCAACCATCCGATGGGGCCGCTGGAACTGGCAGACTTCATCGGCCTGGACACCTGTCTTGCCATCATGAACGTGCTGCACGACGGGCTGGCCGACACCAAATACCGCCCCTGCCCACTGCTAACCAAATATGTCGAGGCTGGCTGGTTGGGCCGCAAGACACAGCGCGGGTTCTATGACTATCGCGGGGAAACGCCGGTTCCGACGCGCTGATCCCCGGGCTTTCCTGACTGCTGCGGCGACGGCCCTCTATCCAGGGGCCTGACCCGCAGCGATCAAAAAGCTGCAGCGCGTCCATCAATTTAGAAAGCGGATTACTTGTCGTCAGCCGGAGTTTTACTGCCCAGCGACAGGGTATGCTCTCGCAGCCAAGCCATGAAGCCGCGCGGATCGCTGTGCAACCGCTCCATCTGCGCATCCGTCAGCGGCTCTCCGACCACTGGCGCCTGCGGCTTGTTGCAGGAGCGCACGATTTCATGCAGCAGCAGCCCCTGACGCAGGATCGGAGAGATCCGGCAGGCAATCTGATACCAGCGCGAATTCGACCCCGGGAAGAAGATCGGAACCACACGCGCGCCAGAACGGCGGATCAGCTGCGCGGTGAACACGTTCCACTCCTGCTCGATAGCAGGGCCAAACCAGCTGTCCGACGACATCACCACCCCCGAGGGGAACAGCGCCACAACGCCGCCTTCCTTCAGATGGGCCATGGTCTTGGCTCGCATTTCCACCATCTTGCGCTGCGCTTCAGGGTCATGGGGGAACGGCACCGGGATCATGAAGGAGGTCGCCGCCTCATCAAGCCCCGTCAGGACCGAGCGCGTCAGAATTCGGTAATCAAGCCGGATGCGACCAATCAGGTCAGCAAAGATCATGCCATCGACCATTCCGTGCGGGTGGTTCGCCACGATCACAACCGGACCTTCGGCGGGAATGTTGCGGATCTGCTCTTCGGGCGTAAGCAGATCGATCCCCATCACGTTCAACGCGCCGCGCCAGAATTTCTGGCCGCGGTACTGGGCGTTCTGCTTTTCGAACTTCTTGACCATGCGCAGAATGGTCAGCTTGCCGGTGAACCATTCGATGGCGCGGATGGCAAGCGAGGTCCAGCGGTCGTCAAAGGAATTGGCATAGGTCAGGGTGCGCCGGTCATAGACCTCGCCCGTCTCCGACTCTGCCTTCAGGCCGCCGTCATGGTCATGCGCCGTATCCGCCACTTTGCCCTTCCCGTCTTCCACAGGTGCTTGTGCCCTTCAGTATCCTTCGCCGAATTTGTCGGCGACAAGAGCCTCCAAAGCCTCTGCCAGAGCCTCTGCGTCCGGCCCCGAAGTATCGACGTCAATAGTCGTTCCTTTCGAGGCTGCCAACATCAAAAGCCCCATGATACTGTCGCCGGAAGCTGACAGACCGTCCTTTGAAACCTCAGCCGTGGCATCAAAGCCTTCGACCACTTCGACCAGCTTTGCGGAGGCACGCGCATGCAGGCCTTTTTCATTTATGATCTTCAGCGTTTTAACTGCCATTGAAGTGTCTTACTCCCCTGCGGGGTTAATGTTCTGCGAGTTGATATACTTGCGCCCCGCCTCCATCGCCTGGCGCACGGCATCGGCAACAGGCAAATGGCGGGATTTTGCCAGCTTGATCAGCATCGGAAGATTGGCACCGTAAAGGATGCGCCGATCCGTGGGCGCACAGGCCCGTAGGCTGAGATTGGACGGAGAGCCACCAAACAGGTCTGTAACGATCACAACGCCATCGCCGGTGTCCACATCGTCGGCGGCAATACAAATTTCGCGCTGTTTGTCGTCACGGTCATCGTCAGGTGCAATGGTAATCGCACGCAGGTTCGGCTGCTCGCCAACCACATGCTCAACGGCGGCCAGATACTCTCTGGCCAGCCCCCCATGCGCGACAATAACAATCCCGATCAACCCGGCCTCTCCGTTCCGCTGTTAGCGCTGCAGCTCGCGATGTCTAATTGACACCTGCTGCCCGTCTTCCGCAAGGGTCTTAGCCAGGGTTTCTGCCAGGGTCACCGAACGATGTTGCCCACCGGTACAGCCAAAGGCGATGGAGAGATGCGATTTCCCTTCGCTGCGAAAGGCGGGTAACAAAAAACGGACCATATCCACCACCCGCGCCATGAACCCGTCGTACAGCGGGTCCTGTTTCACATAGTCCTGAACCGCAGCGTCGCGGCCATTCAGCGACCGCAGTGCCTCTTCCCAATAGGGGTTTGCCAGGAACCGGCAATCAAAGACCAGATCGACGCTGCGCGGCACACCGCGTTTGTAGGAAAAACTTTGTACGGACAGGGCCAGCGACCGCCCATCCGGCGCGAACCAATGTTCAATCTCGGCCTTCAGCTGGTGCACATTCATTTCGGAGGTGTCGAGCAGCATATCCGCGCGTTCGCGAATTGGCGCCATCAGGTCCTGCTCCCGCGCCACGCCAACCTCGGGCGTTTCTGCCGGGGCCAGTGGGTGCCTGCGCCGTGTTTCCGAATAACGCCGCAGCAGGACGCCGGGGCGGGCATCCAGATAGAGAACCGTCAGTTCGGCGTCCTGCCGCGCCGCCAGCATTTCAATCATGTCGAGAAGGGCACCCGGCGCAAAATCCCGATTGCGGCTGTCCAGCCCCAGCGCCATTGGCGCGCTCACCCCTGCCGCCTCGATCAGGATCGGCAGCAGCCGCAGCGGCAAGTTGTCAATCGCCTCGAACCCCAGATCCTCCAGCACATTGATCGCCGTGGTGCGCCCGGCGCCGGACGGACCGGTGACCAGAACGATCGGCTGTGCATCGGGATCGACGTCAGGCATCAGGGTTCAGGGCTCCACATTTCAGATACTGCAACAGGGCCGGAGCGAAATGCGTTGCCTCCACGCGGTGTATCACGGGAAGATCCAGCCCCAGCATCGTTTCGACAGACTGGGCCGGAAGCCGCCCGCCTGCAAGCCGGTCCAAGTCCACAATGGCACAGACAGCCGCCTGAGCGGTGTTTTCCGCGTGCAGGATGCCCAGACCGCGCGCTTCGATCAGGCCTGCCGTTGCCTTGGGCGGCCGCGCCACGACGGATCCATCATTGAGCGTGAGCAAAACCCGGTCGTCCGCGACCAGCTGCGCTCCATAGGCCATCAGTTGCAGGGACAGCGCCGATTTCCCACTGCCGGAAGCCCCCCGGATCAGGAGGCCCCGCCCGTCAAGCGCTACACAGGAGGCATGTATACAGTGGCTGAGGTCCTGCACCATCACAGGACCATCACAAGAGGATCACACCGGCAGGCCGACCACAAACCTTGCACCCAGCGGTTCAGAGGTGATGTCGGCTTCGGTCGGGCGGATATTCTCGGCCCAGATCACACCACCATGAGCTTCGACGATCTGCTTTGAAATCGCCAGTCCAAGGCCGGAGTTATTGCCAAAATGCTCTTCCGGGCGCTGTGAGTAGAAGCGTTTGAAAATGTTCGATAGCGCCTGTTCGGGAATGCCCGGGCCGGTGTCCTCGACCACAATCAGCACCCGATTGGCCCGGCGTCGCGCCCAGACACGGATCGCATCGCCGTCCTCGCAAAAGGAAATCGCATTGGTGATCAGGTTGACGAACACCTGCGCCAGACGTGCCTCAAGTCCCTGAAGCATTATCGGTTGCGGCGGCAAGTCGGCGATATAGTCGATCCCTTTGGAGCGGGCATCTTCGCCAAGGAACTGGTTGAGATTGCCCAGCATGGTCAGGAGGTCGAATTCTTCTTCTTCTTCCTTGACCAGTTCGGCATCCAGTCGGGAAGCATTCGAGATATCGCTCACCAGCCGGTCAAGGCGGCGCACGTCGTGTTCGATCACTTCCATAAGCTTCTCCCGTTGGTCTTCGCGCTTTACCATCCGCAAGGTCCCGACTGCAGATTGCAGACTCGCCAAGGGATTCTTGATCTCGTGTGCCACATCAGCTGCAAATTGTTCGTTACTATCGATGCGACTGTAGAGCGCTTTTACCATTCCGCGCAGCGCCCGGCTGAGACGACCAATCTCGTCAGGCCGTGCAGACAGGTCCGGGATACGTACCCGGCCGGGGTGACTTTTTCGGGCATCACGGTCGCGCCCGCTTTCCGCAGCCTCTGCCAGATCGGCAAGAGGATTGGCTATGGTCGAAGCCAGAACCAGGCTGAGACCGACGGAAACCAGCAGCGCCACGACGAACATCTGCAACACGCGCTCGCGCTCACCACGCACCAGCGCGTCGATTTCCCCGATGGGAGAGGCCAGGGCCACCACTCCGATGACCTGTCCGTTGTGAAGAATCGGGGCTGCCGCCGAGAAGACCGTACCCCCCCTGGTATCTACGGCAGTATCAACTGTTGCTCCGGCGCCAAGGGTGTGCTCCGCCAACCGGCCCAATTGCGCCTCGAGCGTAAGCCCCGCATCGGCGGTGTTTTCCCCGGATTTGAACACACTGCCCGCCGCCGACCACAGCGCCGACAGCCCGTCGGAGATCAGAGTTTTACCCTTTTGATTTTCATTCAAAGCATTCAGCGCATCCGAGCGAGCAACGCCTGTGACGCTGGCGATCAGGGTGCCACTGGCATCGAATACCATGGCTTCGACCCCGCCCCGCAGGCTGATGCCGGACAGGGTGCCCTCGGCATCGATGCCGTCACCGGTGGCAAAGCTGACGCCGCCCACCGCAGGCAATTCAGCTTCGAACACATTTGCGATCAGGGTTGCTTCGGACACTAGCGCGCCCGCCTTTTGGCGAACCAGGCTCTGCCGCGAGGAGTTAAGGTAGAGAATCCCAGCGACAAGGATGATCAGTGCGATCAGGTTGAAGGTGATGATTTTCCGTGTCAAAGGCGAGCCTTTGAGCGAAAATACCCCGCGGCTGGCCCGGCGCACCTGCATCTCTTCCGTCACGGTTTGCTCTGGAGCGACCCAATCGTCGCCCAGAACCACATCCTCACCGGATGGTGGCGGTGTGCTGCCGGTATCGCGCATATCCCCCTGCCTCCCCAAACCGGATCTGACTCTTACTCTTCGTTGTAGCGGTAACCGATCCCATACAGCGTCTCGATCGCCGCAAAGTCGGAATCCGCGCTGCGCATCTTTTTGCGCAGGCGTTTGATGTGGCTATCGATGGTGCGGTCATCCACATAGACCTGATCGTCATAGGCCACATCCATCAGCTGATCGCGGCTTTTGACGAAACCGGGCCGCTGGGCCAGCGCCTGCAGCAGGAGGAACTCGGTCACGGTGAGCGAGACATCCTTGCCCTTCCAGCTGACCGCATGACGCAGCGGGTCCATACGTAGGTTGCCGCGCTCCATGACCTTGGTCTCTGTAACCGCAGCGCCTTCTACCGCGTCGCCGTTGATTGCTTCCTGGCGCCGCAGCAGGGCACGGATGCGTTCGACCAGCAGGCGTTGCGAAAACGGTTTCTTGACGTAGTCATCCGCCCCCATGCGCAGACCGAGAACCTCGTCGATCTCATCGTCCTTGGAGGTGAGGAAGATCACCGGCATCTGCGATTTCTGCCGCAGACGCTGCAGCAGATCCATGCCGTCCATGCGCGGCATCTTGATGTCCAGCACGGCCATATCCGGAAGCTTCTTGTTAAAAGCATCCAGGGCGGCCTGACCGTCGTTGTAGGTTTCGACCTCGAACCCTTCTGCCTCCAGCGTCATAGCCACCGAAGTCAGGATGTTTCTGTCGTCGTCCACCAAAGCAATCTTTGACATTGAATGCGCCCCTAAATCACTGCTCAGCTTTTCGCTTTTTACATTCCTTAATCGCCCTTCTCAGGCTGCGAATCAATCCCCATTGGCGAATCACGGCACCTTTGGGCCGCAATTAAGGCAAAAATGTCTTAGCACTCACTGAAGAAAGCGCTTCCTTTTGGCGACAAAAAAAATGGTTGCGCTAAACGTTCACTTGATGGCGCTAACTGCGCCAAAGCGTCCTGTTCACCGTGTAAAACGTCATGTTAAGACCCGGCTCACCGGTGTCGCTACCGGTGAATTGCCCCACGGCGCGGCTTTAGATGTATGCGGCTTCAAGCAGCCGCCACAGGAGAAAGAACACATGGCATCAGGACGGGTGAACCCACAATTCCGCCTCGAAGATCAAGGTATCGAGGGTCTGGGCAATGTCCATTACAACCTGATGGAGCCCGCGCTGATCGAAGCGGCGCTGAAACGGGATGAAGGCACACTGGGCAACGGCGGCGCCTTTCTCGTGACCACCGGCAAATTCACCGGTCGCTCCCCCAAGGACAAGCACGTGGTCAAGACCGAAGCGGTTGCAGACACCATCTGGTGGGAAAACAACGCCGAGATGAGCCCCGAAGGCTTTGACGCGCTTTATGCCGACATGCTGGAGCACATGAAGGGTCGCGACTACTTCGTGCAGGATCTGGTTGGCGGTGCGGACCCCGCCCACGCGATCAACGTGCGCATGGTGACCGAACTTGCCTGGCACAGCCTGTTCATCCGCCACCTGCTGCGCCGTCCCGACCGCGAGGATCTGGACGAGTTCATGGCAGATTTCACCATCATCAACTGCCCCAGCTTCCAGGCTGACCCGGCCAAGCACAACTGCCGCAGCGAAACCGTGATCGCGCTGAACTTCGACAAGAAGCTGATCCTGATCGGCGGCACCGAATACGCGGGCGAGAACAAGAAATCGGTCTTCACCCTGCTGAACTACCTGCTGCCCGAAAAAGGCATCATGCCGATGCACTGCTCGGCCAACCACGCCAAGGGTAACCCGGTGGATGCGGCCGTGTTCTTTGGCCTGTCCGGCACCGGCAAGACCACCCTGTCCGCCGACCCGGACCGTGTGCTGATCGGTGATGACGAACATGGCTGGGCCGACAACGGAACCTTCAATTTTGAGGGCGGCTGCTATGCCAAGACCATCAACCTGAACCCCGAGGCAGAGCCGGAAATCTACGCCACCACCGAGAAATTCGGCACCGTGATCGAAAACATGGTCTTCGATCCCGAGACCTTTGAGCTCGACTTCGACGATGACAGCCTGACCGCCAACATGCGCTGCGCCTATCCGCTGGAGTACATCTCCAACGCATCCAGCACCGCCCGCGGTGGTCACCCCAAGAACATCATCATGCTGACCTGCGATGCCTTCGGTGTGCTGCCTCCGATTGCACGTCTGACCCCGGCGCAGGCGATGTATCACTTCCTTTCGGGCTTCACCTCCAAGGTGGCCGGCACCGAGCGCGGCGTGACCGAGCCGGAGCCGACCTTCTCCACCTGCTTTGGCGCGCCCTTCATGCCGCGCCGCCCCGAGGTCTACGGCAACCTGCTGCGTGACAAGATCGCCCAGCATGGCGCAACCTGCTGGCTGGTGAACACTGGCTGGACCGGTGGTGCCTATGGCATCGGTTCGCGGATGCCGATCAAGGCGACCCGCGGCCTGCTGACTGCCGCGCTGGACGGCTCGCTGGCAGAAGTCGAGTTCCGCAAGGACAGCAACTTTGGCTTTGACGTGCCGGTCGCCGTGCCCGGCGTTGCCGAAGTTCTGCTGGACCCGCGCCGCACTTGGGACGATCAGGACGCCTACGACAAGCAGGCCGCCAAACTGGTTCAGATGTTCGCAGACAACTTCGAACAGTATCTGCCCTACATCGACGAAGATGTGAAAGCCGCCGCAATCGGCTAAACTATTTCGTCAGATCAAACGAAAAACCCGGCCATTGGCCGGGTTTTTTGTATCACTAGAGGTCCGGAGCCTAGATCAGCCCTGCGAAATGCGTCCTTCGACCATGTCGCGGACCTTCACCGCATAACGATCCGTCATGCCCGAGACGAAATCGCCGAGCGAATGCAGCGCGGTATACTCATCCGTTACCCCGCGCAGGTCCAGATCGACGGCCCGGATCAGTTTCGCCCAATAGCCATGCCGCGCCTTCAGCGCCTCGACGTTCCAGCCGCAGGCCTTCAAATCCTCATAGAGCCCGCTGAAGTGATCCAGAAGCCCATGCAGCACCTGACGGCCGGAAATCTCGAGCTCGGTCTTGCGCCGCGCGGTAAAGATGCGGGCGTTCGAAATTTCTTTCAGCTTGGCAAAGGCGTCCGCCTTGGTGGACACCTCCATCAGCCCGTCGCTGAACTCCCCCATCATGATGGCATCATAGTTGGCCATGAAGGCCTCGACCGCGCTTTCGATGGCGGCCCCGATAGCCATGGCCCGTAGCATTCCGACACGGTCCCGCAGGGGCATAGCGGCATCTTCGGGATGGTTCGCCTTGCCGGTGATATCTTCCAGAATGCCCGCCACCAGATCGCTGTCCAGATCGCCCACCGTGGCGGCATCCTCGATATCCAGAATGCGGTAGCAGATGTCATCCGCCGCCTCGACGAGGAAGGCAAGCGGATGGCGCCGCCAGACCTGCGCCGCTCCCGTGCCGTCCGAGGGCAGGCCCAGCGCCGTTGCAGCCTCGGCGAATAGATCGCGTTCAGATTGGAAGACGCCGAATTTCTTCAGGCCCACGTAGTTCCCCGAGGACAGCGCCTTGGCCTCTGCCGTGCAAGGGTATTTGGAAAAGGCCCCAAGGGTCGCATAGGACAGGCGCATGCCGCCTTCGCGCTGGCCCATCTCCAGCCGGGCAACGATACGAAAGCCCTGCGCGTTACCCTCGAATGCTTCGAACTCGGGCCGCACTTCGGCGGGCACTCCGGCAGCAAGGCCGGTGCCGCTGGCGAACTGGCGCGCGAACCACTCGCCGATGCTGTCCTCGCCGGAATGACCAAAGGGCGGGTTGCCGATGTCATGCACCAAACAGGCCGCCTGCACCACGCCTGCCATCACATGCTGCTGCCCTTCGGCCAGACTGCCGCGTTCAACCAGTTTCTGCCCCACCTGAATGCCAAGGGAGCGCCCCACGCTGGAGGTTTCCATGCTGTGGATCATCCGGTGATGCACGTGGTCATGGGAATGCAGCGGATGCACCTGCGTCTTTTGCGCAAGACGGCGAAACGGTTCGGAAAACAGGATACGGTCGTAATCCTGCAAATAGGCGGGGCGGCCCGGCTTTTCCTCAAAATCGGGTCGGCACAAACGCCCCGGGTTCAACAACCTGTCCCATTCCATCGCCATGTGCTGCGCTCCTGCCCTGTGCCTCTTTGGCATGGGTTAAACGGAAACTGGTGCGGAAATGCAATCACCTCAGCGCGGAGAGATACCCGTCTTCTCCAGCTTGTGCTCGGGCTCCACGTGGATGTTCACCTTTGCCTCTGGCAACTCGGCCCGGATCGCGTCCTCTACCCGGTCGCAGATGTCATGGGCCGCACGCACCGTCATCATGCCCGCAACCACCATATGAAATTCCACGAACAAAGCTGTGCCCGCCCGGCGCGTCTTTAGCCCGTGCACCTGCAGGGCACCTTCTGCAGAGCGGTGGATGATTTCCTCGATCTCCTCCCGCTCGTCCGGCGGAGCAGCCGAATCCATCAAGCCGTTGACCGAGGAGGCCACCACTCCATAGCCCTCGCGCAGGATATTGACCGCCACGATCAGCGCCAGCGCCGGATCCAGCCAGCTCCACCCTGTCCACAGTGCCAGACCAAGGCCGAACAAAACCCCAACCGACGTCCAGACATCACTCATCAGGTGACGCCCGCCTGCCACCAGAGCCGGAGACCGCAACGCCCCACCCCGCCCGATCAGCAGGCGCGCCCAGAGCAGGTTGACCACCATCGCGACAGCGTTGATCCAAAGACCTGCCATTCCCCAATCAGCGGGCGCGATAGGCCGCATTAATGCATAGATCGACTGCTCAAGGATCAGGAAGGCAGCGATGATGATCATGATGCCTTCGGCAACGGCCGAAAAATATTCCGCCTTGTGGTGCCCGAACGGGTGGCCCGCATCCGCAGGACGGCTTGCATAGCGCACCGCAAGCCACGCCAGGAATGCACCGCCCACATTCACCAGGGACTCAAGAGCATCGGAAAATAGCGCAATGGACCCGGTGACCCACCAGGCGACAAGCTTGAGCGCCAGAACAATCAAGGAGATCGCGATTGATCCAAGCGCAAGCTGGCTTGCATTCAGACGGTTGCCCATGTCGGTCTTCCTGCCCCTGCTTGTAGTCTTCAGGCCCGGATCTGTCTAATCAACGGATACTGATCACAGCATCAGCGCGCGGCGGAGCAAATTCAACCCCGCAACCAGCAGGACGAACAGCGTCAGACGGCGGAAGGCAACCTGATCGATACGATCATGCAGACGTCCGCCGATCCACATGCCCATCATCGCAGGCAGGATCAGTGCCACCGAAAACGGCGCGGTTTCAGCCCGCATGACACCCGAGCCGATGTGCCCCGCCAACAGGGCGACCGCCCCCATGCCGTAGATCACACCCTGCACACGGATTTGCTCGTTCTTTTCCGTGCCAAGGGCGGTCAGATAGGCCACCGTCGGCGGCCCCCAGATGCCCGACATGCCGCCGATCAGCCCGGCAAAGCCGCCCACCAGCACTTCGGACCGGGGCGTGGGCCTGGCGAGTGTCAGCTGCTTGCCCATCAGCTGTGTCAGGGCGAACAGCGATACCGGCACGCCGATAATCAGCAGCATCACCTGCTGCGGCAGAACCCGCACCAGCTGGGCACTGGTCAGAAGAAACACCAGCCCCACCAGAAGGAACAGCCGGAAGCGTTTCAAGGACTGAACCGCTGCGGCAAAGCCGTGCCGAAAGGCCTGCATTCCGTTGGTCACAACCGTCGGCAGGATCAGCCCCGCCAGCGCGATTTCCGGCGGCATGAACATGCTGAGCCCGGAGACGAGAATCATCGGCATAGCAAAACCGACCATTCCCTTGACCGTGCCGGCCACCAACGCAACGGCAAAGGCCGCCGCCAGTTCAGACGGTGTGAAAGCGGAAAAAAGACTTGTCATGCCTCTTCATAGCGATAGCTCCAAACCGCTGCACCAGCAAAATAAAGACGAAATTTTTGGTCGATATGCCGCATCGCGGCGTATTTTTATTGCGCTGCACATGCGAAATGTTTACCACCAAGCGACCGAAGAAGGATGTGACTCATGGCCCACGACGGACAGGACTTGCAAATGAAGCCGACTGTACTCCCCGACCTGCTCTCGCTGACCGCAGCGACGCTTGGCCCGCTTGACCAGCTGCTGGAGGCCGCCCGCAGCGCGGTCCGCGATCTGGTCACAGCCGATGGCCGCGTTTCCGGCGCACTGGTAGAGCAGCACCAGACCGCCGCCCACGGGCTGTCCTGGCTTGCCACCTATGTCTACAGCCTGCGCCAGATGCAGAACTGGGCGGGCCGGATGCAATCCGAGGGCAAGTTCAACGAAATGGAGCAGCTGATCCACCAGATCGCCTTTGGCGAATACCTGGCGCAGATGCGCGGCGGCATCCAGATGAACCAGGGTGAGATCATCCGCCTGAACGATCTGGGACTGGACGCCTCGGCCCAAAGCCTGCTGGACAGCGCAGAAATCACCACCCTGTGCCAGGCTGGCAACTCCGCTGCCGCCCGCACCCGTCTGGTCGAACTGATGCAGGAGCAGGCTGGGTCTGTCATGTTCGGCGCCTCGGGCCTTGATGAAGAACTGGAGATGATCCGCGACCAGTTCCGTCGCTACGCGCTGGAAAAGGTCGAGCCCTTTGCTCACGAATGGCACCTCAAGGATGAGCTGATCCCGATCGAGATTATCAACGAGTTGGCCGAGATGGGCGTCTTTGGCCTGACCATCCCTGAGGAATTTGGTGGCTTCGGACTGTCCAAGGCGTCGATGTGCGTGGTCTCCGAAGAACTGTCGCGCGGTTATATCGGCGTCGGCAGCCTTGGCACCCGCTCTGAAATCGCGGCCGAGCTGATCATCGCCGGCGGCACGGATGAGCAGAAAGCGAACTGGCTGCCCAAGATCGCCAGCGCCGAAATCCTGCCCACGGCCGTCTTTACCGAGCCGAACACCGGGTCGGACCTTGGCTCGCTGCGCACCCGAGCGGTGAAGAACGCCGATGGCGATTACGAGGTTACCGGCAACAAGACCTGGATCACCCATGCGGCCCGGACCCATGTGATGACCCTGCTGGCACGCACCAACCCCGACACCACCGATCACCGCGGCCTGTCGATGTTCCTGGCGGAAAAAACGCCCGGCACTGATGAGAACCCCTTCCCGACCGAAGGCATGACCGGCGGCGAGATCGAGGTTCTGGGCTATCGCGGCATGAAGGAATACGAACTTGGCTTTGACGGCTTCAAGGTCAAGGGCGAGAACCTTCTGGGCGGCGAAGAGGGCAAAGGCTTCAAACAGCTGATGGAGACCTTTGAAAGCGCCCGCATCCAGACCGCAGCCCGCGCCATCGGCGTGGCACAATCGGCGCTGGATATCGCGATGCAATATGCACAGGACCGCAAGCAGTTCGGCAAATCCCTGATCAACTTCCCACGCGTGTCGTCGAAACTGGCAATGATGGCGGTGGAGATCATGGTTGCCCGCCAGCTGACCTATTTCTCGGCCTGGGAAAAGGACAACGGCCACCGCTGCGACCTTGAGGCCGGCATGGCCAAACTGCTGGGCGCCCGTGTCGCCTGGGCGGCAGCGGACAACGGTCTGCAGATCCACGGCGGCAACGGCTTCGCGCTGGAGTACAAGATCTCCCGCGTGCTGTGTGACGCCCGGATCCTGAACATCTTCGAAGGGGCCGCCGAAATTCAGGCGCAGGTCATCGCCCGCCGACTGCTGGCCTGACCCCCCTTCACACCTATCACTCCCCGGGGACATCCCCGACTGGCCCGGCCTTGTGCCGGGCCTCTTTTTTATTGAGGTAACGGCTCCCGGCAGACGGTGTTCCTCTGGATCACCGCCGCATGGCCCCCATGAAGTGACCCACTTGGTTACCGGTCGGCGCTGGTGTCCCACGGCAATCTGTCCTACCACGCGACGAACCTAGCCCCCCGTCGGTTGAAGACCCGCAAAAATTGACCGCGGATTGCTGCTCTGATTGAATACGAAGAAGGCTGCCCTATGCCCGTTTCCCATTTCACAAAAATGATTTCATGGCCCGCCCGTCTGGTACCGGTCCTGCTGGTTGCCCTAACTGCCTGCGCCGGGGACGAAACCCTGTCGGCCTATGGTGCAGCGGGCAAGACATGGCGGCTGAGCCAGATTGATGGCGCGCCCTTCAGCGCCGCCGCGACGCTGGAATTCCCCGCCCCCGGCAAGATCGCGGGACAGGCGCCCTGCAACGCTTACCGCGCCGAATCCACCGCACCCTACCCCTGGTTTGATGCCACAGGCCTATCATCGACCCGCAAGGTTTGCCCCGAATTGCTGGAAGAGACCCGCTTCCTTGAGGCGCTGCAAACCATGGGCGAGGCCGAAGTCACCGGCAACGTGCTGATCCTGCGCAACGGGTCAGGCCGCGAGATGCTGTTCAAGGCCGACGGCTGATCAGATCCACCAGCCGCCCGCGCGCCTCGGGCAGCGGGCGGTTGCCCAAGGCCCGCGCCAGATGGCTTTCGAGGAAATAACCAGTGGTGCGCAGGGCAATCGCGATCTCGGGATCCTCTGCCGCCCCCTGCCCCAAAAGCACCGGTGGCAGCGGCAACAAACGGTCCGCCCAATCCCCTGCCCCCGCCGCCGACACCGCGCGCCCGGTTTTGGGCGAGACATAGACCAGCCCCTCCTCTGCCCCGGTGACGGCGCAGGCCGTCAGATCCAGGCCAAAGCCCATCTCCTCCAGCAGCGCCACCTCCCAATGCAGATAGGCCAGCGGCCAGAGGTCTTCTTGATCGAGAAGATCCAAGAGTTGTTCGGTCCGCGCGTATAGCGCCGGGTAGGCTTCGCGTTCCGGCAGACAAAAGGACAGAAGCGCTGTCACCGCATTAAGGCCCGCCAGCGCCTGCCGTCCGGACAGGGCCGCCGCCGCGCGGCTGCGCAGGGGTTCAGCCTGATAACTGCCCAAATGTTCCTCAAGCCGCGCGCGCCAAGTCAGATCCAGCTGCGCCCCCGGCTGCAGGATCGGCGCCATCCGCCGCCCGGCCCCGCCGCGCACGACCCCGGCATGGCGCCCGTGCCCTTCGGTGAAGACATCGATGATGGCGGCGCTTTCCCCGTGGCGGCGCACGGTCAGCAATATGCCGTGGTCACGCCAGTCCATCGCCTACTCCAGCCCCGGTTCATCCAGCAGGTGACGCCCCTGCCGGTCCTCGACCTCGATCACCCAGAGGTCAGGGTCAAACTCGCCCTGCCGCCGGACCGAGGCATCCACATCAGTCTCTGGCCCTTCGGCCAGCAGAACCCATTTGCGGTCGCCGCTCATCAGATCGTAAGAGCGATGAAAGGCCTGCGCCTGCCCGTCCAGCGTGTTGAGCTTGACCAGAACCGCGCCGGCAGTGTCGTCGCCATGCGCGGCCACAAAGGCCGGAATGTCAGAAAACCGGAGCCGGGCAAGATAGGCATCGACCCAAAAGCGCGCGGTCAGACGGCTCATGCGTTTCCGTCTTTGAAATCAAGTCCCATCTCCGAATAGCGTTCGGATTCTTCGAGCCAGTTCGGCCGGACCTTGACCTGCAGGAACAGATGCACCTTGCGGTCCAGGAACTCTTCCAACTCGGCGCGGGCGGCCTGGCTGACGGCCTTGATGGTTTCGCCGCGCTTGCCCAGAACGATGCCCTTGTGACCATCGCGAACCACATAAATGATCTGGTCGATCTTGGCGGAGCCATCCTTGCGCTCTTCCCAGTTCTCGGTCTCGACGGTCAACTGGTAGGGCAGTTCCTGATGCAAGCGGAGCGTCAGTTTCTCGCGGGTCATCTCTGCCGCGATCATGCGCATGGGCAGATCAGCGATCTGATCCTCAGGGTAAAGCCACGGCCCCTCGGGGACCTGCTCTGCCAACCAGTGACGTAGATCCTCGACCCCGTGGCCGCGTTCGGCGGAAATCAGGAAGGTTTCGGAGAATTCATAGGCGTCGTTCAGCTTCTTGGTCAGCGCGAGGAGGTCCTCCGCCTGCACCTTGTCGATCTTGTTGATCGCCAGCGCCACAGTGCGGCCCTTGCCTATGTCGGCCAGCCCTTCAAGGATGCGCTCCACGCCTTCGGTAACGCCGCGATGGGCCTCGATCAGCAGTACCACGACATCCGCATCCGCAGCGCCGCCCCAGGCGGCCGCTACCATGGCGCGGTCCAGTCGGCGGCGCGGTTTGAACAGGCCGGGCGTGTCGACAAACACCAGCTGGCTGTCGCCCTCCATCGCCACGCCCCGGATCCGGGCGCGGGTGGTCTGTACCTTGTGGGTCACGATCGAGACCTTGGCCCCCACCATGCGGTTCAAAAGGGTGGATTTGCCTGCGTTCGGCTCTCCGATCAGGGCAATGAACCCGGCGCGTGTGGTCATGTGTCTTGCTCCAATCGTGTCAAAAGCGCCTTGGCAGCGGCCTGTTCAGCCTGCCGTTTCGACCCGGCGCTGGCCTGTTCCTCAGTCCCGTCATCCAGTCGGACCGCGATGGTAAAGATCGGCTGGTGATCCGGGCCTTCGCGGGCAACCTGCACATAGGCCGGCGGGTTCTGGCGGCGCGCCTGCACATATTCCTGCAAAGCGGTCTTCGGGTCGCGGGCGTCGTCCTCGACCTTGCCGATACGCGATCCCCACAGCCGCAGGATCATCTCCTGCGCTGCTTCGAACCCGGCGTCCTTGTAGACGGCGGCGATTACCGCCTCCATCGCATCGCCCAGCAGGGCCTCCTTGCGGCGCCCGCCGGACATCATTTCAGACCGGCCCAGTTTCAAGACGGACCCAAGGTCGATCTCGCGGGCGACATCGGCGCAGGCTTCCTTGCGCACCAGCGCGTTAAAGCGCGGCGCCAGCTGGCCTTCGGTCGCGGTCTTGTCATGTTCCAACAGCGCGGTGGACATCACGAGGCCCAGCACCCGGTCGCCGAGAAATTCCAGCCGCTGGTTGTCCTTGCGGTTCGGCGAAGACACCGAAGCATGGGTCAGCGCGCGCAGCAAAAGTTCGGGCCGGGCAAAGCTGTGCCCGATCCGATCCTCAAATGCCCGCATGTCTTTAGACAGTTTCACTCGATCCCCTTGAAGAAACGATCACCACGCCAGGTCCAGAAATACAACATCGAGCGCCCGGCAGAAGAGAACATGATGCGATCCGCGCGCCCGATCAGGTTTTCAAACGGTACGAAGCCGACACCTCCGGCAGATTGCGGCAGGCGGCTATCGCTGGAATTGTCGCGGTTGTCGCCCATGAAGAAATAATGGCCTTCGGGCACCTGATAAACGCCCGTGTGATCCATGCCCTGATTGGCGATATTCAAGATTACATGCTCCACCCCACCCGGCAAGGTTTCGATCTGCCGTGATTTGGCACAGGTCGCGCCCTCACCCACCGGTGCGTTCTCGCAGCGCGGGTAAGAGCCGATCGGCCCCTGACGCTCCATCAGCTCCTCGAAATCGCCTGCGTCCTGCAGCGCGACAGCAGTGCCATTGATCTGCAGAACGCCATTGGTCACCTGAATACGGTCGCCGGGCAGACCGATCAGTCGCTTGATGAAATCGGTACCGGTCACAGGATGCCGGAAGACAACGACATCACCGCGCTCGGGCTCGCTGCCCAGAATGCGAGTGTTTTCCCCGTCCAGAAAGCCGCAGATGTCGCTGGCATCGACGTCGATCCCGATGCTGCCCAGCCGCACGCTGGGGCAGGAAGCATAGGAATAACCATAGGCCATCTTGTTCACGAACAGGAAATCACCAATCAGCAGCGTCTCCTTCATCGACCCCGAAGGGATCCAGAACGGCTGAAAGAACAATGTCCGGAACACGCCGGCAATCAGCAGCGCGTAGACAATGGTCTTTATCGTCTCAAGGATCGAGTGTCCGGCATGGGATTTGGCCGTCATCAGGCTCTCCGGTGTTGTAGGTTGGGTCGGGGGCTACATGCGGCCCGGCTGGGTCTAAGTCAAGCATCCCCGCCGGATTCCCCCGCTGCGTCAGCAAAGGGTCGCGCTTCGATCATCACGATGGCCTGCGCCCAGGGGTGATCATCGGTCAGGGTGACATGGATATGCGCCTCGTGGCCCGGCGGGGTCATCTTGGCCAGCCGCTCCGCCGCCCAGCCGGTCACATGCATGACGGGTTGACCGGTGCGCAGGTTGCTGACGGACATGTCTTTCCAGGCGATGCCCATGCGCAGCCCGGTGCCGAGCGCCTTGGAACAGGCCTCCTTCGCGGCCCAGCGTTTGGCATAGGTGCCTGCCACATCCAGGCGGCGTTCCGATTTGCGCTGTTCGACCTCGGTAAAGACCCGGTTGCGGAACCGGTCGCCAAACCGGTCCAGCGTGCGCTGGATGCGGTCAATGTTGGCCAGATCGGCCCCGATGCCAAGGATCATGAAGCACCCATGGCGGTCAGTCCCGCCCTTCTTTCTTGCGGATCGCGGTCAGCTGGGATTTCGCACCCATGCCGGTAAAGAACCGCACGAGCACAAGCCCCAGCGCCGCCTGCAGCAGCGCTCCCCCAAACAGGACACTTGCGCCAACCGGATCGCTCATCATCTGACGCAGCGGTGGCATGATGACGCTGAGAAGCACCACGAAGATCAGGCTCAGCCCAAGGATCATCAGCGCCGCAGCCTTTGCAAACCGCCACAGGACGGCGCTGTCCGGCACCGCACGTTCTGCCTTGGCATATCGTTGCCCTTCGACCATCGCCGCAACGATGGCAGGAATGATGCTCATCCCGCCATTGGCAATGTTATGACCCAAAAGGACCTGCACGGCATAGACAACCGCGATCACCCCAATGGCCGTAGCCACATAAACCAGCGTAAAGCGTTTGAGGTTCATGCCTCTGCCCCGCTGCGCGCGGCATCCATCCGGCGGCGCATTTCCGCGATGGCTGCAGGCAGCCCCACGAACAGGGCTTCGCCGATCAGGAAATGACCGATGTTCAGCTCCATGACCTGCGGAAGGGCGGCGATGGGACCAACGCTGTCGTAGGTCAGACCGTGTCCGACATGGACCTCCAGCCCCAGATCATGCGCATAGGCGGCCATTTCGGTGATCTTCGCCAGTTCGGCGTCACGCTCGTCCCAGCGACCTTCGGCCCAGGCATCTGCATAGGCACCTGCGTGCAGTTCGATCACCGGCGCGCCGATGCGGTGGCTGGCTTCGACCTGGGCCTTGTCGGCAGCGATGAACATCGACACCCGGCTGCCCGCCTCGCGCAGGGGGGTGATGTATTCTGCCAGCGCATTGTCATTCCCGGCCACGTCCAGCCCGCCCTCGGTGGTGCGCTCTTCGCGCTTCTCCGGCACCAGGCAAACCGCATGGGGCTTGTGACGCAGGGCGATGGCCTGCATTTCTTCAGTGGCAGCCATTTCAAAATTCAGCGGCGCCTGCAGCACCTGCATCATGCCTTCGATGTCGCTGTCGATGATATGGCGGCGGTCTTCGCGCAGGTGTGCAGTGATCCCGTCGGCGCCTGCGTTCTGCGCCAGCAGAGCGGCGCGCACCGGATCCGGGTTGTCGCCGCCGCGGGCGTTGCGCACGGTGGCCACGTGGTCGATGTTGACGCCCAGCCTCAACCTGTTCTGTGCCTTGTTCTCTGCCATGATCCTCGGTCCTGAAAGGAATGTCCTGCGCCAGAGACTAGACAGGCAAACTCTGGGGGCAACCCCGATTTTCCATCCTGTTTCGGGAAACCACTACGGTCTAATCCGCGCGGCGTTTCACACGCGCACCCAGCGATGACTTGAGGCTGGTCTTCAACCCCTTCTTCGCCGGAGGTTCTGTGCTTTCCGCACCTTCCAGCGCGGCGCGGCGTTTGATCTCTTCAAACTTGGCCTTGATCTTGGCCCGGCGGCGCTGCTGGTAGGCCCGGATCAGCGGCAGGCTGACCATATAGCAAACCGTGGCGCAGATGATGCCCGGAATGATGCCGCCGATCATATAGGGATAGAACACCTCGTTGTAGAACACCTGCAACCCGTGCCAATCCGCCGGGCGGTCACTGTAGAGGGCAAAGAGGTTGTTCTTCAGATCGTCACCGGCAGCGAAAAATTTGCCCACCAGAGACTTATCCACTTCCTCGTCAAAATGGGTGCCCAGCAACCAGTGGCCGGTCTGCAGCGAGGCCACCCCGATCGGCACATAGGTCAGAGGGTTGCCGAAGAAGGTCGAGCTGAGCGCTGCAAGGATATTGCCATTCATCACCCGCGCGATGATCGCCGCCACAACGAAATGCATCCCGTAGAACGGTGTGAAGGTGGTAAAGACCCCAGCCCAGATGCCGCGGGCAATGCGTTCAGGCGAATCGGGAAGCCTGCGGACGCGGTGCTTGACGTAGTGAAACGCCCGGGTCCAACCGCCCCGAGGCCAGAAAAAATCCGCAACCGCACGAAGGGGCGGACGTCTGTCCCGGCGCCTGAATACCAACGGTCTGCGTCCTTCCCGGTTCCAGCCGAACCATTATCCCGGAATTGTGTGCTTTACCGGTTTTTCCCTGAACCGCACCACTTCGGCGACATGACTTTCCGCCTCCAACGTCAACATGAGGGAATGGAGCTGTTCCACATCCCGCAGCTCGACATTGATCATAAGCCGGTAAAAGTCTGGTTTCCGATCAACAAATTCCAGGTCCGAAATATTGGCCTTCTTCTCACCAATCAATGTACAAATCCGCCCCAGCACGCCTGCATCGTTGCCGACGATCATCTCAAGCGTGGTGTTGTAGACGGCCGGGTGGGTGCCGCTATGCCAATGCACATCGACCCAGCGCTCTGGCTGTTCTTCGAATTCGCCCAGCCGGTCACAATCGGCCGCATGCACGACTACGCCTTGGCCGCGGTAGGTGATGCCAATGATCCGCTCCCCAGGCAGGGGCTGGCAGCATGGCGCGCGTTCAAAGCTTTGCCCCGGCTCCAGACCGATCACCGCGCGGCGTGGCGAGATTTCCTCGCTCTCGTGGGCGGTCAGCTCAGGATAGACCGCCTGAACGACATCATGGGCCACGATCTCTGCCGCGCCCAGACGGGCAAGCAGTTCATCGACAGTACCGACGCGCAGCGCCCGGGCCGCTGTTTCCAGCGCCTTGTCTGTTGCCTTGCGGTTCACATGCTCAAAGGCCGAGCGCGCCAATTCATGCCCCAGCTTGACGAAGCGCGCCCGGTCCGCTTCGCGCAGCGAACGGCGGATGGCGGTGCGAGCCTTGCCAGTGGTGGCGATTTCCAGCCAGCTGACCTGCGGCGTCTGTCCTTCGGCGGTGATCACCTCGACCGACTGGCCATTGCGCAGCCGCGACCACAGCGGCACCCGGATGCCATCCACCTTGGCGCCAACGCAGGCATGGCCGATACGGGTGTGGATCGCATAGGCGAAATCGATCGGCGTCGCGCCCTTGGGCAGCTTGATCACGTCACCCTTGGGGGTGAAGCAGAAGACCTGGTCGGAATACATCTCCAGCTTGACCGCTTCGAGGAATTCATCGTGATCCTCCTCGGCGTCGAACTGTTCGGTGAGCGAGGAGATCCACTTCGCCGGATCCACCGCAAACGGATTTTCCGAGCGCACACCGTCGCGATAGGACCAATGCGCGGCAACACCGGTTTCGGCCACATCGTGCATCTGGCGGGTACGGATCTGCACCTCGACCCGCTTGCCGTCGCGACCCGACACCGTGGTGTGGATCGAACGATACCCGTTGGATTTCGGCTGACTGATGTAATCCTTGAACCGGCCCGGAACCGCCCGCCAGCGCTGGTGGATGGCGCCCAGCGCGCGATAGCTGTCTTCCTCGGACTGGGTAATCACACGGAAACCGTAGATATCGGAGAGGCGCGAGAACCCCTGATCCTTGGCCTGCATCTTGCGCCAGATCGAATAAGGCTTCTTGGCGCGACCAAAGACTTCGGCTTCGATCCCGGCCTTTTCCAACTCGGCGCGCATATCGCCGGTGATCCGGTGGATCACATCGCCGGTTTCCCGCTGCAATGTCACGAAACGGCGGATGATCGACTGGCGGCCCTCGGGGTTCAGCACCCGAAACGCCAGATCCTCAAGCTCCTCACGCATCCACTGCATGCCCATGCGTCCGGCCAGAGGCGCGTAGATATCCATGGTTTCGCGGGCTTTCTGCGCCTGTTTTTCCGGGCGCATCGCCTTGATCGTGCGCATATTGTGCAACCGGTCAGCCAGCTTCACCAGGATCACCCGCAGATCCTTGGACATCGCCATGAACAGCTTGCGGAAGTTTTCCGCCTGCTTGGTTTCCCGGCTCGACAGTTGCAGGTTGGTCAGCTTGGTGACCCCATCAACCAGCATGGCCACCTCATCGCCAAATCGGCGGGCAACCTCGTCATAAGACGCTTTGGTATCTTCGATGGTGTCGTGCAGCAGCGCGGTGATGATGGTCGCATCATCAAGGCGCTGCTCGGTCAGGATCGCTGCGACGGCCACCGGATGGGTGAAATAGGGTTCACCCGAGTGGCGGAACTGGCCTTTGTGCATCTCTTCGCCAAAGGCATAGGCTTCGGCGATGCGATCCGCGTTTGTCTTGGGGTTATAGTTGCGGACCAGAGCAATCAGATCTCCGGCGGAAATTTCAGCAGAAGTCATATCCGGTCCGCAGCCTCAGGTAGCAATCTCTGCGCCGCTCAGCCCTGGCTCTGGGCCTCCATCAGCGCACGCAGCAGTTTTTCCTCGGACATATCGTCCTCGGAGGGTTTGTCGTTGTCGGCCCCCATCAGCAGCGCCATCGAATCCTCTTCGGGCTCGTCGACTTCGATCTGGGTCTGGTTGCTTTCGATCAGACGCTCACGCAGCTCGTCGGCGCTCTGGGTCTCTTCTGCGATCTCGCGCAGCGACACGACGGGGTTCTTGTCGTTGTCACGCTCCACGGTGATCGGGGCGCCTGCGGAAATCTCGCGGGCACGATGGGCCGCAAGCATTACCAGCTCAAACCGGTTGGGGACTTTGTCTACGCAATCTTCAACCGTCACGCGGGCCATGGGCGACTCTCCAAAATATTAGTGGGTCCGGAAGGGAGACTTCTACGCCCATATGTTTTTATTGACAAGCGAAGAAAACCCCGAAACGGGTCAATATATCGGGATAACGCTGTCGATATCTGCTTTTGGCAGGGCATCCCGCATCTGGGCGGCTGTTTTATGCAGCACAGGATGACACCAATCCGGCGCGATATCGCACAGCGGCACCAGAACAAAGGCGCGGTCCTGCACCCGCGGATGCGGTAGAATCAGTTGGTCTGGCGTTGCCTCCATCTGCACTTCCAGCGGCAGATCGCGCCAGCGGACATATTCATCCTGATCCGGCAGGACACTGTCTCCTAACGAGATCAGATCGAGATCAAGCGTCCGCATACCCCAGCGCTCTCCGCGCTCGCGGGCATAATGCGCCTCGATCTCGTGCAGCCGGGTCAGCAGTGCCTGCGCAGAAAGGCTTGTTTCGATCTCAACGACAGCATTGGCATAGTCGGGCCCGGCCCCCGCAGGAAAACTGGGTGTCCTGAAAAACCGGGAAACCGCGCGCAAGGAAATTGCCGCACCGGGCAATTCCCCGACGGCCGCCGCAAGGGTGTCCTGCGGCAACAAATCGCGCAGGTTCAGGTTTCCTCCCAGCGCGATCAGTGATTTTGACCGGTTTTCGGTCATTTTGGCCTCGCTTCCGAAAATCCTTCCACTTGCGGCAGATGTCAAATAACTTACATTAAGTCCACCTGTTTCGCCGCTTTTTAGCATTCACTCACGGTACACTGGCGGAATAGTTATATCGGAAGGACAATTTTGATGTTTTACAAAGACGAACGGCTTGCGCTGTTCATCGATGGATCGAATCTATACGCAGCCGCCAAGGCATTGGGTTTTGACATCGATTACAAGCTTTTGCGGCAAGAATTCATGCGTCGCGGCAAGCTTCTGCGGGCCTTTTATTATACGGCACTGCTGGAAAATGACGAGTATTCTCCGATCCGTCCTCTGGTCGACTGGCTGCATTACAATGGCTTCACCATGGTTACAAAGCCAGCCAAGGAATACACTGACAGCATGGGCCGCCGGAAGGTCAAAGGAAACATGGATATCGAACTGACCGTCGATGCCATGGAGCTGGCGCCACGTGTGGACCATATCGTGCTGTTCTCAGGAGATGGCGACTTCCGCCCGCTGATCGCCAGCCTGCAGCGGCAGGGCGTCCGGGTATCGGTGGTCTCGACCATCCGCAGCCAGCCGCCAATGATCTCGGACGAACTGCGCCGTCAGGCCGACAATTTCATCGAGCTGGAAGAGCTCAAGGATGTGATTGGCCGCCCGCCGCGCGAATACCCGAACGAGCAGCGCACCCCCGCAGCGGCCCAGTCCTGACCTCACACAGCTGAATATTGGGGCTGCTCCGCCCTTCAGATATCAAAACAAAAGAAAGGCGCCCAACCACTCGGGGCGCCTTTCTTTGTATTCCGGTCCTTTGTCGAACAGAAACTGCAGGAAACACCGGCCGCTCTCGGCTCCCCCGCCCCCTTCTACCTTCGGGCTTTTATCCTCCGGCAGAACGGGCAGCAGGCGGTGGCCGCCCCAGCCCCTGCGGCAGCGCCGAGCCCGATGGCATATGAACGTTCAAAACCTTTTCAAGCGCGGCAATGGTCACCGGCTTTGACAAGTAGTCATCCATGCCCGCCGCAAGGCATTTATCCGCCTCCCCTTCCAGCGCATTGGCCGTGACGGCAATCACCGGCGTATGACCGCGCCCGTCCCGGGCCTCGGCCGCGCGCAGGGCGGCCGTCAGTTCAAACCCGTCCATCGTCGGCATCTGGCAATCCGTCAGCACAAGGTCAAACTGACCGGTCTCCCAGGCCTCAAGGCATTCCTTGCCGTCCCGGACAATCGTTGCGGAATACCCCAGCAGTTCCAATTGGGATTCAAAAACGGCCTGATTTATCTCGTTGTCCTCAGCCACCAGGATGCGCCCGCCTACATGTCCCGACGCTTCAGAGACGGGGGCGCCCCGCGTCTGGTCCTGCGGCGCCGCCCTACCGGACAGGTAAGCCAGACCGTCCCAGAAATGTTTGGGGATCACCGGCAGGTCCTGAACCGAATACCGTCCCGGGGCGCGAATGCCCGTGACATCGGTCCGGTCGCGGCTCAGGGACAGCAGCTTGACGCCTGGCGCTTCTTCTTCGATCCGGCTGCGCAGCCATTCACTCGTACGATCCTGCTCGGTCGGTGCCGTCAGCACAAAGATCTTGTCGGGTCCCGCCTTGCGCGCGATCGCCATGTACTCATCCCGGTTTGCGACCCATTTGATATCGCAATCCGCCGCCAGCGCATAAGAAGACCAGCAGGCCCGGTCGGTGCCCTTGGGCAGCATGGCAACGACTTGTTTCCCCGACAGCCGCAGGCATTTGAGCGGGCCGGAAGCATCCGCCACCGGCAGCCGCAGGGTAAAAGTCGCCCCGTCTCCCAGAGTACTATCGACCGAGATTTCGCCGCCCATCTTCTCTGCAAGCTGTTTGACGATGGTCAGCCCCAGACCATTGCCCTGGATCATACGCTTGACCACATCCCCGGAGCGCTCAAAGGGCTGAAAGATCGCCTTCTGAACCTCTGCATCCATGCCGATACCATTGTCTTCGACGACGAACTCGATCCAGTCGTCCCCCTGCAACTGCACCCGCAAGCTGACCTGGCCGACGGGTTCATCCGACTGCGGTGCCGAAAACTTGATCGCATTTCCGAGCAGATTCAGCAGCACCTGACGCAGACGACCGGCGTCTCCCAGGATAGAATCCGGCAGGTTCGCCTGCACCGACAGGGACAATTCGACCCGTTTCTGATCTGCATGGGCCCGCAGGGTTTCGGCGACGCTTTCGACAACGGGCAGCAAACGCATCGGCGCATTCGACAGCTCCATCTTGCCCGCTTCGATTTTCGACACGTCCAGAATATCGTCGATGATCCACAGCAGGGAAGACGACGATTCCTTGATCGCATGCAGGATACGCCGCTGTTCCGGGGAAAGCTCGGTGCTCTCCAGAATTTCGACCATGCCGATGACCCCGTTCATCGGGGTACGGATTTCATGGCTCATCGCGGCCAAAAATTCGCTTTTGGCACGATTGGCCTTGCGCTCTTTCTGATGCGATTTCCACAGTTCCTGACCATAGGAATCCGTCAGCTGCCCAAAGGCCATCATCTCGATCATGATAATACCGAAGACGGTCAGCATGATCGGTATCGACAGGTAGGTCCGAGAAAATTCCTCGTCAAAGATCGGAGAGCCAAAGTAATCGTAACCCAGCAGCCGGTACCCGATCCAGGCACACAGAACCGCCACGATCAGCCCGATGATATAGGGCTTTTCCCGCTTCAGAGAGAAGGCCATGAACGGCCCGCCGAGAAGCGCCACGAACATGAACTCGACGCTGCTGGCCGGGTGCAGGTTGAAAACCCCGCCCAGAACCGTGCACAGGCCGGCGACAAACCAGATTAGCCGCGCCGCCATTTTGTGCCGCGTGCGCATCAGATACCAGGCAGCCGCTGAACCGGCGCCGGCGATCAGAGCGATTTCGACGACCGTCAGCTCTCCCATGTAGATGCCAAAACCCATCCACAGAACACTCATCACCACAACAAGATTGGCCGTGGTCCGTACCGTACGGAACCGGCGTTCCATACTGTCCTCGACCGCGCGCCATTCAGCGGTGCTGCTGATTTTCTTTGTACTCGCTACGTCCGCCACTCCGGCCCCCAAGACCAAACGCTCGCCCTGTGAAGAGGGTTTCGCGAAAACCGGTGTTTTCAGTCCCGCACTCTAACCGCAGGCAAAGCCCTGAAATCACCTTATCCAAAACAGCAGCCTGCCTGCATCAGGTTAACATTCCGTCATTTCTGCGACAATCTACAGTCGTTTTCAGCAGGATGCCCTAGGGTGGCCTGCAACAGGCAGCTGCCTCTGGACCTTGCGGCCGGAAAACCCTACCTCTGGCCTGCAAGGAGATGCGCGACCATGACTTCAGACCTGTTCTCTGGCCAGCAGGCCCAGACCAATCAGCCCGCGAAACCGGCCCTGACCCTTTACCTGGCCGCCCCGCGCGGTTTTTGCGCGGGCGTGGACCGGGCGATCAAGATCGTGGAGATGGCGCTGGAGAAATGGGGCGCACCGGTCTACGTGCGCCATGAGATCGTGCACAACAAATACGTTGTTGATGGGTTGCGCGCCAAAGGCGCCGTCTTTGTCGAGGAACTGGACGAATGCCCGCTCGACCGCCCCGTGATCTTCTCCGCGCATGGGGTTCCGAAATCCGTCCCCGCAGAAGCGGAAAAACGTCAGATGGTCTATGTGGACGCCACTTGCCCGCTGGTGTCCAAGGTCCACATCGAGGCCCAGCGCCACGCCGAGGCGGGCCTGCAGATGATCATGATCGGCCACAAGGGCCACCCAGAGACAATCGGCACCATGGGCCAATTGCCCGAAGGCGAGGTTCTTCTGGTCGAAACCCCCGGTGACGTCGCCTCGGTCGAGGTCCGCGATCCGGACCGGCTCGCCTATGTGACGCAAACCACCTTGTCGGTGGACGACACCAAGGACATCGTTGCAGCGCTTGAGGCGCGGTTTCCCAACATCGTCGGCCCCCACAAGGAAGACATCTGCTATGCCACCACCAACCGTCAGGAAGCGGTCAAGGCGGTAGCGCCGAAATCCGACGCACTGCTGGTGGTCGGCGCGCCCAATTCCTCCAATTCGCGGCGGCTGGTCGAAGTCGGTGCCAAGGCGGGCTGCGCTTATTCACAGCTTGTGCAGCGGGCCGAGAATATCGACTGGCGCGCCCTCGAAGGCATCCGCAGCATCGCCATCACCGCAGGCGCCTCTGCGCCGGAACTGCTGGTGAACGAGGTCATCGATGCCTTCCGTGCCCGTTTCGATGTCACCGTCGACATCGTGGAAACTGCGGTCGAGCGGGTCGAGTTCAAAGTTCCCCGCGTGCTGCGCGCACCGGCCTGAAGCGGACCAGAACCGGGTCGGCCTTTATAGCAGATGGATCCCAAACACGCGCGACAGATCTGCCGCGTGCCGGGACTCCCCTGAACAGGCGCGGCGTGTTAGCAGTTGATCAACACCACTGCGCCGCAAGGAGGCCCGAGAGATGATTTCAATGCAGTTCCTGATCACCGCCCTTGTGGTTGTCATCGCGCCCGGCACCGGGGTCGTCTACACGCTGGCACTTGGGCTTGGCCAGGGAACGCGGGCTGCCCTCTGGGCGGCGCTTGGCTGTACCTTCGGCATCCTTCCCCATCTGGCAGCTGCAACGTTGGGCCTTGCTGCCGTGCTGCACAGTTCCGCCCTGCTGTTTCAGGTCGTCAAACTGGCAGGGGTTGCCTATCTGCTGTATCTGGCCTGGCAGGCGCTGAAATCCGGTGGTGCCCTCTCGATCACGTCGGACAGCCGCCCGCAATCAGGCCTGCGCATCGCCCGGCGCGGCGCGCTGATCAATATCCTGAACCCGAAACTGTCGGTCTTCTTCCTCGCTCTGCTGCCCCCCTTCCTGTCGGGCATCCCGGAGAGCGCTACCGCCGAGATGACCCTTCTCGGCGCCGTATTCATGGTGCTGACCTTTGTGGTTTTTGTTCTTTATGGCATTTTTGCCGCCAAGGCCCGCGACTTCGTTCTTGGCTCTGAACGGGTGCTGACCTGGCTGAACCGTGGCTTTGCCGCGATTTTTGCCGCTCTTGCCGTGCGGCTGGCGGCAGAACGGGCATGAACCGTATCCCGCTTGTCCCTCTGATCCTGGGCCTCGCCGGTCTGATCCCCTTTGTCTGGGGCGCGGCCACGCTTTGGCTGCCCGACCTTCAGGCCTGGGGCAGCAGCCATTTGGGTCCGCGGTTCGTCGGCCCCTATGTGCAGCTGTTCTATGGCTCGGTGATCCTCAGCTTCATGTCCGGCGTCCTTTGGGGGTTTGCCACAAAGACGAGCGGCGCCAAGGCTGCCGCGGGATATGCCCTGTCGGTGATCCCTGCCCTCTGGGCCTTCTTCATGACCGGCGGCGGACCGTTGAGCGCCGGGACCAACCTGATCTACGGTTTCGCAGGGCTACTGCTGCTGGACTGCGTCTTTTCTATCTGGAATCTGACCCCGCCCTGGTGGCTGCGTCTGCGGGTGCTGCTGACGCTAGTGGTCATCCTCTCCCTCTCTGTCGGAGTATACCTGTGAGCGATACTGAAACCATCAAGGTCTATGATGCCCGCGCGCAAGACTACGCCGCGCTGAATCAGGACTACCTCAGCAGCGATCCCAGGCTGGCCGCCTTTATCGCGGCCTGCCCTGCGAATGGCCGGGTTCTGGATCTTGGCTGCGGGCCAGGCACCTCGGCCGGGGTGATGGCAGAGGCAGGCCTGCAGGTTGACGCAACGGATGCCTCGGCGGAAATGACTGCCCTTGCCGCGCAGATCGACGGCGTGAACGCCTGGCAGGCACGCTTTGACGAGATCAGCGGAGACGGGATCTACGACGGGATCTGGGCCAACTTCAGCCTGCTGCACTCCCCGCGCAGCGACATGCCCCGGCATCTGCAGGACATCCACCGGGCATTGAAACCCAATGGCGCCTTTTACATTGCGCTCAAGCTCGGTAAAGGCGAGGCCCGCGACACCATTGGCCGCCTTTACACCTACTACGAGGAAGACGAATTGATCGATCTGCTGACCACCGCCGGTTTCACCCCTCTGGACCGCAGCCACGGCAAAGGCCCCGGGCTGGACGGTTCCGTCTCACACTGGATTTCGGTAGCCACCCATGGCTGATCTGTTTGCCTATACCGATGGCGCCTGTTCGGGCAATCCCGGTCCCGGCGGTTGGGGTGTGCTGCTGCGCGCGATGGACGGCGATGAGATCGTCAAGGAACGCGAGCTGAAGGGCGGCGAGCCAGAGACCACAAATAACCGGATGGAGCTTCTGGCGGCGATCAACGCGCTGGAGAGCCTCAGCCGTCCGACGAAAATTACCATCGTTACTGACAGTAACTACGTGAAGAACGGCATCACTGGCTGGATCTTCGGCTGGAAGAAAAACGGCTGGAAGAACGCTGCCAAGAAACCCGTGAAAAACGCCGAGCTATGGCAGCGTCTGGATGCGGCGCAGCACCAGCACGACGTGACATGGGAATGGGTCAAGGGCCACGCCGGGCATCCCGAAAACGAACGCGCCGATGAGCTGGCCCGCGCCGGCATGGCACCTTTCAAACCCGGCAAACGTAAATCGGCCTGAGACGGATCCGTCCCCGGCCCGGCCTCCCCCGAAGCACAGCCCAAGGGTTTTATGACCATGAGCTTTCTGACGCTGCTTGATTACGCTTCGGTGCTGGTCTTTGCCCTGACCGGCGCGCTGGTGGCCAGCCGGGCACAGCTTGATGTCGTCGGCTTTGCCTTTGTGGCCTGCCTGACTGCGGTAGGTGGCGGTACGGTGCGCGATCTGTTGCTGGACCGGCATCCGGTGTTCTGGGTGGATGATCCCAATTTCATCCTGCTGGCAGCGGGGGCCGCCGGTATCGTCTTTGTCACCGCCCACTTGGTGGAAAGCCGGATGAAATGGGTGATCTGGCTCGACAGTTTTGCCCTTGCCGTGGCGGTCCCGGCAGGCACTGGCGCCGCGCTGGCCATGGGCAAACCGCCGGTGGTCGTGGTCTTGATGGGCATGGCAACCGGATCGCTCGGCGGGTTGATGCGCGATGTGGTCTGCAACGAGGTGCCGCTGGTGCTAAAACAAGGCGAGCTTTACATCTCCTGCGCCATGGCGGGGGCGATCACTGCCGTAACCGCCATCTGGGCGGGGCTGGACACCGGGCCTGCCCTGCTGGCCTGCGGCGCAGTCTGCTGGGGGCTTCGCGCGGGGTCCATCGCCTTTGGCTGGCACCTGCCAGTCTACAAAAGCCGACCACCGCGCAGCTGAGGCTGCTACTTTTGCAGGTATTTCTGCCAGAGCCAGATCAGCAGCAGCGCCCCCAGTACCGCCCCGACCAGACCGGAGAGCATCCCCATCACCGCCAGCAGCGTGCGCAGCACCAACCCGCCAATCAGGGCGCCCGCGATGCCGATCGCCACGGTGGTGATGATATCCGCCTCGATCCGCATCATCCGCGTCGCCAGAAACCCGGCTGCGGCCCCGATGATGATAAGCGCGACAATGGACATCTGATTTCCTCCAATGGCTTGGCACGAGGATCAGCGCCCCGTTAGAGAAGAGGATGGCATTCACGCCCGGCAAAGGAAAGACGCAGCAGACCCGTTAAAGCCTGACACCCTTCGCCACCGGAAAGCCACGCAGAAAGATCTCGCGATCCTGCGCACCCTTGCCCGCCCGCTGCAGGCGCAACAGCTCGACCGCGCCGCTGCCGCAGGCAACGGTCAGGGCATCGTCCAGCACCTCACCCGCTTCGCCGCTGCCATCAGCAAGGCGCGAAGCAAGCAGTTTTACCCGCTGGCCATCAATCTCGCACCAGGCGCCGGGGAAGGGCGACAGGCCGCGGATCTTGCGATCCACCTCTTCCGCCGGTCTGGTCCAGTCGATCTGCGCCTCGCTCTTGTCGATCTTGCTGGCGTAGGTGACACCGTCTTCGGGCTGCACCTCAGGTACAAGCTCGGTCAGCTTCTCCAACGCCTCGACGATCAGGCCAGCGCCCATCGCGGACAGCCGGTCGTGCAATTGCGCAGTGGTTTCTTCGGCCTCTATGGCGGTGGCGCGGCGCAGCAGCACCGGGCCGGTATCCAGTCCGGCCTCCATCTGCATGATGCAGATGCCGGTCTCCGCATCCCCAGCCATGATGGCACGGTGGATCGGCGCCGCCCCGCGCCAGCGCGGCAGAAGGCTGGCGTGGATATTAAGACAGCCATGTTTCGGCGCATCCAGCACCGCCTGCGGCAGGATCAGCCCATAGGCCACCACCACGGCGACATCAGCGCCCAGCGCGGCAAACTCTGCCTGTTCCTCGGCGCCTTTCAGAGAGACCGGATGGCGCACCTCAAGGCCCAGCGCCTCGGCTCGGGCATGGACCGGTGTCGGGCGATCCTTCTTGCCACGTCCCGCCGGGCGCGGCGGTTGGCAATAGACGGCGGCGATCTCGTGACCGGCCTCGACCAGCGCATCCAGCACCGGTACGGAAAAATCGGGCGTTCCCATAAAGATGACACGCATCGGCCAGACCTCCCTTAACCGGTCAGTTTCTTGGATTTGCGGATCAGCATGTCGCGCTTCACCTTGCTGAGACGGTCGATATAGAGTTTGCCATCCAGATGGTCGATCTGGTGCTGCACCGAGGTTGCCTCGATCCCGACAAAATCCCGCTCGGTGATCTCGCCAGTCTCATCCATATAGCGCACGGTGACAGCGCGGGGGCGTTTCACCTTGGCCGACACGCCCGGCAAGTTGGGCGAGGCCTCGTCATGTTCGCGCAGCTGGGTGGAGGCATGCAGGATCTCGGGGTTCGCCATCCGCACCGCCTTGCCGCGCTCGGTCGATCCATCAACCACCGCAAGGCGCAGCATCACGCCGATCTGATTGGCACCAAGGCCAACGCCTGGCATCGCCTCCATCGTGTCGATCATGTCCTGCCAGATCTGCCGGATCTCATCAGTGATCTCTGTCACCTCTTCGGCGCGGGTGCGCAGGCGCTTGTCGGGCCAGGGCAGGCAGGGGCGGACAGTCATTCTGTGGTCCCTTTCAGGGCGTTGTATTCCGCCTCGACCACAGCGCGGGCCTCAGCGTCGAGGTGGTCAAAGGTCACGGTGCCATTGAGATGATCGAATTCATGCTGGATGCAGCGCGCCTCGAACCCGTCGAAATCGGCCATGTGAATGTCCCCTTCGGCAGCGGTCCATTGCACGGTGACCGCCACGGGGCGTTCGACCGGAACCATGACACCGGGGATCGACAGGCAGCCTTCCTCCATCGTCACCGGCACGCGTTCAACCGCCATGATCGACGGGTTGATCATGACCATGGGGGAGCGTTTCCCCTCTTTCCAGGTGCAATCCATCACGAAGAGGCGTTTCAGCACCCCCACCTGCGGCGCGGCCAGACCCCGGCCATTGGCGGCGTACATTGTGTCGAACATGTCGGCGATCAGATCGTCGAGCTGCTCCTGCTCCACCGGGGCGCAGTGCTGGCTGAGCCGCGGATCAGGCCATTTCAGGATCGGTAAAACGGCCATGGGCAAGCCCCCTCTTTCAACGTTCCGGTCAGAGCCTTACTGCTCCCGGGCGCGCTCGCGTTTCAGCTTTTGCATCTTGCGGGTGATCATCTGCCGCTTCAGCGGTTTCAGATAATCGATGAACAGTTTTCCGTTCAGATGATCGATCTCGTGCTGCACGCAGGTCGCCCAGAGCCCGTCAAAGGTTTCCCGCTGCGCATTGCCGTCCCGGTCCATCCATTCCACCTCGACCTCTTTGGGGCGGGTGACTTCGGCGTATTGCTCGGGGATCGACAGGCAGCCTTCCTCGTAGACGTTGGTTTCGTCCGAAGAGGCAATCACAGCGGGGTTGAACATCACCAGCGGGCGCGCATCGCCCTCGCCTTCCTTGGCGCAATCCAGTGCGATCACCCGTTGCAGGATGCCAACCTGCGGCGCCGCCAGACCGATGCCCGGCGCCGCATACATGGTTTCCAGCATGTCATCAGCCAGGGTGCGCAGATCGTCCGAAATATCGGCAACCGGTACGCAAACCTTTTTCAGGCGGGGGTCGGGATGGATCAGGATAGGACGTTTCATGCGCTTGATTTAGGCGATTGCACCCCGCCCTGCAACGCCCCCCTTGCGCGCAGCGTCATTGTGCGTAGCTTCTCTGCCAAACAACCGGAGTTTAAACCATGGATTTTGACACCCTGATCGACCGTCGCGGCACCCATTGCGCCAAATGGGACATGATGGAGAGCCTTTATGGCGTCTCGCCTGATGAGGGGCTTGCGATGTGGGTGGCCGATATGGATTTCCCGGTGCCCCCTGCGGTCACCGACAAGATGCGCGAAATGGCAGATCACGGCGTCTATGGCTATGTAAACTGCGACGAGCCCTACAAGAACGCAATCCAATGGTGGATGCAGAACCGCCACGGCTGGCAGGTCGAAGCCGATGCGATCTTCACCACGACCGGCCTCGTTAACGGCGTCGGCATGTGCCTTGATACCTTCACCCAGCCGGGCGATGGCATCGTCCTGTTCACCCCGGTCTACCACGCCTTTGCCAAGGTGATCCGCAATGCGGGCCGCGAAGTAGTCGAATGCCTGATGACCAACAATAATGGGCATTACGAGATGGATTTCGACGCCTATGACGCGCAGATGACCGGCAAAGAGAAGATGGTCATCCTGTGTTCGCCGCACAATCCGGGCGGCCGCGTCTGGAGCCAGGAAGAGCTGCAGGCGGTTGCGGATTTCGCCAAACGCCACGACCTGATCCTGTTGTCGGACGAGATCCACCACGATCTGGTCTACCCCGGCCACACCCACATCCCGATGCAGAACGCCGTGCCCGAGGTGACCGAACGGCTCTTGATGCTGACCGCACCGTCGAAGACCTTCAACTTTGCCGGGCTGCACACCGGTCAGGTGATCATCCCCGACCCGCATCTGCGCGAACAGTTCCAGCGCCGCATGCTGGCCCTGGCGCTGGCGCCGAATTCGGCCGGGCAATACGCCACCGCTGCCGCCTATTCCCCCGAGGGCGCCGCATGGGCAGACCAGCTGATCGCCTATCTGGATGGCAACCGGAAGGTCTTTGACGCAGCGATCGAAAAGATCCCCGGCCTGTCCTCGATGCCGCTGGCAGCCACCTACCTGTCCTGGGTCGATTTCTCCGGCACCGGGATGAGCCGCGAGGAATTCACCAAACGGGTCGAACAGGGCGCAAAGATCGCCGCCAACCACGGCACCACCTTTGGCACCGGCGGCGAGAACTTCCTGCGGTTCAACCTCGGCACCCAGCGCTCCCGCATCGAGGAAGCCTGCCGCCGCCTGACCGAAGCCTTCTCGGACCTTCAGTAATTACACAGAAGCGGGCGCAGCGATCACGCTGCGCCCGAAAATATCGGCCCGATCTTCGGGCTCGGAATTGGAATAGGTCAGAGCGGGCTCGGTTCAGGCCTCGCCATGCACCCCGTCATAAGCGATCAGAGCCACCGGCGCGTCCGGCGCGCGGTAGAAATCCAGCGGCGCGGTTTCGGCGGCAGCAGTGGCACGCTTGAACTCGTACCGCATCTCGCCGCCTTCCGATTCAGAGGCGACGATCAGGCACTGCGAGATGTGGCGGGCACCATCATAGAGATCGACGAGGCCCCGCAGTTGCGGCGCGGTTGCCTCTTCCACCGAAAAACCGGTCTTCCACATGCGCAGAACCGGAAACTGCGACTCTCCGACCTGCACGCGCAGGCGGCTTTTCTTTTTCAGCCCCTGAACGCGGGCGGCGTCCAGCGCCTCTTGAACGGCTTTCGGAACATAGGTGGTCATGGCATCTGCCTTTCCGGTGGATCATCTGATCGGCTCTGCTGAGCCTCTCTAGGGTGACTCATAATTGCCTAAAATCAAGTGAACTTTTTTCAATGCTGCGGCGCCCGTGGCTGCTGCTTCCTGCAGGTTGTGCAGATCCGCAGGGAGGCTGCGCGCCTGTCGGCATGGGCGACACCCTCCGAAGTGCCTAGTTTGCGGGCATGGAACGGAAGGAGCGAAAACAATGGGTCTTTTGATCGACGGTACCTGGCACGACAAATGGTATGATACCAAATCCACAGGCGGCGCCTTTGAACGCTCCGTATCGCAGTTTCGCAACTGGATTACGGCGGATGGCAGCGCCGGGCCATCGGGCGATTCTGGCTTTGCCGCCGAAAGCGGGCGGTATCACCTCTATGTCTCTCTCGCCTGCCCCTGGGCCCACCGGACGCTGATCTTTCGCCAGCTGAAAGAGCTGACCGACCATATCTCAGTCTCAGTGGTGCATCCCGACATGCTGGACCGGGGCTGGACCTTTGAGAAAGACGAGCATGGTGCCACCGGCGACACCCTGTTCGGTCACGATTACGCCTACGAGATCTACACCCGCGCCGATCCGACCTATTCCGGGCGCGTCACGGTGCCGATCCTCTGGGACAAGCAGCGCGAAACCATCGTGTCGAACGAAAGCTCGGAAATCATCCGCATGTTCAACACGGCTTTTGATGATCTGACCGGCAACCGGGACGATTACTGGCCCGAAGAACTGCGTGAGCCGATCGAGGCGGTGAACGCGCGCGTCTATGACACGGTGAACAATGGCGTCTACCGCTGCGGCTTTGCCACCAGCCAGGCCGCCTATGACGAAGCCGTCACCCCGCTCTTCGACACGCTGGACTGGCTGGAGGACCTCCTGTCCGAACATCGTTACCTGCTGGGCACACGCGTGACCGAGGCCGACTGGCGCCTGTTCACCACCCTCCTGCGGTTCGATCCGGTCTATCACCTGCATTTCAAATGCAACCGCAAGCGCATCATCGATTACCCGAACCTCTGGGCCTATACGCGCGAACTGTATCAGTGGCCCGGTGTGCAGCAGACCATCGGTATGGATCACATCGTGCGCCACTATCACTATAGCCATGACACCATTAACCCGAACCGGATTCTGCCCATCAACCCGGTGATCGACTGGCTGGAACCGCACGGGCGAGGCTAAGGAATTCCTTACTTTTGGGGCTTTCGGGCCTGCATTGCAACTTCTGATTGCGACATTCGGTTGCCTTATCACCCGGGCTGTTTCATACGGCCCGGGTCCGGCACCGGGATGTCCCGTGGCCTTTTCACGAGTCAGGGCCTGCAATGGTAGCAAGCAATACAGCAAGCAAGAACGCGCAGCGCGATCACGGCGGCAATCTCGCGGCCGCGATGGAACAATACGGCGGGACACGAGAGGGTTGGATCGACCTCTCCACCGGCATCAACCCGACCCCCTACCCGCTGCCAGACTTCACGGCGGCAGACTGGTCGGCGCTGCCCGACAGCGCCGCCGCCGAGGATCTGCATCAGGCAGCCCGCCGGTTCTGGAACGTTCCGGATGGAGCCGAGATTCTTTCCGCCCCCGGTGCGTCCTCCCTGATTGCCCTGGCCCCTGCGCTGGCCGATCCGCGCTGGGTGCGGATTGAGACACCGACCTATAACGAACACGCGGCCGCCTTTCGCGCCCATGGCTGGAGCGTCACGGGCCAAGGCCCCGCCGAAGCCTGCGTCGCGGTACACCCCAACAATCCGACCGGCCGCCAGTGGCAAGCCGAAGAGCTGGCTGCGCCCTTCCGTATCATCGATGAAAGCTTTTGCGACATCTGCCCTGATCAGAGCCTGATCCATCTGGCGGCAGAACCCGGCACGCTGGTGTTGAAAAGCTTTGGCAAGTTCTGGGGGCTGGCCGGTCTGCGCCTTGGCTTTGCCATTGGCGATCCTGAGCTGATTTCCCGCCTCTCTGAACTGCAAGGCCCCTGGTCAGTGTCCGGTCCGGCGCTGAAAACCGGCATCCAGGCGCTTTCGGATACAGATTGGGCGGCGCAGACCCGCACAAGGCTGGCGGAGGACGCTGCTCGGATGGACGACATGATCCTGCCCAAAGGCGCGGAACTGGCAGGCGGCACCGATCTGTTCCGTCTCTATCACGTCGATGATGCCGCCGCCTGGCAGCAGCGACTGGCGCGCGCCCATATCTGGAGCCGCATTTTCCCCTATTCAGACACCTACCTGCGCCTTGGCCTGCCTCCGGCAGCAGGCTGGGACCGGCTGGAGGCCGCCCTTTGATCACCGCAACCCTTCTGATCCCCGCCCTGATCCTAGACGCCATTCTGGGGGAACCCCGTTGGCTATGGAACAGATTACCGCATCCGGCGGTGCTGATGGGACAACTGGTTGGTGCCCTCGATGCACGGCTCAACTCCGGCGCCGGGCGCCGGGCCAAGGGCGTGGTCGCCGTTCTGGTCCTCGTCCTCACCGGCCTTCTGATCGGTTGGCTGCTGTCACTCTTTGGCGCCTTGATGGAGGTCCTCGTGGCCGCAATCCTGATCGCCCAGCGCTCGCTCTGCGATCATCTGCAGGCGGTGGTTCAGGGCCTGCAAAAGGACGGTCTGCACGGCGGCCGCGCGGCAGTTGCCATGATCGTCAGCCGCGACACCACCGAGATGACCGGCCCACAGGTCGCCCGCGCGGCCATCGAAAGCGGCGCCGAAAACATGTCAGACGGTGTGATCGCCCCCGCCTTCTGGTTTCTGATCGCCGGGCTGCCCGGATTGCTGGCCTACAAGATGATCAACACCGCCGACAGCATGATCGGCTACCGCAACGCGCGCTATCGCGACTTTGGCTGGGCGGCGGCGCGGCTCGATGACCTGGTCAACTGGATCCCGGCGCGGCTGACGTCGCTTTTGATGGCGCTGGCCGGAGGAACCTTGCGGGACTGGTCCGCGATTGCCGAGGACGCCCGCAAGCATCGCTCCCCGAATGCCGGCTGGCCTGAGGCCGCCATGGCGCGGGCGCTTGATGCTGCCCTGTCCGGACCGCGTTCCTATGACGGCGAGATGCAAGAATTTCCCTGGGTGCACGAAGATGGTGCCAAAGGCATCGGCGCCGAGGCAATCCGGCGCTGCACCGAGATGCTTTGGAAAACCTGGGGACTTGGCCTGCTGCTGACGGTTGCTATTGCGGTGATCTTCTAGCACACACTTGGGGCAATCACGGTCTAGAAAGGACGCCCAAGTCATGCGCAAACTGATCCTGGCCCTGGCAGCCGCGATGCTGCCCACCGGCACCTTCGCCCAATGCGGCGGTAGCTTCTCTGACTTCGTACAGGGCCTGAAACAGGAAGCGGTGACCGCGGGCTACGATGCTGCCACCGTGAATGCGTTCTTCAAAGGCACCAAACAGGACCCCAAGGTGCTGCGCGCAGACCGGGCGCAGGGTGTGTTTCAGAAACCCTTCATCGAGTTTTCGCGGCGACTGATTTCCCAGAACCGGATCGACCGGGGCCGGGCCATGTCGAAAAAACACGACAGCACCTTCCGCCGCATCGAAAACACCTACGGCATCAACCGCGGTGTGCTATTGGCGTTCTGGGCGTTTGAAACGGACTTTGGCGGCTTTCAGGGCGATTTCAACACCCGCAATGCGCTGGTTACCCTGTCCCACGATTGCCGCCGCCCCGAATTGTTCCGCCCGCAGATTTTTGCCGCGCTTGAGCTGTTCCGGCACGGCGATTTTGACCCGGCCCGCACCACTGGCGCCTGGGCCGGAGAGATCGGCATGGTACAGATGCTACCCCGCGATATTCTGGACAATGGCGTTGATGCCGATGGCGACGGGCATGTCACCCTGAAAACCTCGGCACCGGATGCACTGATGTCGGGAGCCAAGATGCTGTCGCATCTGGGCTGGCAGCCGGATCAGCCCTGGATTCAGGAGGTGACGCTGCCCAAGGGTCTGGACCTGTCGCTCACCGGACCTGCGCAAAAGCTGTCGGTGGCGGACTGGCAGCGGATGGGCGTCGTACCCCGCGAAGGGCGCCTGCCCGATCCAGCCATGCGCGCCTCGCTGATCGTCCCGCAGGGCCATAAGGGACCTGCCTTCCTCGCCTACCCCAATTTCGATGTCTATTTCGAATGGAACCAAAGCTTTACCTACGTGATGACGGCCGCCTATTTCGCAACCCGGCTGGAAGGCGCGGCGATCTATGACGCCGGAAGCCCCGATCAGGGCCTCAGCGGCGCCGGGATGAAACAGTTGCAACAGAAACTGCAGGCGCGCGGTCACGACGTGGGAGACATCGACGGCATTTTGGGCGCCAAGACCCGGATCGCGGTACAAAAAGAGCAAGAACGCCTTGGCCTGCCCGCTGACGCCTGGCCCACTCCGGCCCTGCTAAACCGGCTCTAACGCACGGGAAACCGGTCGCCAGCCTGGTTGATCAGCACCACCCGGCCATGGCTGTGCACATAGAGATCGCAGCGCGAAAACCCGTCGACGTAGTCGATGCAAACGCTGCCATCTTCTGCGATCCGGTAGCTGCCCCAGCTGGTGGCCCCGCCATTGGCGGCCGAGTTGGTATAGGAATAGGCACCATCCTTGCCGAACCGCGCCTCACCGTCATCAAAGAACACAAAGGCCTGCCCAGGCAGCGCCGCGAGCTCAGACGGAGCAAAGGGCTGGTCGGCGGGTTTCAGGTTCCAGTCTTCCGCATCGGCCGGGCCTGCGCCAAGACAGATCGTGGCGGCGGCAAGAGAGCAGGCAATAAGGGAAACACGTGTCATGCCCCCGGTATATCGCAAAAGCCGCCGGGCGCAGGTCACGATCCGGTGACGCCGAAAATACCTGTTCCGCGGGCGTGCCTACCAGTCGATGAAGGTTTCGAAGTCTTTCATCGCCCGTGCCCAGAGTGACACCTGCTGGGCAAAGTCATCAGCACTGACACCGTCCCGGCCCAGATAGATATCCATCTCGATGCGGGCCGACCCTTCATCCGAGATATAGGCACGTGCAAACCGGTTCTCCGTGTTCCATTCATTGATCGTTGCCAGCCGTACCGATCCTTCGGTCTGGTAGCCGGAAAAGAACTGGACCGCGTTGCAATCGGTATTGTTGTCACAGCCGTAGTAATAGACTGAGAAATCACTGCCGTAATAAGTCACGCGCAGCTTGGGATCGCCAACATTGTCCGTTGTCGCTTCGACCTCTGCCCCTTCATTTTCGAAGAACCTGTAAAGGCTATCGCCATCCGTCGCAAAAACGGGTTCGGCCTGTGCTGCAATGGGCAGAGTCAGCGCAACGGCCGTGAGGATGGCGAGGCATCGTGAAGGGTACATACTAGGTCTCCTGAAAACACTTGTACCGATCCTAAGCAGGACGTCTCGGCCACACAAGGAAGTCGCCCGCGCCATAACCTAAAGCCGCACTGCTGCGACCACGGATCAGGCGACCAGCGCTTCTGCCTTTTTCAGATCGACAGAAACCAGCTGGCTGACGCCTTTTTCCTGCATCGTCACCCCGAACAGCCGGTCCATGCGGGCCATGGTGACCGCGTGGTGGGTGATGATCAGGAACCGGGTATCAGTCTGGCGGCACATCTCGTCCAGAAGATCGCAGAACCGGGTCACATTGGCATCATCCAGCGGCGCGTCGACCTCGTCCAGCACACAGATCGGCGCCGGGTTGGACAGGAAGACGGCAAAGATCAGCGCCATCGCCGTCAGGGTCTGCTCACCACCGGAGAGCAGCGACAGGGTCGACAGTTTCTTGCCCGGCGGCTGGCACATGATCTCCAGCCCGGCGTCCAGCGGATCGTCGCTTTCGACCATCACGAGGTTGGCCTCGCCGCCACCGAACAGATGGGTGAACAGCATCGCGAAACTGGCGTTGACCTGCTCAAACGCGGTCAGCAGCCGCTCGCGCCCTTCGCGGTTGAGGCTGGCAATCCCGCTGCGCAGGGTCCGCACGGCCTCTTCCAGATCCTGTTTTTCCGACACCAACTCGTCATGTTCGGTCTGGATCTCCCGGGCATCTTCCTCGGCCCGCAGGTTTACCGCACCCAGCGCATCCCGCTGCCGCTTGTGACGGGAGACCTCGGCCTCCAGCGTCTCGGCCGTGGGCATCTGATCAGGGTCGGTATCAAGCTGTTCTAGTAGTACCTGCGGCGCGCAGTTCTGCTCCTCTGCGATCCGTTCCGCAGCATGGGTCACGGTTTCCCGCGCTGCCTCGAACCGGGCTTCGGATCTGGCCCGCGCCTCGCGCGCTTCGGAGGCCAGACGCTCGCAATCGCGTTCAGCCTGCACCGTCTCGCGCAGCACCGCCTCTGCCGCGATCAGCGCATCGGTCGCTGCCGCCTTGCGTGCTTCGGCCTCTTCAATGGCCTCGTTCAGCTCTTCGCGCTTTTCGGCAATCTCGGCGGGTACCGCGTGGGCGTCTTCCAGCTCTTCCTGAGAGGCCTCGCGCCGTTCGGCCAACTCAGCGATCCTGCGCTCGGCAGTGTCTAACCGGTGACGCCAGCCCGACAGATCCTTGGTGACCTGCTGCGCCCGTTTGGTGCGTGCTTCGCCTTCGCGGCGCAGCTCATCGTGGGCCGAGCGGTGGGTCAGCATGGTAATCCGCGCCGCCTCCACCTGCTGCTTGATCTCCTCGACCATGGCGCGGGCCTGCTCCAGATCCCCGAGTTCTTCCAACGCGGTCTCGGCATCTGTCAATTGCAGGCGGGCGGCCATGGCGTCTTCTTCATGCCGGGTCACCGCGATGCCAAGGGTCTCTAGCTTGCCCTCGGCCATATTCCGGTCAGCCTCCGCCCTGCTCAGCGCCCGGGCGGCATCGGCAACGCGTTGATCGGCGGCGCGGCGGGCCTGGCGAGCCAGCTGATCCGCCTGAGACACCTCTTCCAATTTGCGCAGCAGCGCATCATGGGCGGCGCGGGCGCCATCCGCGCGGGCACCAACGCGTTCCAGATCCTGTTTCAGCGCCTCCAGCCGGTTCAGCTGTTCCAGCCGCAAGGCGGCGGCGCTTGGCGCATCTTCGGCCCAAGACCGATAGCCATCCCAGCGCCACAGATCGCCCTCCAGCGTTACCAGACGTTGCCCCGGTTGCAGCTGCGACTGCAGATCGCGGGCCGTGTCACCATCTACCAATCCGATCTGTCCGATCCTCCGCCCCAGCGCCACCGGGCCAGACACATATTTCGCCAGTGGCTCTACCCCATCAGGCAAAGGCACATCGCGATCATATCCCGCCAGTGTGACCCAGCCGGTCGGTCCGTCCACATCGGCCATCGGCGCACGCAGATCATCGGCGAGCGCCGCGCCAAGCGCCTTTTCATAACCCGGGGCCACGCTCAGCTCATCCAGGATCTGGCCGCCTTCAGCAGTGTCCCGTTCCACCAGTTTCGCCAGTGCCGTGACCTCGGCCCGCAGGGTGCCCAACTCGCCCTCGGCCTCAGATCGCTGCGCGCGCGCCTCGGTTTCGCGTTCCTGCGTGTCCGCCCGCATTTCATCGGCAGCAGCGAGCGCCTCTTCGGCGGCCTCTGCGGCCTCGCGGGCGTCCTCCTCGGCAGTGACAGCCTCTTCAAACCGATCGGAGGCTTGTTCCAGTGCCTCTTCGGCCTCTGCCTGGGCGCCGCGGGATTTTTCGCCTTCATCGGTGGCCCGCTGCAGCGCGCGCTGGCAATCCTCGACCAGACGCCGCGCCGATTGGTGACGGGCCACCAGACGGGCCACATCCTCGGTGACCTGCGACAGGTGGTCCTCGCGGGCCTCAAGGATCTGCCCTGCATCGCGCGCCAGATCAGAGGCCTCGGCCAGACGATCCTCGTGGCCTTCGCTGGCCTTGGCCAGTTCCCGCTGTTCCCAATCCAGCCGTTCGATGGTTTCGCCCGCATCCCGGTTCAGACCAGTCTCACGCTCGATATCGTTGCCGAGCTGCTGAATGCGGGAGGTCAGCCGCTCAATGGCCTGACGCGCCTGCGCGTCCTGATCACTCAGCGCATCGCGCTGTACCATCAGCCGCTGCAGGATCGCCGCCGCAATTGCTTCTTCTTCGCGCAGGGGCGGCAGGGCGGCTTCATTCTCAGCCCGCTTGGCGCCCGCTGCACGGCTCAGCGCCTCAGCCTTAGCCGCCTGGGTGACGCGGGTACTCAGCTCTTCCTCGGCTGCAGCGCGGGCGTCGTCTGCCTCACGCCAGCGGCGGTACAGCAGCATGCCCTCGGCGAGGCGCAGTTTCTCCCCGATATCACGATAGCGCTGCGCCTGTTTCGCCTGACGCGCCAACTGCGACAACTGCGCCGCCAGCTGTTCGATCACATCATCGACGCGCAGCAGGTTCTGTTCGGTATTCTTCAGCTTCAGTTCTGCCTCGTGGCGGCGCTGATAAAGCCCCGAGATCCCGGCCGCCTCTTCCAGAATACGGCGGCGCGCCTTCGGTTTGGCGTTGATCAGTTCGGAAATCTGCCCCTGCCGCACCAGCGCAGGCGAATGCGCCCCGGTCGAGGCATCGGCAAACAGCATCTGCACGTCCCGCGCTCGCACATCCTTGCCGTTGGATTTATAGGCGCTGCCTACATCGCGGGTGATCCGGCGCACGATTTCCAGCTGATCGCTGTCGTTGAACCCCGAGGGTGCCAGCCGGTCGCTGTTATCAATCTGCAGGCTGACCTCGGCGAAATTGCGCGCCGAACGGGAGGTCGTCCCGGCAAAGATCACGTCCTCCATACCGCCGCCACGCATGGCCCGGGCGCGGGTTTCGCCCATCACCCAGCGCAGCGCTTCCAAAAGGTTCGACTTGCCACAGCCATTCGGCCCGACAACGCCGGTCAGCCCATCCGCGATGATAAGATCGGTCGGATCGACAAAGCTTTTGAAGCCGTTGAGCCTGAGTTTGGAAAAGCGCAAAGCCGCCCCTGAGTGATTCCGTGATAGTGAACCTCAGCAGGTTCGCGGGTCTTGAGTCAACGCTACAGCCCCCAAATCGGGCAAGCCTACCTGCTTTGGCCACTATATCTTGTGGATAACACCGAGAAATACAGCCTCAGCGGGAAAAATTGCCGGAACTTGCCTTTTACGGGCAGGACAAACGCCCGAAAAGCACCGCCTGATCACCGCTGACCCAGAGGACACGGCAGCCGGTAGAGGCCGCCATTGCCCGTCTGGCCCGGTGCCGCAGTGGTCCCAGCCGGGGCGCATATTGCGGGTTGATGCGCACCGCCTCGACCAGAGTTCCGCGCTGACGGATATCAAAGGTGCTGCCCTCAACCGTAATCCGCGCAGGCGCAACACCCCGAAAATGCGCACTCGGGGTATCACAGCCCGCCACCAGCAGAACGCACAGAAGACTCAGTACACGCATGGCCGCCTCACGGTTGCTTCCTCGCCCTCAATAGGAGAGGCTCGGAGGTGACTATACCACCTCTGCGCTGACCTGCCGAGGCGACACAGCGTCCAGCTCTGCCAGTGTCTCTGCGATCAGACGGGCCAGACGAGCAATCCCCTCTTCGATCGCCGCCTCATCCAGCACCGAATAGCTGAGCCGGATCGTGTTGGGGCCACCGCCATCGGCAAAAAAGGCCTGACCGGGCACAAAAGCCACCTTCACGCTGTCCAGCGAGCGCGCCAGAAGCTGCGCCCCGTCCAGCCCCGCAGGCAGAGTAATCCAGATGAACATGCCGCCTTCGGGGCGGGTCCAATCCACGCCCGGCGGCATGTGCTGCTTCAGCGCGCGCAGCATGGCGTCCCGGCGCGCCTTGTAAGCGGCGCGGACCTTTTCCACATGGCTGTCGAACTGCTGTCGTGCGACGGTGTTTACCGCCATCTGGTTCAGGGTTGGCGAGTGCAGATCCGCCGCCTGTTTGATCAGCACCATCTGTGCAATCACCGGCCGGGCCGCGACGATCCAGCCAACGCGAAGCCCTGGCGACAGGGTCTTGGAAAAGGTACCGCAGTAGATTGTGCGGCAGTTGTCCAGCGTTCCCTTCTTCGCCTGCTCAAGCGCCAGAATGGGCGGCACCGGATCGCCGTCATAGCGCAGGTCCTGATAGGCACCGTCTTCGACGATGGCGCATTGCAGGTCTTCGGCGAGATCCAGCAGACGTTCCCGGTCGGCCTGACCGACGGTCTCCCCAGTCGGGTTGGCAAAATCCGCTGACAGATAGGCGAATTTGACCGCCCCACCATTCTGTGCGGCGCCATCGCGATAGCTTTGTGCCGTGCGGTTCCCGGAAAGGTTCAGCTGATCATAGCGCGGTTCGTAGGCGTTGAAGGCCGCCAGCGCCCCCAAATAGGTCGGCGCCGTCACGAGCGCGGTGTCCCCTGGCGACAGGAACAGTTTGCCAAGGTAATCCAGCCCCTGCTGCGAACCAGAGGTGATCAGGATGTTGTCCGGATCACAGTCAACGCCCATGCGCGCCATCTGGCCAACGATCCATTCTTTCAGCGGCGGGTACCCTTCGCTGACCGAATATTGCAGGGACTGTGCTTGCTGTCCGCCGGACAAGGCCCCTTGGAACGCTTCGGCAAAAGCCTCGGCCGGGAACAGGTCCGGGTCGGGAATGCCACCTGCAAAGGACAGAATGCCCGGCTGATCCAGAAGTTTCAGCAACTCGCGGATTTCCGACGCCTTCATCCGCATCGCACGACTGGCAAATATGTCTTTCAGCTGCATGAGACCCTCCTGACTGCACGCCTTTGGGCGATTGGCAATCTTTCTTTCAGGTAAGTCAATATAACTGACCTTTTATTTCAAAAAGGTGATCGGGCTTTTACGGATCTTGCGCATGACTTGCGGTCTTGCCTGAGATGCGGTCATATGATTTGACCAATTTGGGGAAACCACTCCCGTCCTGCAATACACAGATCCCGAGGCTCCGATGCCGTTTCAGAAAGTTCAGCCGGAAAAACTATCGACCTCGGTCGTGCGCCAGATCGAGCAGCTGATTCTGCGAGGTATCCTGTCGCCTGGTGAGCGCCTGCCGGCCGAGCGGGAACTAGCGGAACGTCTGGGCGTATCACGCCCCTCGCTACGCGAAGCCATCGGTGAGTTGCAGGAACGCGGGCTTTTGACCTCGAAAGCGGGATCAGGTGTTTTTGTCGGCGATGTTCTGGGCTCGGCCTTTTCCCCCGCGCTGGTGCAGCTGTTTTCCAGCCATGATGAGGCGCTGTTCGATTACCTGTCCTTCCGCCGCGACATGGAAGGTCTGGCCGCCGAACGTGCAGCGCGGCTGGGGTCAGACGATGATCTGAAAGTAATCCAGACCATCTTTGACAAGATGAAAGCCGCTGGAAACCCCGCCGAATCCGAAGAAGCGGCAAAGCTGGATGCGCAGTTTCATTCCGCGATCATGGATGCCAGCCACAACGTGGTGATGCTGCATATGATGCGGTCGATGATTGATCTGCTGCGCGAAGGGGTGTTCTACAATCGCAAGGTCATGTTTCAGCAGTATACCTCGTATGAGGCGATCCTGGAGCAACACGAAGCCATCAATGCCGCATTGCAAGCGCGTGATCCCGCGGCAGCGCGCGCAGCCGTGGAACGGCATCTGGATTATGTGAAACAGGCCCTGATGGACCACCAGCGCGCCGAGCGGAACGCCGATGTTGCCCGGCAGCGGCTGGAACACGAAAAAAGCAAATCCTGACCCAGACGGGCGGACTTTGAACGACTGCGCCCACGCGACACAGCCATCTGCGCCTAGTGCAGGCTTTTCCGCCAGTCGATGATCGCCTTGCCAAGCCGATCCGCGATCTTCTGAAAATCGCCACTGCTCAGCAGCTCTGCCGCCGCATCACGCCGGTTCTTTTCCACACAGGTCGCGATATGACCCGCCGCCTGATGAAAACGACTATGCGCCTGCGCTACAGCCTGAAAGTACGGAGAGTCACCGATTTCGGGATCCTGGCGCAGCTTTACCAGCCATTTTCCAAAAGTGCATTGGTCGTCCTGGGAAATCTGCTCTGCCGACCAAGGCAGCTTGCCGGTCGCAACGGCCTCTTTCAGCTGTAGTTTCCAGCATCCATGCGCGCCGACCGCGTCTTTAATCTGCCGGTCCAGATCTACCTTGTCCATCCGGACACCTTTCAAAACTGCTACTCATAACAACCATAAAACCATAACCGAGCATACGTAAATGATGGTTAACGCCGCCGGGCTGCTGATCCGTGAAATACTACCGGCCCGGTGGCGCCGCCTGTGGAGAGAGCACAGGGACGTCCATCCGGGCGGGAGAAGGGGCGCGTTGCAAACCGTTTTAATCTTCTTCAGGCGGCTGCAAAATCCATCAGGAAGCCACGCGACGGATCGGTCTCTGCCAGCCGTTTGCGAACCGGTCCCAAGGCGCCAAGGCATTGCGTGTCGATGATGCTTGCACCTGCGGTTTCCATCGCCACGGCGATTGCCAGCGGTTCAAACGCACCCGACGGTCCCATCGGGTGAAATGTCTTCAGGCGGCTTTGCTGCGGCGTCATAGCGTCCTCCGGTTCCTTTGAACGTTGCTCAATCCACCGTACCCGACAGGCCTGCGCGCCGCAGCACGGCAGGAGAACAGTCCGCGATGCTGACGGGTTAGCCCTCCTATCCAAAAGGATGGGAAACGGTCCCGGCCCGCAGAAGACCCCGGAAACGCAAAAACCCGGGCGTTACTGCCCGGGTTTTCTAAGGTTTTAAACTGACTGTGGATCAGTGCAGTTTGGCGTCCACATCCGCGATGGCCGCGTCGATCAGCTTGTTCGCCTCGGTTGCAGTCATCTGCTTGGCGATAACCTGATCCGCAGCTGCAACCGCAATGGAAATGGCCTGATCACGCACTTCCTTCACAGCCGATGCTTCGGCAGAAGCGATCTGCTCTTCGGCTGCGGCCAGACGGCGTGCAATCGAGGTTTCCAGATCGGATTTTGCTTCATCTGCGGCTTTGACGGCGTCCTCGCGGGCGGCCGCAACGATGCGGTCGGCCTGCGCCTGGACTTCCTGCTGCTTACGCTCGTAGGAGGCCAGGATGGTCTGGGCTTCTTCCCGCAGGGCGCGGGCTTCGTCCAGCTCTTTCTGGATACCTTCGGCGCGCGAATCCAGCTGGCTGCCCAGCAGGCTCGGCACCTTCACGAACAGCAGAATGCCGACGAACAGAAGGAAGGCGATCAGAACAACAAAGTTGGTGTTGCTCATGGACAGGAACGGACCACTTGCGGCAAAGGCCGGGGAAGTGGCGCCAAGGGTCAGGGCAATTGCCAGAACTGTGCGCATGTCCTTATCCTTTCATCCGTTCATCGACCGCAGCCGATACCGCTTTCGCGTCCGCCTTGCCGCCCAGTGCTGCAACCAGCGCCTCTGCGGTGTCGGTCGCCACAACCTTCACGCTTTCCAGCGCGCCGGCTTTGATCTCTGCGATGGCCTTTTCGGACTCGGCGGCCTTATCGGCGATCTGTGCATCCGCCTTGGCGATTGCATCGTTCAGATCGGCCTGAATTTCCGCGCGGGTCTCGGCGGCGATGCGCTGCGCCTCGGCGCGTGCGTCGGCCAGAGCCTTGTTATATGCGTTTTCGGCCTCGACCGCTTTGGCTTTCAGATCTTCAGCCGCGGCGAGGTCATTGGTGATCGTTCCCTGGCGTTCCGCCAGTACCGCCGCGATGCGGGGCAGAGCCACGCGCGACAGAATGAGGTAGATCACGACCAGCGCAACGGCGAGCCAGAAGATCTGGTTTCCGAAGGTCGAGAAATCCAGTTGCGGCATGCCCGGTGCAGACCCGTGCGCTGCGTCCGCCGCGCCGTGTGCTGCCTCTTGCGTATTTGATGCCATGTCGTTCTCCTTGGGAACTTGCCGTTACACCGGGCAGCGCGATGATCCGCACTGCCCGGCCGTAAGGATTGAGGTTCCTGAGGTCTTAGACAGCGAACATCAGCAGCAGAGCGACCAGGAACGAGAAGATGCCCAGAGCTTCTGCAAAGGCGATGCCGATGAAGAGGGTTGCGGTCTGGCCGGCGGCTGCCGACGGGTTGCGCAGAGCGCCTGCCAGGAAGTTGCCGGCTACGTGGCCCACACCGATTGCGGCTGCGCCGGAACCGATTGCTGCCAGGCCTGCGCCGATGAACTGACCGAGTTGTGCGATATCGCCTTCCATGGGTTTTCTCCTTACGATGGAATTGGTGATTTAGGGTCTCGGGTGAGCCGGACAGCTCACCCGGATGAGGGAACGATCCTGCCTTAGTGGCTCGGGTGCAGTGCGTCCTTGAGGTACACGCAAGTCAGGATGGTAAAGACGTAGGCCTGGATGAAGGCCACGAGAACTTCGAGAGCGTAAACTGCGGTGATGGCAAAGATCGGCAGGAAGCTGAATGCGCCCAGAGCGGCGGCAAAACCTGCGAACACCTTCAGAACCGCGTGGCCAGCCATGACGTTACCCGCAAGACGAATGGAGTGGCTGACGGGGCGCACGAAGTAGGAAATCAGTTCGATGATGGCCAGGATGGGGCGCAGCGGCAGCGGCGCGCTCGACACCCAGAACAAGCCCAGGAAACCAGCGCCGTTCTTGACGAAACCAACGATGGTCACTGTGAAGAACACCAGCGCAGCCAGAACCGCGGTCACGGCGATGTGCGAGGTGGTGGTAAAGGACATCGGCAGCAGACCTAGGAAGTTCGCCATCACGATGAACATGAACAGGGTCATGATGTAGGGGAAGAACTTCACACCGTCCTTGCCTGCAACGTCTTCAACCATCTTGTAGATGAAGCCGTAGGCCAGTTCCGCAACCGACTGGGCACGGCTCGGCACGATGGCGCGGCGCGAAGATCCCAGAACCAGCAGCGCGAAGACTGCAACAACCGCGAGGCCCATCCACAGGGTCACGTTGGTGGGGGTGTACCAGGAAATGTGGTCACCGCCGAACAGCGGGGTCACGATGAACTGATCCATCGGGTGGATCGCCAGGGCGGCGTGCTCGGGTGCAAACACAACCCCTGCTACAAGGGCCAGCGCCAGTGCCGCGTAAAAGAAAATCTTGCCCATCTGTCCGTGTCTCCTGTCGCCAGTGCCTTCCCCCTTAGGGTCAGCCCCGGTCTTGCGCATTTTTGTCGGCCTCTTCGGCCAGTTTCTCGTTCTGGATCTCCTGCGCCGTGCGAAGCATCGTCTTCACCCCGGCGGCAAGCCCCAGCATTATGAACAGCACCATGAAGATGGGCAGGGTTCCAAACAGATGGTCCAGCCCGTATCCGATGCCAAAGCCGATCCCGAGACCGGCTACCAATTCGATCACCATCCGCCAAGCCTGATTGGCCAGAGAGTAGTGTTCATCCACGCGCGGCTTGGGCTCCTGGGCCTTACGCGCCTCCGCCAGCTTTGCCTCCAGCTGCGCCATGCGCTGCTTTTGGTCGTCATCTGTCACGGGCGCCATCCTCACGTGAATTCTGAAGAGGGTGCTAAGGGGTGCGGGGCTCAGAGTCAATTGCCCAGATAGGGCTGCGACAAGCAGCCTACCGCATTGAAATTAAACCACATTCCAAACCATCGCCATCGCCGGGTTTGTCGAACAGGAGGCCAGATGCGTCGATTCCGGGTAAAAACCCTTATTCAACTTTTCGGTTAAGTAAGAAAACAGCACCCAAACGCGCTATACGACAGAGCATGCTGGGCCTTGACCGGTGGGCGCGCTGCGTCTAACGCCAAAGGGTGACTAACCGCGCCGATCTCGATACCGTCTTTGCCGCTCTCGCCGATCCCACCCGGCGGGCGATCCTGACCATGTTGCTCGAAGACGACATGGCCGTCACTGATGTGGCCGACCCGTTTGAGATGTCGCTGGCGGCGATTTCCAAGCATTTGACCATCCTGACCCGGGCCGGGCTCATCGCGCAGGAAAAACGCGGCCGGGTCAAATGGTGCAAGCTGCAACCGGACGCCCTGCGCAGCGCCTCGGTCTGGATGCAGGGGTTCGGCCAGTTCGAGCCGGTGAACCTTGATGCCTTTGAACGGTTCCTCGCCACCGAACTGGGCAACGATACGGCAGAGACTCGCGATTAACCCCCTCTGGCCCGGCGCTCAGGTCGGGGCGCGGGCCGGTTTCGCGTCATCTTCCAGCAGCAGCACGAGCGCGATGACCGTCAGAGCGATCCCTACCAGCAACAGCCCCGATGGCACCGGACGCCCTAACGCGATTTCCCAGACAATCACCCAGCTGGGCGTCAGATAGGTATAGGCCATGACCTTGGCCGAGGGCAGGTGCAGGGTCGCATATTGGAGCAGCACAAAGGTCGTCGCGCTGGCAAAGATCGCCAGATAGAAAAGTCCGACCCAGACGATGCCCGGCAGGTTCATCCAATCCGTGCTGCGGATATCGTTCCAGCCAAAGACGGTCAGGATCATCCCGCCAGCGATCAGCATCCCGAAGGTGAAGACCACCGCAGGTTCACCGCGGTTCAGCTTGCGCACCATGGGGGTATAGACCGCATGGGAAACGCAGCCGATGAAATAGATCATTTCGCCCTGCCCGATCTCAAAGGCGGTAAAGGCGGACCAGTCGGCGCGGAAAATGACCCAGAGCGCGCCGGTGGCTCCGATGGCCAGCGCCAGCGCCATACGCGGCGTTGTCACCTGCCGCAGCAGGATCCAGCCGAAGACCCCGCTCATCACCGGGGTCAGGGTAAAGACCGCTGAGGCGCTGACCGGATCTGCTGTCTTCAGCCCATAGAACATCAGCACAAAATAGGCCGCGAACAGTCCGCCCAGCACCAGAAACCGCCAGGGAGCGCGAAAATGGCTGGCGCGGAACTTCCGCGTGCCGAGCGCCACAGCCCCGATCAGCACCGCCGCAAGGGCAAACCGCGCCGCGTTGAGCGCCGCCGGGGCGATTTCATTGGCAACCATGACCCCAAGCGAGAAAGACCCCGCCACCAGAGCCGAAAACAAAAGCATGGCGATGTGGCCGCGCAGCGCCGGGGTCAGGCCACCCATTCTTTCGACCTTTCCTTCAGGAACTTCAGGAAGCTCTGCACCTTGTTGGTGCGGTGCAGATCGACATGGGTGACCAGCCACAGGCTGCCTTCCCACTCCTTCAACGGCTCCATCATCGGCACCAGATTGCTGTGCCGGGCGGCTTCCCACAGGGACATGAAACCGATCCCGGCATCGGCCAGAATGGCCTCCTGCATCGCGACACCGTCCGTGCAGCGGAACATGATCGTCTCGGGCGTCGTGTGATCCCGCAGCCACCTGTTAAAGGGCGCCCGGCTGTCTGCGTTGTCGCTGCCGACGAAACGGTGGTTCGGCAGATCCTCGACACCGTTCAGCATGCCGTGCTTATCCACGTAACTCTGGGTGGCGAACAGCCCCACTCGCTGACTCAGGAAGGGTTGTACCACGTTGTCGGGCTGATCGGGGGCATTGCCTGCCCGCAGCGCCACATGCGCCTCACCATACTCCAGCCGAAACAGGCGCTCACCGGTCAGATAGCGGATGATCAATCCAGGATGCATCTGCTGGAACTCGGTCAGCACCGGCACCAGAAGATGCGACAGGGACGACAGAGAGGTCACCACCAGTTCACCCGTGACTTCATCCCCCTGCCCTTTGAGCCGCCCGGCCAGCTGGCTGAACTGATCATCCGTGGTCTGCGCCACCCGCAGCAGATCCTGCCCCGCTTCGGTCGGGGTATAGCCGCGCGCGTGACGCTGGAACAGTTTCACCCCCATCCGGGCTTCGATTGCGTCGATATGGCGAATGACCGTGGCGTGGTGGACCCCCAGAACCTCTGCCGCGCCGCTGACCGTTCCCATGCGAGCCACCTGATAGGCCGTACGCACCTCATCCCAGTTTTCCATTCCGGTCTCCGTCTGCAAATTACCCAGTTGCGCACGCACGCACACGAGCTGTGATTTATCAGCGATTGTGTTCAGTTTTGCAATCGTACATCTCAATAGCAGAGCTTCACTCGTGAACAGGAAAAAGACAATGACCAAGACCGTATTGCATATCGACTCCTCGGCCCGCCGCGAAGGTTCGGTGTCCCGTGACCTCAGCGCCAAGATCGTTGACCGTCTGGCGGCAGACACAGTTGTCCGCCGCGATCTGGCCACGCCGCTGCCGATGCTGAGCGAGGACTGGATCAACGCCAACTTCACCCCGGCCGATCAGCGTAGCGACGAGCAGAAACAGCTTCTGGCCCAGTCCGATGCCCTGGTGGAAGAACTGAAAGCCGCTGACACACTGGTCATCGGCGCGCCGATCTACAACTTTGCCGTTGCTTCCAGCCTCAAGGCCTGGATCGATCTGGTTGCCCGCGTCGGCGTGACCTTCAAATACACCGATCAAGGCCCGGTTGGCCTGCTGGAGGGCAAGCGCGCGATTATCGCCCTCGCCTCCGGCGGTACCGAAATCGGCTCCTCCATCGACTTTGCCTCCGGCTACCTGCGCTACATGCTGGGCTTCATGGGCATCACCGACGTCGAAATCGTGGCAGCTGACACGCTGGCCGTCGATGCGGATGCAGCCCTGGCGCGCGCCAACACCCAGATCGAGTCGCTGGCGGCCTGATCCCCGGCCCTTCTCGGGACACACAAAAAACAAAAGAACCCCCGCATCGGGGGCTCTTTGCGTTTAAAATGCTGCCTGAATGGCAACAGGCCGGGCGATCAGGCCTCGATCTCTTTGATCATGTCGACGCGTGTTGCGTGGCGGCCACCTTCGAATTCGGCAGACAGAAAAGCGTCAGCGATCTCCAGCGCCAGACCTTCACCCACCACGCGGGCACCGATCGACAGGATATTGGCATCGTTGTGTTCGCGGATCATCCGGGCCGAAAACGGGTCAGAGCAAACGCCGCAGCGGATGCCTTTGACTTTGTTCGCGGCCATCATGATGCCCTGCCCGGTGCCACAAAGGATGATGCCCAGGTCGCAGTCACCCGAAGCCACTTTTTGCGCCGCTGCTTCGCCATGCTTGGGGTAATGGGTGCTTTCCGGCGTGGTGGGGCCGATGTCAACCACCTCCCAGCCCTGTGCCTCGATATGCTTGGCGATGGCCTGCCGCATGTCGATCGCGGCATGATCGCTGGAAAGAACGATACGTTTGGTGTCTGCCATGATACAGGTGTTCCCTTGATGATGTTGCAGATCAGACGGCGGCTGTGCCTCAGATCCAGTTTACCGCAACCCCGATGCGGTCGAAGAATGCCAGAAGATCGCCGCGCGGCATGACCACGGTGCGGTCGTTGACCAGCGGATGCATGTTGATCACATCCACGTCCTGCGCGGCGCGATCCAGATAGAATGTCACGTTCTTTTCGACACCGGTGATCATCGCCAGCGGGCTGACAGCGCCGGGCCGGATGCCCAAATGCTCCATCAACCGGTCTGCCGATCCAAAGCTGAGCCCGGGCGCGCCGATCTCCTTGCCCAGTGCCTTGAGGTCGATCTCGCGGTCCTGTTCGACCGAGATCAGATAATTCCGCTTCTTGCGGTCACGCAAATAGAGGTTCTTGATCTTCAGCGCCGAGACACCCGGCTCGGCCATGTCGGCCTCGACCGTCTTGGCCTCTTCCACGGTGCGCAGCGGCACGTGTTCATGCAGCCTGTAGGTCAGCCCCCAATCATCCAGCCGCGCCAAGAGCGCATCCGAGGAAACAGGCATGTCATCATGTTGATCGACTGTGGCGTCCGCTTTGGCTTCCATAGGCTCGCATTCCGCTCTATCTGAACTGTCCAGTTGGCCCCTCTATTGCCGCAAATCGGCCGCAGGCACAATGCGGCCCCATCGCAGGCGCGCCCTGCACCGGTCTGCTCTGGTCCGCGCGGTTGACTCCTGCCCCCATCCGGCGTATCGACAGCCAACTTTCCGGAAGATCGCCCGAGTCTTCCGGTCCCCGTGAATTTGCCGGGGATCGCCCTCCACCAGCGTGTTACGCCCGTGGGGGCATTTGTGCATGGGCGTCACGGCCCCTACATACGGGGCAGGAAACCGTAACCGGCTCAGGAGGCCGCAAGGCATGTTTGAAAATCTATCCGAACGCCTTTCCGGTGTTTTCGACCGGCTGACGAAACAGGGCGCCCTGTCCGAGGAAGACGTCAAGACCGCCCTGCGCGAGGTGCGCGTCGCACTGCTGGAGGCCGACGTTTCGCTGCCGGTCGCCCGCGAGTTCGTCAAGAAGGTGCAAAACCAGGCCACCGGTCAGGCCGTGACCAAATCGGTCACCCCCGGTCAGCAAGTCGTCAAGATCGTGCACGATGCGCTGGTCGAGACTCTGCAGGGCGAAGGCGATCCCGGTGCGCTGAAAATCGACAACCCGCCCGCACCGATCCTGATGGTCGGTCTGCAGGGCTCGGGTAAGACCACCACCACCGGTAAGCTGGCCAAACGGCTGAAGGAAAAAGACGGCAAGAAGGTCCTGATGGCCTCGCTCGACGTCTATCGCCCGGCGGCGATGGATCAGCTGGCCGTTCTCGGCACCCAGATCGGCGTCGACACCCTGCCCATCGTACCGGGCCAGAAACCCGTCGACATCGCCAAGCGCGCCAAACAGCAGGCGGCGCTGGGTGGTTATGACGTCTATATGCTGGATACCGCCGGTCGCTTGCAGATCGACGAAGTCCTCATGCAGGAAGTCGAAGACGTGCGCGACGTGGTTTCGCCGCGTGAAACCCTGCTGGTTGTCGACGGTCTGACCGGTCAGGTCGCAGTCGAAGTCGCCGAGGAGTTCGACGCCAAGATCGGCATCTCCGGCGTGGTCCTCACGCGGATGGACGGCGACGGACGCGGCGGTGCGGCGCTTTCTATGCGCGCCGTTACCGGCAAGCCGATCCGCTTTGTCGGTCTGGGCGAGAAGATGGACGCCATCGAGACCTTTGAGCCGGACCGGATCGCGGGCCGGATTCTGGGCATGGGCGACATCGTGGCCCTGGTCGAAAAGGCCCAGGAAACCATCGAGGCCGAACAGGCCGAGCGTATGATGAAGCGCATGATGAAGGGTCATTTCAATATGAATGACCTGAAGATGCAGCTGGAACAGATGCTCCAGATGGGCGGCATGCAGGGCATGATGCAGATGATGCCGGGCATGGCGAAAATGGCCAAACAGGTCGAAGATTCCGGCATGGACGACAAGGTGCTGAAGCGCCAGATCGCCATGATCCAGTCGATGACCAAGAAAGAACGCGCTAACCCTGCCTTGTTGCAGGCCTCGCGCAAGAAACGCATCGCGGCCGGCTCCGGCATGGAGGTCTCCGACCTCAACAAGCTTCTGAAGATGCACCGCCAAATGGCGGATGTGATGAAGAAGATGGGCAAGATGGGCAAAGGCAAGATGCTGAAACAGGCCATGAAGGGCATGTTTGGCAAAGGCGGCGGTATGCCCGATATGGCAGGTGGTCTGCCCGGCGGCATGGATCCCAGCCAGATGGACCCCAAGGCGCTCGAAGCCGCAGCCAAGGCGATGGGCGGCAAGGGTGGCCTGCCCGGCGGTCTGCCAGGTCTTGGCGGCATGGGCGGACTGCCCGGTGGCCTCTCCGGTTTTGGCAAGAAGAAGTAACAGCTCATGACCGTGACTATTCCTACCATCGAAACCGAACGCCTGATCCTGCGCGCGCCTGACCTGTCGGACTTCGACGTAATGTGCGAATTCTATGCGTCCGAACGCGCCACATACGTGGGCGGCCAGATGAAGCCCGAGCAGGTCTGGCGCCACCTCGCCTGCGAGATCGGTCACTGGCACATGCTGGGCTATGGCCGCTGGATGGTGGACGAGAAATCCACCGGCAAGGTCGCGGGCAACATTGGCCTCTGGAACCCGCACGGCTGGCCCGAGCCGGAAATCGGCTGGGACCTGTTCGAAGGTTTCGGCGGCAAGGGATACGCCACCGAGGCGGCAACAGCTGCGCGCTCTTTTGCTTATGACGTTCTGAGTTGGGACACCGTGATCAGCCTGGTGAACCCGGAAAACCACGCCTCTCGCGCGGTGGCAAAACGCCTTGGTGCGCGCCGCGATGGTGATTACACCCATCCGCGCCTTGGCACGCTGGAGCTTTGGCGTCACCTGTCCCCGGCAGAGGTCACCGACGGCGGCATGGAGGCTTATGCCTGATGCCAGCCTCCATCCCGACCATTGAAACCAAACGTTTGATCCTGAGCGGCCCCGAGCCCGAGGATTATCCGAACTTTAAGGCGACATTTTCGTCTTATCGCGCGCGTTTCATGGGCGGGCCGCTGAACCCGTATGAATCCTGGATGCTTTATGCCGCTGAAATCGGCCACTGGCAGATCCGCGGCTTTGGCATGTGGATGATCCACGACAAGGTCACGGACGAGACCTACGGCATGGCGGGCGGCTGGAAACCCGCAGGCTGGCCCGAGCGTGAAATCGCCTGGATCATCTGGCCCGAAAAGGCTGGAAAAGGCTACGCGCTGGAGGCGACCAGCGCCGCGCGGAGATATTTCTACGACACATTGGGCTGGGATGGGGCGGTCAGCTACATCGACCCCAAGAACCTCGATTCCATCCGCCTGGCCGAACGCCTTGGCGCCAAGAAGGACAATGATGCCGAGACCATCGACGGCAGCGACGCGGTCTACCGGCATCCCTCGCCCGAGGCGCTGAAGGGCAGCCAGATCGCCCATGGCATCGAGATGGAAATCAGCCACTACGCCGACCCGCTGTTCAAACCGAAAGGATGGGCCATTGACTGACATGAGCAATGATCCTGTTGCACGCGCCGCCGAAATCCTGAAAGGGCACCGCGAAAGCATCGACCGGCTGGACGCGATCCTTGTCTATACCCTCGGCGAGCGCTTCAAGCACACCCAGGCAGTGGGCAAGCTGAAAGCCGAACACGACCTTCCCCCGTCCGATCCGGCCCGCGAGGCAAAGCAGATCGCACGGCTTGAAGACCTGGCAACTCAGGCGGACCTCAACCCTGAATTTGCCAAGGCGTTCCTGAACTTCATCATCGATGAGGTCATTCGCCACCATAAGAAACACCAAGAATAAGCGGGATTGATCCGACAACCGGAAATCCCGTTCAACGCCATCAAAGGAGAATGAAACCATGGCAATGAAAATTCGTCTGGCCCGCGGCGGCTCTAAAAAGCGTCCCTTCTACCGCATCGTGGCTGCTGACAGCCGCATGCCGCGTGACGGTCGCTTCATCGAGAAGCTCGGCACCTACAACCCGCTGCTGCCCAAAGACAGCGAAGAGCGCGTGAAAATGGACATGGAGCGTGTTCAGGCATGGCTCGACAAGGGCGCCCAGCCCACCGACCGTATCGCCCGGATGCTGGAAGCCGCAGGCGTGCGCGCCAAGACCGAGCGCAACAACCCCAAGAAAGCTGTTCCCGGCAAGAAAGCTCAGGAGCGCGCTGAAGAGAAAGCCGCCAAGGCCGCCGACGCTGCTGAAGCCGCTGAAGCACCCGCAGACGCGGAATAAGACCATGACGCTGCGAAAGACCCGTGATCAGGGCGCCTTCCCTGAGGGCTTTCGCAGCGAATTGGACCGGTTGATGCGGCTCCGGCGCGATGTGCGCCGATTCCGCAGGGACCCTGTGGACGAGGCAGTGCTTGCGCGCTGCCTCTCTGCGTTTCTGCTGGCGCCCTCGGTGGGGCTCAGCGAACCTTGGCGCGTTCTACGTATCGAAAGCGATACCGCCCGCGCCGCAGCCCTTGAGAATTTCAAGGCCGCCAACGCCGAAGCTTTGCAAGGCTACTCTGGCGCGCAGGCCAAACGCTATGCCGGACTGAAACTCTCGGGCATGCAGGAGGCGCCGGTGCAACTGGCGATCTATTGCGACGATGCCACCAGCAAGGGGCACGGTCTGGGCGCAGGCAGCATGCCGGAAATGCGCCGCTATTCCGTGGTCTGCGCCATCACCCTGTTCTGGCTGTCGCTGCGCGCCGAAGGGTTGGGCCTTGGCTGGGTCTCGGTGCTGGATCCCGAGCAGCTGAACCGCGATCTAAAGGCCCCGGAAGGTTGGCGGCTGATCGGCTATTTCTGCATTGGCCACCCCGAAGTCACCGAGGACGAGACCCCGGAACTGGAACAGCAAGGCTGGGAAAGCCGCCGGGACGGCCTGCCGGTCGAAACCCGCTGATCCGCAAGACGGCATCTGCCAACCTCTTGGAGGCGGCCAGCGAAACTTCGCCTTGTCATGAACACCCCAATGGCTCAGATAGGGTTGGATGAAACCGGTCTGCGATCAACAGTTACACAGGATACAGCCATGAGCGATCTGATTTGCATCGGCGCGGTGGCCGGCGCCTTTGGGGTACGAGGCGAAGTCCGCCTGAAAAGCTTTTGCGCCAATCCCGAGGACATTGCGACGTATGGCCCGCTCAGTTCCGAGGACGGCAGCCAGAGCTATACCGTGTCACTGACATCGGTAGTCAAAAACGGCTTTGCTGCGCGCCTTGGCGGGGTGGAGACCAAGGAACAGGCGGATGCGCTGAAGGGGCTGCGCCTTTTTGCCCCGCGCGATCGCCTGCCGAGCCTGCCGGATGACGAGTATTATCATGCCGACCTGATCGGTCTTGATGTCTATGATACCGGCGGCACCCTGCTGGGGCAGGTGAAATCGGTACAGAACCACGGCGCGGCCGATTTGTTGGAACTGCATGGTCCGGGGATGAAGAACACGGTTCTGCTGCCTTTTACCCTTGCCGCGGTCCCAACCGTGGACCTTGAGCAGGGCCGGATCATCGCCGACCCGCCCGAAGGGTTGCTCTAAGCAACTGCAGAGCCTGCCACTCCTTACCGTTCAGTCGGTATGGTTTCTTTGAAACCAGTCAAAAACCGTCTCGACCCCACTCAGAAGGGTGCTGTCCCGCTCCTGCAGCTCTGCCCCCGGTGCGGGTAGGCGCAGCCATGAGCGGTAGAGGCGATGCAGAAACAGGAACCGGAAGACCGGATCCTCTGTAAACCGGGCGCCATACCCCGCTTCAAAGGCGGTCCAGTCGCTCTGCGCGACGCCGCCAAATCCAACCGCCTGCCCCTGCGCGCCGTCCCCTGTGGCCAGATGGTCGGGCAAGTTCGCCAACCAGAGATTGGCGATATCCGAATGCGGCAGGGAAAACCGGGCGTTGGAAAAATCGATGAATGAGACCAGATCCTCGGTGATCAGGATGTTCCTGAAATGAAGATCCCCATGCTGCAGCGCCGCCTGATAGGGCAGCCCTCGCGCCTCCCGCGCGAAGCGGTGCAGCATCGCACAGAGGCCCAGAAACCTATTTGGCTTGCGGATCTGCAAATCGCCCGCCCGCACCTTGGCGGCCCGGCCCTGCACCCGCGCCAGATGCGGTTTTGGCCAAAACCGGCGCTGCTCCACCGCTCCGGCCGCGTGCAACTGCGCCACGGCACGGCCAATCCGGCGCAGCAGAACCGCCCTATTGCCCAGACCGTGATCCGCAAAGGACAGCTCGCGATAAGCCGTTTCGCCGGGCGCAAACTCGAAAAGCGCGATGGGACGCTCCGGATCTAGCCAGACCAACTCCGGCACATTGACGCCCTGAACCTCCCGGAGCGCCTGCGCCGCCGCGCGATGGCGGTCGTGGTGGGCGCGCAAGGCCGCCAGATTGCCCTCAGCAAAATCCGCCCGCAGCACGAAACGCCGTTCGTCCGCCGTTCGGATCCCCAGCACGGCGCGGCTGTCCTGCCGGGACGAGTTCACCTGCATCATGCTGAAAGCGGCCCCATCCGGCGGCAGGCCCGCGTCTGCGGCAATCCCCGGCCAAAGCGCCATCGCGCGCTGCTCCACCTCTGCCACGGATGGCTTCTGGTGGAAGGCAGGCAGCCGGTTCATCATTTCATCGGGCATGGCGTGGACAAAGCTTTCTGTTGCGGCCGGCCCAGTTTCAACTAAACAACGGGATATGAGCAACCCGACAAAATCCCATGGCCGCAAGGCGATCCGCCCAACGCTGAAACCGCGTGAACTGATGACACCGACTCCGGATTTGGCCGGGGTGTGGAAGGTCAAGATCATGACCCTGTTTCCCACCGCCTTTCCCGGTGTGCTGGGCGAAAGCCTGACCGGCAAGGCCCTGCAGGAAGGGCTGTGGCAGATGGAGACCATCGACCTGCGCCAGTTCGGCGTCGGCAAGCATCGTAACGTGGATGACACCCCCGCAGGCGGCGGCGCCGGGATGGTGCTGCGCCCCGATGTTCTGGGCGAGGCGATCGACCATGCCATGGATGGGGTGCAGGGCAACTGGCCGCTGATCTACCTGTCGCCGCGCGGGCGACGCATGGACCAGAAGATGATGCAGAACTTCGCGCGTTGCGACGGCATGACCCTGCTGTGCGGGCGATTCGAAGGCGTCGATGAACGGGTGCTGGAACACTATGGCATTCAGGAAGTCAGCCTCGGCGATTTCGTGATGACCGGCGGCGAAATCGCGGCGCAAGCCCTGATCGACGCCACCGTGCGACTGATCCCCGGCGTCCTGGGCAATCAGGCCTCAACCGAGGAGGAAAGCTTTTCCTCCGGGCTGCTGGAACATCCGCAATACACCCGCCCCGCCGAATGGAAGGGCCGCGAAATCCCCGAGGTCCTGATGTCCGGCCATCACGGCAAGATCGCCGAATGGCGTCACCAGATGAGTGAAGAAATCACCAAGGCGCGCCGCCCGGACCTGTGGGAGGCCTATTGCGAGACCAAGAAGGGCTGATCCGGGGACGGAACCTATACGGCCCCCGGCCCCACCGCGTCAGGGCGCGGCGTTGTTCTTCTTGACGGTCAGGTCCGTCCCCTTGCGGAAGGTGATGTCGCCCTTGGGCTGATTGCGCCGGGTTTCCCAACCCAGTTGCCCCGAAGAAATGCCATTGTCGGGATAATGCGTCTTCAGCTTCCAGGCGCCGCCGCCCGCGCCGCGCTCCAGCACTACCCGGCAATGCGGGATCATCTTTACCCCGCCATCGCGTTCGATGAACTTGACGTTCAGCGCCTTGAACAGCTGGTCCATGGTCTGCGCGCCGGTTTCGAATTTCTTCAGTTCGCTCTTCACTGTGGACACATCGACGGCATCGCCATCCCGCTCGACCGCGTAGCCCCAGCCAACCGAACTGGATGGCTTGCCCAAGAGCACGGTCAGATTCTTGAACTCGGTGGTGACCGCCGTGTGGTCCGAGGTGTTGCCCTCGGCCCAATGGGTGAAATCCTTGAGCTTGTTGGCCACGTCCAGCGCCGCCTCTACCGCTTCCTTTTCCAGCACCGGCGTGGCCCACATCGACCCTTTGCCGCCGCTGTACTGGGTCCTGTCGAACTTGTTGACGATATTCTGCGCGGTCTTGTCGATGTCAGCGATCACGCGTTTGCCGTCCTCTTCGGTGTAGGTGACCTTGACCTGGTTCCAGGTTTCCGTCTGCATCACACCCTTTTCCTGACGGCTGACGCCCGAAGTATTGCCATCCTGATCCGGGGTGACGCCATCTTGCGTTGAGGCGCGCATCGCCTGGCGCTCCATCCCGGTCTGTGCGCCGTGGCGGCCGGTGCCATGTCCCTCGCCACCCTCTTCGGCCTTTAGCCGCTCCTCCTGCCAGGCCTGCGCCTCGGCCTGTTTCTTGATCAGCGCCTCGATCTGGGCCCGGGCCTGATCCACCGGTACGCTGTCGAGCATCTCATCCAGCGCCGAGATGCGTGATTTGATATTGCCCAGTGCGGTGACGAATGCCTTTTCCTTCTCCAGCTTCTCGCTTTTCATCTTTTCGATGTTTTCAAGCAGCTCGCTGCGCGAGGTCTCCAGCACCTGACGCGCCTTGTCGAGCCGATCTGAACTGGCATCGACCTGGCGCTGCTTGGAGGCGATGTCCTTTGGCTTGGTCAGCCCCGACAGAGTGTCGTGCAGATCCTTCAGCACGCCCGCCTCACGGGTCACGGCGGCCTCCAGTTTCTTCAACTTTTCCGCTTCGGATTTGATGCGCGAGGCGAGCACCTTGGCAGCCTGACCTGCTTCGGATTTGTCAAAGTCAGAACTGCGTTTCTCGGCGCTCTGCTCCTCAGAGGCCAGCGCCTCCTTCACATAGCCGACCATTTCCTTGTCCAGTTGCTCCAGCCGTTTCTGTCCGTCGGCCCATTCACCCTTTTTGAAATGCTCGACGACGGCTGCGAAATGCTGACGCAGCGCCTTGCGCTCGTCGTCCATGATCTTGCCTTTGACCTTGTCAAAGCGGGCCGTGGTTGCCTTCAGCCGGGTCTTGGCGTTGACCTCTTCGCGCGACGCCTCCGATCCGCCGCCGATCAGGCCAATCAGCTCTTCCATCCGGGTGTTGAGTTTGCTCAAGATCGCGGCTGCCTTGTCCACCGCGCTATCCTTCTGCTCCTCAATCTGGCCGAACAGGATGCGCAGTTCCTTGCGTTCCTCGTCGGTGATCTTGCCCTTGATCTTGTCAAACCGCGACACCACAGCCTGCAGCCGTTTTTCGAACTTACCATCGGCGCTGTCCGCCCCGCCAGCGTCCACATCCGCGTCCACGATCTTATAGGCGAACTGCGTGCCCTTCATGACCGGCTTCAGATTCTTTTCCAGAATCTTGCCCTTGACCGGGCTCAGCTTCAGGGTGCCATCCTCAACAAAACAGCGGCCGACGGCGTGCGTCTTGGCCTTGGCTTTCAGCTCTTTCAGCAACGGCGCGGCGGTCTCTCCGACCACCAGAATAGTCTGCGGCGCGCCATTGAGCGCCACCTGATCGTAGTAATGAAACTCGCTCAGGCTCGCGTCGAGCTTTTTGAGTTCCTTCTTAAGCTCCGCCTTGTAACTTTGCTCACTATTGAAAATATCCAGCTTTTTGAAAGGCATGGTCACTCCTCCTACCCATGAGGCACATTTAAACAGCACGGCCAGAAAGGGCCGACGCAACAACTTGATCTATCAATTCCCCCAAACGGTAGCCCCATAAGCCCCGGCGAGCAAAACAAAAGCGTTGCGAAGAAGTGGGGTTACGGCACAATTCCCTTGAAACATTGGCGCCACAGGCCTAAAAGCCGCTCGTCTGGTACCGGATTCGGTTCCGGGCGTTTTGCCTATGTGCGCATATCCTGCCTGACTTTCTTCGGTCATCTGACAGGGCGCGGATCGGCACTCAGGAACGATCGGTGTGATCTCTGGCGGGCTGCAAAAGCGGGACCCGGTGAAGACCAAGAGCTCTCATATCCGCGCAAAACTTCGTGGAACAACCACGAGCAAAATAGGAGAAGATCAGATGGACCTGATCGCACAGCTGGAGGCGGAACAAGTTGCCGCCCTGGGGAAAGAGATCCCCGATTTCAAAGCCGGTGACACCATCCGCGTCGGCTACAAAGTGACCGAAGGCTCGCGTAGCCGTGTTCAGAACTATGAAGGCGTCTGCATCAGCCGCAAGAACGGTTCTGGCATCGCCGGTTCCTTCACCGTCCGCAAGATTTCGTTTGGCGAAGGCGTGGAGCGTGTGTTCCCGCTGCATTCGACCAACATCGACAGCATCACCGTCGTGCGCCGTGGCCGCGTGCGTCGTTCCAAGCTGTACTACCTGCGTTCGCGTCGCGGCAAATCCGCCCGTATCGCTGAAGACGCAAACTACAAAGCTAAAGCGTAAGGAGTGGTATCATGAAAGCCGACACCCATCCCGACTACCACTTCATCGACGTCAAAATGACCGATGGCACCGTCATCAAGATGCGTTCCACCTGGGGCAAAGAAGGCGACCAGCTGTCGCTGGACATTGACCCCTCCGTGCACCCCGCATGGACCGGCGGTTCGACCCGCCTGATGGACGCCGGTGGCCGCGTGTCCAAGTTCAAAAAGAAATACGAAGGTCTGGGCTTCTAAGACCAACTATCGGTTTCGAAACGAAAACCGCTCCTTTTGGGGCGGTTTTTTTATTTTTGGCGCAAGCACAAATTAGATAGAGGCCATGCATAGCCCGAGCAAAAATTGTAAAATCTTTTCAAATTGACAAGCTTTTTGGGGCACAGTTTTTCGAAATCGTGGATACACTGAAACGAAAGGCCGCAGCCAATGCTCTCCCAAGCCAGCCCTTCCCGCATCAAAAACCTCCCCGAGGCTTTGGCGGGGAATCGAGGGCATGGAACCCCCGTGAGCCAATCGGAAGTCACTGCGGCGGTTACTCTTTTCCGAGAAGGCAGAATCTCAGACGCCCTGTCCACAGCACAAGCTCTGGCGAAACGCTCCCCCGACTTGGTCCCATTGCTGGACTTGCAGGGCGCGTGCCTGAAGGCCCAAGGCGACCTGTCAGGCGCTCTGGATTTCTTCAAACGCAGCCTGGAGGCTGGAGGCAATCCCGCCATCGGGCATTTCAATATCGGCGCTATACTTCTTCAACTCAATTACCTCGATCTAGCAACCGAACACCTGAGCAAGGCCGTCGTCCTAGATCCGAAAAACCCGGCGGCGAGCAGAGCACTGGCCATGTCCCTGAACGAACAAGGCCACTATGCGGAAGCCGTGCATATCATCTCAGCTCTTATCGAGAACAATCCGGTTACCGATGAATTACTCAACGTACTGGGCCTATCACTACGCCGCCTTAACCGTCTGACAGAGGCGAAGGCCTGCTATAATTCGGTGACCCCGACCTCACCAGCTGGTGGAGAAGCCCAATATCAGCTTGGCCTCATTGCATTATCCGAAAACAAAAATGACACCGCAAAGCAGCATTTCCAGAACGCTCTGGACCTAAATCCCCGGCTGACGCCCGTGCACCGCAACATGTCCCTGGTGATCACCTATGACAAGGATCATCCCCACCTGAGAGACATGCAACAACTCCTCAACGAGGGCGACCTGCAGCCCAGCGCAGAAAGCGAACTGCGCTTTGCGCTCTACAAAGCTCTGAATGATACCAGGCGGTACGACGCCGCATTTGAGCATCTGGAACAGGGCAACAGCCTCAAGAAGCAAACGATCAAATATTCGATCGAGAAGGACGAAGGCATATTTGCGTACCTGAAGCATACCTTTGCTGAACCGGCACCGGTTGCCACATCTGAGCTCGGCTTTCGGCCAATTTTCATCGTCGGGCTGCCGCGCTCAGGCACAACGGTAACGGAACGCATCCTATGCGGCTGCGAAGGTGTGACAGGCGCTGGCGAATTGCAGTATTCCACAACTGCCATGTCCAAGCTGATGCAGCAGATGGCAACAAAGAAGCAAACGAAATTCACACAAGCCGACGCACAGGCCCTGCGAGACGCAGTTGGGCAGGCCATGCAGGGTCACGCCAATGGCGCACCTGTTGTAATCGACAAGATGCCGCTCAACTTTCGTTGGGTCGGCGGCCTTCTGGCAGCTTTCCCCGAGGCGCGGATCGTCTACACCACGCGCATGCCCCGCGATCAGCTCTGGTCTCTTTATCAGGTTTGCATGGCGGGTAGTGGCAATGGGTTCAGCTATGATCTCAGCGACATTGCCCAATATCAGGCTCTAACGCGGGACCTGATGCAACACTGGATGCGGCTGTTTCCGGACCAGATCCATCAACTGGACTATCACGCGCTCACGAAAGATCCCGAAGAGCACATCCGGCCATTGGTGGATTTCTGCGGGCTGGAATGGTCCGATGACTGCCTGCATCCAGAAAACCGTGAGAGCGCCATTCAAACGGCATCGTTGCAGCAGGCGCGACAGCCGATCTATCATCGCTCGACCCCGGACTGGCTGCCCCACGAGGCACGTCTCTCCTCGGCATTCGAGCAGTTGAACCAATTGGGGCTGTAGCAGCGCCGGAACGAAGTGTTCCAATTAACACATGGCATCCTGCGGCAGTGCATCAGCTGCACTGCTGACCCCGCCTGATGCGGCAAAAATCAGGCTCTAATTGGGGTAGTTCAACGCTTTTCATTGATTCGGGCACTGTCTATAGTCCGCAGAAAATCGCTCCCGCGGCGCGGGGAACCAAAGGGATCATTGAATGGCGCATATCATTGTCGTCGGCAACGAAAAGGGCGGTGCGGGGAAATCCACCGTCTCCATGCATGTGGCAACCGCTCTGGCACGGCTGGGGCACAAGGTGGCAGCGCTGGATCTGGACCTGCGGCAACGCTCGCTTGGTCGGTATCTGGAGAACCGCAAGGCCTTCATGACCCAGGCCGGGCTGGAACTGCCGATTGTCGATCTGCACGAATTGCCGGACATTGACCCCGACAGCCTGCAACCGGGTGAAAACATCTATGACCACCGTCTGTCGGCGGCCGTCTCCAGCCTGGAGCCGGACAATGATTTCATCCTGATCGACTGTCCCGGCTCGCACACCCGGCTGAGCCAGGTGGCACATTCGCTGGCCGATACGCTGATCACGCCGCTGAACGACAGTTTCGTCGATTTCGACCTGCTGGCCCATACCGATGACAAGGGCGACAAGATCACCGGCCCGTCGGTCTATTCGGAAATGGTCTGGAATGCGCGCCAGTTGCGGGCGCAGGCCGGGCTGAAACCCATCGACTGGATCGTCATCCGCAACCGCGTCGGCACCCAGCGCATGGTCAATAAGGAAAAGATGGAGCGCGCCATCAACATGCTGTCCAAACGGATCGGCTTCCGCGTCGCCCCCGGTTTTTCAGAGCGGGTGATTTTCCGCGAACTCTTCCCGCGCGGCCTGACTCTGCTGGATCTCAAGGACGTGGGCGTCAAACAGCTGAACATCTCCAACATCGCGGCCCGGCAAGAGCTGCGGGACATGATGAAAGAGCTGAACCTGCCGGGCGTCGAGATCAATATCTGAGTCCTGCCCGGCTCGCTCCCCTCTTTGGCGCCGGATCAGTCCCTACCTAGGCTGATCCGGCGTCTCGTAGATGGTGAACAACTCGATCGGCTCGGCCACGCTGCGCAGCATGTAGCGGCCGAGAGATACCAGATCGTGCCCCGCCTCTGCCCCGGCGCGCTGTACCTCCTGGGACAGGATCACGCTTTGCCCGACCGAGTGGTGCAAGCCGGAAATCCGCGCCGTCTGGTTGACGATCGGCCCGATCACGGTGAAGTCCAGCCGGTTTTCCGAACCGATATTGCCATAAAGAATGTCACCGGCGTGCAGCGCCAGGGTAAACCCCGGCGCAGGCAGCCCTGCCTCGGCCCGCTCGATATTGCGCAGGCGGATCTTCTGACGCAGCTCACTCGCCGCATCCAGCGCCGCCTTGGCGTCCTTGCTGAGCGAGCCGAGGTTAAACATCGTCAGCATCCCATCGCCCATGAACTTCAGGATATTGCCCCCGTGGGACTGGATCACGGTCACGGCAATGCCGAAATAATCGTTCAGCATGTCGATCACCTCGGGGCCCGGCACCTGCTCGGCGAGGCTGGTAAAGCCCTTGAGATCGAACAGACAGATGACCGCGTTGATCCGGTCCGACGACCCGCGCTGGATTTCGCCGGACAGCACCCGCCGCCCGGCATCCCGCCCCAGATAAACCTGCAACAGATCCTTGGCCATCTGCTGGTTTGACATCGACTTCAGCGCCAGACCCAGATGCGGCGCGATACTGCGCAGCAAGGACAGATCGCGTTCGCTGAAACCGTCCGGGTGATCGCTGCTCAGGGAAATCAACACCCCTTCGGAGGGCCTGCTAGGATCCAGCGGGACCTTTTCGTCGGAAAAACGCAGGCCAAAGGCGAAATAGTCGGTCACGCCCTGCGCCCGCAGATCCCCCAACATCGGAAAACGGACGACATGCTGATCATTCAGATCCGAGCGGAATTCCTCCAGATCCTCAGCCAGAAGATGGAACAGCGGGCTTTGCAGCCAGGCATCGCGCGGGGCCTGCCGGTGCTCGTAGCGTTCCTGAGACATCCCACCAGTGCGAGTCCAGCTGAACCCGATCCCGCCGAACTGCGGGTGAAAGGCGCGTTGCGCCAGATGAAACCGCCATAGGGGCATGCCGAGGGCGACCATCTGCTCGCAAAACGCCTGCAGGAAACCTTCGCGCTCATGGCTGCGCAGCCCTTGCTCGGTCAGCCAGGAGATCAAGGCGGGGGCTCGGCTGTCTGTCTGATCCACGGGAAAGGGTCCTCGGTTTGCGCGGGTGTTTTGCCAGTATCCGGCACTCTCTGTGTCCGGCAGTATCTGGGGTGCCGAAGCCCGAATGTCTATTCCGCGATTCCAGCCAACTGACGCAACATGCGCCGCAGGGTCTGTTCCTCTTCTGGGCTGAACCGAGCCGCCAACTGCTTGTCATAGCTTGCCGCCTGCCCGCGCAGGTCGCGATAAGCCGCCTCCCCCGCCGGGGTCAGCTTCAGATGCTCTGACCGCCGGTCGGCCTCATCCCTGTTGCGGGTGATGAAGCGGCGCTCAGTTAGCTTGGCCACCGCGCGGCTGATCTTGGTCTTGTGGATCTTGGCGCGCTGACCGATCTCCTTGGCCGTCATGGTGCCATAGGTACCAAGGTGGAACAGTACCCGCCATTCGTTGCGCAGCATCCCATAACGGTTCTTGTAATAGGACTGAAAGGCAAGCGAGCTTTCCTCGGCCGCACGGTTCAGCAGGAACGGCAGGAAATCCTGCAAAGCGAAATCATCTTTTTCGGTCATTTGCCCCTCCATACCCTTGTTAGTTACAAAATCAACTATTACCCCGGCAAGCGGAAAAGGAGGAACGCGCCATGAATCGACCCACAAATCCCCATGAGATGATCCAGGCCCCTTCGCTTGCTGGCCCGCACGAGGGCTATATGCCCGGCTTTGGCAACGACTATGAAACCGAGGCTCTGCCCGGCGCCCTGCCCCAGGGCATGAACAGCCCGCAGAAATGCAATTACGGTCTTTATGGTGAGCAGCTGAGCGGCACCGCTTTCACCGCCGAGCGCGTCGAGCGCACCTGGTGCTACCGCATCCGCCCTTCGGTGAAGCACTCGCACCGCTATGAAAAAATCGACCTGCCCTATTGGAAATCCGCGCCCTGTGTCGATCCCGATGTGACCTCGCTCGGTCAGTATCGCTGGGATCCGGTGGCCCACAGCGGCGAGCCGCTGACCTGGCTGACGGGTATGCGCACCATGACCACCGCAGGCGATGTGAATACCCAGGTCGGCATGGCCAGCCATGTCTATCTGGTGACAGAGTCGATGAAAGACAGCTATTTCTTCTCGGCCGACAGTGAGCTCTTGGTCGTCCCGCAGGAAGGCCGCCTGCGTTTCTGCACCGAGCTGGGCATCATCGATCTGGAGCCGAAGGAAATCGCCATCCTGCCGCGCGGCCTGCTCTATCGGGTCGAAGTTCTGGAAGGTCCCGCACGCGGTTTCGTCTGCGAAAACTACGGTCAGAAGTTCGAACTGCCGGGCCGTGGCCCGATCGGTGCAAACTGCATGGCCAACCCGCGCGACTTCAAGGCGCCGGTGGCGGCGTTTGAGGACCGCGAGGTACCCTCGACCGTGACGATCAAATGGTGCGGCCAGTTCCACGAGACCAAGATCGGCCATTCGCCGCTGGATGTGGTCGCCTGGCACGGCAACTATGCGCCGGTGAAATACGACCTGCGCACCTATTGCCCGGTCGGCGCCATCCTGTTCGACCACCCGGATCCCTCGATTTTCACCGTGCTGACCGCGCCCTCGGGCCAGCCAGGCACCGCGAATATCGATTTCGTCCTGTTCCGCGAACGCTGGATGGTGGCGGAAAACACCTTCCGGCCGCCCTGGTATCACAAGAACATCATGTCCGAGCTGATGGGCAACATCTACGGCCAGTACGATGCCAAGCCGCAGGGCTTCATCCCCGGCGGCATGTCCCTGCACAACATGATGCTGCCGCACGGGCCGGACAAGAACGCCTTTGAGGGTGCGTCGAACTCGAACCTCGGCCCCGAGAAGCTGGAGAACACCATGTCCTTCATGTTTGAAACCCGCTTCCCGCAGCACCTGACCGAATTCGCCGCCAAGGAGGCGCCGCTGCAGGACGATTACATCGACTGCTGGTCCGACATCGAAAAGAAATTCGACGGCACGCCGGGCCTGAAGTAAGCCTGTAGCCACAGCCGTTTTGCGCCGGGGTGATCCCGGCGCCCGCACATAACGTTTTGGGAGACACCATGCCCCTTTTGAAATCCTGGGTCGCCTCGGCCAATTCCGCCGACACGCCCTTTCCGCTGAACAACCTGCCCTACGGCGTCTTCTCTGTCGGTGACGAAGACCCGCGCTGCGGCGTCGCCATCGGCGACATGATCCTTGATATGCAGGCCGCCGAAGAGGCAGGCCTCATCGACCTGACTGATTACGCCCTGTTCGAGGTTCCTTTCTGGAACGACCTGATGGAAGAAGGTCCGGCCGTCTGGACCGCCCTGCGCAACCGTCTGACCGCGCTTCTGTCCGAAGGCGCCGCCGAACAGGCCAAGGTCGAACCGCTGCTGGTGCCGCAGGCCGAGGCGCAGATGCATATGCCCTTCATGGTCAGCGAATACACCGACTTTTACGCCGGCAAACATCACGCCATGAACGTCGGCACCATGTTCCGCGGCCCGGAAAACGCGCTGCCGCCGAACTGGCTGCACATCCCGATCGGCTATAACGGCCGCGCCTCCTCGGTCGTGGTGTCCGGCACCGATGTGCGCCGCCCCTGGGGCCAGCTGAAAGGCCCGAATGACGACGCCCCCCGCTGGGCGCCCTGCGCGCGTTTCGACATTGAGCTGGAAATGGGCGCCATCGTCGGCGTCCCCTCTGAAGGTCCGATCACCGTGCAGGAAGCGGACGACAATATCTTTGGCTACGTGCTACTGAACGACTGGTCGGCGCGCGATATCCAGGCCTGGGAATACCAGCCGCTTGGCCCGTTTCAGGCCAAGGCGACCGCCACCACCGTCAGCCCCTGGATCGTGACCAAGGCCGCGCTGGAACCCTTCCGCTGCGACACGCCCGCGCGCGAAGTTGAGCTCCTCGATCACCTCAAGGACTGCGGACCGATGCTCTATGACATCGATCTGGAGGTGACCATGGCGCCAGAGGGCAAGGACGCCAGCACCATCGTGCGCACCAACTACAAGGAAATGTACTATTCCGCCGCGCAGCAGCTGGCCCATCACACCACATCTGGCTGCCCGATGAACGCGGGTGACCTGCTAGGTTCCGGCACCATCTCGGGCGAGACCAAGGAAAGCCGCGGCTCGCTTCTGGAACTCAGCTGGGGCGGCAAGGAGCCGGTGACGCTGAAGACGGGCGAGGAACGTTCCTTTATCGTCGATGGCGACACGATGACGCTGAAAGGCGCAGCCAAGGGTGATGGCTACACCATCGGGTTCGGCGAATGTGCGGGCAAGATCCTGCCCGCGCTGGACGATCCCTATAAGCGCTAAGAGCCGACGACTCCTGCTTTGAAACACGCACCGGGGACCGACCGGACGGGACGGTCTTCGGCATACCGCAAAAGGACTGAACACATGGCAAAGGCATTCGCGTCGCAAGGCGACATGACGGAAAAGAAGATCAGCTTCACCGAAGTGGGCGAGGGCCTTTATGCCTTCACCGCCGAGGGCGATCCAAACTCGGGCGTGATCATCGGCGATGACTCGGTGATGATCGTCGAGGCGCAGGCCACCCCGCGTCTGGCGAACAAGGTGATCGAATGCGTGCGTTCAGTGACGGACAAGCCGATCACCCATGTCGCGCTGACCCACTATCACGCGGTGCGGGTTCTGGGCGCCTCCGCCTTTGGTGCGCAGCAGATCATCATGGGCGATGCTGCCCGCGCCATGGTCGTTGAACGCGGACAGGAAGACTGGGACAGCGAATTCCAGCGCTTCCCGCGCCTATTCGAAGGTCACGAAAGCATCCCGGGCCTGACCTATCCCACCACCACATTCTCGGAAGACATGACCGTCTATCTGGGCAACCGCCGCGTCGACCTGATGCACCTGGGCCGCGCCCATACCGCAGGCGACATCGTGATCCACGTGCCGGATCAGAACGTCATGTTCACTGGCGATATCGTGGAATACCACTCAGCCTGCTATTGCGGCGACGGTCACTTCAGCGACTGGGGTGATACGCTGGATGCGATCAAATCCTTTGACGTCGACGCCATCGCGCCGGGTCGCGGGGATGCGCTGGTCGGCAAGGAAATGGTCAACGCGGCCATCGAGAACACCCGCGACTTCGTCGAAAGCACCTATCGCCCCGCCGCCCGCGTGGCTGCCCGCAACGGCACCCTGAAAGAGGCCTGGGACGCGGTGCGCGAAGAGTGCGATCCCAAGTTTAAAGACTACGCGATCTACGAGCACTGCCTGCCCTTCAACGTCGCCCGCGCCTATGACGAGGCCCGCGGTATCGACACCCCCCGCATCTGGACCGCCCAGCGCGATCTGGAAATGTGGGACGCCCTGCAGGGGTAAGCGGCATTCCGCAATCGCTCCAGTGGAGCGATTGGGCTGCGAACGGGCGGAGCCCCGGGTTCCATCCAACCTGTGGAGCGGTTTGATCCAGATCGTACCGCCCCGCACAAAGACATGAGACGATGACAACAGCCCCCCGGCCAACACCATGGCCGGGAACCGGAGAAGCTGTGCCAAGCGGCACCCTTTGGGAGGACACCAGATGAACAAGATCTTTGAAGTGCCCCTGTACCCGTATGAACGTCATGCGGATCAGGACGCCCCGGCGCCGGTGAGGCGCAAGGTGGTGATCATTGGCGCAGGCCCGGTCGGCCTTGCCGCAGCCATCGACCTGGCCCAGCAGGGCATCGAGGCGCTGATCCTGGATGACAATGACAAGGTCAGCTTCGGCTCGCGCGCGATCTGTTTCGCCAAACGGCCGCTGGAGATCCTCGACCGGTTGGGCTGCGGTCAGCCGATGGTGGACAAGGGCGTGCAGTGGAACATCGGCAAGGTCTTTTTCGATGATCGTCAGGTCTATGAATTCAACCTGCTGCCGGAGGAAGGCCACAAGCGCCCGGCCTTCATCAACCTGCAACAGTATTACTTCGAAGAATACCTGGTGAACCGTGTCAAGGAATTGCAGGCCGAAGGCGCCCCGATCGAGATCCGTGGCCGCAACAAGGTCTCCGCCATCGGCACCCACCCCGATCACGTGACGCTGGAAATCGATACGCCCGAAGGGTCTTACAATATCGAGGCAGACTGGCTGATCGCCTGCGATGGCGCCGGCTCTCCGACCCGGCAGATGCTGGGGCTCGATTTCGTGGGCCGCGTGTTCGAGGACAACTTCCTGATCGCCGATGTGGTGATGGAGGCCGACTTTCCCACCGAACGCTGGTTCTGGTTCGACCCGCCCTTCAACAAAGGCCAGTCGGCACTCTTGCACAAACAGCCTGATGGCGTCTGGCGCATCGACCTGCAGCTGGGCTGGGACATCGACAAGGAGCGCGAGAAACGCCCCGAGAACGTCATTCCCCGCCTCAAGGAAATGCTGGGCGAAGATGTGAAATTCGAACTGGAATGGGTGTCGATCTATACCTTCCAGTGCCGCCGCATGGAGAACTTCCGCCATGGCCGCGTGTTGTTTGCGGGCGATGCAGCGCATCAGGTCTCTCCCTTCGGGGCGCGCGGTGCGAACTCGGGTCTGCAGGACACCGATAACCTGTGCTGGAAGCTGAAACTGGTGATGGAGGGCAAGGCTCCCGAAAGCCTGCTCGATAGCTACGATCAGGAACGGGTCTATGGCGCCGACGAGAATATCCTGAACTCCAGCCGCTCCACCGATTTCATCACCCCGAAATCGGAAATGTCCCGCGTGCTGCGCGATGCGGTTCTGGACCTCAGCGAACATTTCGAATTCGCCCGCCCGCTGGTGAACTCGGGCCGCCTGTCGGTGCCTTGTACCTATGACGGATCGCACCTGAATTCCGCCGATGCGCTGCCCAATGGGCCGGAGCGCACCCGCCCCGGATCGCCCTGCCCCGATGCGCCCCTTGGCGATGAGTTCCTGCTGCCGAAACTGGCGGACAAGTTCACTCTGCTGACCATCGACGCCGAGGCCCCCGATATGATCGAGGAAGACGGCATCGAAGTCACCCGGCTGGCGCTGTCGGTCAAGGACGACCGCACCCTGGCCCTGAAGGAACGTTACCTCGGCGACAATGCCAGCGGCGTCTACCTGATCCGCCCGGATCAGCACGTGGCCGCCCGCCGCCCCTCCTATGACGACAACCAGTTCCGCGCCGCCATCCGCCGCGCCGTGGGCAAGGAGTAACACGGATGTCCGACCAACTGATCCTGACCCCGAACATCGACGGCGCCGACGATTTCTACGCCGATCTTCTGGCCGCACACGAGGGCCTTTCCAAGGCCGACAGCGACGCGCTCAATGCGCGGCTGGTGCTGGTCCTGTCCAACCACATTGGGAAACGCGCGATCCTGAAACAGGCGCTGGCTGCCGCCGCGCTTCAGCCTTCGGAGGAGAGCAAGTGAAAATCGAGAAAATCCACCACGTCGCCTATCGGTGCAAGGACGCCAAGGAAACGGTGGAGTGGTACAACAAGATGCTGAAGATGGACTTTGTTCTGGCCATTGCCGAGGATCACGTCCCGTCCACGCATGAACCCGACCCTTACATGCATGTCTTCATGGATGCGGGCGACGGCAATGTCCTGGCGTTCTTCGAACTGCCCACCAAGCCCGAGATGGGCCGCGATCCGAACACCCCGGAATGGGTGCAGCACATCGCCTTCAAGGTGAAGGACCGCGACACGCTGATCGAATTCAAGGACCATCTTGAGGCCAACGGTGTCGAGGTGCTGGGTGTGACGGATCATTCGATCTTCCACTCGATCTATTTCTTCGACCCGAACGGCCACCGGGTGGAACTGGCCTGCCCAGATCCCAAGGAAGAGGCGCTGCTGGAAAAACTGGACGCCGTGAAATGGGAGATGCTGGAGGAATGGTCAAAGACCAAGAAGGCGCCCAAACACGCAGACTGGCTGCACGCCAAGGAACTGAGTAACGTCTGAACAACAGACCGAAACACAAAGACCGCATCCGGGGATCCCGGGTGCGGTTTCATATCAGGCAGGCACAAGAGGGAGAGACTGATGACGGATGTGGTGCTTTTTGATTACTGGCGGTCGTCGGCCAGCTACCGGCTGCGCATCGCGCTGAACCTTGCCGGGATCGAATACCAGTCCATCCCCGTCGATCTGGTAAAGGGAGAGCAACGCAGCCCCGAACATCTGGCGCGCAACCCGCAGGGCTTTGTGCCGGTGCTGGAGATCGACGGGCTGCGGCTGACGCAATCCTTGGCGATCCTGGATTATCTGGACCAGACCCGTGATCTGAACCTTCTCCCGAAAGCCCCGGCAGAGCGGGCCAAGGCGCAGGCACTGGCGCAATCCATCGCGGTGGACCTGCATCCGGTGTGCAATCTGGCTGTCGCCCGCCATGCCACGCAGCTCGGCGGCGGGCGCGAGGATATGCCCAAGGCCTGGATGCAGCATTTCATCCGCCCCGGATTGCAGGCGTTCGAGGCGCTGCTGGCGGGGTTTGAACAGGCCCCCTATTGCACTGGTGATGCGCCGGGGCTGGCTGATATCTGCCTGATGCCGCAGATCTACAATGCCCGCCGCTGGGAGGTAGATATCTCCGACATGCCACGCCTTTTGGCGGTTGAGGAAGCCTGCGCCCAGCATCCGGCCTTTGCTGCTGCCCATCCGGATGCGGTGCAACCCACCGCTTGACCCCGCCCCACCGCTTCCCCTTACTGTCGGCAACAACAACGGGGAGCGCAGAATGAGCAAACACGGATATGACAGCGGGCGGCTGAACCTGCCTTTCGTCGGCATCTGCACCTTTGGCAAATACCCTTACGTGGAAGACTGGGACGCCATCGATGCGGATGCGGCCGTTCTGGGCGCACCCTTTGATTTCGGTGCCCAGTGGCGGTCGGGCGCACGCATGGGGCCGCGCGCCATCCGCGAAGCCTCGACCCTGTTCAGCTTTGGTCATGCGGGCGCCTATGATTTCGAGGATGACGTCACCTATCTGGACCCGGCCAAGGTGACCATCGTAGACATTGGCGATGCGGATATCATTCATACCGATACCCTGCAGAGCCACGCCAATATCGAATACGGCGTGCGTAAGATCCTGAAGGCCGGTGCCCTGCCGGTGGTGCTGGGCGGCGATCACTCGGTGAATATCCCCTGCATCAACGCCTTTGACGATCAGGAGCCGATCCACGTGGTGCAGATCGACGCGCATCTCGATTTCGTCGACGAACGTCACGGGGTACGCTATGGCCATGGCAACCCGATGCGCCGCGCCGCTGAAAAACCCTATGTCACCGGGCTGACCCAGATCGGCATCCGCAACGTCTCCTCCACCGCCAAGGACGGCTATGATGCCGCCCGCTCAATGGGGTCGGACATCCAGTCGGTCCGCCATGTGCGCAAGATGGGCACCGAGGCGCTGATCAACCGCATCCCGCAAGGAGAGCGCTATTATCTGACGGTAGATATCGACGCCTTCGACCCCTCAATCGCACCGGGCACCGGCACTCCCAGCCACGGCGGGTTTCTCTATTACGAGGTGTTGGAGATCATCGACGCGCTGGCGCAGCGGGGCGATATCGTCGGGCTTGATCTGGTGGAGGTGGCGCCGGATTATGATACCACCGGCTGCACATCCATTTTGGCGGCGCAACTGCTGATGAACACCATCGGGCGCATCCTGCACCACCGCGATTGAACCTGCTGCGGCGGCTTTATTCTGCGGCGCTTTTGAGGCTGGCCATCAGAGTGTGGAACTTCTCGCCCTGCACCGCGACGTGATCGCGCAGGGCTTCGGCAGCGGCTTCGCCGTCGCCCCGGACCAGCGCCTGCACCACGGCCTTGTGTTCATCCATGGACTGCGCCAAACGCCCGCGAAACCGCAGCTGCTGGCGGCGAAAGGGCTTCAGGCGTTTGTGCAACTTGCAGGCTTCCTGCTCCAGAAACCCATTGCCGGATTCGCGGTAGAGGATGCGGTGGAAACGCTCGTTCTCCACGTAATAGGCATCCGAATCTTGTGCATCGACCGCTGCTTGGCATTTAGCATTGGCATCGTTCAGCTCATCCAGCGCCTGATCCGAAATCCGCTTGGCTGCCAGCCGTCCGCAGACCGCTTCCAGCTCGGCCATGACTTCGAACATTTCCATCAGTTCAACCGGGCCGGGCTGACGTACAAAGGCGCCGCGTCGCGGGATCAGCTGTACCAGACCAGAAAGGGCAAGCCGCTGAAATGCCTCACGAAGCGGCGTGCGTGAAACGCCGAACTGTTCGGCCAGGCGCACCTCGTCCAAGCGGTCGCCATCCGCAAAAGTGCCGTCAAAGATCAGCTCTTCCAGCTCTTCAGCGATACTATCTGCACGACGTTGCCCCATGGATTTTCAGTAGCACTCCGGTTTTGAAAATTCAACATGACTATTCTTGTATACAAAAATATTGACTTGAAAAACACCTGATGTTTACGTTCGGGCATCTCCAGCCATCAAAGGTTGGAATTTCTGGGAGGAAAAAATGAAAACCATGCTGAAAGCTGCGGTCGCTGCCGCGGCGCTCTTGTCGTCGGCCGCGCTGGCCAATGCCACCGAACTGCGCCTGTCGCACCAGTGGTCGAACAAGGACATCCGCCACAAGGTCGCGCAGATCGTCGCCGATGAGGTGGCCGCCGCCGATGTCGATCTGGACATCAAGATCTTCGGCTCCAAATCGCTGTTCAAACCGCGCGAGCAGTATAAACCGCTCAGCCGCGGCCAGCTGGACATGACCGTTCTACCGCTCAGCTATGCTGGCGGCCAGCAGCCCGCCTATAACCTGACGCTGATGCCCGGCCTGGTGAAGAACCACGACCACGCCGCGCGGCTCAGCAACTCGCCCTTCATGGAAGCGCTTGAGGCCAAGATGGCCGACGACGACGTGATGGTTCTGGTGCACGGCTATCTGGCCGGCGGTTTCGCAGGCAAGGACAAGTGCATCACCAAACCCTCCGACATCGAAGGACTGCAGACCCGCGCGGCCGGCAAAGCCTTCGAACAGATGTTGGCTGGGGCCGGTGCCTCCATCGCCTCGATGGCGTCCTCGGAAATCTACAACGCCATGCAAACCGGCGTTCTGCAGGCCGCTAATACCTCGTCCTCGTCCTTCGTGTCCTACCGGATCTACGAGCAGGTCAGCTGCTACACCCCGGCGGGCGACGTAGCCCTGTGGTTCATGTATCAGCCTCTGCTGATGAACAAGAGCACCTTTGAGGGTCTGAGCGAAGCACAGCAAAACGCGCTGCTGGCCGCTGCCGAAAAGGCCGAAGCCTATTACCTGGAAGAAGCCAAGAAACAGGACGCCGCCTCGGCCAAGGTCTTTGCCGACGCCGGTGTGGAAATCGCCCAGATGAGCGCCGATGACTTCGACGCATGGCGCAAGCTGGCCATGGAAACCTCCTACAAGAAATTCGTGGATGAGGTTTCGGACGGTCAGGCGCTTCTCGATTTGGCGCTCGCAGTCGAGTGATAACACCCGGCGGGGTGGCCTGAAGCTGCCCCGCCTTTTTTGAATTTCTCAGAACTTCAGGAGGCGGGAATGGCAGGACAAAGTGCGGCCACGATCGCAAAAACCGGGAACAATCCGTTCCTGCGGGCCGTTGCGGGCCTGTCCACACTTGCCGGCTGGTGCGCGGCTGCCATGATCATGGCAGCGGTTGCGATTACCTGCCAGATGATCGTGATCCGGTTTGTGCTGAATGGATCCACCGTCTGGCAGACCGAGGCGGTGATCTATCTGGTCATCTCGGCTACCCTGATCGGCCTACCCTATGTGCAGCGGCTGCGCGGCCATGTGAACGTCGATCTGATCCCGATTTCGTTGCCGCCGCGCGCGCGGTTTGGGCTGGCGGTTCTGACCTCACTCCTGTCGATCAGCATCATGGCGATAATGCTGTGGTACGGCTTTGAGTACTGGCATTTCGCCTGGGATCGCGGCTGGCGCTCGGACACCGTATGGGGCGTGCGCCTGTGGATCCCCTATCTGGCCATTCCCGTCGGGTTTGCCCTGTTCCTGCTGCAACTGATTGCTGACTTCGTGGCGCTACTGACTGGCGCCGACAAACCCTTTGGCCTGGATCTCTGACCTATGGACCCACTTGTTCTTGGGGGCATCGTTGCCCTCTCCACCATCCTCGTGCTGTTTTCCGGCGTCTCGGTCGCCCTGGGGCTGCTGATCGTTTCGGCCGGTTTCTTGATGATCTTTGACGGGATGCGCAGCCTTGAGCTAATGCCGGAAATCCTGTTCGGGAAACTGGATAATTTCGCCCTGTTGTCGATCCCGATGTTTATCATCATGGGATCCTCTATCGCCTCGACCCGCGCCGGAGCGGATCTTTATGAGGCGCTGGAACGCTGGCTGACCCGCATTCCCGGCGGGCTGGTGATTTCAAACCTTGGCGCCTGCGCGCTGTTTGCTGCCATGTCGGGATCCTCGCCTGCAACCTGCGCTGCTATTGGCAAGATGGGCATCCCCGAGATGCGCAAACGCGGCTACCCGGATGGCGTGGCAGCAGGCTCCATCGCAGCCGGTGGCACGCTGGGTATCCTGATTCCGCCTTCGGTCACCATGATCGTCTATGGCATCGCCACCGAAACCTCGATCGGACGGCTGTTCCTTGCAGGGGTCATTCCCGGTTTCATGCTGGTAGGGCTGTTCATGGCCTGGTCGCTTTACTCCACCTGGCGGTCCGGCAACACCCAGCGCCTCAGCTCGGGTAGCTACACCTGGGCCGAGCGGTTCGAGATCCTGCCCCGCGTGGTGCCGTTCCTGCTGATCATCCTTGGCGTTCTTTATGCCATGTATGGCGGCATCGCGACGCCTTCGGAAACCGCCGCCGTCGGAGCGCTGTTGTGTCTGCTGATTGCGATGGTGATCTACAAGCTGTGGAACCCGCGCGATCTCTGGGTGGTGCTGCGCGACAGCACCAAGGAATCGGTGATGATTCTCTTCATCATCGCCGCCGCCGGGGTGTTCTCCTACATGCTCAGCTCGCTCTTCATCACCCAGTCGATTGCCGAATGGATCGGTACGCTGGATGTGAACCGCTGGGTGCTGATGGGGGCGGTTAACGTCTTCCTGCTGATCGCGGGCTTCTTCCTGCCGCCCGTCGCGGTGATCTTGATGGCCGCGCCGATCCTGCTGCCGATCATCACCACCGCCGGTTTCGATCCGATCTGGTTTGCCGTGGTGCTGACCATCAATATGGAGATCGGCCTGATCTCTCCGCCGGTGGGTCTGAACCTTTACGTCATCAACGGCATCGCGCCGGACATTTCGCTGAAGACCATCCTCACCGGCTCGCTGCCCTTCGTGGCCTGCATGGTGCTGGCAATCGTGCTTCTGTGTCTGTTCCCGGGTCTGGCGACCTGGCTGCCCAACCTTGTGATGGGAGGTGCAATGTGACCCTTCTCGCAGATCTCCTCTCCACCGTCTTTGAACGCCGCTACCGCTGGTCGGGCGCGGCGGGACAGGACAACCGGCCCATCGCCGAACTGGCCGAAGATCTGGTTGGATCGGCAGGCGAGACGTCTGAGCTGATGCTGGCGCGCGAGGTGATTTCGGGGTTCGAGCAACTGGAGGACGCGGACAAACTGGCGTTCTTCTCCCATATCGCCACCAAGCTGAACATTGATCCCGAGGCGGTGCGCAGCGGGTTGGATGCCTATGAGCAAAGCCCGTCAAAAGAGACCTACCGCGCCTTCATGGCGGCCGTCGAACCCAGGCGGCAGGAGTTGATCCGCCGCCTGAACCGGGTGCCGGGCGCCACCGGTGCGCTGGTGCGGATGCGCGCGGATCTGTTGCGCCTTGGGCGGGGCATTCCCGAACTTGAAGCACTGGATCAGGATTTCCGGCATCTCTTTGCCTCCTGGTTCAACCGAGGTTTTCTGGTGCTGCGCCCGATCAACTGGCAAAGCCCGGCGAACATCTTGGAGAAGATCATCGCCTACGAGGCCGTGCACGCCATTCACAGCTGGGACGATCTGCGCCGCAGGCTGCAACCGGCGGACCGGCGCTGTTTTGCCTTTTTCCACCCTGCGATGCCGGATGAGCCGCTGATCTTTGTCGAGGTGGCGCTGACCAAGGGCACACCGGGATCCATTCAGGCGCTTTTGGCCGAGGATCGCACCCCCATGACCGCAGATGAGGCCGACACGGCGGTGTTCTATTCGATCTCAAACTGTCAGGCGGGGCTGGCGAGCATTTCCTTTGGCAACTCCCTGATCAAACAGGTGGCTGCTGATCTGGCGGCTGAACTGGCAGGGCTCAAAACCTTTGTTACCCTCTCCCCCATTCCGGGGCTTGCGGGCTGGATCGAGCAGGAGGGTCTGGATTGGGCTCCCTCCGACCCGGACCGGATGAAATCGGACGCGGCCCATTATCTGCTTAACGCCAAAGGGCGCGGTGGCCTGCCCTTTGATCCCGTCGCACGGTTTCATCTGGGCAACGGCGCCATTGTCCATGCGGTGCACGCCGATGCGGATACCTCGGACAAGGGGCGTGCCCAGTCCGGCGGCGCGATGGTCAACTACCTGTATGACCTGAAGAAAGTTGCCCAGAACCACGAACAATTCGCCACCACCCAAAAGGTGGCCGCAACGGCAGAGGTGCGCGCCCTCGCCGCCGCATCAAAGCTGCAAAAAACAGAAGAAAGTTAGCCCATGGCAAATCCTCTTTATGACGGGCTGTTTGGTGCCCATGCCGGAAAATCCACCCCGTTTCTGTATTTGCCCGACGGGCAGGTGGTCAGCCATCAGGCATTTCTTGAGATGGCCGCGCAGATCGCCCATGTCCTGACCGGCAAAGGGCTGCAACCCGGCGACCGCGTTGCCGTTCAGGTGGAAAAATCCCCGGAGGCGCTGGCCCTATATGCGGCCTGTGCGCAGGCCGGTCTGGTGTTCCTGCCGCTCAACACGGCTTATACGGCGGATGAGCTGTCCTATTTCATCGAAAACAGCGGCGCCTCGGTCGTGGTCTGCGATACCGGGAAGGAAGCGACCGTCGCCCCCATCACCAAACCTCTCGGCGCGGCGCTGGAAACCCTGAATGCAGATGGCTCTGGCACCCTGATGGACCAGGCGGCGGCGATGCCGACTTCCTACGACACGGTCGACAGGGAAGGCGAGGATCTGGCGGCCTTCCTTTATACCTCTGGCACCACGGGGCGTTCCAAAGGGGCGATGCTGACGCAGAACAACCTGTTGTCGAACGCGGAAACGCTGGCGGCCGAGTGGCGGTTCACCCCGGATGATGTGCTGCTGCACGCGCTGCCGATCTTTCATACCCACGGGCTGTTTGTCGCCAGCAATGTGACGCTGCTGGCGGGTGGCGCGATGATCTTCCTGCCGAAATTCGACCTTGATGCGGTGATCGAGAACCTGCCGCGCGCGACCACGATGATGGGGGTGCCGACCTTCTATACCCGGCTTCTGGGAGATGCGCGGTTCACCGGAGATCTGACCCGGCATATGCGGCTGTTCGTGTCCGGCTCCGCGCCCTTGCTGGCGGAGACCCACGTGCAATTCGAAGAACGCACCGGCCACCGTATTCTTGAACGCTATGGCATGACTGAAACCAACATGAACACCTCCAACCCTTACGAGGGCGAGCGCCGCGCGGGCACCGTCGGCTTCCCACTGCCGGGGGTGGAGCTGAAGATCACCGATCCGGCGTCGGGCGACACCCTGCCCGCAGGCGAGGTCGGCCAAATCGAGGTGCGCGGTCCCAACGTCTTCAAGGGCTACTGGCAAATGCCAGAGAAGACAGCAGCCGAATTGCGCAGCGATGGGTTCTTCATCACCGGGGATCTCGGGATGGTGGACGCGGATGGCTATGTCCATATCGTCGGCCGCAACAAGGACCTGATCATCTCGGGCGGATACAACATCTACCCCAAGGAAATCGAACTGGTGCTGGATGAACAGCCCGGCGTGCTGGAAAGCGCGGTGATCGGCGTACCGCACCCGGATTTCGGCGAAACCGTGCTGGGCGTTCTGGTTCCGGCGCCGGGCGAAACCCCCGACACGGATGCGATCATGGACGCGGTGCGTGACGTTCTGGCCCGGTTCAAACACCCGCGCAAACTGGTGGTGCTGGATGAGTTGCCCCGAAATACCATGGGCAAGGTGCAGAAAAACATCCTGAGAGAGCAGTACCAGGACACCTTCAAGGCTTCCTGACGCCACGGAAGATGACCCGGATATGCGCCCCAATCTTGCGGGGTTGGCGGGCAGAATCAGATCTTTTGCAACGCACCCCGGCCGCCCCAACGGCGCCGGGGTGTTGTCCTTTTTGACGATCTCAGATGGCGCTTTTCAACAGAAAATAACGGCTCCCGGGCCTGCTCACGACATCGTCAGCCCTGCCTCAGCCGCAGATTTTGGCACATAAAATTCTAAAAACTTCAATCATATACCACCGCCGCAAGGCCGGTTGGCAGTGAAAGATTATTAATTGGGCAGACTATGTCTGTCTTGACGAAATGTTCACCTGAACGCAAAGTGAATTCATATGAGCGTTACAAAGACAGAATAATGCGCCTCATGTGAGTGATTGAACTCATACGGAATCAATAACGGGGAATTGCTGCGGACAGGACTGATCTGCCGTGGCCTCAGGAGATGAACATGAAACTCAAATCCATTCTTTCGGCGACCACTGCATTTGCCATGGTCGGCACCACCGCATTCGCCGAGAAGGCCGAAGTGCAGTTCTGGCACGCCATGGGCGGTCAGCTGGGCGAAATCGTCGACAAATTCGCATCCGAATACAACGCCGGTTCGGACAGCTGCCACATCAACGCTGTCTACAAAGGCAACTACACCGAGAACATGACCGCCGCCATCGCCGCCTTCCGCGCCGGTGAGCAGCCGCACGTTGTGCAGGTCTTCGAAGTTGGCACCGCCACCATGATGGCCGCCGGTGACAAGGGCGCGATCTACCCGGTCTACAAGCTGATGGAAGACGCAGGCGTCGATTTTGATCCCTCTGCCTACCTGCCTGCCGTGATCTCCTACTACACCGACACCGACAACAACCTGCTGTCGCTGCCGTTTAACTCCTCCACCCCGGTTCTGTGGTACAACAAGACCGCGCTGGACGCTGCCGGTGTTGACGTACCCACCACCTGGGACGAAGTCGAAGAGGCCGCACGCGCCCTGAAGGCAAACGGCGTTGAAAAGCCCTTCTCCTTTGGCTGGCAGTCCTGGTCGAACATCGAAAACTACTCGGCATGGCACAACCTGCCCATGGGTACCGAGGAAAACGGCTTTGCCTCGTTGAAAACCGAGTTCAGCTTCAACAACGACGCGGTTGTGAACCACATCCAGCGTATCGCCGACATGGGCAAAGAAGGCCTGTTCGCATACGGCGGCCGTCGCGGTGACAGCCGTGGTCAGTTCGTGAACGGCGAAACCGCGCTGTGGATCAACTCCTCGGCCTATTACGGTGGCTTCAAGAAAGACATCACCGATTTCGAATTCGGCCAGACCATGCTGCCGGTTGACACCGCAGTGGCGGACAAGCCGCAGAACTCGATCATCGGCGGTGCAACCCTGTGGGTTCTGAACGGTCACGAGCAGGCGGAATACAGCTGTGTGGCCGACTTCTTCCAGTTCGTTTCTGCCCCCGAGCAGCAGGCCTACTGGCACCAGAACACCGGTTATGTTCCGATCACCACCGCGGCCTACGATCTGTCCAAGGAACAGGGTTTCTATGAATCCGATCCGCTGACCGACACCGCGATCAAGCAGCTGTCCCTGAACGCACCGACACCGGCCTCCAAAGGCGTCCGTTTCGGTAACTTCGTGCAGGTGCGTGACATCATCAATGAAGAGCTGGAAGCCGTGTGGGCAGGCGACAAAGACGCCAAGACCGCCCTGGACGAAGCTGTAGAGCGCGGCAATGCCCTGCTGCGCAAGTTTGAAAAAGCCAACGACTGATCATCCCCACATGTTGGCTATAGGGAGGTCCCTGGCGGGGCCTCCCCTTTTTGAAAAAGACCACCCCAAAGGTTCCTGCCCGTGCAAAAGCGTGTCGTCTTCCGCTCCCGGTTGCTGCCATACCTGCTGGTACTGCCGCAAATCGCGATCACCATCGCCTTCTTCTTCTGGCCCTCCTATCAGGCGCTTGAAAGTTCATTCTTCATCGAAGACGCCTTTGGGTTTTCCCGTGAATGGGTCTGGCTGGACAACTATTACGAACTGTTCAGCGATCCCGGCTATCTGAAGTCCTTCCGCACGACGCTGCTGTTCGGTTTCTCGGTTGCCTTCCTCGCCATGGCCATCTCCCTGATCCTGGCGGTTGCCGCCAACCGGGTGATCAAGGCCGCGACCGGATACCGGACCCTGCTGATCTGGCCCTATGCCGTCGCGCCCGCCCTTGCCGGTGTGATCTGGTACTTCCTGATGAACCCCTCGCTTGGCATCGTTGCCTACTGGCTGAAAGGGATCGGGATCGAATGGAACCACTATGTGAACGGTGATCAGGCCCTGTTGCTCGTCGTGGTGGCCGCCGCGTGGAAACAGGTCAGCTACAACTTCCTGTTCTTCCTTGCCGGGCTGCAAAGCATCCCCAAGTCCCTGATCGAGGCAGCCGCCATCGACCGGGCCGGGCCGGTGCGCCGCTTCTGGTCGATCACCTTCCCGCTTTTGACGCCCACCACCTTCTTCCTGCTGGTCGTCAACCTCGTCTATGCCTTCTTTGACACCTTCGCCCTGATCCACGCCACCACCGAAGGTGGCCCTGCAGACGCCACCTCGATCCTGGTGTTCCGCGTCTACAACACTGGCTTTATTGGTCAGGACTACGGCTCCTCGGCTGCTCAGTCGGTGATCCTGATGGGCATGGTGATCCTGATGACCTTCATCCAATTCCGTTACGTCGAGCGCAAGGTGCAATACTGATGGTCGAAAATCGCCCCATTCTGACGTTCTTTACCCATGCCATCCTGATCGTCGGCGTCCTGTTCCTGTGCTTTCCTGTCTGGATGGCGCTGGTTGCCTCGACCCACGGTCCCGGCGCACTGTCGCAATCGCCGATCCCGCTGTGGTTCGGGGATCAGGCCTGGGAAAACTATTCCCAGCTTCTGGCCGGTGGCCTGCCCGAGGCCGGCGGTGTGCCAATCGGCATGATGATGTTCAACAGCCTGATCATGGCGCTGGTCATAACCTTCGGTAAGATCTTCATCTCGATCCTGTCGGCCTATGCCATCGTCTATTTCCGCTTCCCCTTCCGCATGGGCTTTTTCTGGATGATCTTCGTCACCCTGATGCTGCCCGTCGAAGTGCGGATCCTGCCCACATTCGATGTAGTGGTGAAGATGGGTCTTCTGAACACCTATGCAGGTCTGACCGTTCCGCTGATTGCCTCGGCCACGGCCACCTTCCTGTTCCGCCAGTTCTTCCTGACCATCCCGGATGAGCTGGTCGAGGCCGCCCGCATCGACCGCGCAGGGCCGATCCGGTTCTTCAAGGATATCCTCTTGCCGCTGTCGCGCACAAATATCGCGGCGCTCTTCATCATTCTCTTCATCTACGGCTGGAACCAGTATCTCTGGCCGCTTCTGATCACCACCGACGAAAGCCTCTACACCGTCGTCATGGGCATCCAGCGCATGGTCAACTCGGGCGAGTCGCTGCCAGTCTGGCACTACATCATGGGCACCGCCGTCCTTGCCATGATCCCTCCGGTTCTGGTCGTCGTTCTAATGCAAAAGCTCTTTGTCAAAGGGCTGGTCGAAAGCGAGAAATAAATGGCTACTCTCAACATCAAATCCCTGGGCAAGACCTATCCCGGCGGCGTCACTGCCGTATCCGATGTGAACGCGGATATTGCCGACGGAGAGTTCATCGTGCTGGTCGGCCCGTCGGGCTGCGGCAAGTCCACCATCCTGCGGATGATTGCGGGCCTGGAAAGCATCACCGCAGGTGATCTGAGCATCGGTGAGCGCCGTGTGAACGATCTGGAACCGGGTGAGCGTGACATCGCCATGGTGTTCCAGAACTACGCGCTTTATCCACATATGTCGGTGCGCGGCAACATGGAGTACGGCCTCAAGAACGAAGGCCTGCCGAAGGACCAGATCGCCGAGCGCATCGCCGAGGCCGCCCGCACCCTGCGGCTTGAGGAATACCTCGACCGCAAACCGGCGCAGCTCTCGGGTGGTCAGCGCCAGCGGGTCGCCATGGGCCGCGCCATCGTGCGCGATCCCAAGGTGTTCCTGTTCGACGAACCGCTGTCGAACCTCGATGCCAAGCTGCGCACCCAGCTGCGCGCCGAGCTGAAGGCCCTGCACCAGCGCCTTGGCGCCACCTTCATCTACGTGACCCACGATCAGGTCGAAGCCATGAGCCTTGCGGACAGGATCATCATCATGAACGCAGGCAAGGTGGAACAGATTGGCACGCCGATGGATCTCTACCTGCGTCCTGCCAGCCGGTTTGTTGCCGATTTCATCGGCAGCCCCGCGATGAACGTGGTCGAAGGCACCGTCACCGAGGATCGCCGCAGCCTGCTGGTTGATGGCAGCCGCGACATCCGCTTTGCAGATGAGATCCCCACAATGGCAGGCGCCAAGATCGCCATGGGCATCCGCCCCGAGCATCTGTCGCTTGATGCCTCGGGCGCGGCGCAGTTCCATCTGGAAGTCGATTTCGTCGAACAGCTGGGCGCAGATACCGTGGTCCACGGCAAGGTCTCCGGCACCTCGGTCCCGCTGGCCGTGCGCCTGCCCGGCGTGCAGCAGCATGACAGCGGCGAGACGCTGGAACTGGGCTGTGGCGCCGATCAGCTACACCTGTTCGATCTGGCCTCTGGCAAACGACTGGCCTGAGGACGGATCATGCAGTTGCCCAAGATATTCGGACATCGCGGCACCCCGGATGTTCTGCCCGAAAACTCCCTCGAGGGGTTCGCACATACCATCGCCTCCGGTGCAGATGGGATCGAGCTGGACGTGCTTCTGACTCGCGATGGCGTGCCCGTCGTCACCCACAATCACCGTCTTCTGGCCGACACCACCCGCGACAGCGCGGGTGTGTTCCTGTCAGAGGAAGGCCCGGCCATCGGCGCGCTGACCTACGAGGAGCTCTGCGCCTTTGACGTGGGCGGTATTCGTCCGGGTTCGGAGTACGCGAAGAAGCACCCGCAGCAGCAGGACCTGCCCGGCGCCCGTGTGCCCCGCCTGTCCGAGGTGCTGGATCTGGTGGCCAAGGCCGACCGTCCCGTCGATGTTCTGGTCGAGCTGAAGCACGATGCCGAAGACGCATCAGAACCCGCGCCCGAGGATTTCGTGCGCGCTGCGGTCGATGTCATCACTGCCACGGGTACCGAGGACCATTGCCTGATCCATGCATTTGACTGGCAGATCCTGTCGGCGGCCAAACGCGTAGCGCCGCAGTTCCGCCGCTCGCACCTGTCGATGAGCCGCGAAATCCACGCCTCTGGCAACCTCTACGGCGGCTCGCCCTGGCTGGACGGCGCCCCTGCCGATCCAGAGGCGATGCTGCGCCATCTTGCCGACACCGGCGCAACCGTCTGGAGCCCGCTGTTCTGGGAATTGACGCCCGCCCATCGGGAGCTGGCCCGGAGCCTTGGCCTGCAGGTCATGGTCTGGACCATGCGCGGCGAAGAGGCGATCCGCAAAGGTCTGTTGGCGGATGTGGACGGGGTGATAACCGATGATCCCGCGCTGGCCGTGCGGCTACGCGACGAACTCCTTGCAGCAGAGGCCACGACAGAATGACCCCCGAAGCCGCCTTTGCCAGATACGAGGAAATCCGCGCCCATCTGCCCGTCAGCAATCACAAGGGAAAGGCGCTGCCGGTATCGGGCATTGACCAGGTGATGGATCAGACCGACGCCTTCGTCTTTGACGCCTATGGGGTGCTCAACGTTGGCGACAGCCCAATCCCCGGCGCGCACGAACGCGTGCAGCAGCTGCGCGATGCGGGCAAGGCGCTCTTGGTTCTGACCAATGCAGCCAGCTTTACCCGTGCCCAGACCGAAGAGAAATTTGCCCGCCTCGGCTTTGACTTTGCCGCGGAAGAGATCATTTCCAGCCGCGAGGTCTGCGAGACCTGCCTGACCGACATCGCCCCGGACGGCACCTGGGGCGTGATGGCGCCAGCCGGGTTTGAAGCTTCCGAACTGCCGGTGGCCGCCGTGGCGCTGGGGAATTCACCCGACACATACGATGCCGCAGATGCCTTCCTGCTGCTCAGCACCTCGGACTGGACCGAGGCGCAACAGGGCATGCTGCACGACAGCTTGGCGCGCAATCCCCGCCCACTTGTGGTGGCAAACCCGGATCTGGTCGCCCCGCGCGAAACCGGGCTGACACTGGAGCCGGGGTGCTACGCCGTCGCCCTGCGCGATCAGCTGGGCATTTCGCCAGTATTTCATGGCAAGCCTTTCCCGTCAGTCTATGCCGCAGCGCAGGCTCGACTTGGTGACATAGCGCCGCAGAGGATCACCATGGTTGGCGACACCCTGCACACCGATGTGTTAGGGGCGCAGGCGCAGGGCTGGAACACCGCCCTGATCACAGCGCACGGGCTGTTCGCCGGTCACGATGTCACCGGCTACATCGCGCGCAGCGGAATTGTCCCGGACTGGATTGCGCCGTCGATCTGATCCAACAGTGGAAGACCTCGGACGGCGGCAACAGGAACGGAAGCCCGGATGAGCGACCTCAACGACCGTCAACGTCAGATCATGGAGCAGCTGCGCGCTTCAGGACAGCAATCCATCAATGAGCTGGCTGCTGAATTCGGTGTCGCCACCCAGACCATCCGCCGCGATATCAACGATCTGTGCGATCAGGGGCTGGCGCGGCGGGTGCATGGCGGCGTGGCGCCGCCGTCCAATCCGCTGAACCTGAACTTTCACGCCCGCGCCACGCTGAACGAGGACCGCAAACGCGCCATCGCCAATGCGGCAGCGGCGCTGATCCCCGAAGGCTCGACCGTGCTTCTAGGCATTGGCACCACGGTTCAATATGTGGCCGAGGCACTGACCCAGACGCCCGACATCACCATCGTTACCAACAATCTGGAAGTCGCCCGGCTGATGTGCAACGCGCCCTCCTGCGATGTGCATGTGGTGGCCGGGCAGCTGCGCCCCGAGGACCGCGATCTGGTTGGTGCGCAGGCATTGGAGGGTTACCGGCGCTTCGTGGCCGATTTCGGCGTAATCGGCGCCGGGGCGCTGGATCCCGAGTATGGCATCCTCGATTTCAAACACTTCGATGCCGAGGTCAGCAACGCCATCCGAGCCAGCGCGCGGCGGATGCTACTGGTGGCCGATCACACGAAATGGAGCCGCTCTGCCGCCCACCGCGTTGCGGGGTTCGATGCGATGGATCATTTCATCACCGACCGTCTGCCCGAGGACGTCGATTGGTCCGGCCCGCCCGTGACGCTGGCCAGCGGGACGGGTCACAGCCGCCTAAGTTGACCAAAACGGACAGCGACAAGCCGGAGAAGCCTGCCGGCGAAACATGCAGGGCCGCCCTACCGGGATCGCAGATTTCAGAACGGGTTCAGAGCATCGGGCCAGCGCCGGGGATGTTCGGTAATCAACAGCAGCACGTCCGCCCCCGTCAGCGTCTTGCGCGCATCCTCGATCATGCGCAGGTTCAGCTTGTCGATGTCTGATGCTGACATAGGACGGCGAGGATCGTAGTAGACAGTCACCAGGAACGTACGGCCAAGTTTGGTCACCGACATGTCCTGCAATTCGCCGCCATCCTCGGCGATCGCGGACCGCAGGCTGCGCCGGGCGGTTGCGACATACTCCGGCCGCGCGCTCGCGCCGACCAATTCGCCCAGCCCACCCCGGAATTCACGCACATAGGAACCGATGGCCAGCAGACAGAGCAAGAGTACAATCACTGAGTCGCCAACCGGCGCAACCGGTGCCAGCGGGCCATCCCGGAACATATAGATGGCGCCCAGACCGGCACCCGCAGCAGCCGTGATCAGCCCGTCAAACATCGCGGCCTTTGCCTCAAGCCGCAGGATCGCGCTGCGCTTCCCCGTTCGGCGCCAGGTAAAATGATGGAAGCCCCACAGGATCGCGCAGACCAGCCCGATCCCTGCAAAGTAGATGATCATGGGGGCAAAATTCAGCGGCTCAGGCGTCATCCCACTGAGGTAGTTGTAAACGTTCTTGATCGCATTCGTGATGGCGAACAGGACCAGTCCCAGCAAGGACAGCGACCGGAAGGTTGAGAAGATCGCCTCGTCCGCAGCATAGCCATAGGGGCGGGCCTTGTCGGGGCCTGCATCAATGCGGCGGCTGATCCGCCGTCCAAGAAGCGCGGAGCCGAATCCGATCAGGGAAAACAGACCATCCATCATGATCGCGTTGGAGTTCGATAGCACACCCGCCACCAACCCTGCTGCGGCCATGAACAGGTTGCCCCACATGGCCACGCCCAGCGAACGGCTTTCAAGGCGCTTTGTGTTGTCACCGTTCTGCGTAGCCATATCGCGCTTTCCCAATGTGACACTCGTTTCGCTGCATCCATATCCTGCCATCAAATGTCTGCCAACACCCGCAAGGCATGCCTGACTTACGCACAACAATAGAAAAAGGCGGCCCCGCAGAGCCGCCTTTTCATTTTCGCTTCGGACCAAGGTCAGTCGCCACTGCCCTCGCCGCTCAGCGTGCTGGGGGCAAAGACATTGCCAAACCCGGAGTTGTTGCTGTCCTCCGCCTCGGGCGCCTTGCTTTCTTCCTCCTCAGTCTCGCCATCCCCGGTCAGGGTGTTGGGGCTGAACACCCCGCCAAAGCCGGAGTTGTTACCAGAGGGCGCTGTCTGAGGCTCCGGCGCGGTTTCGGCCTCTTCTGCCGCCTTGCGGGCGGCTTCCTCGGCACGGCGCTGACGCAACTCCTGAATGCGCAGTTCGGTCTCGATGCGCTTTTGCTCCTGCACATCGGCAATACATTGCGCGGGGCTGTAGACCGTGGCGGTGCCGACAACGACAACCGTAGCGCAGGCCAGAACCACCAGCACCACCGCCGCCCAGTTCGAGCTGAGAAAACCCGGAACGCGGAACTTGCCGCTTTCCAGCTCTTCCACCGTAGCGTCCTTGCGGGCCGTGGCCACCAGTTCCTTGCGGCGGATGTTCGCCTCGTTGAACAGCGCGGCAAAGACGGTCAGCACCACGATGATAAAGGCCAGGGCCGAGATCGCAGGCGTAATGCCATAGCGCACCTTCTGGGCCAGTTCGATGGTCAGCGTCGGATATTCGCCAAAGGTGAAGGTGGTGGTGTTGTAGTTCTCGAAACTGGCGAGAAAGGCCAGAACCGCAGCCGAGGCAATCGCCGGTTTCATGAACGGGAGCAGCACCTTGCGGAAGGCCTGCGCATGGGTGGCGCCAAGGTCCAGCGCCGCCTCGGTCAAGGCCGTGTCATAGCGTTGCAGCCGTGCCACCAGCACCAGCATGCAATAGCTGGCGATAAAGGTGGACTGACCGATCACCGTCAGGAACAGCCCGTTCGACAGGAAGCTGTCGGCGCCAAGACCCACCATACGGTTGATCCGGTCCCAGAACACCAGCGTCGAAATACCGATGACAACGCCGGGGATCAGGATCGGCGCGATGATAATGGTGTAGTATGTGGCGCGCAGCTTGGGCCAGATCTGGGTCAGCATCAGTGCCCCGGCAAGCCCCATCGCAACCGACAGTACCACCGTGCCCGCCCCCACCAGGATCGAGTTCTTGATCCCGTTGAGGATACGCTCGTCCTGAAACAGGGCCGAGAACCACTCGAAGGTCAGGCACTCCCAGGGCGTGGCCCGCGGGAATTCGGGGCTGTTGAAGGCGGTGACCGACATGATCACCAAGGGGCCCAGCAGATAGGCAAAGAAGATCGCCAGATAGATCCAGAGGCTGGCGCGCATCAAGGAGAAGGACTTCATTTGCCGATATCCCCCATGTTGACCTTGAACAGGCGCATGATCGCCAACACCAGCAGGATACAGGTCACCAGCAGCACCACCGCATAGGCCGCGCCCTGTGGCCAGTCGCTGTTGTCATTGAACTGCTGATAAATCAGCTGCGTGAACCAGAGCGACGATGGGCCACCCAGGATTTGCGGTGCCGCAAGCGCCCCGGCCGACAGCATGAAGACCATGGTACAGCCGGAGGAAATGCCCGGTTTGGCATAGGGGATGACCACGCGGCGATGGATCATCGGCCAGCTGGCCCCCATGTCCCGCGCCGCCTCGATCTGGTTGCGGTCAAGGCTTTCGATCACGTTGTAGATCGGAAAGATCATCAACAGGATGTAGGCATAGCCAAGCCCGGCATAGAGCGCGATATCGTTGCGAATGAAATCAAAGGGTGTGTCGAAAATCCCCAGCCCCACCAATGCGTTGTTCAGTACCCCGGTTTCGCCAAAGATGATGCGCAGAGCAAAGGCGCGCAGGATCTCATTGATCCAGTAGGGAATGATCAGCATCAGCGCAAAGATGCGGATGTGATTGCCCTTGGTCTGCGCCAGATAATAGGCAATCGGATAGCACAGGATCAGGTTGAACAGGGTCACGAATACGGCTGCGATCAGGGTCCGGTAGAACACCCGCAGATCGACTGCGTTATAGTCCTGACTGCCGCCCTCGGGGCCGTAGATCAGGTATTTGTAGTTCTCGACAGTATAGACATCCTTAGGTCCGCCGATTTCCGGCGGTGGCAGGTTGGGCCGGAACGAGAAGTCGAGCATCGACAGCTGCGGCAGGATGATGAGGCCCACGGTCCAGAACAGGACCAGACCCAGCATCAAAGACCCCATGCCGACGCCGTTGCGGTTGAAGAATTCCCTCAGAAAACGAGGCATCACGATCGCCTCCTATTCCGTGGCCAGTTCGCCAGCAGGCAAAGCCACGGCGTTCTGGACATCATATTGCAGGGTCATTGCCTCGCCCTTGTGGCTGTCAAAGGACTGGCCAAGGTTGGGCAGGGAGACCTTCAACTCCTTGCCGCCGTCGCCTTCCATGAAGATGTTGAAGACGTTGCCTTCAAATTCCTCGTTGGTGACGGTGGCGGTGACAAAGTGATCACCAGAGGCGCCCGCAGGCGCGAGGGCAAAGGCTTCGGGGCGGATGAACAGCATGGCATCGTCACCCGGCTGCATCTTGCCGTGATTGGCGGTGGAGATGCGGGCCAGCAGATCACCGGAGCGGTTGGTGCTGATCAGGGCCGTCTCGCCCGAGACCTGTTTCACCTTGCCGCGAAAGACGTTGTTTTCCCCGACAAAGGAGGCGGCAAAGGCAGTGGCGGGGTCGTTGTAAACCGATTTCCCATCGCCGATCTGGTCGATGACGCCAGCGCGCATCACCGCGATATTGTCGGACATGGTCAGGGCCTCGCCCTGATCGTGGGTGATATAGATGAAGGTGATGCCGACCCGCTTCTGGATCTCGCGCAGCTCGGTGCGCATGTGCTGGCGCAGTTTCAGGTCCAGCGCCGACAGCGGCTCATCGAGCAACAGAACGTCCGGCTCGGCGCACAGGGCGCGGGCAATGGCAACCCGCTGGCGCTGGCCGCCGGACAGTTCCGAGGGCAGCTTATCCCCCTGCCCCGGCAGCGCGATCATGTCCAAAAGCTCATCCGCGCGCTTGCGACGCTCGCGGGCGGAGGCGCCCTTGATCTCCATGGAGAAGGTGATGTTTTCCCAGACCTTCATCAGCGGAAACAGCGCCAGATTCTGAAAGATCAGCGCGGTGGGGCGTTTGTTGGGGCCGATCCCCTTCATGTCCTTGCCACCGATCAGCACCCGGCCATCACTGGGCTCCAAGAAGCCCGAGACCGCCCGCAGAATGGTGGTTTTGCCGCATCCCGACGGCCCGAGGAAGGAGAAGAAATCGCCCCCGTTGATGTTCACATTCGCGTCGCGCACCGCGACGAAATCCCCAAATCGGATCCAGAGGTTCTCAAGATCTACACCGACCCCAGCACTCATATGGCCTCTCCTCAGATTGCACCCCTCCGGTCCGGTGGCAGACCACCGGTCGGCGCAGGATGCACCCGTTCAATTGTCATTGCGTCTTGCGCCATCTGGCGCGCGGCTGGCCCCCCGGATGCACCGGGAGGCCAGTTTTATCAGGCGCGGATCAGGCGCTCTTGAACTTGTTGACGAACTCGGTGCGCACGTCGGCGTACCAGGGCGCCTCGGCCGGCCAGGGGTTGAGATTGGCCAGGCTGTCGCCGGGATAGGCTTCGGCGAAGTTCTTCTTGTAGGTGTCGCCCGAGTAGGCATCTGCGCCCAGAACCGGCGAGTTGTAACCATGGCTGTCGATGGCCACGCCCGCGGGCTCCTTGCGGTAGGCGAACTCGATGAAGGCATAGATCTGTTCGATGTTCTGCGCGCCAACCGGCATCGACATGCCATCGACCCATGCCATCGCACCTTCGACCGGCGCCTGGTAATGCACCGGTTCGCCCGCGGATTTCAGCGCCAGCGGCGGGCCGTCCCAGGTCTGACCAACCACGACGCCTTCGTTCAGCAGACCGTTCTTCTGGGTATCGGCATCGTTCCAGATCAGCTTGATCCGGTCCTTTCGCGCCACACACCAGTCGGTGATCTGGCCCCAGACCTTGCGCATGGTCTCTTCGTCTTCGTAGGCGGCCCAGACAGAACCCGGCTCCATCTCACCCGAAGCTTCCATGTACAGACCGGCGCCCAGCATCATCGAATGCGCGCGGCCCATGGTCTTGCCGGCGTTCTCTTCGCTCCAGACATCGCCATAGGAGGGCGCATCGCCCGCAGGCAGCCATTTGTCGGTACGGTAAGCGATACCTTCGGTGCCCCAGATATGCGGCAGCCAGTGCGAGCCCTTGCCGCCAAAGTTCCAGGCGTCGGTACCGATCTTGGCCATCGCCGGGTTCACCGCGTCGATGTTCACCTTGCTCATGTCAAAAGGTTGCAGCAACTCCAGCGGGCCCCACTGCAGCGAGCGGTTGTTGGTGGGCGATACGATGTCAAAGCCCTGCCCCTTGGTCGCCTTCATCTTGTTGATGATTTCCTCGTTCGAGCCGATACCGGTGTAATTCACCTTGATACCGGTTTCCGCCTCAAAGGCTTCGAGGAAGGAAGGCGGCAGATAATCCGACCACATCAGAATGTTGACTTCACCCGAAGAGGCCAGCGCGCTCTTGGAATAAAGCGGTGCGGCCAGCGCGGCTGCGCCTGCTGTCTTCAGCACGGAACGCCGGGTGACGGTGTGTTTTGCAGTCATTGTTTGGATACTCCCTATTGGATTATTGGTCGTGTTTTTATTTTCGTTGTCTCAAGTAACAAAAGCTTGCGGTTGGCCTGTCTCAGTCGACAGTGACAGTTTCAAAAATTGATAAGGCCAGAATGTCGCAGCGCGACGCCCAAATGGGTCCAGATTCGCCCAAAAGCCCCTGTTTATCTTGATCTTAATGCGCCGCATTGGAAATGTGGCCGCTAACACTTTGCGCGCCGCCCGGCGTTGCGTCAACGCCCATGCCCGAAGATTGAGCAGTCGGCGCGGCTTGATGCCCATCACAAAGACGTTCCGATCAGTGCAACGCCCCCCGCCATCAGAACAGCCGCTCCCAGACGGCGGATCCAGTTGCCCTCTTTCAGGAAAACGAATCCGATCAGCGCGGCAAAGATGACCGAGGTTTCACGCAGCGCCGAGACCGCCCCGAGGGGGGCGAAATTCTTGGCATAAAGAACCAGACCATAGGCTGTCATCGACACCAGACCGCCGCCGATCCCGATGATCCAGGTGCGCGGGCGCAGGGCTGCCAGAGTGTTCCGCTTGCGCAGCCCGATGAAACCGGCAACGAAGAGATGCAGAAAGGCGCCCCAGGCCCAGTAGCTGAGCGTATTGCCAGACAGGCGCACCCCCAGACCATCGGTCAGCGAATAGGCCGAAATACAAAACCCGGTACCAACGGCATAGCCAAGCGCCGCCCTCCCCACGCCGCTTTCGACACCCGAGCGCAGCGCCTGCCAGCTGCTGAGCTGGATGCCCAGGGCGATCAGCGCAATACCGCCCCAGGCCTGCAGCGGCAGCACCTCCCCAGCAAAAATCATCGCCCAAAGCGCCACCAGCGCCGGAACAATGCCCCGGGCGATGGGATAGACGACGCTCAGATCGCCATGGGCATAGGCCCGCCCAAGCATGTAGAAATAGCCAAAATGTATCAGCGTGGAGGCCAGCACGTAGGGCATGCTTTCCGGCGCGGGCAAGGGCAGGAGCACCACCATCGCCGCGCCGGGGATCACATGGCCCAGCGCCACCAGCCCGAGCATTGTGGTGCGGTCGGCGGCGGTTTTTACAATTGCGTTCCAGACCGCGTGCAGCATGGCGGCAGACAGGATGATCGATACGACGAATAGGGTCACGGCCGCAGGGCACCTTTCATGACAGGAGAGTTCAGGGCATTTTCGGCGGCGATCACTGTCAGCCTGCCGGTTCCGGTGTCATGTCCTCGATCAGACGCGTCTCCAGCAGCTGCCCGTTGCGATAGAGCACCGGATAGGACACCGCCGCGATATGACTGTTGAACTCCCGCAGCGCCCGCAGCGTCTCCAGATGGATGTCCGAGGATTCAAAACTATCAGCCACTCCGCGTTGCAGGCGCTTCAGGTGCCGTTTGCGGCTGTCGCGCTCCATCCGCTTGACCTCGGTCTTTTCCAGGTTGAGCAGTCGCGCGCTTTCCAGATCGTCCGAGATCAGCACGTTCGAAGCCAGCCGCAGATTGGCCATGATGGCTTCGTGCATGCGGGTGATTTCGCTCCAACCGTCGCTGGAGAACCGTAGGCCCTTACGGTTCAGATCCCCTGCCAGCGCTGCCAGCCGCGCGGCAGCAACATCCCCGGCTGTTTCCAGACGGATCGCGTATTCGACCATCTCCCGTGCAGTTTTCAGCTCGGCCCTGTCAAAGCTGTCCTCGGGGATGCCCGCCACATAGGAACGGATCCCAGACAGGCAGGCGTTGACCTCATGATCAAGCGCCTGAACCGCCTTGATCTGCGCGGCATCACCACTGCGGTACAGTTCGGGCAGCGGGCGGAACATCGCTTCGATCAGGCCGGACATGCGCAGCAACTCGCGCTTGAGATCGGCCACCGCCTGCGCCGGGGAGGCATAATCGCCCGGCACCAGCGCGCTGACCGGACGGCCCGGCACCACATCCTCGGGGGCGGCTGGTTCAGGTAGCAGCCGGATCATCAGCCCCTGCATGGGACGGCACAGCGGCAGGGCCACGCACAGAAGCGATGCGTTGAAGGCGAGATGCGCATAAACCAGCGTCTGCCCGCCTTGCAGATCGCCCAACAGCCCCTCGCGCAGGGCTTCGTTCGCCGCCACAAGACAGATCACCGCCCAGCTGCCACGCAGCCCGAGATTGGCAAAGGGGATCCGCCGGGCCTTGATCGCCATGCCCCGGCTCAGCCAGATCGGAATGAAGGCCGAGCCGAAGTTCGCCCCCAGCACCAGCGACAGACCGGCGGCAAAGGGCAGCGCTCCGATCTGTACCAGCGTGACACACATCAGGATGGCCGCGACCGAGGAATGCATCACGAATGCCAGCGCCCCGCCCACAAGGAAGGCGGTGATGTAATCGCGCGCCAGATAGCCCGCAATGGCAGGCAGAAAGGCGCTGTCGCGGATCGGATCCATCGCCTCGCGCAGGAAACGCAGAGAGATCAAGATAAAGGCAACCCCCAGCAGGATCCGCCCCAACTGGCGGGGTTTCTTGGCTTCAGTCTTCACGAACAGGTAGCCACCGATGGCCAGTAAAACCGGCACCAGCCAATCCAGCCGGAACGACAGGATCTGAATGATCAGCGCCGAACCGAGATCGCCGCCCAACACGATGGCCAGACCCGCCGGAAAGGCGAGATAACCACTGGCGGCAAATCCCGTCACCAATAGCGCCACCGCAGCCGAGCTTTGCAGCACCAGCGCCAAACCGATCCCGGACAGCCCGGCCTGCACCTGACTGTCGGCGCCGGTCAGCAGCCGCTGGAAAGAGGCGCCATAGCTGCGCTCGATGCCGGTGCGCACCATGCGCACGGCAAACAACAGCAGCATCGTCGCCCCGGCCAGGCTGATCAGAAAGGTCAGTATCGCCATGTCTGTCTTCGTACCTCAGTCTTCTTTTTCATTATCTGCCTGCTCAGCGATGACGGCGCTGATCCCCCAGTCCGCCAGCGCCTTTGTCAATTTCTTCCCCGGCGGCAGGTCGGTCACGAGAAGGTCCAGTTCCTCCGGCGCAGGGCCGCGATGGGGGGCCGTCTTGCCGAATTTGGGATGCGCCAGCACCACGATCACCCGCTCAGCACCCTCTGCGGCCACCTGAACCAGCCGTGCCTCGGGGGCGTTCTGGTACAGAACTCCGTGTTTTGCCGATAGCGCATCCGCCGACAGAACCGCCACATCAAACGCGAACCGACCGGCCTGCTGCTCTGTCACCGGTCCGAAGGTGCCCCGTTCATCGCCCTGCATTTCGCCGCCCAGAACATGCACCCGGTTGCCATTGTGGTTCGACAGGACCTGCGCCACGCCGATGGAATTGGTCACCACGGTCAGCCCCACCTTCTGCCGCAACGCCTCCGCCACAAAGGCAGTGGTGGATCCGACATCCAGAAACACCGTCATGCCATCACCGATCTCCGCAGCCGCGGCCTCGGCGATGCGGAGCTTTTCCTCCGGGTTTTCACCGATGCGGCGAAAAAAACTGGCGCCTGCCTGCGCGCCTGTCAGATGCGCACCGCCATGCACCCGTCCGATCAACCCCGCCTTGGCCAGCGTCTTGATCGTGCGACGCACGGTTTCTTCCGACACATCCAGCACCCGCGCCAGTTCAGCGTTACGCCCCGATCCGCCCAGATGGCGCAGGGCGTCCATCAGTTCGGCTTCGCGGCGTGATAAAGTCGGAGCAGTCGGCATGCTGGTCGGCCTCAATACCCAAGATGGAGCGCGTTTTAGACCTCAAAACGGCCAAAACCACAAGTTAAATCCACACAATTCCACAAATACCGGTCAATAATCACATGATTGTGTGGTGCAGAAAAGACTTTCCAAACCCCGAAGGGCGGGATTATCTGGCAAAAGACAGCCTGAAAAGAGACGCGCCATGGCCCAACCGGATCAACCCCGGAAGAATGTTCTGTTCATCCTCATCGACCAGCTGCGGGCCGATTGCCTGACCGGCGCCCTGGCCGAGCATGTGGAACTGCCGAACCTGCGCGCCTTCATGGAAAGCGCCGTCACCTTCGAGCGCAATTACACGGTGGTGAACCCCTGCGGCCCTTCGCGCGCCTCGATCCTGACCGGGCAATACGCGATGAACCACCGCTCGGTCCGCAATGGCACGCCGCTGCGCCACGATGCGCCTACGCTGGCCGGAGAAATGCGAAAGGCAGGCTATCTGCCGATGCTGTTCGGCTATACCGACACCTCCCGCGATCCTCGGGTGCATCACCCGAAAGACCCGGCGGTACAGACCTATGAATACCACATGGCCGATTTCCACGAGATGCTGGAGATGCGGCTCGAAATGTCCTACCCGTGGCGTTCCCACCTGATGAACAAGGGCTACACCTTCGAGGACTACTGGGATCTCTACAAACCCGTCTCGCCCACTGGCGGCGCGCCCCACCTCAACGATCCGGCCCCCTACCGGGCCGAGGACAGCGACACCGCCTTTCTGACCGACCGGTTTCTGGCCACCATGCCCGCCTATGGCGATCAAAGCTGGTTCGCGCATCTGACCTATATCCGTCCGCACCCGCCGCTGGTGGCGCCTGCGCCCTATAACGATATGTACGATCCCGCCGCGCTGCCCCTGCCCAACCGGCTGGCCGATGCAGAGGCCGAGCGCGCCTTGCATCCGTTTTTCGGCCCTGCCATCGATGCGGTGACGCCCGCCTCCACCGTGCTGGGCTTTCCCGATCTGGGCGCCGATGACGACGTGGTACAGACACTGCGCGCGATCTACCTGGGGCTGGCAAGCGAGGTGGACGCCCATATCGGACGGGTCCTGCAGTTCCTGAAGGACAGCGGCCAGGAGGACAACACCCTTGTCATCATAAGCGCCGACCATGGCGAGATGCTGGGAGACCGGCACAGTTGGGGCAAGTTCTCGGTCTATGACGCAGCCTATCAGACGCCCCTGATCGTGCGCCTGCCGGGCAATGGCGCGCGCGCTGGGAGCGGGGTGCAGGAGATCACCGAGTCGATCGACCTGACGCCCACCATTCTGGACTGGGTCGGACAGGAGATCCCAAATGCGATGGACGGCACCTCCCTGTTGCCGCTGCTGCGGGGTGAGGCACCTGCGGACTGGCGCCGCTATTCCTATTCCGAGCTGGACTTCGCAGTCCCCGCCACCACCGGCGCAGGCGCCTTTGGCATCCGGCCATCGGAGGCCTCTCTCGCGATCCTGCGCGATGAGCGGTTCACCCTGGTCGAGTTTGCGGCCGACCTGCCGCCGATCCTGTTTGATCACCATGGCGCAGGGGAAATGGAAAATGTCGCCGGGGATCCCGCCCTGCAGGCGGATCTGGCGCGGCTGACCCGCACCATGCTGCGCCACCGGATGAAGAACGCCGACCACACGTTGTCGCTGCACGAGATCACCACCGACGGGCCGCGCGCGCATAGGCGCCAGCGCCCCGGCGGTTGACGCTGCACGCCTCTATCGGGCAGAAGATTTTGCGAATTTAGCGATAACATCCCGGCGCCGCCCGGATGCCGCGATCTGACAGGGATGATGCCCATGACCGACCTCCGTGACACCGCCCTGAAACTGTTCTCTGCCGCCGTGGAACGCGCCGATCCAGCGCTCGCCCTACGCCATCAGATTACCGTGCATCCGCTGCCGCCCTGCCCCGAGGGCGGGCGCACCCTGATCCTCGCCGTGGGCAAGGCCGCTATCCCGATGATGCACGAGGCGCTGGAGCATATTCCGCAGCCCCGGGCGGCGCTTGTGGTGACCAACCCGGAAAACATCTGCGATCTGCCCGGGGCGCGCGTGCTGGCGGGCAGCCATCCCGTCCCGGATGAGGCCAGCGCCGCAGCGGGTCGCGCGGTGATCGACTTTCTTGCAGGCACCACCCCACTGGATCGGGTGATTGCCCTCATGTCGGGCGGCGGTTCCGCCCTGATGGTGGCGCCTGCACCGGGTCTGACCCTCGCGGACAAGGCAGAGGTCGGGCGTCTGCTGCTCGCCTCGGGGCTTGAGATCAACGAGATGAACCTGGTCCGCCAGCAGCTGTCAGACCTGAAGGGCGGCGGGCTATTGCGCCATGCGGCACCCGCCCCGGTCACGGCCTATCTGCTGTCTGATGTGATCGGCGATGATCTGCGCGCCATTGCATCCGGTCCGACGGTGTCCCCCATCGGCACCCGGAGCGACGCTCGCGCGGTGCTGGAACGGGCGGGCATCTGGACGGATTGCCCTGCAGCGGTACAGGCGCATCTGTCTGCTCCCGAAACGCCTGCCAACCTGCCAGAGGCTGAGAATATCCTGATCGGATCGAACCGGCATAGCCTAGCTGCCATGAAACAGGCGGCAGAGGGGTGGCAGGCAGAGATCGTCAGCGATCACCTCACCGGAGACGTGGCGGAAGCCGCCGAAACCGTGATCGCGGCCGCGCGCAACGCCGCAACTGACCTGCCCGTCGCGCTGATCTTTGGCGGGGAAACCACAGTGCGGCTGGCCGGTGACGGCCTGGGCGGGCGCAACCAAGAACTCGCGCTGCGGGTGGCGCAGCTGGGCGCCGCGCAGCTCACTGGCAACTGGCTGTTCCTCTCGGGCGGCACCGATGGGCGTGACGGACCGACCGATGCAGCCGGCGGACTTGTCGGCCATGGCACCTGGCAGGCCATCCGGGACGCCGGGCAGGACCCCGAGGCGCTTCTGGCCAATAACGACAGCTACGCCGCGCTCAAATCCGCAGATGCATTGCTGATGACCGGCGGCACCGGCACCAATGTCGCCGATGTCCAGGTCTTCCTGCGCCTGCCCGATTAAGCCTCGGCCCAAAGGCCTAACGACGCCCTAGAGGTCGATCTTGTCCAGATCGTTCAGCAGGTCGAGCAGTGCCTCATAACGCTCCTCACCCATCTTGTTCCGGGTCCGGGCGGCCAGTTCCATGCTGGCACCGATATTGTCATCGATGATCTGCTCTCCTGCTGCGGTGATCGTGATCACCTGACGGCGCCGGTCGCTCTCGTCGCGGCTGCGGCTGATCAGCTGTTTTTCCTCAAGCTTTTGCAGAATGCGGGTCAGGCTAGGCAGCAGCAGGCAGGCCTCTTCCGAAATCTGGGTCGGGTCTGTAGGCCCGCTTTCCTGCACCACGCGCAGCACCCGCCACTGCTGTTCAGTGAGGTTCACGTCGCTCAGGAGCGCTCGAATCGGGCCCATGACCCGCTCACGCGCCCGCAACAAGGCAATCGGCAGCGAACGGTCGGTGGATGGCAGTGCTTTTGTCATGTGCGTTTATCACCTCAAAATCAGGCAAAACGCAATTGGAATGGACGATATCCCGCACAGTTGACCACAGGCGCGGATTTTGTTACACATGTTAATGATCTAGGGAGGAGCACGGATCAATGCCCCATATCACGGTGGACTATTCCCCGAATGTCGCAGGCTATGCGGATATTGCCGGTCTGTGCAACCGGCTGCGCCTTGCGGCGGCGGACACCGGCGTGCTGCCCCTGGCCGGGATCCGGGTGCGCGCCTTTGCCGCGACCCATGTCTCGATTGCCGATGGCGATCCGCAGCACGGGTATGTGGACATTGCAGTCCGCCTGCGCGGCGGCCGCGATCTGGACACCCGTAAACGCGCCACGACGGAGATTTTTGAGGCCGCGCGGCACTATCTGGAACCCGCCATGCAGGCCCACTCTCTCGCGCTGTCGTTCGAGATGCGCGACATCGACCCCGATCTTTCCCCCAAATGCGGTACCATCCGCGACCATATGAAGAAGGCAGAGCAGTGATGAGCGATCTGGCCAGCAATATCGAGAAACTCAGCGGCTATCTGGCGCGGTTCAAGGACACCGGCATCCAGAACCGCATCGCCGGGCAGGACGTGACCGGATCCGGCGGTGTGTTCCAGTCGACCTCCCCGGTGGACAAGAGCGTGATCTGCGATGTGGCGCGCGGCTCTGAGGCCGACGTTAACCAAGCCGCTGCCGCAGCCAAGGCAGCCTTTCCGGCCTGGCGCGACATGCCCGCCACCGAGCGGCGCAAGATCCTCTTGCGCATTGCCGATGCGATCGAGGCCCGCGCAGAGGAAATTGCCCTCTGTGAATGCTGGGACACCGGCCAGGCCCTGCGGTTCATGTCCAAGGCCGCCCTGCGCGGGGCTGAGAATTTCCGCTATTTCGCCGATCAGGTGGTGCAGGCCCGCGATGGCCAGCACCTGAAATCGCCCACCCTGATGAATATCACCACCCGCGTGCCCATCGGCCCGGTCGGGGTGATCACGCCGTGGAACACGCCCTTCATGCTGTCCACATGGAAGATCGCGCCTGCCTTGGCGGCGGGCTGCACCGTGGTCCACAAACCGGCCGAGGATTCGCCGCTCACCGCGCGCCTGCTGGTCGAGATCGCCGAGGAGGCAGGCCTGCCGCCGGGTGTCCTCAACACCGTCAACGGCTATGGCGAAGACGCAGGAAAACGCCTGACCGAACATCCCGACATCAAGGCCATCGCCTTTGTTGGCGAAAGCCGCACCGGGAGCCTCATCACCAAGCAGGGTGCCGATACGCTGAAGCGGGTGCATCTGGAACTGGGCGGCAAGAACCCGGTTATCGTCTTTGACGACGCCGATCTGGACCGCGCTCTGGATGCGGTGATCTTCATGATCTATTCGATCAACGGCGAACGCTGCACCTCTTCCTCGCGCCTTCTGGTGCAGGACAGCATCCGCGCCGAATTCGAGGCCAAGCTGGTGGAGCGCGTCAATCGCATCAAGGTGGGCCATCCGCTCGACCCCACCACCGAAATCGGTCCGCTGATCAGCAAGGAGCATTTCGACAAGGTAACCTCCTATTTCGGCATCGCCCGCGAAGATGGCGCCACAGTTGCTGCAGGGGGTGAGACCGTAGGCGACGAAGGTTATTTCGTGCGCCCCACCCTGTTCACCGGCGCCAACAACCAGATGCGTATCGCACGCGAAGAGATCTTTGGCCCGGTGCTGACCTTGATCCCCTTTGCGACCGAGGAAGAGGCGCTAGAGATCGCCAATGACACGCCCTACGGGCTGACCGGCTATGTCTGGACCAACGATCTCACCCGCGCGCTGCGCTTTACCGACCGGCTGGAAGCAGGGATGATCTGGGTAAACAGCGAAAACGTCCGCCACCTGCCCACCCCCTTTGGCGGGGTCAAGGCATCGGGCATCGGTCGCGACGGCGGCGACTGGAGCTTTGAGTTCTACATGGAACAGAAACATATCGGTTTCGCCACCGGCCAGCACAAGATCGCGCGTCTGGGCGCCTGATCACCCTTTCGGAAACGCGCGCAACCTTTCGGGAGGAGACCCATGGGAGAGATCGTTCTTGCCGCCAAGATGACCCACGTGCCCACCATGCTCATGTCCGAGCAGGAGGGCCCCATCAAAGGCACCCGCCAGCCCGCCATCGACGGGCACCGTGAAATCGCCCGCCGGGCCAAGGCGCTTGGCGCTGATACCGTGGTGATCTGCGACACCCATTGGGTGATCAACGCGGGCTTTCACATCAACGCCAACAAACGCTTCGAGGGGCTTTTTACCTCGAACGAGTTCCCGCAGTTCATCCAGGATCTGCCTTACGGCTATGACGGCAACCCCGAGCTGGGTGATGCCATCGCGAAAGAAGCCTCGGACCGGGGCGCCTATACGCTGGCGCATCATCTGGACAGTCTGGAATTGGAATACGGAACCCTGGTGCCGATGCGCTTCATGAGCCGGGAGCACGACATGAAGGTCGTCTCTGTCGCGGCCTGGGCCACGGTACATGGCCACGACGAAAGCCGTATCGTCGGCGAAGCCATCCGCGCCGCCGTTGAAGCCTCAAACAGCAAGGTGTTGCTGGTTGCCTCCGGGTCTTTGTCCCACAAGATCTGGGCCAATAAGGACTACGCCGCCAACAATGGCACCTTCACCATCAGTTCGGAGTTCAACCGCCAGATGGACCTGCATGTGCTGGAGATGTGGAAGAATGGCGATCACGCGACCTTCCTGAAAATGCTCAGCGAATATGCGCAATTCTGCTGCGGCGAAGGCTCGATGCATGACACGGCGATGCTCTATGGCGCGCTGGGATGGGATGCCTATGATGGCAAATGCGAGGTGGTGACGCCCTATTTCCCCAGCTCCGGCACCGGCCAGACAAACGTGATTTTCCCGGTCTGAACCCCGGATCAACAAGGAGGCACAGATGCCCGTTCCCGCCCCCGTTCTATACCCGCCCTTCAACATCGTCCGCCTCAGTCATGTGGAATATGCGGTGACGGATCTGGCCGCCAGCCGCGCCTTTTACGTGGACACGCTGGGCCTTCAGGTGACGCATGAGGATGACGCCCGCATCTATCTGCGCGCGATGGAGGAACGCGGTCATCACTGCATCGTTCTGGTGCAGGCGGACGCGCCGTCGGTGGCGGTTCTGGGGTTCAAGCTGTTCGACGAGCCCGATCTCGACAAGGCTGCGGATTTCTTTGCCGCCAAGGGGCTGCCTGTGGAATGGGTGGAGCGCCCGCATATGGGCCGCACATTGCGCACCCGCGATCCCTGGGGCATTCCGCTGGAGTTCTACGTCAAGATGGACCGGCTGGAGCCGATCCACCAGAAATACAGGCTCTATAACGGGGTAAAACCGCTCCGCATCGACCATTTCAACATGTTCTCGGCCGATGTCGACGCCAGCGTCGCCTTCTATAACGAGATCGGATTCCGCGTCACCGAATACACCGAGGATGACGACAGCGGCAAAGTCTGGGCCGCCTGGATGCACCGCAAGGGCGGCGTGCATGACGTGGCCTTTACCAATGGTCTTGGCCCGCGCCTGCATCACACCGCCTTTTGGGTGCCGAACCCACTGGCCATCATCGACCTACTCGACCTGATGGCGACCACCGGTTACGTGGACAATATCGAGCGCGGCCCCGGACGGCACGGGATCTCCAATGCGTTTTTCCTCTATGTGCGCGACCCGGACGGGCACCGGATCGAGATCTATTGCTCGGATTACCAGACTTGCGATCCCGACCTTGAACCGATCAAATGGTCGCTTACGGATCCGCAGCGCCAGACCCTTTGGGGGGCGCCAGCGCCGCGCAGCTGGTTCGAGGAAGGGTCAAGTTTTGAAGGGGTAGAGCCACAGCCCAGCGCCCTGACCGCGCAGCCGATCATTGCACCGTAGAACAACATCAGGACAGCGACTGAACCTTGAGGAGGCGAGAAGCGCCTTCCCAAGGTCAGACGCTGTCCAGGCCAAGGCCCGTACATTGGAGCTTAACTTATGAAATGGGATGAATTCTCAGACTGGGGCCGCAAGGTCGCCGACTGGGCACAGGACTATCACCTGACCGTGGGCGAGAAACCCGTGCGCGCCCGCACCGAGCCGGGCGAAGTGCTGAACGCTCTGCCCAGCCGCCCGCCCGAGGCTGGGATCGGCATGGAAAAAATCTTTGCCGACTTCGAAGAGATCGTGATGCCCGGCATCACCCATTGGCAACACCCGCGCTTCTTTGCCTATTTCACCTCGAATGCCGCGGCGCCATCGGTACTGGCGGAATTCCTGGTCTCGGCCATCGCTCCGCAATGCATGCTCTGGCAGACCTCTCCGGCGGCGACCGAGATGGAAACCCGGATGATGGATTGGCTGCGTCAGGCGCTGGACCTGCCAGAGCCGTATCAAGGCGTCATTCAGGACAGCGCCTCTTCGGCCACCCTGGCGGCGGTGCTAACCATGCGGGAAAAGGCGCTGAACTGGAAAGGCAACGAAGAGGGCCTGTTCAACCAGAAACCGCTACGCGTCTATTGTTCCTCCGAGGTGCATACCTCGATCGACCGCGCGATCTGGGTCGCGGGCATCGGCCAGCAGAACCTGGTGCGCATCCCCATCAAGGGTGATTGGCGCGGTATGGATCCCGAAGCGCTGGAGGCGGCAATCGAGGCTGACATCGCCGCAGGATTGCAGCCCGCAGGGGTGATCCTTTGCGTCGGCGGCACCGGCACCGGCGCCACCGATCCCGTGGACAAGGTAATGGATGTGGCCGAGAAATACGGCCTTTACACCCATGTGGACGCGGCCTGGGCCGGGTCGGCGATGATCTGCCCCGAGTACCGCCACTACTGGCCGGGGATCGAACGCGCCGACAGCATCGTCTTCAACCCGCACAAATGGCTCGGCGCACAGTTCGACTGCTCGGCCCATTTCCTCAAGAATCCCGACGATCTGGTGCAGACGCTGGCAATCAGCCCCGAGTATCTGAAGACTCACGGCAAGGACGGCATCATCAACTATTCCGAATGGTCGGTGCCGCTGGGCCGCCGCTTCCGGGCGCTGAAGATCTGGTTCCTCATTCGCACCTATGGCCTTGAGGGGCTACGCAATCGCCTGCGCAACCACGTGAACTGGTCGGTCCAGCTGCATGACAAGCTCGCCGCGACGCCGGATTTCGAGATCGTGACCCCGCCCATGTGGTCGCTCTGGACCTTCCGCTATGCGCCCGAAGGCGCCACGGATCTGGATGCGCTGAACCTGGCGCTGGTCAATGCGATCAACGATGACGGGCGAATTTACCTGACGCAGACCCGCGTCGATGGCGATCTGGTGATCCGCTTCCAGGCGGGTCAGTTCGAAACCACGGAAAGCGACGTGATGATGGCCCATGATGTCATCACCGAAATCGCCGCCAGCCTGACAGAAGGAGCCGATTGATGCGATTTGCCACCTATAGCGCCAATGGCGAGACTTATTACGGCGCCGTCACGGACGAGGGTATGGCCGCCTTGTCGCCCGGCTTCCCCCATTGGCCGACCCTGCGTGATGTGATCGCCGCCGATGGGCTGCACGATCTGGCCGTGGCTGCCAAAGGTCACCCGGTGACCCACCCGAATGGCACATTCACCTACCAGATCCCCGTGCCCAACCCGGAGAAAATCATTTGCGTCGGGGTGAACTTCCCTGACCGCAATGCCGAATACAAGGACGGCCAGGAAGCGCCGCCCAACATGTCGCTGTTCATCCGCTTCCCGCGCTCATTCAGCGGGCAAGGCCAGCCACTGATCCGTCCGCCGGAAACGCCGCAGCTGGATTACGAGGGCGAGATCGCGATTGTCATCGGCAAGGGGGGCCGCCGCATCAAGGCCGAGGATGCCTATGACCACATCGCCGCCTTGACCCTTTGCAACGAGGGCACCCTGCGCGACTGGGTGCGCCATGCGAAATTCAACGTGACGCAAGGCAAGAACTGGGACAATTCCGGCGCCATGGGGCCGTGGCTGGTGCCGTTCACCTCGGCGGCGCAACTGGATGATGTGCGTCTCACAACCCACGTGAATGGAGAGCTGCGCCAGGACGACCGTACCAGCCGGATGCTGTTCCCGATCCGCCGCCAGATCGAATATATCTCGACCTTCACCACGCTGGTGCCCGGCGATGTCATCGTGACCGGTACCCCCACCGGGGCCGGCGCGCGGTTCGATCCGCCCCGCTTCCTGAAACCCGGTGACGAGATCAAGGTCGAGGCCGAAGGCATCGGCACGCTCACCAACACGGTAGAGGACGAAGCATGACCCCCGACCAGCACGCAGAAGCCGCCGCGCGCCTGCTGACAGCCGAAGAAACCGGCCAGCAATGCGGGCTACTGTCCCTCGCCTATCCCGGCATGACGCTGGAAGATGCATACGCCGTGCAAGAGGCGCTGGTGGCGCAGAAACTGGCGCAGGGGCGCAAGAAGATCGGCTGGAAGATCGGCCTGACCAGCCGCGCCATGCAGCAAGCGCTGAACATCACCACCCCCGACAGCGGCGTGCTGCTGGATGACATGGCCTTTGAGACAGGCAGCACCGTGCCCGCCGGGCGCTTCATCCAGCCCCGCGCCGAGGCCGAGATCGCCTTTGTCATGAATGCACCCCTTGCAGGTGCCGACTGCACCCGCGATGACGTGATTGCCGCCACCGACTATGTGACGCCCTCGCTTGAGATCCTCGACACCCGCATCCTGCGCGCCGATCCCGCCACCGGGCAGGCCCGCATCATCACCGACACCATCAGCGACAATGCCGCCAATGCGGGTGTCGTGCTGGGCAACCAGCGCCACACCATCGACGCGTATGATCTGCGCTGGGTCGGTGCCATCGTCGCCCGCGACGGTACCGTCGAGGAAACCGGTCTGGGTGCCGGGGTGCTGAACGATCCCGTCACCGCGGTCCTGTGGCTGGCGCGCCGCATGGCGGAATATGGACAACAGATCGAAGCCGGGGATATCGTCCTCTCGGGGTCGTTCATCCGGCCCATCGAATGCCCTCCGGGCAGCGAGATCACCGCCGATTTTGGCCCCTTTGGCCAAGTCGCCATTTCATTCGCCTGACCGCCCCTACCTGACCGCCCCAATTTGTCCAAAGAGGTTTTCCATGCCCGCACCCAAGAACAGCTTCAAACAGGCCCTCACCGAGGGCAAACGCCAGATCGGCTGCTGGATGAGCTTTGCCGAACCCTCCGTGGCCGAGATCATGGGCACCTGCGGCTTTGACTGGCTGGTGGTGGATGGCGAACACGCGCCCAACGACATCCGCTCGATCCGGGATCAGCTGATGGCGCTGGAAGCCTCCGACAGCCACCCGGTGGTGCGCGTCCCGATTGGCGAGACTTGGATTATCAAGCAGGTGTTGGATGCAGGCGCACAAACCGTTCTGGTGCCCATCGTCGAAAGCGCCGAACAGGCCGAGGAATTGGTGCGCGCTTGCAAGTACCCGCCCCATGGCACCCGTGGTGTCGGCGCTGCGGGCGCGCGGGCCAGCCGGTTCGGATCGGTCAGCGAATACATCCAGACCGCTGATCAGGAGATCTGCCTGCTGGTGCAGGTGGAAAACCGCGCCGGGATCGCCGCGCTGGATGACATCCTGCAGGTCGAGGGCATCGACGGTGTCTTTATCGGTCCGGCAGATTTGTCGACCGACATGGGTCATCAGGGCAACGCCGCCCACCCCGAGGTGCGCGCGGTGATCGCAGGCGCGCTGGAACATATCCGTGCTGCAGGCAAGGCGCCCGGCATCCTTGGCGTCACCGAAGAGGCGACACAGGCCTATTTCGACATGGGCGCGCAGTTCCTTGCAGTGGGTCTGGATGTGTTGATCCTGGCCCAGAACGCCCGCAAGCTGGCCGCCGACTGGAAGGCGCGCTAAGCCTCAATTGCCTCCCTGTCAGCCCCATTGGCGCAGAGGTTCTTCATTCGCAGGCCCGCAGTGGTTTCCCCGCTGCGGGCCTGCTACGTATTTCCCTGCAATTGACCGGTTTTACCTTCCGCCAGTAGCCTGCAATCACAGGAGCGAGAGCGCGCCAGGACCAAGGGAACACCCCGAAAGAGACCGGCGCGACATCAGGGAGGACAACTATGAAACGCGCTATTCTTGCGGGTATGGTGTCGGCGCTTGCCTTGGCTTCGGCCGCAGCAGCAGACATCAAGATCGCCCATATCTACGGCAAAACCGGCCCTTATGAGGCCTACGCCAAACAGTCCCATGACGGGCTGATGCTGGGGCTGGAATACGCCACCGGCGGCACCATGGAGATCAACGGCGAAAAGATCGTCGTGATCGAAAAGGACACCCAGCTGAAGCCGGAAAACGGCAAGGCCCTCCTGGAAGAGGCCTATGGCGATGACGAGGTCGATCTGGCCATCGGTCCGGTCAGCTCGGGCGTGGCATTGGCCATGCTGCCGGTTGCCGAGGAATACGAAAAGCTGCTGATCGTGGAACCCGCCGTGGCCGACAGCATCACTGGCGCAAACTGGAACCGCTATATCTTCCGCACCGGGCGCAACTCGTCGCAGGACGCGGTCTCCAACGCCATCGCACTGGCCGGTGAAGACACCCATATCGCCACGCTGGCGCAGGACTATGCCTTTGGCCGCGATGGCATCGCCGCCTTCAAGGAAGCGCTGGAAAGCGTCGGCAGCGACGTTGCGCACGAAGAATACGTGCCCACCGACACCACCGACTTCACTGCAGCCGCCGAGCGGATCTTCAACGCGATGAAGGATCTGGACGGCAAGAAGAAGCTGTTCGTGATCTGGGCCGGTGGCGGCAACCCGATGAGCAAGATCAACGCCATGGACCCCAGCCGGTTCGGCATTGAAATGGCAACGGGCGGCAACATCCTGGCGGCGATGAAGGCCTACAAGGAATTCCCCGGCATGGAAGGCGCCACCTACTACTACTATGAAATCCCGCAGAACCCGGTGAACGACTGGCTGGTGAAAGAGCACGAAGCCCGCTTTGGCGCGCCGCCGGATTTCTTCACCGCAGGTGGCATGACCGCTGGTATCGCCGCAGTCGAGGCCATCAAGAAGGCCGGTTCGACCGACACCGAAGAGCTGATCACCGCGATGGAAGGCATGGAATGGGAAACCCCCAAGGGCACCATGATGTTCCGCGCCGAAGATCACCAGGCTCTGCAGCCCATGTATCACTTCAAGATCAAGGTCGAAGACGGCGTTGAATGGGCAGTCCCGGAACTGGTGCGCGAGCTGGGTATCGACGAGCTGCCGATCCCAATCCGCAACCAGTAACCCTTCAGAACCAGCGGTCCGGGGCGCCATGCCCCGGACCGCCCTTTGTCCGACCTGGCCATCGCATGGCCCATTTCCGCAGCCCCGGCGCCCGTTGTTTCAGGCCGCCGGCGCGGGCAGACCAGAGACTGACATGACTTCCTCTCCCATACTGAGTACCCGTGACCTGACGGTCCGATTTGGCGGCCACGTCGCTGTCGATGCGGTGACCTGCGATTTTCATCCCGGGCAGCTGACCGCGATTGTCGGCCCCAACGGCGCGGGCAAGACGACCTATTTCAACCTGATTTCAGGCCAGATCTCCGCCAGCGCCGGGCGCGTCTTTCTGCATGACCGCGATATCAGCGGTCAGTCGGTCTCTGCCCGCACCCGCGCCGGGATCGGCCGAGCCTTTCAGCTCACCAACCTGTTTCCCAACCTGTCGGTTCTGGAAAACGTGCGTCTGGTGGTGCAGGCCAAATCGGGCCGCAGCTTCAACCTCTGGTCCATGGTCTCGCGCCACGGCGATCTAACCGCCGAAGCCGAGGCGATCCTGCAGCGCGTGCGCCTGCTGGAACAGCGCGAACAGGTGGTGTCAGAACTGTCCCACGGCAATCAGCGTAAACTGGAAGTCGCGCTGCTGATCGCGCTCGATCCCGCTGTCTATATGTTCGATGAACCCACCGCAGGCATGAGCGTTGATGAGGCTCCGGTGGTGCTGGACCTGATTGAGGAACTGAAAGACCAACGGAACCGCACGATCTTGCTGGTCGAACACAAGATGGACGTGATCCGCACCCTCGCCGACCGCATCATCGTTTTGCACAACGGCGCCCTCGCCGCTGATGGTCCCCCGGCCGAGGTCATGGCCTCGGATGTGGTGCAGGAGGCCTATATGGGCCGCGGTCTCGAAGGAGTACTGGCCGATGTCTGATCCGATCCTGCAACTCGAAGGCGTCTATACCAACATCGCGCAATATCACATCCTGCAAGGGGTGGATCTGCAGGTGCCGCGCGCTGCCGTGACCATGCTTCTGGGCCGCAACGGCGTCGGTAAGACCACCACCCTGCGCACCGTGATCGGCCACTGGCGCGCCCATCAGGGCCGCATCCTGTTCGATGGCGAGGATATCACCAAGCTGCCCACCCCGGCGATTGCCCGCATGGGGCTCGGCTTCGTGCCTGAGGACATGGGAATCTTCGCTGATCTCACGGTCGAGGAAAACATGGTGCTGGCCGCCGTCTCCGGCCCGATCAACTCGGCCCGGCTCGACTGGATCTTTGCCGCCTTCCCGCCGCTCAAAACCTTCTGGAAATCCGAGGCCGGGAATCTGTCGGGTGGGCAAAAACAGATGCTGTCGATTGCCCGCGCCATGGTCGAGGAACGCAAGCTTTACCTCATCGACGAGCCGACCAAGGGTCTGGCGCCCGCCATCATCTCGACCATGGCACGCGCTCTGAAGGATCTCAAAGATCAAGGCGCCTCGGTGCTGTTGGTGGAACAGAACTTTGCCGTCGCCAAGGCGCTGGGAGACAGTGCCAATGTGATGGACGACGGGCGGATGATCTGGTCCGGCGAAATGCAGGAGCTGGCAACCGATGCGGCCCTGCAGGAACGCCTAATGGGCCTCAGTCTGGAGGCACATTGATGACTGTCCTGACGCCAATTCGCCCTGAACAGCAGATAAACCTATTGGGAGGCCAGCCATGAGCGCCGCACCTGAACACGCCCCCAAGATGGCCGACGTTTCACTGCGCGACCGTATCGCACCGCATATGCCAGTCCTGCTGGTGCCGCTGATCGCCATCGCCGGGTTCCTCGCCATCCAGAACCCCTCAAGCTGGCTGACACTGACGGTGTCGGGTCTGGCCATGGGGATGATGATTTTCATCATGGCCTCGGGCCTGACGCTGGTCTTTGGCCTGATGGATGTGATCAATTTCGGCCATGGTGCCTTTGTCTCGGTCGGGGCCTTTGTCGGCATTTCGGTGCTGCTGCTCCTTGGGCATATGACCGAGGCGCCCTCGCTGCTCCTGAACCTTGCGGCGCTGCTGGTGGCGGTGTTGGGCGCCATGATTGCCACTGGCATCATGGGCTGGGCCTTTGAAAAGGTGATCGTGGAGCCGGTCTATGGCCACCACCTGAAGCAGATCCTGGTGACCATGGGTGGGCTGATCGTGGTCGAACAGCTGATCGTCGTGCTCTGGGGCCCCGAGGAAATCTACATCCTGCGTCCCGAGGCGCTGAAAGGCGCGATCACCTTTGCCGGGGCCGCGATCGAGAAATACCGTCTGGTGGCAGTTGGCGTCGGCCTTGCGGTCTTCCTCGCCATGCGCTGGATGCTGCGACGGACAAAGATCGGCCTGATCGTGCGGGCCGGGGTTGAGAACGGTGAGATGGTACAGGCGCTCGGCTATCGGCTGCGACTGGTCTTCGTCGGTGTCTTCATCGCCGGGTCCGCGCTCGCGGGTCTGGGCGGCGTGATGTGGGGCCTCTACCAGGAGGTCGTCACCGCCCATATGGGTAATCAGGCGATGATCCTGATCTTCATCGTGGTGATCATCGGTGGGCTTGGCTCAGTCGAGGGCTGTTTCATCGGCGCCCTGCTGGTCGGGCTTTTGCAGAATTACATCGCCTTCATCGAACCCAAGGCGGCGCTGATTTCCAATATCGCCCTGATGGTCACCATCCTGATGTGGCGCCCGATGGGCATGATCCCGGTGGTAAAAGCGAAATGATACGTACCCTTCTTTCGGGCGATATGCCCCGCTCCGTGCCGCTGGCGCTGATTCTTGGTGTGATCCTTGTCTGCCTGGCGCTGGCGCCCTTCCTCTTTCCCGGCGTGCGCACGGTGGATACGGCAGCACGCATCTGCATCTTCATCGTGCTGGTCGCCAGCTACGACCTGCTGCTCGGCTATGGCGGTATCGTCAGCTTCGCCCATACGATGTTCTTTGGTATCGGCGCCTACGGGGTAGCGCTGGCCTCGACCCATCTGGGGCGCGGCTTTGACTCCATCGCCATCGGCGCCATCGCCGGAGCAGGCGTTGCAGCGCTTCTGGCGCTGGTGATCGGCCTGTTCTCCCTGCGGGTGCGGGCGATCTTCTTTGCCATGATTACGCTGGCGGTGGCTTCGGCTGTCGCGGTGCTGGTCAGCCAGCTCTCGGGCCTGACCGGCGGCGAAGACGGGCTGACCTTCAAGACCCCGCGCGAACTTGGTCCGGCCTTCAAATTCGGCAAGGAAGCCTTTGACGGCCAGCTGTTCGGAGTAAAGCTGAACGGCAAGCTCCTGGCCTATTACTTCGTTTTCATTGGCGCGCTGGTGCTGTTCCTCGGCCTGTTGCGGGTGGTGAACTCACCCTTTGGCCGTGTCCTGCAAGCGATCCGCGAAAACGATTTCCGGGCCGAGGCAATCGGCTACAAGGTGGTTTACTACCGGGTAGCGGCCACCTGCCTCTCGGCAGCAGCAGCTGCCCTCGCTGGCGCGCTCTATGCCGTCTGGCTGCGCTACGTGGGGCCGGACACCTCGCTGTCGATGGAGATCATGATCGATATCCTGCTGATGGTAGTGATCGGCGGCATGGGAACCATGTATGGCGCAGTCGTTGGCGCAACGCTCTTCGTGCTGGCGCAGAACTATCTGCAAAACCTGATGGGCGCCGCGTCCGAGCTGACCAGCGCTCTGCCTCTGCTACCGGACCTGCTCAATGCGGACCGCTGGCTGTTGTGGCTGGGCGTCCTGTTCATCCTCAGCGTCTATTTCTTCCCGACCGGTATCGTCGGCCGCCTGCGCAACAGCGGATAGGGTCCCCGGGTCAAGGGCGGCGCGGCCGCCGCACCACAGGTGCGGTTCACCCTTGACGCGGATACATACCCAATAATCGATCTGGCGTCTTGAGAGGCAGAATGGCCCCTCAAGGCGCCTCTCAGCAAATCCCTGCGCCGCGCAAGCGGCGCCAGGCCCAACCAACAGAGACGGATCTTCGATCCGGCGATGGTGGGCGGGAGCCCACGGCTCGCCCGCCTGACCTCAGGCACCGCTATCGAGACATTAGGGGCTAGACAGACAAACAGGGTGCCGAGAGAGAGCGGCACCCTGTTCAAAACTGCGCAAATATCAGCCCGGCACCGTCAACGCCGCCAACCACCAATCCCAAGGTAGGGATGCAATGTCCGACCTCTGCCAAAGGGGGGGCAGGATGGCGGGCCGGACGGGACTGGTTGTCAGCGACGTCAGGGACAGTGCAGGATCTCAAGACCCCGCGGGAATAAGTAAACCTTACCGTATTTCGGAGGCTGCGCCTATCTGCCCGAAGGGGCAAACAGCCGGGCCATTTTTGCGTTAACCTAGCCAAAAGGATAGATGTTGCTGCTGGTACGCGGCAACGCGCTGGGGGCTGATACGTTGCGGGCCGATCCGCCTCTCACCACAGCCACCACAGGAAGCACCCCCTCCGGACAGCCGCTCTCTCTCGACGCCGCTCAGAATGCGCTAGTTGCGCACCGGCAGTTTGCGCACTGCGCGGGTCGGGGCGGTTTTCTTGAAACGCTGCTCCAGCTCTTCGGCAGGGTAGCCGAGGAAGCTGCAGGTGCAGATCTGCACGTGGCTGTGACCATCATAAAGATGCATGTGGCCTTTGGCACGCTTCATGTAGAATCCCTTGGCCTGCAGGGCGCTGCGCAGCTCGGACCAGCTGGTCGCATCATCAAAAATCGGACACAGCGATATACGCAGCTGGATCATCATCTCGGTGTCCAGGCGGCTTTGATCGCAGGCGCTGGACCAGGCCGTCTGGGCCATGGCTGCATCGCCGGTCGTCACGGTTTCACGTTCAAAATCATGGGAGTACATGGCAGCGTTCCTCGTTTTCTCTGGCCCTTACCAGCATGGTCTTGTTTGTGACCACAATGGGGCGGCTGCCGGATGCAAATGGGGCCACTTCTTGCGAAATGGCCCCAGTTTTATTTGGTTTTTAGAGCAAGTTGCGCTGCAACTCAGCCCTTTTTCAGAACCTCACGGCCCAGGAGTTCGGCAATCTGCACCGCGTTCAGCGCTGCGCCTTTGCGCAGGTTGTCACTGACGCACCACAGGTTCAGACCATTGTCGATGGTGCTGTCCTGACGGATCCGGCTGATGAAGGTGGCATAGTCGCCAACGCATTCGACCGGGGTCACGTAACCACCGTCTTCACGCTTGTCGATGACCATGATGCCCGGCGCTTCGCGCAGGATGTCGCGCGCTTCGTCTTCGTCCAGATGGTCTTCGAACTCGACGTTCAGCGCTTCGGAGTGGCCAACAAAGACCGGCACGCGCACACAGGTCGCGGTGACCTTGATGGCGGGATCGACGATCTTCTTGGTCTCGGCGACCATCTTCCACTCTTCCTTGGTCGACCCGTCTTCCATGAAGACGTCGATATGCGGAATGACGTTGAAGGCGATCTGCTTGGGGTAGACCTTGGGCGGCACATCCTGAGTCGGATTGTAAACGGCCTTGGTCTGGTCCCACAGCTCATCAATCGCTTCTTTGCCCGAACCGGACACCGACTGATAGGTGCTGACGATCACGCGCTTGATCTTGGCGCGGTCGTGCAGCGGCTTCAGCGCGACGACCATCTGCGCGGTCGAACAGTTCGGGTTGGCGATGATGTTTTTCTTGGAATAGCCGTGCACCGCCTCGGGATTCACCTCGGGCACGATCAGCGGGATGTCCGGATCGTAACGGTACAACGAGGAGTTATCGATCACCACGCAACCGGAAGCCGCCGCCTTGGGCGCATACTTCTTGGTCGCGTCCGAGCCGATGGCGAACAGCGCCATGTCCCAGCCGGTGAAATCGAAGGTGTCCAGATCCTGGGTAGTGAGGGTCTTGTCGCCAAATGTCACTTCGGTTCCCAGGGATTTGCGGCTTGCCAGAACGGCAACCTCATCCACCGGAAACTGGCGCTCGGCCAGAATGTTCAGCATTTCGCGGCCCACGTTACCCGTGGCGCCCGCGATAACGACGCGATAACCCATATTAGTTTCTCCAGTTTTGCCCGGCCTCGTAGCCGGCTGCGGTGTCATATAGGGATTGCGCCAGAATTTAAAGGGCCACCATCACACCATCACCATCAATCCAGGCTATCACGGCTGAACAGATAGATCACACAGCCAAGGAGCAGGGAGGCCGCGAAAAACCCAAACAGGGCAATGTACGGCGCAGCAGGATCGCTCCCTTGCGCCATCTCTGCGTGAATGCGGCCGCTGGCAAATTGCATCAGCCCAACGCCACCGATGCCGAAAAAGTTCAAGAGCGTGACTCCGCGCCCCACCAGATGCGCAGGCACGAAGGCCCGGCCATGGGCGATCACCACCGGGAAGGAGGCGCCGAAGAAGCCGATCCCCGCCATCAGTGCGACTGGCACCCAGACCGGCGCGCCGGTCAGCACAATCAGGGCTACAAGGCCAAGAACCACCGCCATGCTACCGCCCCAGATCACCCATTTGCGTGTGCCCAGCATCCGGTCCAATGGCCCGTAGACAAAGGTGCCGAGGATCATCGCCACACCCATGATCAGGGTGATCAGCCCGATCTGACCGGTCTCCATCCCGTAGACATCGGAAAAATAGGGACCGATCCACAATCCCCGGATCGCAGCTACCGGTGCGTAACTGACCAGCATGATGGGAAAAATCGCCCAGAGCACCGGCATTTTCAAAAGGTCGAGAACGGAGCCTTTGACCTCTGTATGGCTCTTTGGCGGGTCCTTGACCGTCAGCCAGATCCCCGCCGCCACGCTGGCAGAAACGGCGGCCAGCCCGACCAGCGTCGCGCGCCAGCCGACCAGCTCTACTGCCAGCGCCGTGGGATAAGAGGCCACCAGATTGCCAACTGATCCAACCCCAAGCATCAGCGCCGCCAGCGTCGCAAACCGCACCGGCGGATAGGTCTGGGCAAAAATGAAATAAGACGCCATCAGAACTGGCGAACAGCCGATCCCGATCAGGAACATCGCGACCGCAATGTGAAACGGCCCGCTTGCCAGGGCGAACACAAGCGCGCCGCCGCCACCGCCCAGCAACAGCAGAACTGCCGCGCTGCGCCTTGGACCGATATGGTCCAGCGCCCAGCCCACCGGCAGTTGCATCGCCGCAAAGGCCAGGAACCACATCCCCGATGCAAAGGCGAGATCGTCCGGTTTCACCCCAAGATCAGTGCCCAGTACCCCTGTGAGAACCGCCAGAAAAGCTCGGAAAAACTGGCTCAGCACATAGGCCAGGCACAGCAGAATCAATCCCGCCTGCATTCATATCCCCCCGATGCTTCTGTTGCGCGGATCATTCCCGTCGCAAGAGGAGCATTAAATCACGCTGGTGTAACTTGCATGTTTGCCAGATCACTACAATTCCTTTGGAGACCGATATCCCTCGGAACGATTGGAACGGCCAAGGATGCGATGACACGGCAGGACAGGTTTTATGAACAGCTCCCCAAACACGGAGCCTTCTCGGCCCTGGCCCGTCCAGAGGTCTTTGTCCCGCTACCGCAGCACTGGGTGGTATGCTGCACCGACATCGTAGCCTCTACCGACCTGATTGCCGCCGGGGAATACAAGACCGTCAACATGGTGGGCGCCTCGGTCATTGCCGCCATGATGAACACACTCGGCGATACCGCCTTTCCCTATAGTTTCGGTGGCGACGGGGCATCCTTTGCGGTCGCTCCTGAGCACGCGGGCACCGCGCGCGAAACTCTGGCGCGGTTGCGGGATTGGGTCAGAGATGAATTCGGCATCACCCTGCGGGCGGCACAGATGCCGATCGAACGGATCCGCGCCGAGGGGTTAAACGTGACCGTTGCCCGCTATGCAGTGTCCGAGGATGCCGATTATGCGATGTTCTCGGGCGGGGGTCTGGCCTGGGCCGAGCAGCAGATGAAGGCGGGTGCCTACAGCATCGGCGCGGCAGAGACGGAGGAACCTCCGGACCTGACCGGCCTGTCCTGCCGCTGGAGCAATACGCCCGCCCGCAACGGGCTGATTATGTCGCTGGTTGTCCTGCCCGTTGCAGGCACCGGCCCGCATCAGTTTTCACAGATTGCATCCGAACTGCTGGAGCTGACGGCACAACTGGACCGCAGCGGACACCCGGTCCCGGTCAGCGGCCCCGCTCTGAGGTTTCCGCCCCCGGGGCTGATGATCGAAGCGCGTCTTTCGCGGGGCTATATCCCGCTGTCCTTGCGCGCCCTGTGGCTGACCGCAGGGTCCGCCATTGCAAGGTTTCTGTTTGGGCGTGGCAAACCAACCGGCAGTTTTGATCCCGATCACTATCTGTCCGTGCTCAGCGCCAACTCTGACTTCCGAAAATTCGATGACGGGCTGAAGATGACCGTCGATTGTAGCCCTGCCGTGCGGGACCGGGTCCTGGACCTGTTGGAGAGAACACAACAGGCCGGGCAGATTCGCTTCGGCCTGCACGAACAGGACGCAGCCATGGTGACCTGTATCGTGCCCTCTGCCATGCGGGATGATCATGTGCATTTCGTCGATGGGGCTTCGGGCGGCTACACCCAAGCCGCCGCTGACCTGCAACGCCGGACCCAGTCCTGAACCGGCTCTGGCCTGAGCTTACCCCCCATGTGAGTCCCGTTCAAACCTGTTGGAATGCTCCAGTTTTGGGATCATAGCATTCCAGACCACCTTCACCGATGTCCGTCCACAGACCATGAAGGCTGAGCGAGCCTTCGGAGACCGCGTCTTCGATGAAGGGAAAGGTCATCAGATTCTCAAGCGATGCGACAACCGCCTGACGCTCGAACTGGCGCGCCTGATTCTCTGCATCGTCGATGTCTTCGACCAAAGTGAACTTCGGCTTCAGGATGTCCATCCAGCGACCGACGAAACTTTCCTTCGCCTCCAACCCTGGCGCGTGGCCCTTACACATATCGATACAGCCTTGCACGCCTCCGCATTGGGAATGACCCAGCACGATCAGATGCGCCACCTTCAGTACCGTAACCGCATATTCGATCGTGGCACTGGTGCCGTGGTGGTCGCCATCGGGTGCATAGGGCGGCACCAGATTCGCGATATTGCGATGAATAAAGAACTCACCCTGGTCCGCGCCAAAGATCGAGGTGACGTGAACGCGGCTGTCGCAGCAGGAAATCACCATCGCGCGCGGGCGCTGCCCTTCGGAAGCCAGACGCCGGTACCAGCCCTGGTTTTCCTGATAAGCCGTCGCTTTCCAGCCGTGGTAACGCGTCACGAGATAGCTCGGCAGAGGCTTGGCGTATTGCATATGGTGCATTCCCTGATTTGAACCCTGACAGGGGTGATAGCCTGCATTGTCAGCAAATTCGAGAGATTCCAGCATCAGCCTGGAAACCTTTTGACAACTCTTGAGGGTCAAATTGGTCATCGTGCCGTGGGGGCATAGTGAACTGGGGTGAATGTGGTGACCAATATACTCACTGTCATGCATAAGGAAAATGTGCGTCTGGATCCGGGAAAACTGTCCGAGCTGTATTCACAGCTGGGCGAGACCGGAGCCGAAGACGTCGTTTGCCGTGCAATTGAAGAACTGGCGGTCCGCCTTTCGCATTGCGAACGCTTGTGGCGTCAGAATGATATGGAAAATCTGCGCAAGAACGCGCGCTCGCTGATCGCGATTTCGGATCAGATCGGTATGACCGCGATGGCGGCCATCGCCGGCGATGTGACCGACGCCGTCGACAGCAAGGATTCGCCGGCCATTGCGGCAACGGTGTTCCGCCTGCTGCGCGTTGGCGAAAGATCCCTGACCGCAGTCTGGGAACAGCAGGACCTCTCCATCTGAATCCGACACGACCAGAACCCAAATCCAAAATCCGACCCACAGGCTGTATTCAAGCAGGGCTTGCAGGCAACGCGGTGACGGATACTCTGACGGCTGAATAAGCCCCCATGACCGGAGTATCCCGATGACCCCCGTTTTTGCCGCACCCTGCGATAATGCTATTGTGCTTTATGTTATTGATCAGGCGTCCTGCGAAACCTGGCTGCAAACCCAGCCAGATCAGGTCGCAGGATGGGCGCGGGCAAATGGGTTCAAGGGAGCGATCGGTCAGGTGCTTCTGGTTCCGGCCTCCGATGGAAACGGCCCGGCAATGGCGCTGGCCGGATACGGCAACGCAGCACAGCGTGCGCGTCAGCGGTTTACGCTGGCGGCGGCAGCCGAAAAGCTGCCCGAAGGGATCTATACACTTGCAAGCGGAGGCGATGGCGGCAACGCAATTCCCGAGGCAGCTCTGGAACAGGAATGTTTCGGCTGGCTGATGACGCAGTATCGCTTTGATCGCTACAAGGAGGCCAAGGCGCCCGGCGCTGCTCTGGTGGCGCCCGAAGGCGTGGATGCGAAAGCCGTCGAACCGCTGGTGGCCGCCGAATGCCTGACCCGCGATCTGATCAATACACCCGCCGCCGATATGGGCCCTGACCAGCTGCAAGCCGCAGCCGAGGACCTGGCCCGCGACTTCGGCGCCACGGCACAGGTGACGCTGGATCAGGACCTTCTGGAACAGAACCTACCGATGATTCATGCCGTTGGCCGGGCCGCCACGGCGCGCCCCCGCCTCATTGACCTACGCTGGGGCGACAGCGGACCCAAGCTCACTCTGGTGGGTAAAGGCGTCTGTTTCGACACCGGCGGGCTCAACCTCAAACCCGGCAGCAGCATGGGGTTGATGAAGAAGGACATGGGCGGCTCTGCCACCGTGCTGGGGCTGGCGCGGATGATCATGGCCGCCGGATTGCCCGTGCAGCTGCGCGTGCTGATCCCCGCGGTCGAGAATGCAGTTTCCGGCAATGCCTTCCGGCCCGGCGATGTGCTGACCTCCCGCAAGGGGCTGACGGTCGAGATCAACAACACCGACGCCGAGGGCCGTCTGGTGCTGGCCGATGCCCTGACGCTGGCAGATGAGGATGCGCCCGACCTGCTGATCTCCATGGCGACCCTGACCGGCGCCGCGCGGGTGGCTGTGGGGCCGGATCTGGCGCCCTTTTACGCCAGCGCCGATGCGGATGCCGCTACCATTGCGGGCACGGCGAGGCAGATGGCTGATCCAGTCTGGCGCATGCCCTTCCATGACCCCTATGAGGCGATGATCGAACCCGGCATTGCCGATCTCGACAACGCGCCTGCGGGCGGCTTTGCCGGGTCGATCACCGCCGCCCTTTTCCTGCGCCGCTTTGCGGGCAGCAGCCGCTACATGCATTTCGACATCTATGGCTGGACGCCCAGCGCTGCCCCTGCCCGCCCCAAGGGCGGTGTCGGTCAGGGCGCGCGGGCGATCTTTGCCGCGCTGCCGGAGATGTTGAACTTATGAGCGGCCCCGTGATGGACACCGCTGCGCAGGAGCGCGCGCGAATCGCCCTTCCGGTTGTCGATGTTCTGAGACGTCCCGATGGCCCGCGCGACCGGCAGTTTCTTTATGGGGCGCCGGTCTTGGTTCTCAGCTCACAGGATGGCTGGGCGCAGATCCGGGCCGAGAAGGATGGATATACCGGCTATGTCCCGGTGGCGGCCCTGACCGCGCCGCTGGAAGCCACCCATTGGGTCAGCGCCCCGGCGACCCATACCTATGCGCAACCCGATTTCAAGTCAGCGGACCAATGCAGCCTCAGCTTTGGCAGCCTGCTGCGGGTCAGCGAGACCTCCGAGCGTTTCGCGGCAACCGAACTGGGGCATGTCCCCGCCGCGCATCTGACGCCCATCGGCAGCCTGATGCAGGATCCGGTCACCGTGGCCGAAGGGTTCCTTGGCACGCCCTATCTCTGGGGCGGCGACAGCCGCTTTGGCATCGACTGTTCCGGTCTGGTGCAAGCCGCGCTGATGGCCTGTGGCATTGCCTGTCCCGGCGACAGCGGCCCGCAAGAGCGGGATCTGGGCCGCGCCCTGCCCGAAGGCAGCACCTATATGCGCGGTGATCTGTTGTTCTGGAAAGGCCATGTTGCCCTGGTGCGCGACGGCGAGAGCATCATCCACGCCAATGCCCATGACATGGCCGTGGCGATCGAACCCCTGCAGGCCGCGATCACCCGGATCGCCGAACAGGGCGATGGCCCCGTCACTGCGCACAAACGTTTATCCTAAAAAGGAGCCTCCTGGTTTGGGGGGCCGGTAAAAGGCTCAGTCGACGGCGCGGATCAGCTTGCGCTCCAGCACCCGCAGCACAGTTTTCAGATCGTGCCCGCGCTTCAGGATCTGGCCGTCGATGCCCACCACCGAATACTGCCCTTGACGGTTGCGCAGCTTGGGGCGTTTTTCGATCCGGTAGAGCGGGTGTTCAGCGGTGCGCCGGAACACCGAAAAGACGGCGCATTCCCGCAGCGAGGAAATCCCGTAGTCCCGCCACTCCCCCGCAGCGACCATGCGACCGTAAAGGGAAAGGATCACCGACAGTTCCTTGCGGTCGAATGAAACCTGCTCTGGGATGCCTGCCCCGGGGAATGACGCCGTGTTTTGAAAGCTCATGATATCAGGTTCGCGTCAATCCGGGCGGGAATCAAGCGGTTTCGGCGCGCACGCCCCCATCGCTGCGATGCACTTCGGGCACCCAATCCGCATCCGCCCGGTTCCAGAACCGGTTGGGATTGCCTTCGTCTTGTCCCCGGATATGCAGGGTCCGGCTGGCCACAAGCAGCTGGATCACCGGCTCTTCATAGGGATGAACGTCATAGATCGCCCGCAACAGCGGATCGAGATCAGCGCCAGTTTGCGGCACAAAGACCTGCACTTCGACGCAAGGCACCTCTACCGCCGCTTCGCTGGCCCGGTTGACCCCGCCCGGAAGCGAGCGGAACTGCTGCACCCCCGTCGCGGTGGTGAACCCCACCTGATCATAATCGCCCCAGCGCAGCGGATCACAGGCGACAATCGCATCCATCACCTTGGCGGCGTCACCCTTTGGCACCTGCACCAGCAGCCGGGTTCCGGTCTGAACGGTGTAGCGGTCATCTTGTGTGTCGGTTCTGATCTCAGACATGGGGTCCTCCCTCACTCAGTTCCGTCGCACTCCCGGACAGCTCCAGCCCCAGGAGCTGGTGCAGCGCCCTGCGGCCCGGCGCGGTGAGAGTCAGCCCCCGCTTGTGTTGACGGCGCAGCATCCAGCCGCGCTCCAGCGCATGAGACAGCAGCTGCCGCCCCAGCGGTCCCGCCACATGCAGCCGCCGTTCGGTCCAGTCGAGACAGGGCCGGGCAAAGGGCTGGCGCGCGCTGCGTTGCGGATCCGGCAGGGTGACCCCAAGCGGCGCCCACAGATCGGATGGGACCGTATCGAACCCGCCGCCCCGTTCTGCCAGCATCCCCCGGCGCAATAAGGCCTGCGTCATCGCCACCGCCAGCGGCCCGGCCAGATGATCATAGCAGCTGCGCACCTCGGCCAGTCCACCCGCCTTGCGGCGCTGCGCCAGATACAGACTGTCGGCAGGGGCGATTGCGGCCAGCTGTTCCAGCGCTTGGGCAACCTCGGTCCCGGACAGCCGGTGATAAACACAGCGGCCCCGTTTCTCCGCCACCACCAGCCCAGCCTCCTGCAACATCCGCAAATGCGCGGTCGCCGTCTGCGGCGTGATCCCGGCGGCTGCGGCAAGCTCTTTGTTGGTATAGGCCCGCCCCTCCATCAGCTCACACAGCATCCGGGTGCGGCTGGCATCGCCGATGGCCTGCCCCAGAATGTCAAAGCGCGGGGTCTGCGGGGGCTTATGCGGGTCTGGTCTGTTCATCTGATAACCCTAGGCGCTGCTGCCCGTTGCCCCAAGGAGAAAGACTTCGGCGCAGAGCGAAGGATCACCCCTGCGGGCGGGGGCACGCTCAGGCAAAACTGCCCTGGCAGAACCAACCCCGCGACAGCGCCGCCCCATGGGCAAAGAACACCCACAACCGGGCCCCGCAGGTGGTCACCACGACCCAGTAATCGCGCACTCCGCTGCGCCAGTTCGGATCCTCCAACCACCATTCCGGGGCGATGCGCTCGGGGCCTTCGGCGGTGGCCAGCTCCCAGTCGCGCCCGCGCCAACGGAACCGTTCGGGCACCTGGGGCACATCCGGGGCCATCACCAGTTCCGGGCGCCACAGCAACAAGGGGCGCGCATGGAGCGAAGCGGGCCAGTCCTGCGCAGGCTCTGACCAGGCGGCGGCCAGCACCTTGGCGGTTTTTTCCGGGATATGCGTCTCGACCGGGTGGCGCCGGGTGATCGCCTCCAGCCCGACCCGCGCGCCGATACGTCCGATCAGATCTTCCAGCGCCACGGTCTGCCCACCCGCCTGCCGGGTTCTGGCGGCGGCAGTGGCCTCCAGATGACCGGCCTGGGTGCGGGCATGGATGGGCTCGGCCTGCATGGCCTCAAGACGTAGCATCTCGATGCCAAACCCCGCGTCGATCTGCTCCAGCTTCATCGCCAGCAGCGGCCGGATGCGGTCCGGGTCCCGGCTGGGTCGCGCCAGACCGACGGTCACGATCTGGGCTGCCTGATCGACTCGGTGCGCCTCAAGCCGCAGCAGACGCGCGCCCTTGCCGCGTTCCTCAAGCAAGGCGCAAAGCCGGGGCAGCATCCGATCGATCCCTGCCTGAAGATCCTCCACCAGGCCGATCGGCTCGGGCAGGGTCAGGCGCACCGCAAAACTGTCAGGCACCCCCGCCGGGGAGACCGGTTCCGGGGTGCTGCCCATGGCCTGATCAAGGCGCAGTACCAGCCCCCGGCCAAAGCGCCGCGCCAGACTGGCACGGGGCTGATCCAGGAGATCGCCGATCTGCCGCAGGCCAAGTCGGCCCAGCTGCGCCACGGCTGATGCCTCCAGCCGCAGGGCCGCCACTGGTAGGGGCGCCAGCACCCGGTGCGCATGCCCCACCGGCGCGATTCGTTCGGGCTGCTGCGACAGCTCGACCGCCTGCGGTGCCGCACCGCCCCGGGTCCAGTGCCTGCGCCCCGCCTTGCCCGAAGGCGCCCCTTGCCCCGGCGCCGCCGGGCGTACAGATATGCGGGCTGCGCGGGCGCGGGTGGCGCGGGCCTCCTGATCAATGGCATCGCCGGACCGGTCCACCGGCAACCCGGCCCCCTGCCCTGCATAGCGCGCCAGCGCCCAGGCCGCGCCCAGTGTATCGGCCAGCCCCATCCGCACCGTGATCCCCATGTCCGCGCAGTCCGCATCGATCTGCGTCAGCAGGGCCGCCTCGCCATCAAAAAGATGTGAACAGCCGGTCATGTCGAGATTGATTTCATCCGGGACCTGCGGCGCAACCCAGGGGCTGAACTTGCCCGCCCAGCGCCCAAGAGCCATCAAAAAAGCCGTTTCCGCCGGAATATTGCGCTTACGAGTCAAGAGCGTAGCGCAAATGGCATGGGCATCACGCAGCGGCTGCCCAACAAAAAGCCCCTCGGCCTCGGCCGCCTCATTTAACGCAGAAATAACCTGTGTGTTGGAAAGTTCCTCCACAATGGCCAGAGGCCCGGCAAGACTGCCACGCCCCGCGCGCATCACACGCTCTGCTCCGAGACGCGGAAACCAGAGCGACAATATGCGGCGATGGGACATGACACGATCCGGTTTGATGGTCCAAAATTTTCGAAAACAAGCAGTCGGCACCGCCTATGTTCTACATTTGTTCCAATCATTCGATTCGGTCAATCCACCCCCACACACAGGAGCCGCGCTCATGACGCATCCGCTCATGCCCTCTGTCTCGCCGCGCGGCTTGCGCAGTATTCCTGTCCTTCTGGTGCTGGGTCTGGCCCTGGCAGGTGCGCAACTGGATGCAGCCGCACCGATCGCGGACAAGCACGTCAAGCGGCGGGTCGAGCTGATGGCCACCCAGAAAGCGGCCATTACCACGCTGGCTGACATGATGGCCGGGCGCACCAGCTTTAACGCCTCCAAGGCCAAGGCCGCCCGGCGCACGCTGGTGAAAACAACAGGCGACATCCGCAAACGGTTCAAGAAGCCGCGCATGGATCCCAATTCACACGCCAACCCGCTGATCTGGCAACAATGGGATGATTTCGAAACCCGGGCAGAGACCGCCAAGGATGCCGCCAAACAGCTGAACGCATATACCCTGAACGGACTGCTGCGGACGGTGCCCAGCATGGTGCAGGCTTGCCTCAGCTGCCACGAAACCTACCGGAATGCGCCCAACGATTTTATCACCCACTGAGGGAGACGTGACACAGGAGGGTCGCCCAGAGGGCGGGCCTCCATCAACGGCGCTGAGCTGAGCCGGAGCAGGCGACACAGACTAAGGACAGGCTCGTCCTGGTCAGCCACCATAACGGGCCAAGAACAGCTCCACCGCCCCTGCGATCACCCGCTCGCGCTCTTCGGCCGAAAACTCGGTATCGATGTTGAAGATCAGACGCGGCACCAGATCGGCCCGGCACAATTCGGCAAACTGATCCGCGGCAAGGTCGAAATCCTCGATCTGCAATTCCCCCCGTGCAGCCGCGCCTTTCAGGTAATCGCGCAGCCGGGCCCTAACCACCATCGGGCCGCTCTCATAAAATTGACGGCCAAGGTCGGGAAACCTATCCGCCTCGGCCACGCAGATCCGGAACATGCGCAGGCCGAATTCCGACAGGCTGACCGACAGGATGTGGCGCCCGGCAGCGCAAAGCACATCACGCGGTGTGCAGCAGGCCCCGGCCAGATCCATCGGCGCATCCGCCTGACGGGCGCATTCGTTGCGGGCAACTTCCATGAACAGCAGGCGCTTGTCGGGGAAATAGCTATAAAGCGTTGCCTTGGACACACCCGCAGCACGGGCGATATCGTCGACGCTGGCGCCTTCAAAGCCATCGGCCATGAACACCTCGCGCGCGCCTTCCAGAACCTGGTCAAACTTGCGTCCGGTCCTGACAATGCTGGCTTGCTCATTCATGACCGGTCCTCGTGGCGCTGGCGGGATGACCCGATCACTTTAGCCTACCCATCCGCTGTTCAACAACTCCCCAGTCATCAACACTCCAGCAGCACCCGGAACACCCGACGTCAAAGCATGAGCAACAACAAATGCTGCACTCTGCCGCAGCGCGCCTCTGCCGATGGGTCTTGCGCTTTGTCCTCAGGCCCATATGGTTAGAACCATTCTAAAAAGATGAGGCCCAAATGCGCTTTCTTCCACAGCGAAAACGGTTTTCGGACCTGACAGGCCAGGAGATCCTGGCGCTGGCCATTTCATCCGAAGAAGACGACGCCCGGATCTATCGCGGTTATGCCGCGCGGCTGCGGGAGGATTTTCCTGCCACCGCGAAGATGTTCGATGGCATGGCCGCCGAAGAGGATGAGCACCGCGCCCGGCTGATCGCCCTGCATGAACAGCGGTTTGGCCCGGCGATCCCACTGATCCGGCGGGAACATGTGGCGGGCTATTACAACCGCCGCCCGATCTGGCTGATGGAGAACCTCAGCCTTGAGCGGATCCGCGAAGAAGCCAAGGCGATGGAGGCGGAGGCCGAACGCTTCTACCTCGCCGCAGCAGCCCGCACCCAAGATGCCGCCACCCGCAAATTGCTGGGTGATCTGGCGGCCGCCGAAGCAGGTCACCGCGACACCGCCGCCGAGCTGGAAGAGGCGCATCTGACGGGCGATGCGCGATCTGAGGAAGACCGCACCGCGCACCGGCAGTTCGTGCTGACCTGGGTGCAGCCGGGGCTGGCCGGGCTGATGGATGGTTCGGTCTCCACTCTGGCGCCGATCTTTGCCACCGCCTTTGCCACGCAAGACACCTGGACGACCTTCCTGGTCGGCGTTGCTGCCTCTGTGGGGGCGGGTATTTCCATGGGCTTTACCGAAGCGGCCTCGGACGATGGCGAGCTGTCGGGGCGCGGATCGCCGATGAAACGGGGCATTGCCTCGGGGGTGATGACAACGCTCGGCGGGCTTGGTCACGCCCTGCCCTACCTGATCCCCGAGTTCTGGACCGCGACGACCATCGCCTTTGTCATCGTGTTCGTGGAACTCTGGGCAATTGCCTGGATCCAGAACAAATACATGGAGACACCGTTTTGGCGCGCCACGCTGCAGGTGGTTCTGGGGGGAGCACTGGTTCTGGGCGCGGGCGCCCTGATCGGCAGCGGCTGACCGTCCAGAGCTACAGCGGCGGAATGCTCCCGCCCGTCGGCAACAGGTCCAAGGCCTGCCCCCTCCCGTTGGGCGTAACGCCGCGCCGACGCGCGGCGGGTTGCGCACCATCACCACCGGTGCACAGGCCGAAGCAGGAAAAACCGCAGCCAAAGCATGTCCCTGCCGCGCACCGGCGCGGCGCGGCCCAACGGGCGCCCGGCATGTTTCATGCAGAGGCAACGGGCGGGAGGGGCGCACTCATCTCTTCCTCCCGCCTGCCCAATCAGGTCCCCCACGAGCGCAATCAGGCTTTTCGTTTTGGTAAAATCAGGTTACCAGTTCAGCGATGGCTGACATATTCTTCAGAACCCTGCCCTTCTTTGCGATCATCGGCCTTGGCTACTGGGCCGGGCGCACGCGGTTCTTCACCGAAGAAGCCACGGCCTATCTGACGAAATTTGTCTTCTTCTTCCCACTTTCGGCGATGATTTTCCGCTTTGCCGCCAACCTGTCCTTTGTCGAGGTCTTCGATCCCAACCTGATCCTCGGCTATCTGGCAGGCACCGTCGCGGTCTACCTTATCGCCACGGCGGTGGCGGCCCTCAGGGGGTTGGACGTACCCACCGCAGCGGTCGAGGCGCAATGCGCCGCCATCGGCAACGTCGGCTTCCTTGGCCTGCCGATGATGGCGATCCTGTTTGGCGAAGCCTCGATCGGGCCGATGATGGTGGTGCTGAGCGTCGATCTGGTGGTGTTCTCCTCGCTCATCGTCATCCTGATCAATGCCGGGCGCGGATCAGGTCTGGGGCCGCGCACCCTGAAACTGGTCGCAATGGGATTGGTACGCAACCCGATGATCGTCGCCATCGTCGCTGGGCTGGCCTGGTCCGCCTCGGCGCAGCCGATCCCGGCGCCGGTCAATGATTTCCTGTCGATCCTCGGCGGCGCCGCCACTCCCGGCGCGCTTTTTGCCATCGGTGCCTCGCTGGCCTCGAAATCGGCCGAGCGCATGCAGGTTGCCGTCTGGCTCAGCTTTGCCAAGCTGGTGCTGCATCCGCTCTGCGTTGCCATTGGCGTGTTGTGGCTGGTGCCCGTCGCCAACTTTCCGGCCTCGGTGGCCATCGCGGCAGCCTCGCTGCCGGTGGCGGGCAATGTCTACATGCTGGCGCAGCATTACAACGTCGCGCCGCACCGGGTTTCAGCGGCGATTCTGATTTCGACCGCGCTGTCGATCCTGACCGTACCGCTGGCTATCGCCTGGGCGTCTGGACTTTAATCTCCACCAACCGGCCAGCATTCAGTCTTTTGCAAAGCTTCTGACGCAAAAAGGCTGCGACAGGGCGCCGCAACACTGGACCCGGCCCCCGTCGGCGGGTAGCTGATAGGCACTCATTTGCAAGGAGCCTCACCATGGAAACCGTATCGGAAAACAAATGCTTTGGCGGCGTGCAGGGCGTCTACCGGCACAAGAGCACGGTCACCAACTGCGATATGACCTTTGGCCTTTTCCTGCCGGAAGAGGCAAAGGATGGTCCGGTGCCGCTCCTGTGGTTCCTGTCGGGGCTGACCTGCACCCATGAAAACGCCATGACCAAGGCGGGCGCGCAGGCCTGGTGCGCCGAGCAGGGCATCGCCATTATTTTCCCCGACACCTCGCCGCGCGGCGACGATGTGGCTGACGATGAAAACTACGACCTGGGCAAGGGCGCGGGGTTCTACGTGAACGCCACCCAGGATCCCTGGGCGCCGCATTACCAGATGTGGGACTATATCGCCGAAGAACTGCCCGCCTTTCTGGGCGCAAATTTCTCGGTCGATCTGGAGCGGCAGGCGATCACCGGCCACTCAATGGGCGGCCATGGCGCGCTGACGCTGGCGATGAACCTGCCGGGACGGTTCCGCTCGGTCTCGGCCTTTGCGCCGATCTGCAACCCGACCGCCAGCGACTGGGGCCGCAAGCAGCTGACCGCCTATCTGGGCGCGGATGAGGCGGCATGGGCGAAACATGACGCCAGCCTGATGATGCGCGGTACCGGTTTTGACGGGCCGGTTCTGGTCGACACCGGCACCGCCGACCAGTTCTATGAGCTGCTGCGCCCCGAAGCCCTGGCACAGGCTGTCGCCGAACGCCGCCAGCAGGCCACGCTGCGGCTGCAACCGGGCTATGATCACAGCTATTTCTTCATCTCCACCTTCATGGAAGAGCATGTCTCGTTTCACGCTGAGGCGCTGTACCGGGACTGATCCGCAAAAGGACCGAACCACATGAGCCAGTACGACTACGATCTTGTCATCATCGGCTCTGGCCCCTCGGGCCGGACTGCCGCCATTCAGGCCGGGAAACTCAAGCGGCGGGTGCTGGTCATCGACCGCAAGGACCGGCTGGGGGGCGTTTCGGTGCACACCGGCACGGTGCCGTCGAAAACCCTGCGAGAAACGGTGCTGAACCTCACCGGCTGGCGCGAGCGCAGTTTCTACGGCCGCGCCTACCGGGTGAAGGATCAGATCGACGCCGAGGACCTGAAGGCGCGCCTGCATATGACGCTGGACCACGAGGTGGACGTGCTGGAGCACCAGTTCAACCGCAACCACGTGGACTGGCTGGCAGGGCTTGCGCGCTTTACCGGTCCAAACGAGATTGAAGTGGCGACAGAGGCCGGCGACACCACTCGGATCACCGGCGAGAAGTTTCTAATCGCCACCGGCACCCGCACCTATCGCCCCGATGACGTGCCCTTCAACGGCAAGACCGTGGTCGATGGCGACGAGTTCCTGGAAATGGAGGAAATCCCGCGCTCGCTGATCGTGGTGGGCGCCGGGGTCATCGGCGTGGAATATGCCACCATGTTCTCGGCGCTTGATGTGCGTGTGACCCTGATCGAGCCGCGCGAGACCTTCCTGGATTTCATCGACCGCACCATCATCGAGGATTTCACCCATCAGATCCGCGAAAACGGTGTCGACCTGCGGTTAGGCTCAGCCATCGAGAAGATTGAGGACGAAGGCAGCCATATCGAGGTCAGCATGGCCAATGGCCGCCATGTGCGCGGTGAAATGCTGCTGTTCGCGGCCGGACGCATGGGCAATACCGACAATCTTAACCTCAAGGCCGTGGGGCTGGAGACCGACCACCGAGGTCGCATCAGCGTCGAGCGCAAGACCTACCAGACCTCGGTGCCGCATGTGTATGCCACCGGCGATGTGATCGGGCACCCCTCGCTCGCCTCCACATCCCTGCAGCAGGGCCGCGTCGCCGCCTGTCACGCGCTGGAGACGCCCACCGTCCCCGAAAGCCCTTGGTTCCCCTATGGCATCTACTCGGTGCCGGAAATCTCCACCTGCGGCATGTCCGAGGAAGAGTTGCAGGAGCGCGGTGTGCCCTATGAGGTCGGAATCGCGCGGTTCCGCGAAACCTCGCGCGGGCATATCATGGGTCTGGAACACGGCATGCTGAAGATGCTTTTCTCCCTCAAAACCCGCCGGGTGCTGGGAGTTCAGATCGTCGGTGAAGGCGCGACCGAGCTTATTCACATTGCCCAGGCGGTGCTGAACCTTCAGGGCACGGTAGAATACTTCGTCCAGAACACCTTCAACTACCCGACCCTCGCCGAAGCCTACAAGATCGCGGGTCTGGATGCCTTCAACCGGATGCCCATCCCGGATGAGTTCAAGGTGAAGCAGCCGACCAAAGCGCCCGAGAAATCAGAGCCTAAAAAGGCGAAAGAGTGAGCGCGCTTTACATCGATGCTGACGCCTGCCCGGTCAAGGCAGAGGCTGAGCGGGTCGCCACCCGTCACGGGCTGAAGATGTTTGTGGTCTCCAATGGCGGCCTGCGCCCCTCGGCCAATCCGCTGGTAGAAACCGTGATCGTCTCCGAAGGCGCCGATGTGGCCGATATGTGGATCGCCGAGCGCTGCGGGCCGGGCGATGTGGTGGTGACCGGCGATATCCCTCTCGCCGCCAAATGCATCGAGACCGGCGCCCGGGTTCTGCGCCACAATGGCGAACGCTTCACCGAGGCCAACATCGGCCAGCAGCTTGCGATGCGCGACCTGATGGCCGATCTGCGCGCCGCCAACCCGCTTGGCGCGGGGGGCAGCGGCAAGGGCTTCACCAAGGCGGACCGTTCGCGGTTTCTGGATGCCTTGGAGCGCGAGATCCGGGCCGCCAAACAGTCCTGAACGAAAACAATTTTCCGGCAACAAAGTCTCACCCAGAGCCTTGCGGCGGAGAGGCAACTCCGTCACTGATCAGGCAAGCGTGCAGGGGGGCCCATGAGTCAGGAAATCAAAGTCAGCGTTCTGGGGCTTCTGGCCGCCGCCGGATCGGCCATCAGTTTCTCCGTCATCGACGTGATCTTCAAATTCCTGTCCGGGGATTACCCGCTTTACCAGGTGGTCATGGTCCGCTCTGTGGTGGCACTGTTGGTGCTGGCGGCGGTGATTATTCCCCTCGAAGGGGGATTTAACATCCTGCGCACCCGGCAGCCGAAACTGCACCTGATGCGCTGCTGCGCGGTGCTGTTTGCCAACATCTGCTTTTTCACCGGGCTGGCCATCATGCCCATCGCCGAGGCTGTCGCCATCGCCTTTGCCACGCCCTTGATCGTGACTGCCCTGTCGGTCGTTGTGCTGAAAGAACGCGTCGGTCCCTGGCGCTGGGGCGCGGTGGCTGTGGGGTTCCTTGGCATTCTGATCATCATGCGGCCCGGCCCAGGCAGTTTCCAGGCCGCCGCGATCCTGCCATTCCTGGGCGCCTGCGGCTATGCCACGCTGCACGTGCTTACCCGCCGGGCGGGCGGCGCCGACAAGGCGGCGACCCTGTCGTTCTACCCCACCTTCGGCTTTCTTGTGGTCAGCGCGCTGGTCGGCCTTTTCACCGGTGACGGGCGGTTTGCGACCGGCGAAAACGCGGCGGTGGACTACATCCTGCGCGCCTGGGTCTGGCCCGCGCCTCAGGACTGGTGGCTGTTCATCGGGGTCGGACTGGCCGGATCCGTTGGCGGCTATCTGGTCAGCCAGGCCTACCGGCTGAACGAAGCAGGACTGGCCGCGCCGTTTGAGTATATCGCCATGCCGATGGCCGTGCTCTGGGGCGTTCTGGTGTTCGATGAATGGCCCGATCTGCCGGTCTGGGCCGGTTCGGCCTTGATCATCGGCGCCGGCCTTGTTTCAGTCTGGCGGGAAACCCGGCGCAGCCGCCCGGTGGCCCGCCCGCGCCCACGCTCGGCCGGGTAATGTAACGGAACAGGAAGCAGCAGATGCCCATCGACGCCGTCGTTTTCGACATTGGCCGCGTGCTGATCGAATGGAACCCCGAGGCCTTCTTTGACGCCCGCCTTGGCCCCGAGCGCCGCAAGAGGCTGTTCGCCGAGGTAGACCTTCACGGGATGAATCTGGGCGTGGACCGCGGCGATGATTTCCGCGCTTCGGTCTACGGGCTGGCCGAGCGTCACCCGGAGTGGTCCGAGGAAATCCGCCACTGGCACGACAGCTGGATCGAAATGGCTTCTCCCGAGATCCCGCACTCGGTGCGACTGATGCGAGCGCTACAGGCCCGCGACATCCCAGTGTTTGCCCTGACCAATTTCGGCGTCGGCACCTTTGCGGTGGCGCGCCAGACCTATCCGTTTTTCGATGAATTCGATCAGGCCTTCGTGTCGGGCGATCTGCGCACCATCAAGCCCGAGCCCGAGATCTACGCGCATCTGGAACGCGACACAGGCATTGCGCCGGAGCGCCTGCTGTTCACCGATGACCGCCCCGAAAACATTGACGCCGCCGCGCAACGCGGCTGGCATACCCATCTATTCACCACACCCGACACCTGGGCCGCACGCCTGGTGGCAGAGGGGCTGTTGACCCCAGAGGAGGCAAAATGAGCATTCCATCCATCGGTTTCAAAGAGGGCGAGGCCCTGCTGGACTGGGTCGGCTTCACCGAGGCGCTGGCCAAGGGGCATAATCTGCCCAAGGCGGAAATCGGCGATACTTTCCTCTACCGTGATCCCGACACGCTGCTCAGCCGATCCGCCTGGATCGATGGCATGGGGCTGGCCGTAAAGACGGCGACGATCTTTCCCGGCAACCCCAAGGCGGGCAAGCCGATGGTCAATGGCGCGGTCTGTCTTTACTCCGATCAGGACGGCACCCTGGACGCGCTGGTGGATTTCCACCTGGTGACCAAGTGGAAGACCGCAGGCGACAGCCTGCTTGGCGCCATGCGTCTGGCCAACCCCGACAGCCGCGACATCCTGATCGTCGGAGCGGGCACCGTCGCCGGATCGCTGGTCGAGGCCTTTGGCGCCGCCTACCCCCGCGCCCAGATCCGGGTCTGGAACCGCACCCAGTCCAAGGCCGAAGAGATGAAGGCTAGCTATCCGCAGATCGAGGTTGCCGCCGATCTTGAAGCCGCCGTGCGCTCGGCCGATATCATCGTCACCTCCACCATGTCATCGACCCCCGTGGTTCAGGGCGCATGGCTGAAACCCGGCCAGCACCTGAACCTGATCGGTGCCTACCGCCCCGACATGCGCGAAACCGATGACGAGGCGCTTTGCCGCGCGCGCATCTATTGCGACAGCTTCGACACCACGCTGGATCACATCGGTGAGTTCAAGATCCCGCTGGCCGAAGGCGTCATCCAGCGCGGCGATGTGCTGGCGGATTTCTATTCCCTCGACAGTTTCCCGGCCTATGACCCGGAGGCGATCACCCTGTTCAAGAACGGCGGCGGCGCCCATCTGGACCTGATGACCAGCCGTCACATTCTGGACAAATGGCGCGCGAAGGGCTGACGTGCGGTTAAAGGTCAGGGAAAGTGTCTTTCTTGAAGGTCACAATGGGCACACAGATCAATTCTTGATCTGGCCTGAGAACGTTCCCCCAGACCTGATCGACAGAATGACGCCAAACAAGGGCTATGTGGTAACGTGTAAAGTTGAGAACGAGGCCATTTCACTCTTTGTTGGTGGCATTCACGCAAAGCGCCGTCAGCAATCTAGCGGAGGTGATGCGCTGGTCTTGATGTTGGAAGACATGGACCTCGGACACTTGTCGACAAACGCAACCGTTGAGCTGGACGTGGCAGGCTTTCTTGAGGACAGCTCATAGATCCGAGCTACCGAAATGACATGGCGAGGCGAGGTTCTGGTGTTTACCTCGCCCATTCAAGCCAGGTCAGCCAGCAGCTCACCCCAAAAATGATCGCAACCAATGACCACATGACCACTGGTCGGCGTTTCAAACGCTTCTGCAGCCAGTCGATCAGTTCGCCAAGGACGGTTTCCATTCACCTCACGCCGCTACGCTGCCCAGCGGTCGTTCCCGCACCGGCAGGTGCACGATGGCGCTGAAGGCCCCGACGGCGACACCGATCCACCACACGAAGGTGTAATCGCCATAGGCGTCATACATCCGCCCGCCCAGCCAGACGCCGAGGAAACTGCCGAGTTGGTGACTGAAGAACACGATCCCATAAAGCGTGCCCATATAACGCAGCCCGTAAATATGCGCGACAAGGCCCGACGTCAGCGGCACCGTCGCCAACCACAGGGACCCCATGACGATGGAGAAGACGATCACCGACGTCGGCGTGATCGGCACCATGATAAAGGCCGCCGCCGCGATGGTCCGCCCGGTATAGATCGCCGCCAGCAGGTATTTCTTGGAGTAGCGGTTGCCCAGATATCCCGCCAGCAGGGTGCCGCCGACGTTTGCCGCCCCGATCAGCGAGATCGCAACCGCCCCCAGCGCCGAGGTCGAAGTGATCCCGAGGCTATAGAGCGCGCCGCCCGGCATGATCGGCCCGCACATCTCGGTCACGAAGGCCGGGAAATGCGCGGTCACGAACGCCAGCTGATAGCCACAGCTAAAGAATCCGAGGAAGATCAGCGTATAGGACGGATCCTTGAAGGCCTTGATCAGGATGGTGCCCATGCTCTCTTCAAGCTCAGATTTGCTCGCCATCTGCGGCGCGCGCATAAGCGGCAGCGTCAGGATCAGCGCCAGCACCACGCCAGCAAAGATCAGGAACACGGTCTGCCACGTCAGGAAGGACAGCATCCATTCCGCCCAGGGCGCGCCAAAGATTTGCCCGGCAGAGCCTGCCGCCGTGACAATCGCCAGCGACATTGAGCGGTTTTCATCCGAGCTGGCCCGCCCCACGACAGCCAGAACCACGCCAAAGCCGGTGCCCGCAATGCCAAAGCCCACCAGCCATTCATAGGCCTGCATCTGGAACGGCGTCACCGCGCCTGCACTCAGCACCAGCCCCGCTGCATAGACCAGCGCGCCAAGGATGATGGCCTTTCGATCCCCGATCTTTTCCGCAACAGCGCCAAAGATCGGCTGCCCAATCCCCCAGGCGAGGTTCTGGATCGCGATCGCCAGCGAGAATTCCGAGCGCAGCCAGCCGAACTCCTCGGCGATGGGGATCTGGAACACCCCGAACGAGGCGCGCACCGCAAAGCTGACCATGATGATCACGCAGCCCACGATCAATACGGGGGTGAACAAGGGTGTTTTCTGTGCCGCTGCGCTGCTCATGCCGGGTCCTTTCAAATCAGAGCTGCGACGGTAGGCATTGCGGCCCCGGGGTCAATTCAAGAAATCTGCGCAGTCACATAAGGAAAATTGATGTGAGAATGTGCTGCAGACCTATCTCATCAGAATTTTGGAGATTGCCGCCGCCACAGAAGGATCAACTCCGCCTTCATCCCTTACAGTGCCGTCGCTGGCCGGTCGAAACAGCGCCGCATAGACCAATGCCCGCTGTTCCTTAGCTTCCTCGGAAACATCGCCTTCCCGAACGAGCCCCAGATACGACTGAGCGAAAGCTTGCCTCTCACGCGCATCAAGTGCCAGGTGCCTTTCGGCGAGGTAGAGCTTCATTTGCAGGCGCACAAACCAAAGAAGCAGAGTGAACAGCGTCAAGACGCCAGCCGTCAACAACGTGCCCTTTAGACTGAAACCAGCACAGGAACTGCCCCCGACCGTTGGATCACAGCCGATGGGCGCCAGAAGAATTTCAACGAACTCGGCGTCGAAGGCCAAGACATACAACAGCGCGCATACAAACACCGCGGCACCTACAAGACCGGCGATGAAGAGACGAAGGTTTAAACGTTTCGCCTGCGCGTGTTCCTTAAACTTCTGCCCCCATAAGTTCACAGGTTCGCGGATGGCCTGTTGTTCCGTGAAGGCGGACTCCGCAGCCAATAACTTCTCATCAAAATCTTTCAGAAGCTTCTTGTGATGTTCATCTGCGCTCGACGCGAAACGCGATTGGGCAGTTGCTAGCGTTTTTTCAATTTCTTCAAGTTGCTCTTGAAGAACTACTTGCCCGCCTTTTGTCTGTCGCAAATCAGCATTCAACTCCGATATGTTTTTGCGCTGGGCCTCCAAGGCATCTTGTGTTTTCGCTAGGGTTTCGGGTAATGCCTCCACTCTTTTTGCAATGTTGCGCGCGTAGGGCAACAATTCGTTGACGGTGGCTTCCAGGGCAACCGCCGCTGGTGCGTCTGGGGAAAGACTACTATCAATCCATTCTTTTTCTTTATCGCCACCGGGGTCTTTCACCAACTGAATTGCCTTCCCTGCAAATTCTCAACAAATAGCTTTTTGCCGTGATTGTATTTGCCTCTTAACACAGAGCACTGCACATGAGCTACAATCCCGTATCTTCCCATCCCCCGCGCCGCGCGCTATGGCTGACCCCATGACCCAGGTTAGCGCGCTTTATCAGACCCGCAGCGAAGCAGGCCAGATCCGCCCGGATCCGGCGCAGCAAGCTGTTCTGCCGGAATTCGACCGTATTGCCGAAGGGCTGATGGCCCCGCCGGTGAAACGGGGCCTCTTCCGCAAGGCTACTCGGGAAGAGGTCAAAGGCCTCTACCTCTGGGGCGGCGTCGGGCGCGGTAAATCCATGTTGATGGATCTTTTTGTCGATAGTCTGGACGAGATCCCGGCGCGGCGGGTGCACTTCCATGCCTTCATGCAGGAGATCCACGCCAAGATGCACGAGGCGCGCCAGAGCGGCGTGCAGGATGCCCTCGCGCCGGTGGCAAAGGAGGTCGCCGAGTCGGTGCGCCTTCTGGCCTTTGACGAGATGCAGATTACCGACATCACCGATGCGATGATCGTGGGGCGGCTGTTTGAATCCCTCTTCGAGGCAGGCGTCACCGTGGTCACCACCTCGAACCGGGTGCCGGATGATCTTTACAAAAACGGCCTCAACCGCCAGCTCTTCCTGCCCTTCATCGATCTGATCAAGGAAAAGATGCAGGTCTGGGAAATGGTCAGCCCGGTCGATTACCGGCAGGACCGTCTCAAGGGCTCACCGGTCTATTTCTCGCCTGTGAATGCCGACTCCCGCGCCCAGCTCCGCGCCATCTGGGAGGATCTGTCGGGCGGTGATGCCCAACCCCTGACGCTTGAGGTGAAGGGCCGCGAGGTCCTGCTGCCCGGTTTCAGGAATGGCGTGGCACGGGCTAGTTTTTATGACCTTTGCGGCAAAATGCTGGGGCCGGGCGACTATCTGGCCATCGCCGAAGAGGTGAAGGTGCTGGTGCTCGAGGATATCCCGCGCCTGTCCCGCAGCAACTTCAACGAGGCAAAGCGTTTCGTCACCCTGATCGATGCGCTCTACGAGGCGCAGGTGCGGCTGATCTGCACCGCCGCGGCCGAGCCGGAATATCTATACGTCGAAGGCGACGGTGCCTTCGAGTTCGAGCGCACCGCCTCGCGCCTGCGGGAAATGCAAGACAAGGATTGGGGACAGGACGGCTGAGCCTGCCCCGCGCCGCGCAAGCGGCGCCACGCCCAACGGGATGAGATCGCAAGATCGAAGACGGGCGGGAGCGCCCCTGCCCGCCTTTGCCTAATCCCTCAGCCGTTTTCGCGCAGGATATGGCCCGCCAGATAGAGCGATCCGCAGATCAGAACCCGCGCGGAGGGATCTTTGGCGATGATTGCCTGCAGCGCCGACAGGGCATCTTCGGCCCGGGTTGCGGTGATGCCGACGGATTGCGCCGCTGCCTCGGTTTCCTCAGCGCTCAGCGTCGCCGCCTCACCGGGGATCGAAATCGCCGTCAGGCTCTCCACATGCGGCACCAGCGGCGCCATGTAGCCGGTCACGTCCTTGGTGTTCAACATGCCGCAGATCAGATGCGTCGGCCGGTTCGGCAGCCCCGCCAGAACATCCGCCAGCGCATGACCCGCCGCCGCGTTATGCCCGCCGTCCAGCCAGAGTTCGGCGCCCGCGGCAGCCTCCACCAGCGGACCGGTCTTCAGCCGCTGCATCCGGGCAGGCCATTCAGCCCGCGCCATCGCCGCCTCACAAGCCACCTCATCCGCGCCCAGATGGCGCAGGGCGGCCAGAGCCATCCCCGCATTCTGCACCTGATGCGCACCGATCAGTGCGGGCATCGGCAGGTCCAATAGCCCGGCTTCGTCCTGAAAAATTAGCCGCCCGCGTTCCTCGTAGACGTGCCAGTGCTGACCGTGGGCGATCAGCGGCGCGCCAAGGCGAGCGGCGACATCCTCGATCACCTCCATCGCCTCATCCTCCTGCGGACCGACGACGACGGGCACCCCGCGCTTGATGATCCCGGCCTTTTCACCTGCGATCTTGGCCAGGGTATTGCCCAGAAACTGTTCGTGATCGATCGACACCGGCGTGATCACCGACAGGGCGGGTTTTCCAATCACGTTGGTGGCATCCAGCCGCCCGCCAAGTCCGACTTCGAGCAGCGTGTAATCCGCAGGCGTGCGGGCAAAGGCCAGCAGCGCAGCGCAGGTGGTGATCTCGAAATAGGTGATATTCTCACCGCCATTCTTGGCATAGCACTCGTCGAGCACCTCACTCAGATGCGCCTCCGAGATCAGCTCCCCGGCCAGACGGATCCGTTCGTGAAACCGCGCCAGATGCGGTGAGGTATAGGCGTGCACCGATTTTCCGGCCCCTTCGAGGCCTGCACGGATCATCGCCTGGGTCGATCCCTTACCATTGGTGCCTGCGATATGGATCACCGGCGGCAGCCTGTCCTGCGGGTTATCCAGCGCCGCCAGCAGCCGCCAGACCCGGTCCAGCGTCAGGTCGATGATCTTGGGATGCAGCGCCATCATGCGATCGAGGATGGCGTCGGAACTCGCTTTGGTCATGGGTGGCTCCCGAACCGGATCTGATGAAAAAGCCCGCCCGCCGGATCAGGCAGACGGGCGCGGCAAAGCGCCCAGCGCGGGCGCTTCTTTCTATGACAGGGCTATTTGCTATCGGCCTCTGCGGCTGCGGCAGATCCCGCGTCGTTTTCGACCTCTGGCGCGGGCAGCTCTTCGGCAACCGGTTCCGGCGCAGGCAGATCGCCGTGCACCTGCGGTGGCATGCTCATCAGCATGCGGACGATGGTGATCAGTTCCTCACGCAGCTCGGTGCGCGGGGTCACCCGGTCCAACATGCCGTGATCAAGCAGGTATTCCGCGCGCTGGAACCCTTCGGGCAGTTTTTCGCGGATGGTCTGCTCGATCACCCGGGGGCCTGCAAAACAAATCAGCGCATTGGGTTCGGAGATCTGCACATCGCCCAGCATCGCATAAGAGGCGGTCACACCACCGGTGGTGGGGTGGGTCAGAACGACGATATAGGGCAGACCTGCCTCTTTCAGCATCTGCACCGCCACGGTGGTGCGCGGCATCTGCATCAGCGACAGGATGCCTTCCTGCATGCGGGCACCGCCTGCGGCAGAGAACAGGATAAGGGGCCGATGCAGTTTCACCGCCTCTTCGGCGGCGGCAATGATCGCATTGCCCACATACATGCCCATGGAGCCGCCCATGAAGGAGAAATCCTGCGCCACCGCCACGATGGGCGTGCGGCCCATTTCACCCGCGGCGACCAGCATGGCCTCTTTTTCGCCGGTTTTCTTCTGCGCCGCCTTCATGCGGTCTGGGTATTTCTTCTGGTCGCGGAACTTTAGCGGGTCTGCCAGCGGCTCGGGCACCTCGACCTCGCTGAACACACCGCCGTCGAACAGGGCCGTGAACCGGTCCCGCGGGGTGATGTGCATGTGATGGCCGCAGTTGGTGCAGACGTTCAGATTGTCCTTCAACTCGCGGTGAAACAGCATGGTGCCGCACTCATCGCACTTGGTCCACAGGTTCTCTGGGACTTCGCGGCGCGAGAAGATCGAGTTGATCCGCGGCCGGACGTAGTTGGTGATCCAGTTCATATCGTGCCTCTGTAGGGGCTGTTTGGCCCCTCAGATAAGACTCATTGCGCACAAATGCAATCAGCGGCGTATCGCAAGCCGCGCCGTGAGCCATGTCACCAGCATCATGGCAAAGTCGACCGCCAGCCAGGGGCGCAGCGCAGCGCCATCGGACATTTCATAGGGCATCAGGTAGAGCGACAGTCCATACAGACTGGTGGGAGAGGCAAAGACCAGAAGCGCAGTGACGTTGTTGAAGAAATGCACCGCGATGGCAGGCCCCAGCGTGCCCGCCCGCGCGGTCAGGTCCGCCATCATGCAGCCGAACACCCCGGCCCAGAGGGTGATCAACAGCGCATTCTCTCCGGCCTCGGCCGGCAGGTAATGGCCCAGCGCGAACAGAGCCGACGGGCCAAGGATCCAGACCGCCGGGCTTTTGAAGCGCGCCGCAAGCCCCTGCTGGATATAGCCACGAAAGACGATTTCCTCTGCACTGGTCTGGATCAGCACCACCAGCAGCGACACCGGCAACAGCGACAGCCACAACCCCGGTTCCAGATTGGGCTGCAGCGGTTCCCCCATGTCATAGGGCGGCAGCAGCGACAGGGCGATGCCCAGCGCCAGAAGGTACAAGCTAACCCGGATGAACTGCCGGACCAGCGGTCTCGGATGACCCACGACCGACAGGAAGGACCGATCCTGCAGCAGCCGCGCGCACAGCGCCACGCCCACGGTGATGAACAGGAACCCGCCCAGAAGCACCAGCATCGCCCCCGGCGTGCTGCCATCGCGCAGCCCCTGCAGCCAGACGCCGGGGAACAGCGCCGCCAGCAGCGGCAGCACTATCGAGGACAGGGCAAAGCTGATGAGGTAGATCAGAACTAGCCCAAGCCCCAGCCGCCACAGCTGCGGTTTCCTGCGAGCGCTGCGCACCAGCGCCTCATGGGCAGAATAATTCTGTCTATTCAGCATTCGGATCCGCATCCTTCCGAGGTCTGTCTTCACTGATCGTACCGTCCGTTTGGTGGGCAATGGACACCATTTTGTCCCGGGCAGTTGCCAGATTACCCGCCACCGTCTCTAACAAGCGCAGCGCGACGTTGATATCGCTTTCGATCACTGCGCGGTATTCCGCAGCACCGATGCGCAGGAAACGGCAATCCTCGGTGGCGTGCAGGTTCATGGTCCGCGGCTGATCCAGAATCACCGCCAGATCCCCGATCAGCCGCCCGGGTTCGATCACCGTCACCGGCGGCGCCCCGGCGGGCGCATCGGGGAAGGTCAGATCGGCCCGGCCCGACAGGCACAGGTACACTGCATCACCGCTGTCGCCGTGGGAAAAAACCATCTCCCCGGCCGGAACCTCGTGCCAGCCAGCCGAAAATGCCAGAAGACGCTGGTTGCGCGCATCCAGCTGCGAGAACAGCTCGGTTGCGGCGATGATATCGAACTTGGCAGAGAAATCGGCCGCGGCGGCGCCTTCCGGGCTGCCCAGTGGGCGCCGCTCGACCCCGTCGATCCGGCCATCGCGGATTTCGACATAAAGATCGTAGCGCTCCGGGTGCTGAATGGTGTCTTCCATGAAGATCATCGTGGTCTGCGGCATCAGATCGCGCAGCTTTTCGCGTGTACGCAGCCGGTTTTCCGCCGTGTGGCTGGCCAGCACCTTGTCCAGGATCAGAATGTCCGGCCGTTTGATCGCGGCGCGGGTAAAGGCGGCCCGTTCCTGAAACACCGGCTCCAGCAGCGATCCGCCCAGTCCGGTTGGCAGATCGTAAAGGATCAACGCCAGCCGTTTGCGCAGCCCGTGGGTATCCAGCACCTCGGCCACCAGCGATTCAACCTGCGCTGCCCGCGCCCCAGCCCGCAGCGAGATCTTGCCGAAGAGAGCATTTTCAAGAACCGTCAGCCGCGGAAAGTAGGATTTCCGATCCAGAGGTCGGAACAAGCCGCCGGTCTGGGCGATCAACTGCGCCGCATGACTCTGGCGGATTTTCAGGATACGTTCCTTGAACCCGGCCGGTAGCCCGCTGCCGATCTGCTCTTCGGTCAAAAGGAACGGCACTGTCATCAGCAGCGCCTGCTCTGCCTCGGGCAGATCATCAGCCCCCTGCGCGGCATAGCGTTCGGCAGCGCTGCAAATCCGGCGATAGAGATCTTCTTCAAGGCCAAGCCGCTGGAACAGCGGGTGATCGATATCTTCGCGTCCAAAGGTCTTGATCAGGGTTTCCACCACGCCAAGACCGATCCCCATGGTTTCCCCGGTCAGCCCTTGCTCGCGTACCAGTCGCAGCAACAGCCCGTCCGGTGCCAGCAATTCTTCGACCGGGATGTCGCGCGACGGCGCCGCAAACAAAAGGTTGCCCGCCAGTGGCATGGCAGGGTTGAACCGTTCGGGGTCGAAATGGTGGACGGCATCATCCAGACCTTCGGTCTCCAGCCGTTCACGGATCAGCGGGCGAAGGCGGATGATATGCTGCACCAGCGCCGGGTGGGTGCCATCCTGGAACCGCGCGTGCAGGGTGCGCTGGAACAACTGCTCGTCGATGCCCATTGCCTCGATCAGTTGGAACCACCAATCGCGCACATCGCCTTCGGATCCCAGCCCTGCCAATTCGGGATTGACCCAATCCGCCTCCAGAAGATCGCCACTGTTGCCTGCGCGCTTGGATTCGACCTGTTTGCGAAGGGTGGCCTGATCCCGGCTGATCTTGCCCGGGCGGCTGCGCAGCGGCATCAGCACGTTGTCGCCAAGTGATCCCGAAAACAGATAGGGATGCGAATAGGCATAGCCGATCCGGGCCGCGATCACCCCCTGATGCAGGCTGTCGAGCCGGTGCCCCGAGACCTGAATGCTGCCCTGCGACGGCAAGGTTTCACGGACCAGCAACTGGCCGAACGCCGCACGCTCTGCGTCACTGGTGCTTTTGACCGCAACGCGGGCGCCCGCCGGAATGGTCAGCGAAATATCCTGCAGGACCACCGTCCCGTCGGCATCGCGCACCGAGACATTGCGCAACTCGATATCGCCGCGCAGATGCGGGATCTCGCTCGGCTCGCCTTCGATCAGCTCGGCATCGATCATGCCGCGCGGCGCGAACCGCTCCAGCATGATTTTCCAGCGCAGACTCATGTCCTGCACCTGATTGTAATAGGTCAGCAGTTCCTTCCACGGGGCCGACAGATCCTTGTAAGCGGCCAGCGCCGCCACCAACGCGCCCACCGTGATATCGCCCCGGATCGCCAACACCCCGCCGGCCGAATAAAACACGAAGGGTGTCATATGGCCGATCAGGTTGTTGAGGAACTTCATGAAGTATTTTTTGGTGTAGATCCGGCGGCGGATCTCGAACAGACGCCCCAGCCGGTCCGACACCTGTGCCATCCGGTAACGCCAGCCGCCATTGGCGCGCAGATCGCTCATCCCGGCAGCGGTTTCTCCGATTTCCGAGGCCAGCATCCGCACCTCCTGGATGCGGTCCTTGTTCAACAGGTTGATCTGCCGCTGCAACATCGGGATCAGCCAGGCCTGCAGCGGGATCAGCGCGATCGAGACCAGCCCGAACCAAACACTTTGCATGAACAGGAAGGCCACGATGGTCAGCATCTGCCCCAGCTGGAACACCGGCTGCGCCACCGCATCCCCCATCAACCCGCCCATGGGTTCGCTTTCGGAAGTGATCATCGACACCAGCTCACCCTGGCTGGTGGTGCGGAAATAGGGTTTCGGGAACCGCAGCATCCGGTTGATCAGCGTGTAGCGCAGCCGCCGCAGCAGGCGTTCGGCCACGATCCCCTTCAGCGTGTTGAGCCGCATCTTCATCATGCCGCCGATCACCACCGCTGCAAGGAAGCCAAAGCACAGGATCAGCAGGTATTCCACCTGAGCGATATCTTGGCCCCAGACCATGATGACAGGCGTTTCGGCCCCGATGGCGTCGTTGATGATCCGCTTGGGCAGCTCCAGCGAGGCGTAGAGAAACGGAAAGGTCAAGACCGTCAGCGCCAGCAAGACCAGCTGCTGACGGCGCGAATACGCCCAGATAAAAGAAAAGAGAGTCGCGGGCAGATCCTGCGGGCGCTTAAGCGGCCCGCTGCCCGCCCCCATGGGCGTCGGACGTTTCATCGTGATACCTGTGCCACGGCCGGGCCTGTGCCGGTCTGAAAGAATCCTGCGTAACTATGCATCTGGCTGCGCCTTGGCAAGGTACCCCTCGGGCGGGTGTTCACTCTTGTCGTAAGTGTTTCAGGTCTTTATCCCTTTTGTAAACGCAGGATAACGATAATCTGATGCCGGGGGGAGCAGGGGATCTGCGCGACAAAGCAATCATGACGGCTGTCACAGGCACGATCAGGACAATGTGCTCTGCGCGGCGGGACAGCATGCCCTGCGCGCAGCAGCGCCCGCAACCCCGTCTGGGCATTGCTGCGCTCGGTCTCAGCGCCCTGCTCAGCGCCTGCGGCCAGGTGCCCGGCGGCGGATTTTCCTTTGCGGCGCCCGGTGGCACAGGTACGCCTTCCAGGCTGACAGAGGTCCGCATGCAGGGCGCCGAGGTGGTGCTTGCGGCGCCACGAGGTTATTGCTTTGACCCCAAGATGCTGCGGCGCGATGCGGCAGACGGGTTCGCCCTGCTGCCGCGCTGTGACCTGCTGGGCGGGCCAGGTTTCTTTGGCAATCGCAACGCGGGCGTTATCACCGCAACCTTAGGCGAACTTCCGGCCAAAGGCAGAGTGCCATCGGTCTCCGATCTGGCAGCCAGCACGCCCGGCGCCCATATCGTCGCCCGCCGCGAAAATGGCCCGTTGCCCCTGGTTAAATTGGATATGCCGGGACACAGCGCCGCCGGAGCCAGCCCCGAACATTGGCGCGGCGCCATGGTGCTGGAGGGTCACGTGATCGTGCTGGCGCTTTATGCCCCGGCAAAAAGCCCCCTGCTGACCGAGCGCGGCGCTGCACTGCTGGAGCAGATGGCGGAGCTGACACGGGAAGCATCGCGACCAGAACCCGCCCCCGAGGAAGTCGCACAACGCGCCCCGGCAGATCGCAGCCCCCGCCGCACCGCCTCAGGCGCATTGCGTCCCGTCGCCCGCCCTGATGCCCGGGCCAGTCATGCAGGCGCGCCCGAAGGTGACAGTGGCGGAAAACTCTCCCTAAGAAAGCGGATTGCCGGTTTATTTGACTGATGTTGCAGGGCTAGATTGGCGCAGGCACCAACCGCAACACCACCACGGCAACGATAAAGGCAGGGCAACCGAAGTCATGAGCAGGATCCTGGACAAACTGCTGCACCGCCGCGCCTTGCGCCGTTGGCGCCGGATCGTTGCAGGAGCTGGCAGCATTCCCCTGACCGAATTGCGCCGCCAACGCACCGAGGCGCGACAACTCAAGACCGAGCTGGACCAGCTGATCCATGTTGCGGACGGACGTCTCGCCCTGCCGCAGATCGGCTCCTCCTCCTTTGCGCGCCCGCATGGCACCGATTGGTCCTGGCGCCCCGAACCCTGGCGCGGGCCGCTGCCGGTCGCTGGTCTGTCCTCGGTCCCGTCCAAGGCCAAGCTGGGCGAGGATGTGCAGATGTTCCACGATTGCAGCTATTCCGAGCTGACCCTGCGCCAGCTGCGTAACACCCGTGAAGAAGACCTCGCACCCTTTGGCCTGCGTATGGATGTGTTCAGTTTCGATGGTTCCTTCCTGTCACTGGTGATCGCCCTGCCCAAGAACGCGGGCAGCGGGCTGACCCGGCAACATCTGATCCGGGTCGACAGCATCATCGAAACCGAGAAGCCGCTGGAAATCTTTGCCCGGCTCAACATCAGCCATGGCCCCAACACCGAACAGATCGTGCGCGAGCTGCCGCTGGGCGACCGCAAGGTGACTGTGGAATACGATCTTGCCTATTCCAACCTCAACGAAAAGCGCATCGAGAATATCTGGCTGGACCTGATTTTCGAAGCACCGGACATGAACCAGGTGGTCTTGCGCGACCTGACTTTTGCGCGCCACCGCCGCGCCAACCTCTGAGGACCCGTGACATGAGCGACCTGACCGTCACCAAGATCCGCTTTCGCAATGGCAAATGGGAAGGCCGGATCAGCAACGCCCCCGTCACGGGGACGCCGCCGGACATCCGGGTTCTGTATCTGGATCAGCCGGTTGAACAGGTCGCGCTCAGCGAAGGCAGCCGCGACGGCGAATGGGAGCTGGTCATCACCGTACCCACCGAAGCCATCGCCGATGGGGTGCACAGTTTTGTCATCACCGACGCGGCGGCGGACCAGACGCTGGCGCATTTCACCCTGATCGGCGGTGATGTGGCAGCCGAGGATATGCGCTGCGAAGTGGAGCTGCTCCGGGCCGAGCTTGATATGCTGAAACGCGCCTTTCGGCGTCACTGCGTGGAAACCGCTTGAGGCCGTGCACGCTTTGCAAGGTCGGCTTCGATTTCAATGAGCCGCTGTTTGCGCCACAATCCGCCGCCATAGCCAGTCAAGTTGCCATCCGCCGAAAGCACCCGGTGACAGGGCACCACCAGCGCCAGCTGGTTGCTGCCATTGGCCCGCGCTACCGCACGGCTGGACGAAGGGCGGCCAAGCTCCTGCGCAATCTGGGAATAGCTGCGGGTCTCTCCTGCCTGAATGGCCCGTAGGTAATCCCAGACCTCGCGCTGAAAGGCGCTTCCATGCAACGCAATCGGCGTTTCAAACCAGGCGCTGTCACCGCTGAAATAGCGCTGCAGTTCTTCAGCGACCTGCTGGGTGGGCGCAGGCCGTCCAAAGCCGATACCGCCGGGCTGCGAAGCTTGCAGACGGGCCATTTCCCGCGGCAGCGCTTTGCGGTCAGCAAATTCCAGCAGATGCAGCCGGTGCGGGCAGCTGACCGCGATCATCGCGCCCAGCGGCGTGTCGATCCAATCCGCCAGCAGCAGCGCATCCTGCCGGAAGCTGCCCGGCGCCAGCCCTGTCAGCCGGGCAAAGGCCGCGCGAAAGGCTGAAGGGGACTCAAATCCCGCTTCGATCTGGGCGGCAATCACCGGCTCTCCGGCCTTGAGCGTGGTAAACCCTTCGCGCAAGCGTCGCTGGCGGGCCATTTCCAGGAAGGTCATCCCGAAATGGCGCCGGAAACTGCGCCGAACAGTGGAGGGATCAAACCCCATGCGCGCCACATCCGCTTCGCGCCAACGATAGGCGGGGCGCTCCTCCAGCGCCGCCAGAAGCTTCTGAACCATCGGATCCTCCCCGGCTGCCGCCGCCAGCGGCGTGCAGCGTTTGCAGGGACGGAACCCGGCCTCGATACAGGCGCCGGGTGTTGCGTGGAACTGGCAGTTCTCACGCTTTGGTTTACGCGCCGGGCAGCTGAGGCGGCAGAAGATCCCGGTCGAGGTCACGCCCACATAGGCACGCCCCTCATAGGTTTCATCACGCGCCAGCAGCGCCGCATAAAGCGTTTCGGAATCAGGCAGGTCGAACATCATGCCCTACCCTAACGCAGACCGGTGCCAGTTGCCGCCGGTTTCCGGGCATCTCTTCTCATCAAGTGCAAGGAAACGGAGGATACCAGCCTCTCTCCTGAATCGCGCACCTCGGGCCTAGGCACACGGAGAATCTGCCCATGATATTGAATAACAGTTGAGCGCACACTTATTTTATAGGGAGTTCGGGAATACCGACTGGATCCCCGGCAAAGCCTGTGCCTGGCCAGACGGTGAACGGCTGATGGTCATATGATGCAGAGGCAAGACCATGCTGCCTGCATAAGGAGGAAAGTGACATGAAACTTTTGGCGACAGCAGCGACAGCTGTTCTGATGGCATCCCAGGCATTTGCCGGTTCATACGAAACAAGATGCGAAACCCAGATGGTGCCGTATCAGGAGACCGTCAAAGGCGGCAGTCCCGAAAAGGTCATTGGCGGGGCGATTGTTGGCGGCGTGATCGGCAAGGTGGTGACCGACAAGAATGCCGGCGCTGCCGTCGGCGCAATTGTTGGCGGCGCCATCGCCAATGAAACCAGCAAGAACACCGTCACCAAATACAGAGAAGTCGAGACCTGCACCAATGTCTTCATTCCGGACCGCATCACCGATGACGCGCAGCTTCAGAAGGTCTTGCTGGATCTGAACGACGGCAAACCCGTGAGCAAGGAAATGACCATGGACGCGCAATACACGATTGGCGTGGCCTACGACGGCAAATGGGGGCCGAAGTCTCAGCTGGCGGCAGAGAAATATCTGGCAAACCTTGCGCCCGACGCGCCGCTCTATTCGCTGGTGGTCAATGACGTGGTCATCGTCAGTTCAGCCGACATCAATGCAATCGATGAGATCAGGGCAGCCCTGCTTGAGGCTGGTGTTGCTTCGCAGATCTTCACCGATTTGAAGTGACGCCCTGACAGCGGACGGGTTCAGCCCCCGAAACCAGACATCCGGTCTCAGGGGCTTACGCCTGCACAACAAAACCATTGAAAAAGGCCGCCCCGGATGGAGCGGCCTTTGGACAATCAGGTGGATTAAGGATCAGTCGTTCGGACCCAGCGCCGACAGACCTTTCAGGATGTCGATGGCATAGGCCAGCTGATAATCCTGTTCGCGCAGCTCGGCGGCCTTTTCGGCCTTGGCGCGGTCTTCTTCGATCTGGCGGATTTCATCCTCGGTCAGGCTGTCGTTGTTGAGACGCCCGCGCAGGTCCGCTTCGGAGCGGGAGCGGTTTGCAACCGAGCTTTCCTCTTCTTCCTCGCCAACACGACGGCGAGGCTGCTCGACCACGATGTCGGGGCTGACGCCCAACGCCTGGATCGACCGGCCCGACGGCGTGTAATAGCGCGCAGTGGTCAAGCGCATGGCGCCATCGCCCCGCAGCGGCATCACGGTCTGAACCGAGCCTTTGCCGAAGGATTTGGTACCCACCACGATGGCGCGGCGGTGATCCTGCAGCGCGCCCGCGACGATTTCTGACGCAGAGGCAGAGCCGCCGTTGATCAGAACCACGATCGGCTTGCCGCCGGACAGATCGCCCGGCGTCGCGTTGAAGCGTTCGCCATCTTCCGGGTTGCGGCCACGGGTCGATACGATCTCTCCGGTTTCAAGGAAGCTGTCGGCCACCTGGATCGCCTCGGTCAGCAGGCCGCCCGGGTTGTTGCGCAGATCCAGAACGATGCCGTTCACATTGTCGATGCCACCGGCGGCTTCGATCTGCTCTTTCAGACCGGATTCCAGGTTCGGCGTGGTCTGACGGTTGAAGGTGGTGATCCGCATCACGACAGTGTCGCCTTCGGTGCGGGCACGCACGGCGGTCAGTTTGATGGTGTCGCGGATGATCGACACGTCAAAGGGTTCCGCCTCGCCTTCGCGCACCACTGTGATGATGATCTCGGAGCCGACCGGGCCGCGCATCATTTCCACCGCTTCGTCCAGCGACAGGCCGAGGACGCTTTCGCCATCCACATGGGTGATGAAATCGCCCGCTTCGATCCCAGCCTCATCGGCGGGGGTGCCATCGATGGGCGAGACAACCTTGACGAAGCCCTCTTCCTGGGTGACCTCGATGCCGAGACCGCCGAATTCACCGCGCGTCTGCACCTGCATATTGGCGGCGTCGTCGGGCGACAGGTAGCTGGAGTGCGGATCCAGCGAGGAGAGCATGCCGCCAATGGCAGCTTCGATCAGCTCTTTCTCGTCGACCTCTTCGACATATTGGGAGCGGATCCGTTCAAAGATGTCACCGAACAGGTCCAGCTGTTCATAGACCGTCGTCTCGCGGGCGCTTTCCTGCGCCAGCAGCGGGCCAGCGACATAGGTTGTTGCAACGATCCCTGCCAGCGTGCCGCCAAATGCGGCCATCGCAAATTTTTTCATGAAACCTTCATCCACCTTTTCCGGTGCGGAACCACGTTTCCGGGTCCACCGGACTGTTGTCCATTCTGACTTCTATATAGAGCGTTTCTGTGCGGTCAGTTCCACCCCCTTCACCGCTTAGTGACAAAATCGCACCAGCCTGCGGGGTCTGACCGCCCATCAAACCCACCGGGGTGCCTTCGGGAATGACCTGACCGGCAGTGCCATAAACCTCTGCCAGCCCTGACAGGATAAACAGCGTGTCCGGCTGCGGTTCCAGAATCACCACGTTGCCCAGATCCAGCAGCGGCCCGCGATAGCGGATCGTCGCCGCCGTGGGGCTGGTCACCAGCGCCCGCGGACGGGCCGCAACCAGCAGGCCCGGACGGGCAATCCCGGCGGCATCGCGGTCGCCATAGCCGCGCAGCACCAGCCCTTCGACCGGCAGCGGCAGATCGCCGCGCAGATCGCTGATGTCGGCGCGGCTTTCGATCACCGCACCGTCGGCAATTTCCGACAGCCCGCTGGCAAAGCCGGACAGTGTCTCGGTCGAGGAGATCAGCACCGCCGTGCGCATCGGATCCTCGGTAAACCGCCGTGGTAGATCGGTGCGGTCGGCAATCGCGGTGGAAAGCGCGGTGCGCGCCTGCTGGATGCCGCTCAGCCCCTCTTCCAGCTTGCCCGCCGCCGCCTGCTGCAACAGGCGCAGGGTCTGCACCTCTTCCAGATCCGCGCGCAGCGCCTTGGCCCGCGCGTTGAGCCCCGGTGCAACCTCGGCCAGCATCATCGCCGAGCGCGCCGCGCCCAAAGGCCCCGACGGATGCAGCATCAGTACCGGCGGTGAGGAGGTTTCAATTGTCTGGATGACCCCCAGCAGCTCGGCAATTTCGCCTTCGCGCGACTGCAATTGCGCGGTGAGCTGGGTTTCCCGCCGTGCCACGCCGCGCAGCCCGTCCCGCATGGCAGCCAGACCGGCTTCATAGGCATGGATCGCCTCGCTCAGCGCCTTGACCCGGTCGCGGGCGCCATCGGCCTGTTCCATCCGCAGCGTTGCTGCCTCCAGCTGGGCGGCGGCCTCCCGCGCGGCGCGGGCAGCTGCCGTCTCGGCGCGCAGCGGTGCGGCCATCAGCAGGCACAGGGCCAGCCCCGGGATCAGGCGAAAGGCACGGTCAATCATGCAAGCAGGCTCTCTCCGGTCATCTCATCCGGTTTCGGCAGGCCCATCAACTCCAGCAGCGTCGGCGCCAGATCCGCCAGCCGCCCGTTGCGCAGCGTTGCGCCTTCGGGGCCGCCGACCAGCGCCAGCGGCACCAGATTGGTGGTATGGGCAGTGTGGGCGCCGCCGGTTTCTGGGTCAATCATCACTTCGCAATTGCCGTGGTCCGCGGTCACCAGCATGGCGCCGCCCGCCTTTTCCAGCGCCGCGACGACCTTGGCCAGCCCCTGATCCACCGCCTCGCAGGCCTTGATCGCCGCCGGAATATCGCCGGTGTGGCCGACCATATCGGGGTTGGCGTAATTGGTGACGATCAGATCATAGCCCTTCTCGATCGCCTCGACGAATTTCTCGGTCACCTCGGGCGCCGACATTTCAGGCTGCAGGTCATAGGTCGCGACCTTGGGCGATTTCGGCATGTAACGGTCCTCGCCCACCTCCGGCTCTTCCTTGCCACCGTTGAGGAAGAAGGTCACATGTGGGTATTTCTCGGTCTCGGCCAGGCGGAACTGGGTGAGCCCCTGTTTCGCAACCCATTCCCCCAGCGTGTTGACGATGGGCGCCTTGGGATAGCAGGTGGTCATATAGGCATTGTGCCCATCGGAATATTCCACCATCCCCAGCAGCCCTGCCAGATCGGGGCGCGGCCCGGTGTCGAAGTCGGCAAAGCCCGGCTCTCCGATAGCGCGCAGGATCTCGCGCGCGCGGTCGGCGCGGAAATTGAGGCAGAAGAAGCCATCCCCATCCTGTGCGCCCGTGTAGCCCGACACCACGCTGGCGCTAATGAATTCATCAGTTTCCGACTGGTTATAGCCGTGATCCACCGCGTCGTGGGCATCGCGCACGCTGCGCCCCTCGCCCTTGATCATCGCGTCATAGGCTTCCTTGACCCGCTCCCAGCGGTTGTCTCGGTCCATGGCATAATAGCGCCCCGTGACCGTGGCCACGCGGGCACCTTCGGGCATCTTTTCCTTCAGTTCCTCGAAATAACCAAAGGCCGATTTCGGGGCCACGTCACGGCCATCCGTGACGGCGTGCAGCCAGACCGGCACGCCTGCGTCGCGGATCGCTTTGATCGCCGCCAGGATATGGGTGATATGCCCATGCACCCCCCCGTCCGAGACCAGCCCCATCAAATGCGCGGCACCGCCGGTTTTCTTCAGCTTGGCGATGAACTCCTGCAAAGCAGCATTGTCAAAGAAAGAGCCGTCCTCGATCGCAAGGTCGATCTGGCCCAGATCCATCGCCACCACCCGGCCGGCGCCGATATTGGTGTGGCCGACCTCGGAGTTGCCCATCTGCCCCGAAGGCAGACCCACATCCGGCCCATGGGTGATCAGCCGCGCGGTGGGGCCTTTTTCCATGATCGCATCAAAGGTCGGCGTCTTGGCCAGATAGGGCGCATTCGCCACCCCCGGCTCCCCGGCGCCCCAGCCATCAAGAATACAGAGTACGACAGGTTTGGGGACAACGGGTTTGGGTCTGCTCATCGGTTCATCTCCGCCATGGTCGGGCTGTGTCAGCGTTGAGAGGCCTTCTACAGGCTTGCCGCGAAATGGGAAACCGCCGTTAGCGCCAGATGTGGCAAAGGGCGCAGGTAAGCGTGAGGGCCGCGCCCGACCCTCCCCCCATGGGAGGGCGCTTTGCACCCACCCAAGGTCGGGCGCGATCCCTGGCTCGGTGCCGCTTACCCCTCTGGCGTCAGGATATGCCGCAGCAGCGCAACGGGATGGGCACGCAAAGACAGGCGCATGGCGACGTAATCCTCTACCACCTCTTCGCCCAGAGTCATCTGCGGCAGATGGGCAGTAGGTTCATCAATGGCCTCACCTTCCAACTCGCGCTCGAACAGCGGCAGGGGTTTCTTGGCGGTGATCGCCTTGGCCTGCCACAACGCCTCACGACGCGACAACCCCAGCACGGCAAAGGCATCGGCCTCGGCCAGTCGTTCGATCACCGGCGGCGGCAGGCCCGCCTTGCGCCAGACGTCTTGCACCTCAGTATAGCCATTGCCGCGCGCCGCCGTGAGCCAGCTGACATCCTCGTCGCTGAGCCCTTTGATCTGTCGGAAGCCAAGGCGCAGCGCCAGCCCGCCCTGCCCGTCCGGCTCCATCACGTTGTCCCAGTAGCTGGCGTTGATGCAGATGGGGCGCACCTCCACCCCATGAGCGCGGGCGTCCCGCACGATCTGCGCGGGCGCGTAGAACCCCATCGGCTGCGAATTCAAAAGCGCGCAGGCAAAGATCCCCGGATGGTGGCATTTGATCCAGGCCGAGGCATAGACCAAGAGCGCGAAACTGGCAGCGTGACTTTCGGGAAAGCCATAGGCGCCAAAGCCTTCGATCTGGGAAAAGCAGCGCTCGGAAAACTCCGCATCATAGCCATTGCGCGCCATGCCGCGCAGGAACAGGCTGCGGAATTCCGACACATTTCCGTGCTTGTTGAAGGTCGCCAGCGAACGGCGCAACCGGTCGGCCTGTTCGGGGGTAAAGCCCGCCCCCACCATGGCGATCTGCATCGCCTGCTCCTGAAACAACGGCACGCCCATGGTCTTGCCCAGCACCTCACCCAACGCATCGGAAGGGAACTCCACCGGCTCCTCGCCATTGCGGCGGCGGATATAGGGATGCACCATATCGCCCTGAATGGGGCCGGGGCGGATGATCGCCACCTCGATCACCAGATCGTAGAAATTGCGCGGCCGCATGCGGGGCAGGAAATTCATCTGCGCCCGGCTTTCGACCTGAAAAACGCCGATACTGTCAGCCCGGCACAGCATGTCGTAGACCGCCGGATCCTCGGGCGGCAGCGTCGCCAGCGCGTAATCCAACCGGTGATGCTGCCGCATCAGGTCAAAGGCCTTGCGGATGCAGGTCAGCATGCCAAGGCTTAAGACATCGACCTTGAGAATGCCCAGCGCATCGATATCGTCCTTGTCCCAGCAGATAACCGTGCGCCCCTCCATGGTGGCGTTCTCGATCGGCACCAACTCGTCCAGCCGACCCGCGGTGATGATGAAACCACCGACGTGTTGGCTAAGGTGCCGCGGAAAGCCGATGATCTGCCCCACCAGATCCAGCGTCTGGCGCAGGCGGGGCGCGTCGGGATCCAGTCCGATCTCGCGCAGGCGGGCATCGCCGCCGCCGCTGCGGTCAAAACTGCCCCACAGCTGCGAGGACATGGCCGCAATGGTATCCTCGCTCAGCCCCATGGCGCGGCCCACCTCGCGGATGGCGCGCTTGCCCCGGTAATGGATCACCGTCGCGCAGAGCCCCGCCCGGTGGCGACCATAGCGGTCATAGATCCACTGGATCACCTCCTCGCGGCGCTCATGCTCAAAATCCACATCGATGTCGGGCGGCTCATCGCGGGCCTCGGAGACAAAGCGCTCAAACACCATGGTGCCGGTTTCCGGGCTGACCGAGGTGACGCCCAGGCAATAACACACCACCGAATTCGCAGCCGAGCCGCGCCCCTGACACAGGATCCCGCGCGAACGCGCGAAATCGACGATGTCGCGCACGGTCAGGAAATAAGGCTCGTATTTCAAACGGGCGATCAGGGTCAGCTCATGCTCCAGCATGTCGCGCACCTTTGGCGGCGCGCCTGCGGGATAGCGCCAGATCAGCCCCTCTTCTGCCAGACGGCGCAGACGCGCGGACGGGGTTTCACCCTCCAGCCCCTCATCCGGATAGTCATAGCGCAACTCATCCAGCGAGAACGTGAGCCGCGCTGCGAGATCCTGCGCCCGGGTCAGCGCCCCCTCATGCCCGCGAAAGATCCGCTGCATCTCATGCGGTGCACGCAGGCGCTGTTCGCCATTGGCAAGGGCGGCGCGGCCCAGATCCTCGACCCGGCAGCGCAGGCGAATGGCGCTGAGCACATCCGCAAGGCGGCGGCGCGACCCGTGGTGCATGCGCGGGGCGGCGCTGGCAATCGTGGGCAGGTTCAGCATGTTTGCCTGTTCTTCCAGCCGGGCAAAGCGACGCCCATCCCGCCCATCATAAGCAGGTGCCATCATCAGGTGCATCCGCCCGGCAAAGCGGCGCGTCAGCGCCTTTATATGCGGCGCCCATCCGCCCGCGCCGCCCGGCAGGTGTTCCGCCGGTGGCAGGAGCAGCAGGTGCAGCCGCTCGCCCTGCTCCAGAAGATCAGCCAGTTCCAGATGACAGGCGCCTTTTTCGGCCCGCAACCGCCCAGCCGAGATCAGTCGGCACAGGCTCCCCCAGCCCATGCGATCCTCTGGCAAGGCGATCAGCGGCGGCGCATCGGCGAACACCAGCCGCGCTGCCGGGATCAGCCGTGGCACCGCATAAATCGGAAAGGACGGCGCGGGTGACACATCCGCAGGCCGGGGCGGCCCGATGGGCGTATTGTCCCGGTCCCAGGCCTGTCGCTCTGCCACACGCCGGGCAATATCGCGGCAATGGCTGTGCGCGCGCACGATCCCCGCCACCGAATTCTCGTCTGCGATCGCCAGCGCCTCAATCCCCAGCGCCACCGCACGCTCCACATACTCCTCCGGGTGCGACGCCCCGGTGAGAAAGGTGAAGTTGGACAGAATCGCGAATTCAACAGACATGCCCCCAGTATATATTCACGTTTTGTTCCTATTTCGAGTCACCCATTCCGCCACAGGGTGCCGCCCCGCGGATCCCGCCCGAAGGGGGATCCGCGCCACGCCCAACCGGGGAAAATCCGGCCCTGCCGGTTTTGAAACGGGCGGGAGCCTCTGCCTGCTTTCACCATCAGCCGGATGCGCAGGATCCGGGTCGCCACCGCCCTGACACTGCGGGCAATGTCGCGCCAGAACAGGAGACAGAGATGCTGACAATCACCGCCCTTTCCACCGACACCGCCCGCGCCCTGCAGGCCGGAGGCCTTGATGCCAACGGCCAAACACCGGAACGCAGCACATCAGATGGAGCCGGAAATCCCTGCCGCCACTGCCTGCGTTACATCCCCGAAGGCGCCGATATGCTGATCCTCGCCCACCGCCCCTTTCCAGACCCGCAGCCCTATGCCGAGGTCGGGCCGATTTTTCTTTGTGCAGAGGAATGCTCCCGCCACGAAGGGGACGCGATGCCCGAGGTGCTGCAAGGCTCTCCCGATTATCTGATCAAGGGTTACGGACAGGATGACCGTATCGTCTATGGCACCGGCGCGGTGGTGGAGGCGGAGCGCATGATGGGACAGGCCGAGGAGATCTTCGCCAATCCCCGCATCGCCTATATCCACATCCGATCGGCCCGCAACAACTGCTATCAGGCGCGAATTGATCGAGAGTGAATGCAAGTAGGCCAGCGCCCGACCCAGGGTGGGTGCAACGCGCCCTCCCTGGGGGAGGGTTGGGCGCTGCCCGGCCTGACGGCCGGACGAACAGGTTTGCGTCTACAGCGCTTTCCCCATGGCATAGTTATGCATGGCCACGCCCCGGCGCAGGAAATCGCGGCGCCCCTCATCGGTGAAGCCTTGCCGCAGGAAGAACCGGCGGGCGGCCTCGCTGGCCTCGACGTAAAGTCCGGACAGGCCCTGTGCGAAGGCCTCTTCCTCAAGCCGAGCATAGAGCAACGCGCCTAGGCCTGTGCCCGCATGATCCGGGGCGATGTAGAAACAGTCGATATGGCCATCCGGCTCCAGCTCGATGAACCCCTGCGCCACGTCATCCTGATCCGCTGCGACCCAGATCTGTCGCCCATCCTTCGCGCGCAGCCGGATCACATCGGCGGGCGCTTCCTCCGGGCTCCAGGCCGCGCATTGCGCCGGGGTGTAGTCCCGCGCGCCGATCCCGTGCACGGCGGCATGAAAGATGCGGCCCCAATCCGCCGCATCACGCTCCTCGAATGGACGAATGCGCATCGGGGTGCCCCTCAGGCAGATTTCGTAAGCGCGAGGAAGACATCCTCCAGATCCGCCTCTTCGGTCTTCACATCGCGAATCGAGATCCCGGCGGCGCGCACGGCGGCCAGCACATCCTCGGCGCTGGTTTTCTGGCTGTGATAGCGCAACACCACGGCGCCATCGCCGCGCAGCTCGGACTCGATACCTTCGCCTTTTGGCAGATCGCTCACCGGGGCGGCCGGATGCACCACCATGGCGCGGGCATCGAGACGGCCCAGCAGATTCGCGGTGCTGTCGCGCGCCACCACCTCGCCCTGGTTGATGATGGCGATCTCGTCGCACATCTCCTCGGCCTCTTCCAGATAATGGGTGGTGAGGATGATGGTCATGCCCTGCTGGTTCAGCTTGCGCACATTCTCCCACAGCATCTGACGCAGCTCGATATCCACCCCGGCGGTGGGTTCATCGAGCACCAGGATATTGGGGCGGTGCACCAGCGCCTTGCCCAGCAAAAGCCGCCGCCGCATGCCGCCCGACAGGGTCCGGGCATAGGCTTCGGCCTTGTCCTCCAGCCCGATCATGCGCAGGATCTCATCGCTGTAGCGTTCGGATTTCGGCACGCCATAAAGACCCGCCTGCACCTCCAGCGCGCCGCGCGGGGTGAAGAAGGGGTCCAGATTCAGCTCCTGCGGCATCACCCCGATCGAAGCGCGGCTCTGGCGCGGATTTTCGTCCTGATCAAAACCCCAGATCGTTACCTTGCCGCTGGTTTTTACCACCAGCCCCGCAAGGATGTTGATCAGGGTGGACTTGCCGGCCCCGTTCGGCCCGAGCAAGCCAAAGACCGATCCGCGCGGCACCGTTAGATCGATGCCCTTCAGCGCGTGTTTCTCGGGCTGGCCCTTGCCGCCCTTGTAGGTTTTGCGCAAGCATTCGATCCGGATTGCATCATCAGTCATCGCGGCTCTTGCTCCCTCGGCTGTCCTGTCACATAAAGCCCCTACCCCATCAGCAAGAGGATCGCCAGCCGATGACCATCGAAGCGCCTGAAACCAAGATCGTTGACAGCTACCGTGTCGCCTGCGACGGCGGCGAAGGCGCGCTGGGACATCCGCGGGTCTACCTGCAGATCCCCGAGGATACCGGCTGGGTCGAATGCCCCTATTGCGACTGCAAGTACATCCACAAGGATTTCGAAGGTAAAGCCAACTGATCCCGCCTTTTCCGGCAGATCAGCATGCCTGAGACGACGAAAGGCGCCCACGGGAGACCGGAGGCGCCTTTTCTATATTCTATCGTCATTTGGGCCAGTCAGCTCGGAATTATCCGCTATCTGGCCCGTGGGCTCAGACCATGTCGAGTTCGTCCTCGTCCATAGCCGCCTCTTCGCCCGCACCCGCGTCACTCTCTGCATCCGGCTCAAGGCTCAGCGCCGCCATGAGCTCCTGACCGGACTCATCGCCAGAGGCCGAAAGGCCCTCAAGCGCGTCATCATAGGCCATCAGCACCTCATCAGCATCCTGAAAGCCGCCTTCGGGTGCATCGATTCGGAACAGTTCCTCAGGTTCCCCATCCGCGCCATCGCCATAGAAGATGATGGATTCGATTGAGGTTACTTCGCCATAGACCTCGTCCGTATCGAAGTAGGACAGGTAGTTTTCAAAGGTCGGCTCGGTGCCCTCGGGCAGTGCGATGTTGTTATAGGGGTTCGGATCGGGTTCTTCGTCCAGAATATAGGTACCGCCCAGGGGCGCGCCCGTGTCAGAGAACTCCTCACCAAAGAAGATCTTGCTGTAGGTGGGGTCTTCCGGCTCCTCGGGCACTTCCGGCTCTTCGGGGTCCGTGGAAACGCCCTTGATCGATCCCGCGTCAGTGGTTGTCGAGGTGGCCCGAATACCGAAAATATCAATATCCTCAAGGCTATCGACATCCAGAGAGACCGTCAGCGTATCGCCATCCGACAGATAGGTTTCCTTGTCTTCCCCCTCCGGACCAAGACCTGGATCGCTCAGCTCTGCAGCATCGTCCCACTGGATCTTATCGCCTTCAAGCCGGGTCCCGTTCATGTTGAGCGGACCATCCAGCGAGGCGCTGTCACCCGAAAAGTCGTCGTCGCCAAAATAGACGGCATTCACATCCATCGCCCCTTCGACGACCGAAATATCGGCAAAGAATTCGCCATTTTCCTCATAAAGGGAGACCGTGTAGGACAGCCCTTCTGCTTCATAATTGAAGACCTTTGCATAATCCGGCATCCGGTTCTCCTTCACTCAAACGCAAGGTTGGTGGAACAGATTTTTCCAAATTCAGCATCCCCCCAGGCTCCCGCCTCGGGCACGCGCGATTGACGCTTGATACACCAGAAACTTAAAATGCCGGAGAAAAACCGCCGACACGGGGTGGAAACAGACTGTTTACCACTAGCCTGATGCCCGGTTTTCGTGCCGCCAATCTTGGCACCTCGTCAGGCCGATAGGCCGGACAGCCCCCGCCCCTCCCCGGCAAAAGGGAAGCGGGCCGTCCTTATCCATGCGCCGCAATCCTGCTGATTGCCCGGCTTTGCGGAAACTCCAATTGCCCTTGGCCATCGGATCACCGATAACCCGAAAACAGAACACGAACAGTTTCCCGGGAAGGAGCGCGACAGTCATGAGCGGTACGCAATTCGGCAAAGGCTGCCATCTTCACCTGATCGACGGCTCGGCCTTCATTTTCCGGGCCTACCACGCGCTGCCGCCACTGACGCGAAAATCGGACGGGCTGCCAATCGGCGCAGTTGCTGGCTTTTGCAACATGCTGGTGAAATACATCGAGACCAATACCGGCCCCGATGCGCCCACCCATGTGGCAGTCATCTTCGATCACTCGGGCAAGACCTTCCGCAACGATCTTTATGATCTTTACAAGGCCAACCGCCCGCCTGCGCCCGAAGACCTGCGTCCGCAGTTCCCGCTGACCCGCGACGCCACCCGTGCCTTCAACATCGCTTGCAAGGAGATCGAAGGTTTCGAAGCCGACGACATCATCGCCACCCTGGCCCATCAGGCACGCGATGCGGGCGGGCGCTGCACCATCATTTCCTCGGACAAGGACCTGATGCAGCTGGTCGGCGGCGGCGTCGAAATGCTGGACGCGATGAAGAACAAACGCATCGACAGCGACGGCGTGATGGAAAAATTCGGCGTCGGCCCCGACCGGGTGGTCGATGTGCAGGCACTAGCAGGTGACAGCGTCGATAACGTCCCCGGCGCGCCAGGCATCGGGATCAAGACCGCCGCGCTGCTGATCAATGAGTTCGGCAGCCTTGATGAGCTGCTGGACCGCGCCGAAGAAATCAAACAGCCCAAGCGCCGCCAGACCTTGATCGAGAAACGCGACCAGATCGAACTGTCGAAAAAGCTGGTGCAGCTGGACTGCGACATGACGCTCGACTTTTCGCTTGATGATCTGGAACTGCGCGAACCCGATCCGGATACGGTACTGAATTTCCTGACCGAGATGGAATTTCGCACCCTCAGCGCCCGGATGGCCAAGCAGATGGGCCGCGAAGCGCCGGTGATCCCCGATCCCACCGCTACCCCCGCTGCGGCAGCAGAGGACGATCCGGCAGAGGCCGTGCCTTTCGACGCCGAAAAATACGAATGCGTGCGCGATGCCGAGGCGCTGCAGGTCTGGATCGACCGGATCCGGGGCCGCGGCTGGGTTGCCTTTGACACCGAGACCACCGGCCTCAATGAAATGACCGCCGATCTGGTAGGTGTATCCCTTTGCGTTGAGCCGGGCGAAGCCTGCTATATCCCCCTCACCCACAAGGCCGAGGCAGGCAGCGACGATCTTTTTGGATCGGATGCCTTGGCCGAGGGCCAGATGGATTTCGACACGGCACTTTCGATGCTGAAACCGGTGCTTGAGGATCCCGCGATTCTCAAGATCGGCCAGAATATGAAATACGATGCCAAGATCATGGCCCGCCAACGCGGAGCGGGCTTTGCGGATGGCATCACCGTGGCACCCTATGACGACACCATGCTGCTGTCATACTCCCTGCACGGGGGGGAGCACGGGCACGGTATGGACACGCTGGCCGAACGGTACCTCGATCACACGCCGATCCCGATCAAGCCTCTCTTGGGCACAGGCAAATCCGCGATCACATTCGACCGGGTGCCGATTGCCGATGCCGTGCCTTACGCAGCCGAGGACGCCGATATCACCCTGCGCCTGTGGAAGACGTTCAAGCCGCAGCTGCACCGCGAAAAGGTCACCACCGTCTATGAAACGCTGGAACGGCCCCTGTCGCCGGTGCTGGCCCGGATGGAGCGCCACGGCATCAAGGTGGATCGCGACACGCTGAGCCGCATGTCCAACGCCTTTGCCCAGAAGATGGCGGCGCTGGAGGATGAGATCCACACCCTCGCCGGTGAAAGCTTCAACGTCGGCAGCCCGAAACAGCTGGGCGAGATCCTGTTCGACAAGATGGGCATCGAAGGCGGCAAGAAAGGCAAGACCGGCGCCTATGCCACCGGCGCCGATATCCTGGAAGAACTCGCCACCGAGCACGAGCTGCCCGCGCGGGTGCTGGACTGGCGGCAATTGTCGAAGCTGAAATCGACCTATACCGACGCGCTACAGGATCACATCAACCCGGAAACCGGGCGGGTGCACACATCCTACGTGCAGACCGGCGCCAACACCGGACGCCTCGCCTCGGCCGATCCGAACCTGCAGAACATCCCCGTCCGCTCCGAGGAAGGCCGCCGCATCCGCGAGGCATTCGTGGCGGAGACCGGCAACAAGCTCCTATCCCTCGACTACAGCCAGATCGAACTTCGCATCCTCGCCCATGTGGCCGATATCGGCACCCTGAAACAGGCCTTTGCTGATGGGCTGGACATTCACGCCATGACCGCCTCCGAGGTCTTTGACGTGCCGCTGGACGAGATGACACCGGACATCCGCCGCAAGGCCAAGGCGATCAACTTTGGCGTCATCTACGGCATCTCGGGATTTGGCCTGGCGCGCAACCTGCGCATCCCACGGGCAGAAGCGCAGGGCTTCATCGACCGCTATTTCGAACGTTTCCCCGGTATCCGAAAATACATGGACAGCACCGTGGAATTCGCCAAGGAGCACGGCCACGTGCAGACCCTGTTCGGGCGCAAGATCCACACGCCCGAGATCAACGCCAAGGGACCGCGCGCCGGTTTTGCCAAACGGGCTGCGATCAACGCGCCCATCCAGGGCACCGCCGCCGACGTGATCCGCCGCGCCATGGTCCGGATGCCGGATGCCATCGCCCACCTGCCCGCCAAGATGCTGTTGCAGGTGCACGACGAACTGATCTTCGAGGTGCCCGAGTCGGCAGTGGAGGAAACCACCGAAACCGCCCGCCGCGTCATGGAAAGCGCCGCAGATCCGGCGGTGCATCTGGATGTGAAACTGACCGTCGATGCCGGGACAGGGGACAACTGGGCCGAAGCCCACTAAGCGCGCCCCTGTTCCAACCCGATCCCAGGCCTAGAGGTACCCCCGGCTGCCAAGCAGCCGGGGGTATATCTTTCAGTTACTGGCTTTTTACCTGCAGGCTGGGTTGGCCGCGCGCCTACTCAACCCGGCCAAACAGAGCATCCATCTTGCGTGCCAGTTTGGCATCCTGCGCGCTGAGGCCGCCCACGTCATGGGTGGTCAGAACCACCCAGACCCGGTTGTAGATATTGCGCCACTCCGGATGGTGGTTCCACTTTTCCGCCCAGATGGCCGCGCGGGTCATCCAACCAAAGGCCTCGTCAAAGCCTGCGAACAGGTAGACCTTGGTGATGGCATCCCGCCCTTCCACCATGCTCCAGCCCGCAGCGAACAGCGGATCCAGCAGCGGGCCACGGGTGGCCTCGGAGAGTTTCTCGGTCATTCCTGTTCCTCCACTTGTGCCTTTCGGAACGGACCATAATCGGTAAGGATCTCGATCTCTTCCTCGACCGCGGCCCGCTCGGCCTCCAGATAGCGTTGTACCGCATCTGCGAACCCGGGATCACCAATCCAATGCAGGCTGTGCGTCTGCGTCGGCAAATAACCGCGCGCCAGCTTGTGCTCACCCTGCGCGCCGGCCTCGACCCGCTTCAGCCCCATCGCGATGGCCTGTTCAATCGCCTGATAATAGCACAGTTCGAAATGCAGGAACGGGTGATGCTCGATGCAGCCCCAGTAGCGGCCATAGAGCGTCTCACGACCGATGAAGTTCAGCGCCCCTGCAACTGGGTGCCCGTCCCGTTCGGCCAGCACCAGCAGCATATCATCCGCCATGACCTCATGCGCGATATCGAAGAAGGCGCGGCTGAGGTAGGGAGAGCCCCATTTACGGCTGCCGGTGTCCTGATAGAACTCCCAGAAGGCATCCCAGTGTTCGGGGCGCAGATCAGCGCCAGTGTAACAGGCGATCTCACCGCCAAACGCCTGCGCCTGCCGCCGTTCCTTGCGCAGGGTCTTTCGCTTGCGCGACGACAGGGCCGCAAGGAAATCGTCGAAATCGGCATAATCGTCGTTCAGCCAGTGATATTGCTGGGTGGCGCGGCTCATCAATCCGATTTCGGAACCGATCTGCGATTCCTCCTCGGTGCAGAAGGTCACATGCAGCGAAGAGACGTGATTGTCCGCCGCCAGTTGCACCGCGCCCTGCACCAGCGCCGAATGGCCGATGCCCTCGGCCCCCGGGCGCACCAGCAGGCGGCGACCGGTTGCGGGGGTAAAGGGCACCGCGATCTGCAGCTTGGGATAATAACGCCCGCCCGCCTGTTCATAGGCATGGGCCCAGTTGTGATCGAAGATATATTCGCCCTGGCTGTGCGATTTGGCATAAAGCGGCGCGCAGGCGATCAACTGCCCGTCCTGATAGGCGGTCAGATATTGCGGCTGCCAGCCGGTGCCGCGCCCAACTGATCCGCTTTGCTCCAGCGCCAGCAGGAACCGATGGGTGGTAAAGGGATCGAGCGGGCGCCCGCCCTCTGCTGCCTCGGGGCAGGCGCAGGCGTCCCAGTCCCCGGCAGCGATCTGCGACAGGGCCTCCAGAACCTGAATTTCGATCCGTGCCTGATCCATGCGGCCTCCTTTACTCATCAGTATCTGGCCCCTGTCCGGGGCGGATCAAGACGGCAGCGGGGAAAGATAATTCTCAAAGGTCACATTGTCAGCATAGCTGCGCGCCTCCGCCTCTTCGGCAGGCGAGGTTATGGTCCAGCACAGCACCGGAACCCCGGCATCGCGCAGCGCCTGCACCCGGGGCCGGGCCAGATCGCTGGCTTCGTGGCTGATGAAACAGGCCTCTGCCCGGTCAAAATCCGGGATATTGCGCAGATCGTTGCAGACCGCGCGGGGCAGTTCAGGCCATTCTTCGGGCACATAGGCGCTGGTGACGATGCCGCGCGCGATATGAGGCGCCAGACGCGCCAGTTCGGCCACGGAATGCGGGTTGAAAGACATCAGTGCCACCGGCCCCTCATAGCCCTGCAAGGTCGCCACGGCGGCCTGTTCCAACGCCCCCACGTTCGCGCCCATCTGACCGTCCTGATCCTTGATCTCGATCAGCAGCGGCGCCTGCCCGGCCACCAACTGCAGCACTTCGGCGAAATCCGGTATGCATTCGCCATCGCCGCCGCTGAGTGGGATCTGGCGCAGCGCCTCTGCCGTGCGGGCCCGGACCGGGCCGGTCTCTTCGGTCAGGCGCTCAAGCGTGTCATCGTGAAACACCATCGGCTGGCCGTCGGCAGAGAGTTGCAGATCGATCTCGATCGCATAGCCCGCCGCGATGGCCGCGCGGATCGCCGCGCGGCTGTTTTCAGGTCGCCCCGCCGCCAGATTGTGCAGCGCGCGATGCGCCACCGGCAGCTTCAGGAACGGGGCCGGTAGTGCGGGCCTCATTTGATCTGGAACACCGCGTCGATTTCAACAGCAACGCCGAGCGGCAGAGAGGGGCTGCTGACGGTGGAGCGCGCGTGCCGACCGGCATCGCCAAGCGCCGCCACCAGGAAATCGGAGGCACCGTTCACCACCTGCGGCTGCTGGGTGAAATCGGCGGTGGAATTGACAAAGGCGCCCAGTTTCACGACCCGCACCAGACGCTCCAGATCACCGCCGCAAGCCGCCTTCAACTGTGCCAGAAGCGCGATGGCGCAGCGTTTTGCCGCCGCCTGACCGGCCTCGACCTCCATGTCATCGCCAAGGGTGCCGGTAATCAGCCCGCCTTCATCCGCCGAAATCTGACCGGAGACATAAACCATGTCCCCTGCCACGACGTAGGGCACGTAGTTTGCCGCCGGTGCCGGGGCTTCGGGCAGGGTAACGCCCAGTTCTGCAAGTTTGGCTTCGATGCTCATGACGGCTGTCCTCCAGATCACTGTTTGGAGGCGACGCTAGCGCCGAAGCAGGCCGCCGAAAAGAGCAAAACGCTCTGTCGGCGGCCCGCGTGATCAGGTTTCGCGGAAGGCCTTGACGAAATAATCGCTCAGCGGTTTCAGCAGATAGGCCATGGGCGAATGATCCTTGGTGCGGATATAGCTTTCCACCGGCATGCCCGGGATAAGGGCGGTATCCGCAGGCAGTCTTTCCAGCTCGCCTTCGTTCAACTCGATCTCGGCGCGGTAGTAAGAGACCCGCGTGCCTTCGTCCTCAAAAGCGTCAGCAGAGACCTGCGTCACCTTGCCGAAGAGTTCCGGGGTCTGGCGCTGATCCAGCGCCGAGAAGCGCAGCGTCACCGACTGACCGACAAAGATCTGATCAATATCCGTCGGCACCACCTGCACCGCGATCACCAACGGCCGGTCTTGCGGCACCAGATACAGCACCGGCTCTGCCGGGCGGATCACCGAGCGCGGCGTGTGGACCTGCATGCCATAGACAACGCCCGAGACCGGCGCGGTGATATCCAGCCGGTTCAGCCGCTCCAGAACCGAGCGGCGTGTTTCGGCCAACTCCAGCTCCTGATAGCGCAGATCGCGCAGACGGGTGATCGCCTCTTCCCGCTGGCGGGATCCCAGCGTCAGGATCTGAATGTCGATTTCGGTAATACGGCCTTCGGCTTGGGCCTGATTGGCCAGAAGCTCCCCCAGAGAGCCGCTGAGGTTCGCCTCGGTGCGGCGCAGGTTCAGAACCGTGCCGGCCTGCGCCAGCCCGCGCTCCAGCAGGGTCTGCTGGTTCTTCAGCTCTTCGCCAATCAGCTCCAGCTGAACCCGCATGGAATCCTGCTGCGCCTTGATGCCGACGATCTGATCGTTGATCTGGGCGCGACGTTTCTCCAGTTGCTCGATCTCGCGGGCAGTGGAATCCCGGCGGGCCAGGAACAGACGCTGCTGCCCCTCCATAAGGTCGCGCACCTCGGGCCGCTCGGGGGCCAGAGCCACCAGTTCGGCGTCAAACGTGATTTCATCCGCCTCGTCGCGCTCGGCCTCAAGCCGCCCACGGCGGGCCATCATCTCGAACAGCTGGCCTTCGGTGATCACCAGCCGCGAGTGCAGTTCGGCCGCATCAAGACGCAGCAGCGTTTCACCGGCGGCAACGGTATCGCCTTCGTCAACCAGGATTTCCGAAACGATGCCTCCATCCAGATGCTGAACCACCTGACGGTTGCGATCCACCTCAATCCGGCCGGTCGCCACAACTGCGCCCGCGATCGAGGACATCACCGCCCAGGTTCCAAACCCACCGACCAGGATCAGTAGTCCAAGAAGCCCGATGGCCAGCGGACGCCGGGCGGACCAGTCTTTTTCTACGCTCATTGTACACCTCCGGGGGCCCGTGCCTTGCGGATCGTCTGATGGTTTGCGACCATTTCCTGCAGTACCTTGTCCTTGGGACCAAAGGCGGTCTGTACGCCCTGGTCGATCACTAGCAGCAGATCGCATTCCTGAATGGCCGCTGGACGGTGGGCCATAATCATCACCGATTTTCCTTCGGCCTTGAGCTGTTTGATCGCCTGATTGAGCGCCACCGATCCGTCATTGTCGAGGTTCGAATTGGGCTCGTCCAGAATGACGAAAACCGGATCATCATAAAGCGCGCGCGCCAAAGCAACCCGCTGCATCTGACCGCCGGACAGACGCCCTCCACCGGAAGAAACCGCGGTGTCATAGCCGTCAGGCAGCTTGACGATCATATCATGCGCGGCAGCCTTTTTGGCGGCGGCAACAACCTTTTCGGCATCAGGCTCCTGAGACAGCCGGGCAATGTTCTGGGCGATGGTGCCGTCAAACAGCTGTACCCGCTGCGGCAGGTAACCGATGTGGCGGCCCAGAACGTCCGGCGCATATTGATCAATGGAAGCCCCATCCAGCCGCACCGTGCCTGCCGCCGGGCGCCAGGCCCCGGTCAGCGCCTTGGCCAGGGTGGATTTGCCCGATCCCGACGGGCCGATCACGCCGATGGCCTGTCCCGGTTGCACCCGGAACGACACGTTGCGCAGCTGCGCTTTGTTGTCACCGGGCGGCACCACCGCCAGCCCCTGCACCTCGAGCAGCGCCTTGGGCTGCGGCAGCGCGGTGCGCTCCTGTTCCGGCGGCACCTTGGCCAGAAGTTCGCCGAGGTTGCTCCAGCCTTTCATGGCGCGCTGCACCATGGGCCACTGACCGAGACCCAACTCGATCGGGGCCAGCGCCCGTCCCATCAGGATCGACCCGGCGATCATCGCCCCGGGGGTCATCTCGCCCTGCAGCACCAGATAGGCGCCCAGCCCCAGCATCGCCGATTGCAGAAACAATCGCAGCGTCTTGGTGAGGGTGGTGAAGCCGCCGCCGGTGTCATTGGCCGCGATATTGTCCTTCAGCGCGGCCGAACGCGCCTTCTGCCAGCGCTGGAAGGCGGCGCCGCGCATCCCCATCGACTGGATCATCTCCGCCTCGGTGCGGATTTCCTCGGACATCAGGTTGGCCTTGTGCCCCGACACGTTTGCTTTTTGCAGCGGTGTGCGGCTTAGCAGCTGGTTCAGAAGAGCAATTCCGATCAGCACCGCCCCGCCACCCAGCGCCAGCAGGCCGAGCCAGGGGTGAAACAGAGCGATCCCCGCCAGGAACACCGGTGTCCACGGCAGGTCGAAAGCAGCGCCCAGAACCGGCGAGGAAATCAGCCGCTGGATGGATTCCAGATCGCTGAGGCCGGTCTGGGCGACCGGGTCGCGCGCCACCGCCGAGCGGCGGATCATGGCATCGAACACCCGCTGGTCCAGCGCCGCCTGGAACCGGGCCCCGGCCCGGGCCAGGATCCGGCCACGGGCGTAATCCAGAAGACCCATCATGCCGTAAAGGAACACCACCAGGAGCGACAGGGCCACCAGGGTTGCTTCTGAGCGGCTGCCCAGGACCCGGTCATAGACCTGCATCATATAAAGCGGGCCGGTCAGCATCAGCATGTTCACGAAAAAGCTGAAGACTCCGGTAGACCAGAAAAGCCCACGGTTGCGGCGACGCACATACCGAAGCTCATCAAATCCCGGTTTTATATTTTTTTCCTTCATCTCTGGTTCCAATACCTGTTCAAGCGCGCCTGTTCATACTAAAGCAGGGCAGCGAGCTGCCCGCAGAAAACCTGTTCCAATTCTGCTACAGTTTCACAATCAAGGCCTTCAAAGGGTGGGAAGCAGAAGGATTCCCAATAAGTGCGCACGGTGTGCTCCAAATTTGGACCAAGGGAAACCCAGACCCGATGACTTTTTTTACGCGATCATTTGCAACGCTCTCTGCCCTGCTTGTTTCCGCCCTGCTTTTGGCTGGCTGCGCGACACAGGATCCGGCGGCAAAAGCTGCGGGCGAAATCTTCGATCCCTATGAAAATACGAACCGGGCGGTGCATCGGTTCAACCTTGGCCTTGACCGAGTGGCTTTCCGTCCGGCCTCCAAAGGCTATGTCGCGATCGTCCCCGACCCCATGGTCACGAGCTTTTCACATTTTGCTGAGAACCTCTCGATGCCGGGTCAGGCCGTGAATGCGCTACTTCAGGGCAACCTCAAGGAATCCGGGATCGCGCTGGCGCGGTTTGCCATCAACACCATCGTCGGCGTCGGCGGCCTCGGCGATCCGGCCAGTGCCTTTGACATTCCGCCGGTCGATACCAATTTCGGTGAAACGCTGCACGTCTGGGGCGTTGGCGAAGGCGCCTATGTGGAACTGCCGGTTTACGGTCCTTCAACAACCCGTGACGCGGTGGGCATCGCCGTTGATTTTTTCACCAATCCCATTTCCTTTGCTGAGCATAATCCAGCCGACAACATCGGTGTCTACGCAGAGATCGTGCGTCGGCTTGGAGACCGTGGAAGATATTCTGATACCGTGGATTCGATTCTCTACGAAAGCGCCGACAGCTATGCGCAGGCCCGTCTGATCTACCTTCAGAACCGCCGATTTGAGCTGGGCGAAAGCAGTGAAATCACAGAGATCGATCCGTTTGAACTGGATACCGAAGGGTTTTGAACGATGAACCGCCGTATGTTTCTTGCCGCAGCTGGCGCTGCAACCATCACCGCGCCCAGTGCGCTCTGGGCTTTGAACGAAAACTCGGCCAGCCGGTTGATCGACAATCTTGTCACTGACATCAATCGCGTCATTGCCTCGGGCAAGTCCGAAAATGCCATGTACCGCGATTTCGAGCGGATCTTTGGCCAGTACAGCGACACCTCTTATATTGCCGCCTATGCGATGGGCGTCGACGCTCGCCGCGCCTCGGCAGCGCAGAAACGGGCCTTCTCTGACGCCTTTCAGGGCTATATCTCGCGCAAGTATGGGCAGCGGTTCCGTGAATTCATCGGCGGTCGCCTCGAGGTTACCGGTGTGAAGCGCGTCAAGAAATGGTTCGAGGTAAGCACCACCGCCTATCTCAAGGGGCAGGCGCCGTTCGAAGTAACCTTCCTGGTCTCCAACCGCTCCGGCAAGGATCTGTTCTTCAACATGTATATTGAGGGCGTAAACCTTCTGCTGACCGAACGGACCGAGATCGGCGCCATTCTCGACCGCAACCGCGGCGACATCGACAAGATGATCTCAGAGCTGAAACGCCTCAGCTGATCCCTGCCCGCGCCGCGCAATGCGCGGCGCACGGCCCAACGGCTGCGGCGGCCCGGCAGGGCAGCAACAGCGGGCGGGAGCCGCTCCCTGCCCCTTTTCACTATGATCCACTGTTTTGCCTTGCCTGTGGTCGCGCATTGCGGCTGCACGAGTCGCCGCGACCTCTTCCCGCCAGCCTGCCAGAGGCGCCAACTCAGTTGCCGAAGATATCCCTCAGGATGCCATCCACCGCGCGGCCTAACTCCTGACCAATCCGGGGGCCGCGACGCTGATCCCTGTCTGAGGGTTGCGGCGTGGGCAATGGATCCGGCGCCTGCATCGGCAGCGGCTTCGGCTCCAGGCCCTCGTGCACCCGCACCATCGCCTCGTGCCAGATCTCGGCCGGTAGCCCGCCTCCGGTCACACCGGTCAGCGGCGTGTTGTCGTCATAGCCCATCCAGACCCCGGCGACGTAATCCGCCGTGAAGCCAATGAACCAGGCGTCCCGCGCCGCCTGGGTGGTGCCGGACTTACCCGCCGCCTGCCAGCCAGGGATCTGCGCCCGCCGTCCGGTGCCTTCGGCGATCACCTTTTCCATCATCCAGACCAGTTGCTGCGCCGCCTTGGTGCGGATTACCCGCTCTCCCATACCGCCGCTGGAGCCCATCAGCGGTTCGCTGTCTTCCACAAGGCTCAGCGAGGTCACCCCATAGGGCGTCACCGAAGAGCCGCCGTTGAGGATCCCGGCATAGGCGCCGGTCATGTCCAGAAGCGTGCTTTCCGAAGCGCCAAGCGCCAGCGCCGGACCTTCAGCCATCTCGTTGTCGATGCCGAAATCGCCGGCCACCCGGCGCACCAGATCGCGGCCCACCGCTTCGGAAATCTTCACCGCAGGAATATTCAGCGAATCCCGCAGCGCCTGAGTCAGGGTGATTTCGCCGTAGTATTTGCGGGTATAATTCTGCGGGCACCATTCGCCCGATCCCGGAATATCCATGCAATAAGGCGCATCCAGCACCCGGTCGAGCGGCGAATACCCCAGTTCCAGCGCGGTGGCATAGACAAAGGGTTTGAAGGCCGAGCCGGTCTGCCGTTTCGCCTGTGTGGCGCGGTTGAAGACGCCGGACACCCGCGTCTTGCGCCCGCCCACCATGGCGCGGACCGCGCCATCGGCGCTCATCACCACGATGGCGGCCTGGGCCTTTGACCCTTCGCGCACCTTGTTTTCGAACACATGATCCACCGCGCCTTCGACGGCTTTCTGCAGGCGCTGATCCAATGTGGTGCGGATCACCACGTCCTCGGTGGTCTGATCGCCGAAATAGCTGGGGATCGTATCCATTACCCAATCGGCGAAATATCCCCCGGCCCGCGCCTCGGCAGCTTCGCTCAGCTCGGCGGGGTGGCTTTGCGCGTATTGGGTTTCCTTGGCTGTCAGATAGCCCTGTTCGTTCATCAGGCGCAGCACGGTGGCGGCGCGGTCCTGCGAGCGTTTGAGATTATTGGTCGGCGCCAGCGAAGACGGCGCGGTCAGAAGACCGGCGATCATCGCACCCTCAGCCGCGTTCAGCTGGTTCGCAGATTTGCCGAAATAGCGCTGCGCCGCCGCCTCGGCCCCATAGGCGCCGCCGCCCATATAGGCCCGGTTCATATAGATCGAGAGAATCTCGTCCTTGGTGTATTTGGCCTCCATCGCCATGGCGTAGACCGCCTCGGTCGCCTTGCGCCAAAGGGAGCCCTGACGGCAATCGGCCTCATAGGCGCGCTCGCTTTCCCAGACCTCGGGGTCATAGACCTCGCCAAGGCATAGCAGCTTCGCCGTCTGCTGGGTGATGGTCGAGCCGCCATGTCCGGACAGTGGACCGCGCCCTTCGCTCAGGTTGATGCGCACCGCGCTGGCAATCCCGCGCGGCGAGACGCCGAAATGACGGTAGAACCGCTTGTCCTCGGTGGCGACCACCGCGTTCCTCAGGTGTTTCGACACGGTCTGCGTGGTGACGACGCCGCCAAACTGATCCCCGCGCCAGGCAAAGACCTCTCCCTTTGCATCCAGCAGGGTGACCGAGCCACGCGCCCGCCCATCCAGCAGCTGCGTCACCTCGGGCAGCTTCATGTATTGATAGCCGACCGCCAGGGCGACGATGCCAGTGCAGATCAGCCCGACGCGCCAGGTAAAGCCCCAGACCAGACGCAGCAGCCAGCGAAACGGCGCCAGCAGAGTCCCGATCAGCCCGCGTTTGCGTTTGGGGGCTGGTTTGCGCGTCGCTGCCGACTTTTTCCGCGGCGCAGCCTTCTTGGGCGCTGCGGCAGGTTTGCGGCGCCCGAAGAGAAACCCAAAGATCCCACCACCAGAGCTGCCTTTTCGTGCGCCCCGGCGCGCGGGCTTTGCCCCTTTGCCGGACCTGCTTTTGGGATAGCGTTTATCCGCCACCAGCGGCTTGCGCCCTGATCCTTGTGCCATGTCAGTATCCTGCCAGTGTCCTGCCCGGTTTGCCCGTTTTGGCGACAATAAACCGATCCCACTGCTTTGTAGAGGGGCAGTTTTGCCGGAAACTCCCTCCTCAAAACGCTCAAAATGCAGGCATTGACCACTTTTTAAGCAAAATAATTAGGCCAGAGGCCGCCATTCCGCCCTGCAAACAGGCTCTTCCGGTTCCCCCGACTCGGGGTGGCCGCTTTGCTGCAGGTGCGAATGGAGCGGCCTAAGTGGTCCAGAAATAGGGTGTCGAGATGAAAATGATCATAGCAGCCATCAAACCCTTCAAACTCGAGGAGGTCCGCGAAGCGCTGACCGGAATCGGCGTTTCAGGTCTGATGGTGACGGAAATCAAAGGCTTTGGAGCCCAGGCGGGCCACACGGAAATCTACCGTGGTGCGGAATACGAAGTGAACTTCGTCCCCAAGGTCAAACTGGAAATCGTGGTGCCAGGGGAGCTGGCGGATCAGGTGGTCGACACCATTTCGTCCACCGCCCGCACCGGCAAGATCGGCGATGGGAAGATCTTTGTCCTGGATGTGGCACAGGCCGTGCGGGTGCGCACCGGCGAAACCAACCTCGAGGCGCTTTAAGCGTCCATTTCGGAGGAAAATACAGATGCGTAAACTGAAACTCTCTCTTGCCGCCACGGCCTTTGCCGCCCTTCCGGGCCTGGCACTGGCGCAGGACGCGGCAGCAGAAACCCCCGACATCAACCCCTATATCTTTACCACCCTGCTGTTCCTGATCGGTGGCTTCCTGGTGTTCTGGATGGCCGCAGGCTTTGCCATGCTCGAAGCAGGCCTGGTGCGTTCCAAGAACGTGACCATGCAGCTGACCAAGAACATCGCGCTGTTCTCGATCGCGGCCATCATGTACTGGCTGATCGGTTTCAACCTGATGTACCCCGGCGACTGGGTAATCTCCGGCGTGATGGGCCCCTGGTTCTCCGTCACCTCGCTTGAACCGGTTGGTCTGGCGGCAGCAGATGCCTCGCTCGACTATGCCTCGGTTGGCTCTGACTTCTTCTTCCAGCTGATGTTCTGCGCCACCACCGCCTCGATCGTCTCCGGCACCCTGGCCGAGCGTATCAAGCTGTGGCCCTTCCTGATCTTCGTCGCAATCCTGACCGGCGTCATCTACCCGATCGAAGCCTCCTGGCAGTGGGGCGGCGGCTTCCTGTCTGAAATGGGCTTCTCCGACTTCGCCGGCTCCACCCTGGTGCACGCTGCAGGCGGTTTCGCAGCCCTGGCAGGCGCTCTGATCCTCGGCCCGCGTATCGGCAAGTACAAAGACGGCAAAACCATCCCGATGCCCGGCTCCAACCTGGCTCTGGCGACCCTGGGTACCTTCATCCTGTGGCTCGGCTGGTTCGGCTTCAACGGTGGCTCGCAATTGGCGATGGGCACCGTGGGCGATGTGACCGACGTGTCGCGCATCTTCGCCAACACCAACATGGCTGCCGCCGCTGGTGCTGTCGCTGCCCTGCTGCTGACCCAGGTCATGTTCAAGAAGCCCGACCTCACCATGACCCTGAACGGCGCCCTGGCCGGTCTGGTGTCGATCACCGCGGGTCCGCTTGATCCCTCGCTGTTCGGCGCGCTCTGGATCGGTGCCGTCGGTGGTGTGATCGTGGTCTTCGTTGTGCCGATGCTGGACAAGCTGAAGATCGACGATGTGGTCGGCGCCATCCCGGTGCACCTGGTCGCAGGCTTCTGGGGCACCTTCGCGGTCCCCTTCTACACCGAAGGTACCTCCTTCGTGACCCAGATCACCGGCTTCGTTGCCATCGGCGCCTTCACCTTCATCGTCTCCGGCATTGTCTGGCTGATCCTGAAGGCAACCATGGGCATCCGCGTCACCGAAGAAGACGAGATCAACGGTCTCGACATGGCGGAACTGGGCATGGAAGCCTATCCGGAGTTCAAGGCAGGCTAAACCCAGCCTCCTGACACAGATCTAGGAACGCGGCCTCTCGGGGCCGCGTTTTTCTTTGCCTAGTCCCCTTTCCCCCAGCATCGAGTGAACCCTCCCGCCCGCTCCGGCACAGTCATAGACTGTCCCTTTGCGGTTGGGCCCGGCGCCGCTGACGCGGCGCCTGCTGCTCTCATCTGCCGCCAAAGCCCCGCCCATCAAAGCGCACCGCGGGTCAAGGGCCGCACCAGCGGCCTCGCGCAAGGCGCGAGGTTCCCTTGAGGCGCGGTGCGCTGCTGTTCACAATGGTCAGGGCGTGTTTGAGGGCAGACCTGCCCTTAAACCGCTTCTCAGCGAAATCCCTTGCGCCGCGTCAGCGGCGCCAGGCCCAAACCCGCCAAGGGGTCTTGCCAGAGGCAAGGCACCTGCGGGCGCGGGAGCCCCTGCCCCATGACAGTAACACAAAAAAACGCGCCCCACTCGGGAGCGCGTTTGACTCTTCACATCATTGTTTGTCGCGGCGCTCAGACGCCCGCGTCGATGATCGCCTTGGCCAGCAGCGGCACCGTGGTCTTGTTGAGACCCGCGATATTCATGCGGCTGTCGCCGACCATGTAAATGCCATTGTCGACACGCATCTTCTCGACCAGCTCGGGCGTGGTCCCGAGCAGCGAGAACATACCCCGGTGCTGCGCGATAAAGCCGAAGCGGTCCGAGCCGCTCAGGCGCTGCAGCTCATCCGCCAGCTGCTGACGCAGGCCCAGCATGCCCAGACGCACCTCTTCCAGCTCGGATGCCCAATCGGCGCGCAGGGCGTCGTCGTTCAGGATCATCGTCACCAGGCGCGCGCCGTGATCCGGCGGGAAAGAGAAGTTCTGCCGGTTGAGGAAGGCCAGCGTGCCCTGGTTCAGCGCCTGGGCGCTGCCGTCCTGGCTAACCGCCATCAGAAGGCCGGTGCGTTCGCGGTAGATGCCGAAATTCTTGGAGCAGCTTGCCGCGATCAGGCATTCGGGCGTCTGGTCAGCCACCATGCGCACACCCGCTGCGTCTTCTTCCAGACCGTCGCCAAAGCCCTGATAGGCAATGTCGATCATCGGGATCAGACCGCGCGCGTTCAGAAGGTCGATCACCTCCTGCCACTGGGTGGTGTTGAGGTTGGCACCGGTGGGATTGTGGCAGCAGCCGTGCAGCAGCACCACGTCGCCCTTCTCGGCGCCCTTCAGATCCTCGATCATCCCGTCGAAGTTCACGCCGCGGGTTTCGCGGTCGAAATAGCGGTAGGTGACGGTCTCGATGCCAACGTATTTCAGGATCGAGATGTGGTTCGGCCAGGTCGGGTCCGACACGAAGACGCGCGCCTTGGGGTTGGCCATCTTGATCAGCTCGAACGCCTGGCGCACGGCACCGGTGCCGCCGGGGGTGGCGGCGGCGGCAATGTTTCCACGCGCCACGCTATCACCCAGGATCAGTTTGATCATGACATCGGCATAGCCGGGATCACCCGCGAGGCCAGTATAGGCCTTGGTGGTTTCTTCTTCCCACAGCTTGTGCTCGGCGGCCTTGATCGCGCGCATCACCGGGGTGACGCCCTCGGCGTTCTTGTAGACACCGACACCAAGGTCGATCTTATCCGCGCGCGGGTCCTCGCGGTACATCTGCATCAGCGCCAGGATCTTGTCCGCTGGCTGGGGTTTCAGGGTCTCGAACATCAGTTCTCTCCGGTTGCAACGGGTAGGGTCGGGAAGGCGCCCCATTCTGCCCAGGATCCATCATAAAGCGCGTGATCGGTCTTGCCGATGCGCTCCAGTGCCAGGCTGAGAACGGCGGCGGTCACACCCGAGCCGCAGGTGGTGATGGCAGGTTTCGCAAGGTCGACACCGGCCCCTTCAAAGGTGGCGCGAATGCCGTTTGCGTCTTTCAGGGTGCCATCGGGGTTCAATAGGGTCACATAAGGCACGTTCTTCGAGCCGGGGATATGGCCCGAGCGCAGCCCTTCGCGCGGTTCCGGGACCTCGCCGCGGAACCGTTCGGCAGCGCGGGCGTCGATGATTTCATGATCGCCCAGCTTGGCGGCCGCAGAGACCTGCGTCACATCGCGAACCAGCTGGTTCTGCACCCGCACGGTCATGTGGCGGTCGCGGATCATCGGCGGCAGGTCTTCGACCGGATGCCCCTCAGCCTTCCATTTCGGCAGACCGCCATCCAACACCGCGACATTCATCTGCCCCATCAACCGGAACAGCCACCAGACACGGGCCGCCGATTTCAGGCCCGCGCCGTCATAGACCACCACCTGATGACCGTCGCCTACGCCCATCGCGCGCAGGCGCGACATGAATTTCTCGACCGGGGGCACCATATGGGGCAGCTCCGAGCGGTGGTCCGAAATATCATCGATATCAAAGAAACGCGCGCCGGGGATATGGGCCGCGTCATATTCCGCCTTGGGATCGCGGTTCTCATTGGGCAGATACCATGACCCGTCCAGAATCCTGAGATCGGGATCCTTCAGATGGGCTGCCAGCCATTCGGTTGACACAAGAGTTTTCGGATCATCCATCAAAAACGCCTCCCCTCAGGTTCGCTGGCGCATGGGTACAGCCCACCGCACGGAGTCGCAAGAGAAGCGGCTGTTCCGGTACAATATTTCCCTGATACATGCACCAAACGTGGTGCCGTGGCGACAAACGGCCCGCCCGGCCTGCCTCATTCCCGTCCCGAAGCATGGTTCCGGCAGCGCAGGGTATTGGCGTCAGCGCGCGTCCTTCAGCAGCCGCTGTTTCTGGCGCGACCAGTCGCGTTTGGCCTGGGACTCGCGCTTGTCGTGGTTCTTCTTACCCTTGGCGATGCCGATCTTCATCTTCGCCATGCCCCGATGGTTGAAGTAGAGCACCAGCGGAACCAGGGTCATGCCCTTGCGCTGCGTCGCATTCCACAGGCGTGCCAGCTCCTTGCGCGAGACCAGCAGCTTACGGCGGCGACGCTCCTCGTGCTTGAACACCTTGGCCTGCGCATATGGCGCGATATAGGAGTTCACCAGCCACAGCTCCCCGTCGTCGACGGTCGCATAGGATTCAGCGATATTGGCCCCCCCGGCGCGCAGGGATTTCACCTCCGACCCCTCAAGAACGATCCCGCATTCGAGATCTTCCTCAATCGCGTAATCGAACCGCGCCCGGCGGTTCTCTGCAATCACTTTGTAGTTCGGGTCTGATTTCTGCTTGGCCATGGCAGGCAGATGTAAGCGCGCCCGGGACCGGACGCAAGATGACTCAGGCTTTGCGGCTGCGGATCAAGGTAAAGACACCACTGGCCACGATCACCGCACTGCCAATCAGCGTCAGCGTATCGGGCCGCTCGCCAAAGACCAGGATGCCCAGCACCATGGCAAAGACCAGCCGTGTATAACGGAAGGGCGCCACCACCGAGATTTCGCCCAGCCGCATGGCGCCGGTCAGCGCCCCATAGGCGATCACGCCGATTACCGTGGCACAGGCCACATCCAGCCAGACACCCGGATCGGCCAGCGCCCCGTCACCCAGCCCATCAAGCCCGGTCCAACCCAGCGCGATGACCCCGGCCACTGCCAGCATGGCAAAACCCAGCATACCGAGCTGGCTGTTGTGCATCGACACATGCGCCGCCCGCGTTGCCAGATCGCGCCCGGCAAAGCCCAGCGTTCCAGCCACGGCGAACAGCGAGGCGGGTTCAAAGCCGCTGACCCCAGGGCGCAGGATGATCAGCACACCGGCAAAGCCGACCAGAATCGCCAGCCAGCGCCGCCAGCCCACGGTTTCGCCAAAGAACACCACCGCGCCTGCCGCGACCACCAGCGGCGTCGCCTGCAGAATGGCCGAGGCCGAGGACAGCGGTGTCAGCGCAAGGGCCAGGGTAAAACACAGGCGCCCAACGACCTCTGAAAGAGAGCGCAGCAGCATCACGCGCGTGCAATAGGCCGGGTGCCACAAGGCCTGCCCCTGCGCACGTGCCACCAGTGCAAACAGCACCATACCGCCAAGACCAAAGAAAACCAGAATCAGCCCGACCGGCAGCGCCTGCGCCGCTGATTTGATGAACATATCCTCCAGCGCAAAGGCCCCCATGGCCAGCACCATCAACAGGCTGCCGCGCAGCGTTTCCATCGGTGCCTCCCCCAATCGGCTTTTACGTCCCTGCCAAAGCCCTAGTCACAAGGTGAGACTTCGGCAAGCACTGCCGTGTCCCCTCTTACGGAATTGTGACCTTTGCGGGCGCAGGACCTGGTCAGCCAGTCGGATCCGGTCTGCGATAATGGTGCATGTTGAGAAAGGCCGCCCCGTCCGGCCCGGCACGGTACCCATGGGGCTGATCGGCCGCAAAGCGCAGCCCCTCCCCGACGTCGAGCCGCACCCAAGCCCCATCGCTCAGCACTTCCACAGGCCCTTCGAGCACAAAGACCTCTTCGGTCACGCCCGCGTCATGCGCCTGGGACTGGTGGCACTGATCCGGCCGCAGGCGCACGTGAAAGGTCTCGGCCCCGAGGTTGGGATCAAAGGGAAAGACGATCTTGACCGCGATACTGCCGGGAAACTGCACCGTGCGGAACACGCTCTCGCCCAGAACCTTGGGCTGACTGCTATCCTCGATCAAGGCGGTCAGCGGCAGGTGAAACCCCTTGGCGATCTTCCAGAGCGTGGCGATGGTCGGGCTGGATTCACCTCGTTCGATCTGCCCCAGCATCGCCTTGGAGACCCCAGTCACCTCAGCCGCCCGCGACAGGCTGAAACCGGCCTCGGCCCGGATCTGCTTCAGATTCTGCGAAATCTTGTCTTCACTTACCGGCGGGGACGCGGGGCTTACAGGCGGGGACGCGGGCTGCGTTGGCATCGGTCTGTCGATCTCTTCAAAAAAGGGCTTGTGCGTTATAGCGCACAGAAGATAATGTGCGCTATAACGCACAAACTGACCCTACAAGAGCCCGACGCCCGGGAAAACCCCATTCAGGATCCCCATGATGCCGCAGCTGAAACTCTCTCATATCACGGCAGGCGCCGTCGCCGTTCTGGTCGGGTACACCAGCTCGGTGGCGATCATCTTTCAGGCCATCGCGGCGCTGGAGGCAAATCAGGCGCAGGCCAACAGCTGGCTTCTGGTCCTCGGGCTTGGCATGGGGATCACCAGCCTGATCCTGTCGCTGTGGTTCCGCCTGCCGGTTCTGACCGCCTGGTCCACGCCGGGCGCCGCCCTTCTGGCGGTGGGCGGTGGCGCGACCACCCTGCCCGAGGCCACGGGCGCCTTTCTGTTCTGCGCCGCCTTGCTGACGCTCACCGGCCTCACCGGCTGGTTCGAGAGGCTGGCACGGCTGATCCCCGATACGCTGGCCAATGCGCTTTTGGCCGGGATCCTGTTCCGCTTTGGGCTGGAGGCGTTCACTTCGCTTGAAGAAGACGTCTGGCTGGTCGCGGTGATGGGTGCGGTCTTTTTGATCGGCAAGGTCTATGCACCGCGCTACACGATCCCGCTGGTTCTGCTGGCGGGTGTCACCTGGGCCGCCGCAACCGGCAGCTTCGGCGACCTGCAGCAGCTGAACCTGACTCTCGCCACCCCCGAGGCGGTGATGCCCGAATTCACCCTCTCGGCACTGATCGGCCTTGGACTACCGCTCTATATCGTGACCATGTGCTCCCAGAACATGCCCGGCGTGGTGACCCTGCGCAGCGCAGGTTACGTTCCGCCGGTTTCGGCCGCACTGACGGTGACCGGGATCGCCTCGCTGATCCTGGCGCCCTTTGGCGGCTATGCCTTCAACCTCGCCGCCATCACCGCTGCCATCTGCGCCGGACCCGAAGCGGATGAGGATCCGGACACCCGCTACCTCGCCGTGGTGGCCGCTGGGGTGATCTATTGCGCCGTGGGGCTGGGCGGCGCTGCCGTGATTTCCCTGTTCCTGATCGCACCGCACGCGCTGGTCGCCACCATTGCAGGCCTTGCGCTCTTGTCGACCATCGGCAACGGGCTGTCCCATGCGCTGACCCCGACCGAAGGGCGCGAGGCGGCACTGCTGTGTTTCATGGGCACGGTATCGGGCATCAGCTTTCTTGGGATCGGAGCCCCCTTCTGGGCCCTGCTGATCGGCCTGGTCTGTCACCTCACGCTAAGCCGCCCGTCGGTGACATTCAGAAAACCCGCATAACCCATTCCGCAACCGCCCCGGAAATCGGAGCAAAATAACCAAAATCGCCCCTCAGTTATTGCGTTTGTTTCGCGAATCATGTCCCTGAGGGTAAAAAGGGGAAATAGCCACATGCCAATGTACCGATCCAGAACCTCCACCCATGGACGCAACATGGCCGGCGCGCGTGGCCTTTGGCGCGCAACCGGTATGAAAGACGATGATTTCGGCAAGCCGATCATCGCCATCGTCAACTCCTTCACCCAGTTCGTGCCAGGTCACGTCCACCTCAAGGATCTCGGCCAAATGGTCGCCCGCGAGGTCGAGGCCGCAGGCGGTGTTGCCAAGGAATTCAACACCATCGCGGTGGATGACGGCATCGCCATGGGCCATGACGGCATGCTCTACTCGCTGCCCTCGCGCGAGGTGATCGCGGATAGCGTGGAATATATGGTCAACGCCCATTGCGCTGATGCCATGGTCTGCATCTCCAACTGCGACAAGATCACTCCGGGCATGCTGATGGCTGCCATGCGTCTCAATATCCCGGTGATCTTCGTCTCCGGCGGCCCGATGGAAGCGGGCAAGATCGACATCGCCGATCTGGATGCAAAGAAGATCGACCTCGTCGATGCCATGGTTGCCGCCGCCAGTGACACGCTGAGCGACGAACAGGTCCAGCATATCGAGGAAAACGCCTGCCCCACCTGCGGCTCCTGCTCGGGCATGTTCACCGCCAACTCGATGAACTGCCTGGCCGAGGCGCTGGGTCTTGCCCTGCCCGGCAACGGCTCGACCCTCGCGACCCACGCCGACCGCAAGCACCTGTTCCTTGAGGCGGGCCGCAAGATCGTCGACATCACCAAACGCCACTACGTGGGCGAGGAAAAGGGCCTGCTGCCGCGCGAAATCGCGACCTTCGAGGCCTTTGAAAACGCCATGAGCCTTGATATCGCCATGGGCGGCTCCACCAATACCGTGCTGCACCTCCTGGCCATTGCCAATGAAGGCAAGGTGGATTTCGACATGTCCGACATGGACCGGCTCAGCCGCAAGGTGCCGTGTCTCTGCAAGGTGGCCCCCAACATCGAAAACGTCCACATGGAAGACGTGCACCGCGCTGGCGGCATCTTCTCGATCCTCGGCGAACTCAGCCGCGCCGGTCTGTTGCACGATGACTGTTCCACCGTACACTCCAGCACCATGGGCGAAGCCATCGCCAAATGGGACGTCAAGGTCGCCAACAACCCCGAGGCCGAAGAGCTGTTCAAGGCGGCGCCGGGCGGCGTGCGCACGACCGAGGCCTTTTCGCAATCCAACCGCTACAAGGAGCTCGACACCGACCGGAAGGGCGGCGTCATCCGCTCGGTCGAAAACGCGTTTTCCAAGGATGGCGGCCTTGCTGTTTTGTTCGGCAATATCGCGCTCGATGGCTGCATCGTGAAAACCGCGGGCGTCGATGAAAGCATCCTGAAATTCACCGGCTCGGCCTATGTCTGCGAAAGCCAGGATCAGGCCGTCAGCGACATCCTGACCGGCAAGGTCAAGGAGGGCGATGTGGTGGTGATCCGCTATGAGGGCCCGCGCGGCGGTCCGGGCATGCAGGAAATGCTCTACCCGACCTCCTACCTTAAATCCAAGGGTCTCGGCAAAGCCTGCGCCCTCCTGACCGACGGGCGTTTCTCCGGTGGCACCTCGGGTCTCTCCATCGGTCACGTCTCCCCCGAAGCGGCCGAAGGCGGCGCCATCGGCCTCGTGCAGATGGGCGACACCATCGAGATCGACATCCCCAACCGCTCGATCCATCTGGCCGTTTCGGACGAGGAACTCGCCAGCCGCCGCGCCGCGCAAGAGGCCGCTGGCTGGAAACCGGCGAAACCGCGCAAGCGCAAAGTCTCCACCGCGCTCAAGGCTTACGCGATGCTGACCACCAGCGCCGCCAAAGGCGCCGTGCGCGCGCTGCCAGACGACGAGTAACCGCCTCTGAATGAATGACAAAGGCCCCTCGCCAACCCGGCTGAGGGGCCTTTTTCTTATCCGGCCTACTACCGCAGCATCAGCGGCCCGGGTCAAGGGCGGCCCGGCCGCCGCGCGGCACGCGCGGTTCACCCTTGACGCGCCCATCCCAAAGAAAATCGATAGGGCGCGTCAGGGCAAACCTGCCCCTGAACCGCTTCTCAGAAACCCCCTTCGCGCCGCGCCAGCGGCGCCAGGCCCAACCAGAGGACGGGCATTTTCAATGCCCGACGATGGGCGGGAGTACCCCCGTTTCTGCCAAAGACACGATCAGTCGCCCAGCTTGGCGTGCACTTCGTCCAGATCGATCTCCCCGATGGGCATCTTGTTGGCGGGGTTTTCAAAATCGTATTTGAACAAGTCGAAATCGCGCTTGTAGATCTCATAGATCAGATGCATCGACAGATCGTCGAAATAATCCTCCACCGGATGCGCGCGTTTGGGGCCATGGCCTTCGCTTTCGTTGAAGCGCGGGATTGCCGCAAGGTCCACGGGATGCGGCGTCTCGATGGCGTCCAGAACCTGGCTCATGCCGTCGTTGAAGGCCTCGGTCCAGATGATCTTGTTGTAGCGTCCGCCATTCACGATAAAGGTCGACACATGCCCCGAGGCCGCCGACCAGTGGATATCCGGCTCCATCGGCCGCCGGAACCGGATGGTATCGCGCACGAATAAAAGGAACCGCCGGAAGCTCTTGATCTGGTCGAACTCCTGCTGGCCATCTTCGCCGCCGACCTCGATCCCGTAGTCATAGACCAGCCGGGGCACCAGATTGCCACGATAGCGCTTGCCGTTACGCTGGATGCCACAGATTTTGTCAAAGAAGGAGCTGAGCACCCGGGTATAGGGGTTGCGCACGCAGGTGAAGGCATAGGTGCGCTGGCCCAGCACATTGCGGCTGATCGGCTCCTGACTGGCCTCCTGCGCCCATTTGTGCAGGCCTTCATTTGAATCGTGAATATCGCCATCAAAGAACCTGCCGTGATCGGAATAATAGAGTATCTGACCGATGGTCGAACAGGCGCATTTCGGCACCACCCGGTAAATCACGCTTTCGCTCTCGGTCATCCAGGTTCCTGGGAATCCCATCCGCAACCAACTCCGTTCCTGTCCACTCGACGCAACAATGACCACATCGCGACCAAAAGACAAATAATCTTGTTTCTTCAAACAGCTCCGAGCTTTATCAAGAAGACAATCCAGCAAAACAGGGGCGTACCGTCGTCAGAATGGCAAAAATTGCATATATACTGCTCTGCCATAAGGACCCTGAGGCGATCATCCAGCAGGCCGAACGGCTGACGGCGGTCGGCGATTACATGGTGATCCATTTCGACGGCCGCGCCAGCGATCAAGACTATGCCGAGATCCGCACCGCCCTCGACGACAATCCCAATGTCTGCTTTCCGCGGCGGCGCATCAAATGCGGCTGGGGAGAATGGTCGCTGGTCCGCGCCACCCTTGCGGCAATGCGCACCGCCGCCGACAACTTCCCCCGGGCCACCCATTTCTACATGCTGTCGGGCGATTGCATGGCCATCAAGACCGCCCAATACGCGCATGACTATCTGGACCAGAACGATTTCGACTTCATCGAAAGCTTCGATTTCTTCGAAAGCAACTGGATCAAGACAGGCATGAAGGAAGACCGGCTGATCTACCGGCATGTCTTCAACGAGCGCAGGAACAAGGCCTTGTTCGACTGGTGTCATAACCTTCAGAAGAAACTCCACCTGCACCGCGCGGTACCCTCGGACATTCAGGTCCAGATCGGCAGCCAGTGGTGGTGCCTGCGGCGCCGTACCGTCGAGGCGATCCTGCAATTCGTGCGCGACCGGCGCGATGTGGTCCGCTTCTTCCGCACCACATGGATCCCGGATGAGACCTTTTTCCAGACGCTGGTCCGCCACCTGATCCCGGGCGATGAGATCCAGTGCCGCACACTCACCTTTCTGATGTTCACCGATTATGGAATGCCGGTGAATTTCTACAACGATCACTACGATCTGCTGCTGAGCCAGGATTTCCTCTTTGCCCGCAAGATCAGCCCGGATGCCAAGGATCTGAAACGCCGTCTCGGGCGGCTCTACGCGGCCGAGGGCGTGGAGTTCCAGATCTCGAACGAGGGGCGCAGCCTGTTCCAGTTTCTTACCCAGCGCGGTCGCAACGGACGCCGCTTTGCACCGCGGTTCTGGGAAACCGAAAGCAGCCTGGGGCGAGAACGCGAATTGACCATGGTCGTGTGCAAGAAATGGCACGTGGCCAAGAGGCTGATCCGGCAAGTCAACGAGCGCACCGAGGTTCCGGCCATCGCCTATCTCTTCCACGAGGAAGACACGCCCCTGCCCGATCTTGGCGGGATCGAAGCCTCGCTGTGGAAACGCACCCGCCACCGCCGCGCCCTGATGCGCATGCTGTTTGAGTATTACGACAGCAACCGGCTGATCGTCTGCATAGATCCCTCGGGGCTGGAGCTGATGAATGACTTCGCCTCTGACCGCTCAGTGACGCAGGTGCTGCACCTCGACTGCAATTTCACCGATGAATATCTGATCGCCCACGCCCAGCGATCCGGCCTCGTTGGCGCGCAGACACCGAAACAGACCCTCGACCGGATCCTGCCCACGATCCGCAATGATATCCTGCATGAAACCGACCGGATCCGGGATGCCGGGTTTGATCCCTTCGTCACCCTGCATGAGACGGACACTGCAGAAGACAAGACCGCCAAGCTGGCCCGGGTGTTTGGCCTGACGACGGAGCAGGCACAGGACATCAGCCAGAACCCCGGTCTGTTCAGCGATTAATCGACGTCAGCCAGCAGGGCCACCGCGCATCACCGCGCGGCGGACAGGCTCACTTATTGCCGCCCCCGAACCAGCGGCGCAGCCTGCTGCGGCGCTCTGATATGGCGTCCCCGGCGGCATAAAGGCTGTCTTCCACATCATTGATCATCGGGTCGAGCCGGTTGCGGCGGAACCGGCGCCAGCGCACATAGATGGCCCAGAACAGCGCCGCGATCAGCACAAGGATCAGGATGCTGACCCAGTTCAGAGGTTTGTCATCCGGACCGGCAACGGGTTTGATCCCAACCGCATTGGGAAAGGCCGACAGGAATTCGTTGCGCCAGCCATAATGCAGCACCGCCACCCATTCCGGCGCGGCCTTGTTTGAGATCGCGTCATTGGCCTCGGTATACAGATTGGCGGTGTCGAATTTGAAATAGGGCGGCCAGTTCCAACCTGTGTCCTCGTTCCGGTAAACGATCGCGCTGCCATCGGGACGCACCGCCTGAATGAACTGCACATCCCGGTTGCTCTGCTCGGTCGACTGGGTGTCGGGCGTCGACCAGAACATCCGCGTCCAGTCATTCAGTTCCTGACGTTCCTCGTAGGTGTTGACGATCCGCACCACGTCATACTGCGGCAACGTATAGTGCAGGAAGGCCCCGAACAGCAGCCAGACGGTGATCAGAAATCCCCATTTGATGTAGCCCATAAAGGCCTCCTATCTGAAATTGACCATATAGATCAGTGTCGCAATCAACCCCAGCGGCACCACATAGACAAGCAGGATCAGCCGCCGCCGGAGCGAATGGTCATACTGCCGCAATCCCCGCTGGATGAAGGCCGCGCGATCTCCGGTCAAGCCCTTCTCGGCCCAGCGGCGTTTCAGTTTGGCCCGGCGCATTTCGCGCGAATAGAGCGACACGGCGCCGTAGACCACCGTGAGCCCGATCATCAGAAACAAAAACAGCCGCAAAAAGCCTAGCATCATCGCCCCCAGCCCCAACGCGGCCCAACCCTGCGGCGCTGCCCTGCGGCAGAGCCCGGCCAATGCGCTGGCTTACCCCTTCGAACATAAGCGTTTTTGCCGCGATGCCAATCCCGCCAGCCAGAGGCAAGATCAGTTGTGGCGGGCTTTCTTCAGCACCAGAAAGGTCATCATCCCAAAGGGGGGCAGGCTTTCCTGCTCCTTGAGGCTGAGCGTTTCTTCGCCAAGGATGGTCCCGATCTCGAAATCGGAATGCCAGCCCAGCACATTGGCAAAGGGGGCCGATATCTTCTCAAGCGAGGCGAGAACGCCCTGGGTGCTTTTGAAATGGTTGCTGATCACCACCTCTCCGCCGGGTTTCAGCACCCGGGCGATTTCAGCCATCACCTTTTGCGGCTCGGGCACCACCGACAGCACATGCATCGCCGCCACAGTGTCAAAGGAGGCATCGGGAAAATCCAGATCGCGGGCATCCATCTGCCGCAACCCGGCGACATTGGCCAGCCCCATCTCGGCCACGCGGGTTTCCGCCTTTGCCAACATTTCGGTGCTGAAATCGATGCCAGTGACGCGCAGATCCGCGCCGTAATGTGGCAGCGACAGCCCGGTGCCAACGCCAACCTCCAGCACGCTGCCGCCGCGCCGGTTGATATAGTTCACGACCCGGCGCCGCCCGGCATTGGTAACCGCCCCGAATGTCCTGTCATAAATTGGCGCCCAGCGCGCGTAGGATGATTGAACCGCCTTCAGTTCCAATCCCGTGCCTCCCCGTTTTCTTGTTACCCGCTCAATCCGGTACCTTTCGGATCAGCCCCCAGACCACCAAAACCACGTAAACAAGGCACAACACAACCAGCGTCGTCCAAGCATAGGTCAGAACCGCCGCCCCGGCAAAGGCACAGCCCACCAGGAAATATTTCACATTCTCCCGGCTGATCTTCACCGCCTTGGGCGACCAGGTCGGGATGCGACTGATCATAAGGAAACCTATGACAACCATGTGAAAGCAGATCAGCAGATCCGGAACGACCAGCCCGCCGGAGAAGGAGAAGGAGACGAACATCGGCAGCATCGCCAGTAGTGCCCCGGCAGGCGAAGGGATGCCGGTGAAGTAGCCAAGGCGTTCGCCCACGACCGGCTCATCCGATTTCGCTGCCACGTTGAACCGCGCCAGCCGCACCACGCAGCAGACCGAGAACACCAGCACCGAAATCCACCCGGCGCTACGCATGTCCTGCAAGGCCCAGAAATAGATCACCAGCGGCGCCGCGACGCCGAAGTTCAGGAAATCCGCGAGCGAATCCAGCTCGGCCCCCATCTTGCTGTCGCTGCCCAAGGCCCGCGCCAACCGCCCGTCAAGACCATCCAGCAGCGCCGCCAGCAGGATCAGCTGCACCGCCAGCACGTAATTGCCCTGCACCCCGAACCGGATCGCCGACAACCCCGCACAGATCGCCCCCACCGTCATGATGTTAGGAAGAAGCTGGATCAGAGCGAATTCATTCTTGGTCTTCTTGGGCAGATCGTCCATGGGGCGGAGGTCAGTCTATAAGGCTCGGTTAGGGATCCTTGGGGCGGCACAGGACTGCATAGCCCCCTGCCCGCCCCAGCCTGCACAATACAGGAGGGTTCCCCCTCCTATGCCCGATTGCGAGGGAGCGTGCAATGGGAGGAGTCGGAGAGCCGTTTCCACCATAGCCCGCCAAGGCAGGATGGCGGATGATCACTTTTTAAATATTACAATGATACTCATGTTATCTCTGGGGCGAGCTGAATCACGGTTGTTTTGTTAACCGTTCAACGGGACAAGAGACTGAATCTCATATACGACCCGAGGACTTGGTTCATGTATCGTCTGTTGGACTGTATCACCCAGGAGCATATTTATGGCCTGGTTGCCGTGGCTGCTTTTATTTGCGTCATCGGCTCGGTGCTCTCCACACATATGTCCACCCGTTTGACCCAGTGGACGGGCATGCGCCGCCTGGTTCAGCTGCCCCTTGCCGGTTTGATCACCGGGGCCACGATCTGGTCGACCCATTTTATCGCGATGCTATCCTATGACCCGGGCTATGCGCATGGGTATGAACCGGTGCTGACTGGCGTATCGCTTCTGGTCGGCGTCATCGGTTCACTGGCTGCAAACGCCGGGCTGGCCTATGCGCGCAGCCGGATTGCGGCCTGTGCAGCGGGGGCGGTGTTCGGGCTGACCGTGACGGCGATGCATTACACTGGCATGAACGCCTATTTGCTCCCCGGAACGATTGTCTGGAGCCTTCCGCATCTGGTGGCCTCTGTCCTTCTGGGCGCGGGTTTTGGCGCACTCAGCTATGGTTTGATTGTCCAACGCCTGGGCGGGGTGGCCGGGCGGCTATGGCCAGCGGGGGCCATGGTCCTGGCGATCTGTCTTATGCATTTCACCGGGATGAGCGCCATTGAGATCCGGCTGGATTCCTCAATTGAGGTGCCGACCGAGACAATTTCGGATACCGCCATGGCCATGCTGATCTTCGGAGTGACAGGGATCATTCTGCTGATCGCCATCGCTTCTGCGAGTATTGAGGTCAATCTCGAAGGGGAATCCCGTTCTCAACTCACTCATGCGGCCCTGCATGATCCGCTGACCGGCATGCCCAACCGGATGTGGCTGACCCGCAAACTGGATGCCCTGCAGGCGCAGCTGACTGAAAATGAGACAGCAAAGGCGGCGGTGCTGACGATCGACCTCAATCTGTTCAAGGAGGTGAATGATCTGCATGGCCATGCGATAGGAGATGCAGTGTTGCGCCGGGTTTCGCAGAGCTTGAATGAGCAAAAAGGCGAAGGCGAATACATCGCGCGGGTTGGCGGCGACGAATTTGTCGCCATCAAACTGGGGTTCCGCCGCATCGAAGAGGTGCAGAGCTTTGCAGAGCGTCTGCACGCCGCCATAGTAGAGCCCATCGACCTGGAGGAAGTCTCGTTGCGGGTCGGGGCGTCGATCGGGATTGCATCGACGCTGGAAGACGGGCGTGATCCGAACCAGTTGCTGCATAAATCGGATGTGGCGATGTATCGGGCCAAGTCAGAAGCAGACACGCCGATCTGCCAATTCGACGAGGAAATGGACCGCCGTAGCCGGGACAAGACGCAGCTGGTGCATGACCTGCGTCTGGCGCTGCAGAACAATGAATTCGAACTGGTGTATCAGCTCCAGAACACATTGGAAACGCTGGCACCGGTGGGGTTCGAAGTGCTCTTGCGCTGGAACCATCCGACGCGTGGTCGGGTGTCCCCGGATGAGTTCATCCCGGTGGCCGAAGAAACCGGTCTGGTGCGCGATATCGGCGCCTGGGTGCTGCGGGAGGCCTGCCGCGAGGCGGCGCAATGGGATCACCCCTACAGCATTGCCGTCAACGTGGCGCCGCAACAGCTGGTGCAGCCCTCGTTTGTCGAAGACGTGATGGACAACCTGTTTGAAACCGGTCTGGAGCCGCAACGCCTGGAGTTGGAAATTACCGAGGCCAGCATCATCGATGATCAGGCGCATACGCTGAAGGTGATGCACAAGCTGAAAGAGCTGAGCATTCGCATCGCCATGGATGATTTCGGCACCGGGTATTCGTCACTGTCGATGTTGCAGACCTTCCCCTTCGACAAGATCAAGATCGACCGCAGTTTCGTTCAGGACGTGCATAAAGACGCACAGCGTGCCGCCATCGTGCGCTCCACGCTGCTGCTCGGCGCTGCCCTCGACATTCCGGTTCTTGCCGAAGGGGTCGAGGTCGAAGACGAACTCAGCTTCCTGCGCGCAGAAAGCTGCACCTCGGTTCAGGGCTTTTACTTCGGTCAGCCGATGACCCGGGACGATATGCGCCGGATTGCCTGCAATGCGGCAGTGGACGGCGAGAAAAACGCCGCATAACCCCTGGACTGCGGCCTGCCTGCCGAACAGAGGCTGCACAGCCGGTGTACGGGGGGTGTGCGGATGTCACCCCCCGACTCTTGAGCCTTTCGGCCCCCGTTACGCGACCACGTTGAACTCCGGACCGTAGGGGTATCCGGTGATGTTCTCGTTGCCATCCTCGGTGATAACCAGGATGTCATGTTCGCGGTAGCCGCCCGCGCCGGGGTTGCCTTCCGCGATGGTCAGCATGGGCTCCATCGAAATGACCATTCCCGGCTCCAGCACCGTGTCGATATCCTCGCGCAGCTCCAGCCCGGCCTCGCGCCCGTAGTAGTGGGACAGGACCCCGAAGGAGTGCCCGTAGCCAAAGGTGCGGTATTGCAGAAGGTCGCGCTCTTCGAAGAAGGCGTTGATCTTATGGGTGATTTCGGCGCAACTGGCGCCGGGTTTCAGCAGCGAGATGCCGTATTCATGGGCGGCGACATTGGCCTCCCAGACTTTCAGGCTGTCGGGGTCGACCTCTCCGGCGAACAGGGTCCGCTCTAGCGCGGTGTAGTAGCCCGAGATCATCGGAAAGGTGTTGAGCGACAGGATATCGCCGCGCTGCAGCTTGCGCGCAGTCACCGGGTTATGGGCGCCATCAGTGTTGATGCCCGACTGGAACCAGACCCAGGTGTCGCGGTATTCGGCATCGGGAAAGCGTTTGGCGATCTCCAGCTCCATCGCATCGCGCCCCGCCATCGCCACGTCGATCTCCCGCACCCCTTCGCGGATCGCATCGCGGATGGCATAGCCGCCCACATCGGCCACAGCGGCACCGGCGCGGATCATCTCGATCTCGGCAGCGGATTTATGCATGCGCTGGCGCATGGTCGGCTCGTAAAGATCAATCATCTCAGCCGGTTGCAGGAAGGATTCGAGTTTTCCCTTTTGCAGCAGGGTCAGATGATCGCTCTCGTAGCCCACCTTTGCGCCGGGGCCAGAAACCGACAGGATCGCACGCCAGAAATTGTCGCGCTGCCAGTCGGTATAGGTGATGTTATCGCAGAAGGAGCGGCGCCAGGGCTGGCCCGCGTCGATGCCTGCGCTGATGGTGACGGCAGCATCGGCGGTCACCACAAGACCGTAGGGACGGCCAAAGGCGCAGTAGGTAAACCCCGAATAATACGAGATATTATGCATCGACGTGAAGACGGCTGCGGAAACGCCTGCCTGCTCCATGATCTTGCGCAGGCCCGCAATGCGCGCCTCATACTCGGCCACGGGGAATTGCAACGGCGCCTTTTCGCCATTGTGAAAACGGTACATGTCAGGACGTGCAGTCATGCTGGATCCTTCCTTTGCTTACAAGAAAGGTCCCGGCGTACAGGACAGATTGTGTGTCTAAGTCAGGGTCCCGTGAGAACTCCCTCACGCGGCGACGCCATCGCCCGGCCCTGATCCCAGACATGCTGCGGAATCGCAGCGCTGGCAAGTGTTTTCTGCGCCGCCCTGCCCGGGTCGTGCCTTGGTGCGGCGCAGATCGGCAGGGCTGCCTAATTGACGATCAGCGCCACCAAGTCGCTGTCGGGATCCGCCAATGGGTCGATGACATTGAAATGATGCTTGCCAAAGGCGATGACGTGATCCGTCGCCCAGGCATCGGTCAGCCATTGCGCCTGATCCAGAAAGGCCGGGCGTTCCTCGGCGCCGACCCAGACGGTGACCGGTACGTCATAGCGGTCCTGCATCTCCACCGGGCTTTCGGCCTTGGCGGCCTCGGCATCCATCTTGAATTGCTTGTTCATTGAGGTTCGCAACAGCGGCAGCAGATCCGACAGCGGCGAAATTGGGATCACTGTTTTCAGGCGTGCGCCTACATCCTCGGGCAGCAGCGCCCGGTCCAGCATGCGGGCGACCAGATGCCCCCCGGCAGAATGCCCGGCCAGGGCGATGGGGCCGTCCACTTCTTCGGCGATATGTACCACCGCCGAGGCCACCTGCCGAGTGATATCGGCAATGGAGACATCGGGGCACAGGTCGTAGGACGGCATTGCCACGGCCCAGCCATGCGCCAGCGGACCTACCGCCAGATGCGACCATGTGCTTTTGTCAAACCTCAGCCAGTAGCCGCCGTGCACGAAGATGAAGACACCCTTGGGCGTACCTTCGGGCAGGAAGAGGTCGAACTTGTTTCGATCGCCTGGACCGTATGGAATGTCGAGCTGGGCGCGCTCGTGCAGGCTGTTGCGGAAATCCTCAGCCGAGGCATCCCAGCGCGGCGGATAATCATCGGCCCCCGCGATATAGGCTCCGTTGGCATAGGCGTCGTCCAGTTCCATGGCAGTCTCCCCGGTTTGTTGTTTTTGCCAAAGTGACGGGCTGCGCGGGACAATGTCAAACAGCTAACTGAAGCGGCGGCATCCGGCCCTTCTGCTTAGCCTATGCCCAGCGTCCGGCAGATTTATGATCAAATTCTGGACTCATCGAAGGTTCTGGACATATGAATGACCAGCTGATTTGCATGCCTGCAAATAATCCGGGGAGACACCAATGCTGACCAAGAACACCGAGCTGAAGTCCCTTTTGAAGGACCCGACCCTGCTGGAAACCCGCGCCTATGTGGGCGGCCAGTTTGTTGACGGAGACAAGGGCACCTTTGATGTCACCAACCCCGCGCGCGGCGATGTGGTGGCCGAGGTCGCAGATCTCAGCCGCGCGCAGGTTGCAGGTGCCATCGCCCAGGCCGAGACCGCGCAGAAAGACTGGGCCAAATGGACCGGCAAGGAACGTGCAAACGTCCTGCGCAAATGGTTCGACCTGATGATGGAAAACCAGGACGACCTGGGCACGATCCTCACCGCGGAAATGGGCAAACCCCTGGCCGAAGCCAAGGGCGAGATTGCCTATGGCGCATCTTTCATCGAGTTCTTTGCTGAGGAGGCAAAGCGGATCTATGGAGAGACCATTCCCGGCCACCAGCGTGACAAGCGGATCACCGTCCTGAAACAGCCCATCGGGGTTGCCGCCTCGATCACGCCGTGGAATTTTCCCAACGCGATGATTACCCGCAAGGCCGGTCCGGCGCTGGCCGCAGGCTGCGCCTTCGTCGCCCGCCCGGCCGAGCTGACGCCCCTGTCGGCCACCGCGCTGGCGGTTCTGGCGGAACGCGCGGGCATTCCGGCGGGTGTGTTCAACGTGGTCACCACCTCGGACGCGCCGGAAACAGGCCTCGAATTCTGTGAAAACCCGGCGGTGCGCAAGCTGACCTTCACCGGCTCGACCCCGGTTGGCCGTCTGCTGCTGCGTCAAGCGGCGGATCAGGTGATGAAATGCTCGATGGAGCTGGGTGGCAATGCGCCCTTCATCGTCTTTGACGATGCCGATCTCGACGCTGCTGTCGAAGGCGCGATCATGTGCAAGTTCCGCAACAACGGCCAGACCTGCGTCTGCGCCAACCGGATCTACGTGCAGGCCGGTGTCTATGATGCCTTCGCCGCCAAGCTGAAAGAGGCGGTTGCCAAGATGAAGGTCGGTGACGGCCTTGAGGACGGTGTGCAGTTCGGCCCTCTGATCAACGACAAGGCCGTTGAAAAGGTAGAAGCCCATCTGGCAGACGCCACGGCCAAGGGCGCCGAGATCATCCTGGGCGGCAACCCGTCCGAGCTGGGCGGCTCCTTCTTCCAGCCGACCATCGTGACCGGCGCCACCACGGATATGCAGTTCTCGACCGAGGAAACATTCGGCCCGCTGGCGCCGCTGTTCAAATTCGAGGACGAGGACGAGGTCATCGCCATGGCCAATGACACCATCTTTGGCCTCGCATCCTATTTCTACGCCAAGGATCTGAGCCGGGTCTACAAAGTGGCCGAGGCGCTGGAATACGGCATCGTCGGCGTCAACACCGGGATCATCTCGACCGAGGTCGCGCCCTTTGGCGGCGTCAAACAGTCCGGTCTGGGCCGCGAAGGCAGCCATCACGGCATCGAGGATTATCTGGAAATGAAATACATCTGCATGTCGGTCTGATCCGGCACGCAAAGGATCAGAGCATCAGGATTGGGGTCCGTGACTGGCAAGGTCGCGGACCCTTTTTCGTATCTGCGCACGAAAAGCCTCGACCGCCCCTGCCTGCCCCGGAAGGCGAGGCAGAACCGGTTGCGACATGGCGAAATAGCTGATCGCCCCCAGCAGATCGCAAACCGCTGCCAATGCGGCCGCGGGCGGCGCGGCGCGCCAGGCCGGTGCATCCTGCACCATGGCCACCAGTTCCTGCAAAAAGGGCCGCAGGAACCAGCGTTCGGCGGGCTGGTCTTCCTGTCGGTCATCCAGCAGCTCCCGCAGGATCAGGCGGCTGTCGACAGGATTGAGCAGCCCCTCGCTCAGATAGGTTTCGAAAAACGTCTCAAGCCGCTGCTCCGGAGCGGCATCGGGGTTCTGCGCCTCCATCAGCATCAGCATCATGCGATCCGCTACCCCTTCCAGCACCCGCTCATACAGCGCGTCCTTGCTACCAAAATGGTGCAAGAGCGCCTGTTTGGTCAGCCCCAGCTCATCCGCGATATTGGCGATCGAGGCGCCGTGATAGCCCCGGTTCGCAAAAAGCTGCGTTGCGGCCAGGACGAATTCGTCCGGACGATTTGTGGATCGTGGCGCGGGGCGATCAGCGGGGCGAGAGGCAGGGGGCATGGCGGCTCCTTTCCAGCTTCTGATAGCAGAAAAGGACGGTCCCTACCATCCGGTCAGTTTCGACCGTGAGATGCGCCAAACGCAAAAGCCCCCGCGCCCGACATCCGGACACGGGGGAAGGAAGGCCGCCACGGGTAGGACGGCGACCTCGGGGAGTTTCAAAGCAGGCAGAACCCTGTGCGGGGAAGGATCAGTTGACCTTCTGCGCTTCCAGTTCGGCGCGCTGCGGTGTGGCAGAGCTGATCTCGATCCGGCGCGGTTTCAGGGCCTCGGGCACTTCGCGCTGCAGGTCGATATGCAGCATGCCATCCGCATGGCTGGCGCCGGTGACGCGCACATGGTCGGCCAGTGTGAAACGGCGCTCGAACGCGCGGGTGGCGATGCCGCGGTGCAGGAAGGTCCGGTCCTCATCCGCTTCGGCCTTGCGGGCCGACACGACCAGGGCGTGCTCCTTCACCTCAACACTGAGATCGGCTTCGGAGAAACCGGCGACCGCAATCGAAATGCGATAGCTGTCGGCATCGGTCTTTTCAATATTGTAAGGGGGATAGCTGGGCTGGCTTACATCGTTGCTGAGAACCCGGTCCATCAGGTCCGCGATCTGGTCAAATCCCACGGTCGCACGGTGCAGCGGTGCAAAATCAAAGGTACGCATATGTGTCATCCTCATCATTGAGCGATATGTACATTGCCCTCCCACGTCTGGGGCAGGGCGTTCATTTCCATCGGGCCCCGCTTGGCGGCGACCCGACACAATCGAGATAAGGACTGCATCGTGGGTTTCAAGAGGTTGGCAGGGCGCGGAAATATGCCCCGCCTGAGGCCTACTGGCGGATGAATTTGGCGCCGCTGGTACGGCGGCCATCGCCGACCTGAACCCGGCCCACACCGGGCGGCATGCGGCTGCCGATATGGGTGCCGGTCAGCTGCGCCTGCAACAGATCCAGCCCCTCGCCCAGCGCCGCGCCAAGCGACACCCGCTGGCCGTTCACCTCTGCCTTGGCCGAGACCACCGAGACGATGCGTGGTGTTTTCCCGTCAAAGGAAAACACCGGCGCTCCGGAGGAGCCGAAATCCACATCGCAGGACATCACAAGAACCCCCTGCTGCTGCGCGGTGACGGCGCAGACTTCCTGCAGCGAGGGCGCTTCGGAGCGATCATGCGCATAAGACACCACGCCAATCCGGCTCCCCCTGCGCGGGCGCCGGTCGGTCTCGAACGGGATGACGGTTGTGTTGCGGATGGGGCGTTGCAGTTGCAACAGCGCGATATCCTTGCGCACCCGCCCGGTCGATACCTCGCCATCATAGACATAATCGGGGTGGATCACCGCCCGGCGCACCGAGCGATAGGCCGAGGCGCGGCCATTGCGCCAGCCGGCCAGAAACTCGATCGTCTCTGGGGCGATCCGCTGACCGGTCCGCCCATCAAACAGACAATGTGCCGCTGTCAGGACCAGATCCGGCGCGATGAGCGAGCCTGTGCAGAAGCCTTCGCCATTGACATCGAGACGGCCAACCGCCTCCCAAGCGCGGCCCGCATCCGTGGTGTCGAGCCGCTGAAGTCGGCTGTCACCAGCCTCTACAAACGCGGGCAGCAGCGCCGCCAAAATCCCGAAAACCCAATGCCGCACGCATGTCTCCCTGCTCACCCTGCTTTCAGGATAGGAATCTGTTGGGGCGAAAATACGGCAAGGGCCGCGCTGATACAGCCCGGCCCCGCAAAAAATTTGCCACTGTGGGATCAGCGCAGGATCGGCACCTGATCCTCGGCCGTGGCGGCATGCCCGTTCCCATCGGTCATCGCCGGCGGTTTCGGACCGCCCGTCGCCCAATCGAGCAGCTCAACCGTGTGCACGATGGGCAGCTTGGTGCCCGAACCGATCTGCATCATGCAGCCGATATTGCCAGCAGCGATCAGGTCGGGGTTCTTTGCCTCCAGCGTTTTCACCTTCCGCTCTTTCAACTGCCCCGAGATCTCGGGCTGCATCAGGTTGTAGGTCCCGGCCGACCCGCAGCACAGGTGGCTGTCGGCAGGCTCCACCACCTTGAAACCAGCGCGTTTCAGCAGGGTCTTGGGATGCGTCTTGATCTGCTGGCCGTGCTGCAGTGAGCAGGCCGCGTGATAGGCAACGGTCAGCCCCTTGTCGCCACCTTCGGGCAGGTCGAGTTGCATCAGCAGCTCAGAAATATCCATCGCCCGTTCCGATACCCGCGCCGCATCCGCCGCCAGCGCATCATTGCGGAACATATGGCCGTAGTCCTTCACCGTGGTGCCACATCCCGAGGTGTTGATGACGATGGCATCCAGCCCCTGCCCGTCGATCTCGGCACACCAGGCGCGGATGTTCTTGGCCGCGGTGGCGTGGCTTTCGTCCTCGCGCCCCATGTGATGGGTCAATGCCCCGCAGCAGCCCGCGCCCTTGGCCACGACCACTTCGCAGCCCAGCCGGGTCAGCAGGCGGATGGTGGCATCGTTGATATCGGTGTTGAGCGCCTTTTGCGCGCAGCCGGTCATCAGCGCCACGCGCTTCTTGCGCGGCTCTGCGGGGGTGAAGCTTTGCGGATCATCGTTGCGGCTGACCGGCGGGATGTCCTTGGGCGCCATGTCCAGCATCGCCCGAAGCCGCGCATCGGGCACCAGCCCTTTGAAGGGACGCGCCAGTTTCGCACCGAACAGCGCGAGGCGGAATCGGCCCGGATAGGGCAGAATCTGCGCCAGAACCCAGCGCAGCGCCCGGTCGGTAAAGGGGCGTTTGTAATTCTTGTCGATATAAGCGCGCGCGTGGTCAATCAGGTGCATGTAATGCACGCCCGACGGGCACGTGGTCATGCAAGCCAGGCAGGAAAGGCAGCGGTCGATATGCTTGACCGTCTTTTCATCCGGCACGCGGTTGTTTTCCAGCATGTCCTTGATCAGGTAGATCCGCCCGCGCGGGCTGTCGAGCTCATCCCCCAGAACCTGATAGGTCGGACAGGTCGCGGTGCAAAATCCGCAATGCACGCAGGAACGCAGGATCTCGTTCGAGCGCTGAATGCCGGGATCCTTCAGCTGGTCTTCGGTAAATTCAGTCTGCATGTCTTATCCCATCAGGCCAGGGTTCAGGATCCCGCGCGGATCGAACTGGTCGCGCAGCCCCTTGGACAGGGCGGCAAGAGGCGCCGGTTGCGGTTCGAACCGGCCAAGGCGCGCAGCGGTTTCGGCACTGGCGCGAACCAAGGTGGCATGGCCTGGAACCGGTTCCATCCCGGTGCCAGCGCCCGACATCTTTTTGCGCAGGTCGCTACCTTCGGGCATCAGCGCCCAGATCAGCCCGCCCCCCCAGTCGAGTTGCAACGCCGTCGCGCCAAGGCGCGGCGCCAACTCCACTGCGTCGGACGGTTTCACGCTGATCCGCCAGACGTCACCGTCATGGCCGTGGAACGCCGCCACATCGCGGATACCCTGCCACAGATCCTCACCTGCTTCGGCGCGGTGGGCAATGCCGTGCTCAGCCAGCCGCTTCACCAGCGCGTCACAGCGGTAGTCCACCGATTCCTCGAAGCCTTCGACGCGGATATGGGCGGTCATCGTGTCGGGATCATATGCGGCCCCCGTCACATCAAAGGGCGAGCCAAGCGCCGCGGACATTGCCCGCACCGCGCCCGGCAGATCCAGACCGCCGACCGAAACGGTGGCCATCTGCGCCGCACGCGGCAGCACCTTGAAGGACACCTCGCTCAGCACTCCCAGCGTCCCATGCGCGCCGGACATCAGTTTTACCAGATCATAGCCGGTGACGTTCTTCATCACCCGGCCGCCATTCTTGACGATCTGCCCAGTGCCATCGACAAAACGCACGCCCAGCAGGAAATCCCGCGCCGCGCCCGACTGAATGCGGCGCGGCCCCGAGATATTGGCAGCAAAAAGCGATCCGATGGTTGGCGTGCCTTCGCTGCCCAGAAGACCGCGATAGTCCGCTGGTTCAAAGGCAAGGCGCTGGTTCTCTGCGGCCAGCAATCCCTCGATCTCAGCCACCGGGGTTCCGGCCTTGGCCACTAGGGTCAGCGCGCCGGGTTCATAAAGCTCAATCCCGCTGAGGGCAGAAAGGCTCAGGGTCTCCCCTTCCACCGCCATGCCACGGGTGCCGCCGCCCTGGATGTTGAGGGGGCCCTTGGCCGCAGCGATCATCCCGGCCAGTTCGGCCTCGCTTTCGGGTCGCATCATGGTCTTTTCCAAACGTTCTGGAGAATCATTGAAGGCGGGGGTCATTCCGCCGCCAGCGCCGGAGTGCGGCGGCTTTCGGTTACCGACAGCGGGAAGACCTTGGCTGGGTTCAGCAGCCACTGCGGATCGAAGACGTCCTTGACCTTCAGCTGAGCCTCCAGATCATCGCCCGAGTACTGGTGCAGCATCAGATCGCGCTTTTCGATCCCGACGCCATGTTCCCCGGTCAGGCAGCCGCCGACCTCGACGCAGAGTTTCAGCACCTCGGCGCCGAATTCCTCGCAGAGTTCAAGGTCTCCGGGTTTATTGGCGTCGAACAGGATCAGCGGGTGCATGTTGCCATCGCCGGCGTGAAACACATTGGCCACCGCCAGCCCAAATTCCTTGCTCATCTCGCCGATGCGGCGCAGCACGTAGGGCAGCGAGGACACCGGAATGGTTCCATCAAGGCACATGTAGTCGTTGATCTGCCCCATGGCGCCAAAGGCGGATTTGCGGCCCAGCCAGATCCGCGCGGCCTCGTCGGCATCGGTGGCCTCGCGCAGTTCGACCGGATTGTGGGACTGGGCGATATCCTTGATCACCTTCAGTTGCGCGTCGATCTCGGCATCGCTGCCTTCGACCTCGATGATCAGCAGCGCCTCGCACATGGGGTAGCCCGCCTTGGCAAAGGCCTCGCAGGCCTCAATACAGGGACGGTCCATGAACTCGATAGCGACGGGCAGAACGCCCGCCTTGATGATGTCGCTGACGCAGGCGCCTGCCACTTCGTTGCTGTCATAGCCGATCAGCACGGGGCGCGCGCCTTCGGGCTTGTGCAGGATCCGCAGGGTGGCCTCGGTCACGACGCCAAGCTGCCCCTCGCTGCCGCAGATGACACCAAGCAGATCCAAGCCGCCCGCATCTAAATGGGCGCCGCCGATTTCGACCACAGTGCCATCCATCATCACCATGGTAACGCCCATCAGGTTGTTGGTGGTGACGCCGTATTTCAGACAATGCGCCCCGCCCGAGTTCATCGCGATATTGCCGGCAATGGCGCAGGCCAGCTGGCTCGACGGGTCGGGCGCGTAGAAGAAATCCTCCTCCTCCACCGCGCCGGATACGGAGAGGTTGGTACGCCCGGTCTGCACCCGGATGATGCGGTTCTCGTAATCGGTCTCCAGCACGTCGTTCATCCGCGCAACGCCCAGGATCACGCAATCCGCGGTTGGCAGGGCGCCCCCGGCCAGCGAGGTGCCCGACCCGCGCGGCACCACAGGCACGCCCTCTTCGTGGCAGATACGCAGGATCTCGGACACTTCAGCCGTGCTGCGCGGCAGCACCGCCAGCAGCGGCGGACACTTGTAAGCCGTCAGCGCATCACATTCGTAGGCTCGGGTTTCCGCCTCCTCCGTGATCAGGGCGTCTGCGGGCAAAACCTTTGCCAGACGCGCGGCCAAGTGGGCTTTGCGCGACAGGACTTTGGGATCCGGGGCTGGCATTTCCATGGCGGGCACTCCTCTTTGGTAAACTTATATTACCAATTCATGCCATCTGGCAAGGGACCACTTGCTGGGCTAGGGTGGCGGCATGATCTGGATTGACCGTATCGCCCTGTTTTCGACTTTGGATTTTGCCGCGCTGGCGCTGATTGTCGCGGGCTGGATCTGGATCGGCTGGCGGATCGAGAACCCGGCGGCTGGCAAGCCTTCGGTGTCTTACCTGATGGCGGATTTCCGGCGCGACTGGATGGTGCAGATGGTGACGCGCCAGCCGCGCATGTTCGACGCGCAGCTGATCAGCGGCCTGCGGCAAGGCACGACGTTCTTTGCCTCGGCCTCGATGATCGCAATGGGCGGCGGGTTGGCGCTGATCGGCAATACCGAACAGCTGGCCGGCGTTGCCGAGGATCTGATTCAGGACAGCGCGCCCGCCTTTGTCTGGGAGGTGAAGATCCTGACAGTGCTGCTGTTTCTGGCCAATGCCTTTTTGAAATATGTCTGGGCGCACCGGTTGTTCGGTTATTGCTCGGTGCTGATGGCAGCGGTGCCCAATGATCCCGCTGAGCCACTGGCCCTGCCCCGCGCGGCGCAGGCGGCGGATCTGTCGATCACCGCAGCGCGCAGTTTCAACCGGGGTATGCGCTGCACCTATTTCGCGCTGGCCTCGGCTGCGTGGCTGGCGGGGGCGATCCCGCTGATCCTGGCCACGCTGATCACTTTGGCGGTGCTTTACCGGCGCGAATTCGCATCGCAGTCCCGCAGCGTGCTGTTGCGCATTCCGCCCGAGACGCGGAGACGGGATGCGGACGACACATCTTCGTGATTCCGCACCCAGCCGCGACCGGACTAAGATGCACTTCATGAAACCTGCTCTGATCACCCTGCTTTGCGCGCTGAGCGCGGCCTCTCCCGCCCTCGCCGAGGCGCCCCGAATCGAAGGTGCAACCGCCCACCAGAACGGCAGCAGCTGGACGATCAGCGTGACGCTGTCCCATGCCGATACGGGATGGGAGCACTATGCCGATGGCTGGCGCGTGCTGGATGAGAATGGCCGCGAACTGGGCCTGCGGGTGTTGGCGCATCCGCATGTGAACGAACAGCCCTTCACCCGCAGCCTGAGCGGCATCGCACTTCCGGAGGGCACCCGGCATGTCACCCTTCAGGCGCGCTGCATCGTGGATGGCTGGAGTGACGAAAGCTTTCGCCTGACCCTGCCCTGACCGGCCGCCGGTCAGGTTCTGTGATAGGGGCTACCGGACAGGATGGTTGCGGCGCGGTAGATCTGCTCGGCCAGCATCACCCTGACCAGCATATGCGGCCAGACCATCTTGCCAAATGAGATCGAAAAATCCGCCTCTGCGCGCAGGCTGGGATCGATGCCATCGGCGCCGCCAATGATCAGCGCCAGATCCTGTCGCCCACTGTCGCGCCAGTCTGCCATCTTGCCCGCAAAATCGGGCGAGGACAGCAGCTTGCCCCGTTCATCTAGGGTGCAGATCAGCGCGCCCTTGGGCAAAGCCTTGCGCAGCAGATCCGCCTCGGCGGACATGCCAAGGTTCTTCTTGTCCTCAGCCTCGACCACCCGCGCAGGCCCAAGGCCTAAGGCGCGGCCGGTGCGGTCGAACCGTGTCAGATAGTCGTCGATCAGGGATTTTTCCGGGCCGGAGCGGAGCCGCCCGACCGCGCAGATATGTACACGCATAAGAGGGATCCCGCCCGCCTGTCGATCTCAGCCAAGGAAATCACAGGCAGGTCTTTCGGGGCGCCGCCGACCCTGGTGGTCGTGGGCAGCCGCCCCCGTTTCCAAAATCAGCTGCTGGTCGCGCCCGCGCCGGGCACCCACATCTTTTCCAGCTGATAGAACTCGCGCACTTCGGGGCGGAAGATATGGACGATCACGTCGCCGGTATCGATCAGCACCCAGTCGCCGGCGTCCTTGCCCTCGACCTTGCTGATGATGCCGTAGTCCTGCTTCAGCCGGTCGGTCAGCTTTTCGGCCATGGCCGCAACCTGACGGGTTGAGCGACCGGAAGCGATGACCATGAAGTCGCCAATGGCCGTTTTGCCGCGCAGATCGATCTGCACAACATCTTCGGCCTTGTCATCATCCAGAGAGGTCAGGATCCGCTCCAGCAGCACCTCGCTGGTGGGTCGAGTCTTGGCAGGCATAGGGGCTGCCTCATTAACAGCGGCAACTGCCGCTTGGGGTTCGGGTGACAGGACAGTGTCCTCCTTGCTGCGCGCCGAAACACCCCCGGCGCCGGGGCTGCGTTAAATGTAGCAAGACAGGGGCCTTTTTTCAATGAAGCTTCGCTGCATTGCCGCGATGGCATATGCGCACTCTTTTTCAACCCTTTGGCGCCTCTGGCGCGGGCTCTTCTACCGGCTCTGAGATTTCCAGCGGAGTATTCAAAACCCGAACTTCGCGCTGCGGGAAGGGAATCGATATGCCTTCAGCCTGAAAGGCGTCCCAGAGGGCAAGAAACACATTGCCCCGGATATTGGTCAGCCCCGCTGTGGGGTCGCTGATCCAGAACCGCAGCACATAATCGACGCTGCTGTCGCCAAAGCCGATGATGTGACAGACCGGCGCCTTGCCGGGGGTGGACAGCACCCGGTTCACCGAACGCGCAGCGGCAATGGCCACCCGGCGCACCTGATGCGGATCATCGCCATAGCCGGTACCGAAATTGATATCGAGCCGCACGTAGCGGTCAGAATGGGACCAGTTCACCACCTGCGAGGTGATCAGATCCTCGTTCGGGATCAGGTATTCGCGCCCGTCCCGCGTCACCACCGAGACATAGCGCGCGCCCAGCGCATTGATCCAGCCGAAGGTCTCCCCGAGCGAGATCACATCCCCTGGCTTGATCGAGCGATCCATCAGGATGATGATGCCCGACACAAGATTGGACACCACCTTCTGCAGACCGAAACCGATGCCAACACCAACCGCACCGGAAAGCACCGCAAGCCCGGTGAGGTCGAAGCCGATGGCGCGGATGCTGATAATGATTGCCAGCCCATAGAGGGCCAGCTGGATGGCCTTGCCGATCAGCACCTGCATCGAAGGAGAGATATCGCTGTTGCCCTTCAGCCCCTTGCCCGCCGCGTTAGAGCCGAAACGTGCCAGCGTCAGCAGCACCGCCGCCAGCATCAACGCCTTCAGGACCGCCAGCATCGACAGGTGCATAGCGCCAAATGTGATTGCAACGCTGTCCAGAAACTCTGCCACGTCATCGACAAGGTTCAGCGCCACCAGCGTCGCGTAGATCCACAGGGACCATGTGAACAGCCGTCGCAGCGTGTGATTGCGCACCAGCCGAGCGATGATCCCGATCACCAGCCAGGCCGTGGCCAGTGTCGCCGCGATCCCGATCAGGTAACTGCGCGACGGCCAGGTCACATTCTGCATCAGCAGGTAGGCCGCCCAGGACAAGACGATGAAGTAAATCAGCGTCAGCCGCCGGATCATGTGAATCAGCGCCCGCAGCCGCCACTTTGGCCAGCCGGTGCGACGATGCCCCCAATTGTCCCACTGTGTTTTGGTCAAAAGACGCAGCAGATAAGCCAGAATCACCAGCCCGCCAACGATCAGCATCTGATACTGTCGCCAGCCCGGGGTCAGGAACTGCTCCGACAGCATCCAGACTTTGTTCCACAGCGACACCAGAAATTCGATCAATGTCTCGGGCAACTGCTCTTGATTCATGGGGACCTCCACCGCCCAGCATGGCGTCGGCCGCAATGAGGTTGCAAGGAAAACCGCGCAGCCGGGATTGGGCGGCGCCCTTTCGAACCGCACTGCTCGAACCTTGATTGTCAGGCGGGGCGGATGTATCTGACAGGCATGACCTTCGTATTGGCCCAGAAAATCGAACTGCAAGACCGCGCACGCCTGCGCGAACGGTTCTATGGCGCCGCCCGCACGGTCCTGGCGCGCCTATAAGGCTGCAGCCCAGCCCAAAGCCAGCTATTCCAATACAGAACGGGAGAGGACCCATGTCCCCCAAGACACTCTATGACAAAATCTGGGATGCGCATCTCGCGCATGAAGCAGAGGACGGCACCTGCCTGCTTTATATCGACCGCCACCTGGTTCACGAAGTAACCAGCCCGCAGGCCTTTGAGGGGCTGCGCATGGCGGGCCGCACCGTGCATTCCCCGGATAAAACCATCGCCGTGCCGGATCACAACGTGCCCACCACGATGGGCCGCGAAGACCCGGCGCAGATGACCGAGGAAAGCCGCATCCAGGTCGCGGCGCTCGACAAGAACGCCAAGGAATTCGGCGTGCACTATTACCCGGTCAGCGACATTCGTCAGGGTATCGTGCACATCGTCGGTCCCGAGCAAGGCTGGACCCTGCCCGGCATGACCGTGGTCTGCGGTGACAGCCACACAGCGACCCACGGCGCATTCGGCGCGCTGGCGCATGGTATCGGCACCTCCGAGGTCGAACACGTTCTGGCCACCCAGACGCTGATCCAGAAGAAATCCAAGAACATGAAAGTGGAGATCACCGGCAAGCTGAAACCGGGCGTCACCGCCAAGGACATCACCCTTGCCGTGATCGGCGAGACCGGCACCGCCGGCGGCACCGGCTATGTCATCGAATATTGCGGCGAAGCGATCCGCGATCTGTCGATGGAAGGCCGCATGACCGTCTGCAACATGGCCATCGAAGGCGGCGCCCGCGCTGGCCTGATCGCGCCGGATGAAACCACCTTTGAATACGTCAAAGGCCGCCCGCACGCCCCGAAAGGCGCCCAGTGGGAAGCCGCGATGGACTGGTGGAAGACGCTCTACACCGACGAAGGCGCGCATTTCGACAAGGTCGTGACGCTCAAAGGCGAAGACATCCAGCCCGTCGTGACCTGGGGCACCTCGCCCGAGGACGTGCTGCCGATCACCGGCGTCGTGCCCGCCCCCGAAGAGTTCGAAGGCGGCAAGGTCGAAGCGGCGCGCCGCTCGATCGAGTATATGGGGCTCACCCCCGGTCAGAAACTGACCGACATCGAGATCGACACCGTCTTCATCGGCTCCTGCACCAATGGCCGGATCGAGGATCTGCGGGCCGTGGCCGAAGTGGTCAAAGGCAAGAAGATCAAGGACGGCATGCGCGCCATGATCGTGCCCGGCTCGGGTCTGGTCCGCGCTCAGGCCGAAGAAGAAGGCCTGGCAGACATCTTCAAGGAGGCCGGTTTCGAGTGGCGCCTTGCGGGTTGCTCCATGTGCCTGGCGATGAACCCCGACCAGCTGTCCGAGGGTGAGCGCTGCGCCGCCACCTCGAACCGCAACTTCGAGGGGCGTCAGGGCTACAAGGGCCGCACCCATCTGGTCAGCCCGGCCATGGCCGCCGCCGCTGCCATCACCGGTCACCTGACCGATGTCCGTGATTTGATGTAAGGAGCCAGCACGATGGAAAAGTTTGAAAAGCTCACCGGTATCGCCGCGCCCATGCCGCTGGTCAACATCGACACCGACATGATCATCCCCAAGGTGTTCCTGAAATCGATCCAGCGGACCGGGTTCGGCAAGAACCTGTTCGACGAGATGCGCTATAACCGCGACGGCAGCGAAATCCCCGATTTCGTGCTGAACAAGCCGCAATACCGCAACGCCGAGATCCTGGTTGCGGGCGATAACTTCGGCTGCGGCTCCTCCCGCGAACACGCGCCTTGGGCGATTGCGGATTTCGGCATCAAATGTGTGATCTCCACCTCCTTTGCCGACATCTTCTTCAACAACTGCTTCAAGAACGGCATCCTGCCGATCGTTCTGCCGCAGGAACAGGTCGATATCCTGATGAAGGACGCGGAAAAGGGCGCCAATGCCCGCATGACCGTGGATCTGGAAGCGCAGGAAATCACCACTTCGGACGGCGAAGTGATCAAGTTCGACGTCGATGCCTTCAAGAAGCACTGCCTTCTGAACGGTCTCGACGATATCGGGTTGACCATGGAGAAAGCCGGAGCGATCGAGGCCTTCGAAAACAAGATGGCCCAGGAACGCCCCTGGGTCTGATCCCTTCCGGCATTGCCATTCTGACACATTTGAAAGCCGCCCGATCCGGGCGGCTTTCATTGTTCCAGCACAGCCCCATTTGCGGCACCGCGCCACAATTGAGACATATTCCCTAAGATTCTCGCGGCCCGCGCAATCGCAGGTTCACCCCGTCATGACGGCTTGCGGTTGACCCAGCCGCTCCCCCTAAATCTGGTATATCGGCCTACAAGGTGCTGAAACAGAAGGCATCTATTGATGTATTCCGGCACCAGTTCCGGTCCGAACACCCGCCCGGGTGGTGGATTCTCTTTCAGAACCCTTGAGTGGTTTCCTGCCAGCGTGCAGAAATAGGGCAGAATTGAGGCAGACTCCCGGACGCAGATCCGGGACACAAGTTGGAACAAAGGCACGGCAAAGCACCGGCCAGTCCAGGTTGAAGGGAACAGATCGTAGTGTTTGCACGCATCATAGGCGCGGCAACCCGCGGCGTATTGGTGGCATTGCTGATCGCGATGCCGTCCTTGCTGCTGCCGGTATCGGCCACCGAATCCCCCGAGATTATCGTCTTCATGGCGCTTCTGGGTGGCACCCTTACCTTTGCCGAGTATTTCTCCAGCTTTCCCAGCTTTGTCGAATTCCGTCAGGCACCGCCGCTGAACCGGATGCGGTTCCTGTCTCTTTTTGCCATGGTCGGGCTGCTCAGCCTGCTCGCCCGCCATCCGCTGGACCCGACCGGTCTGACCGCATTGGTGCATGAAGTGGCCGCGCGACTGGGCGCCGGGATGGATTTCGCCTACTCCCCGGTGCAGTTGACCACCCTGATGATGCCCGCCGATGTGCCCGACGCAACGGTTCTGGCGGTTCGCTCGGCAGCCGGGATCAGCTATCTGGTGGCGGCGCTCAGCATCATAACCTTTGCGCTGGCGGTCCGCATCGGGAACTGGCCGCTGGGCAACGGCGCCTTCAACGTCTGGGTTAACTTGCCGCTGTTCGATCCCACCACGGGCGGCGATGTGGTGATCCGTCTGCAACGGGACGGACGCGTCAACATGGTGATCGGCGCGCTGCTGCCGTTTGCCATTCCGGCGGCCATCAAACTGGCCTCGGGAATCATTGACCCCGCGGTGTTTGCCGCACCGCAGACTCTGGTCTGGACGGTCAGCGCCTGGGCCTTTGTCCCAGCCTCGATGATCATGCGCGGGCTGGCGCTGCTGCGGGTGGCCGAGTTGATCGCCCAGCGCCGCCGCGCCGCCTATGCCGATCCCGAGACTCTGCAAACCGCATGAGACGCCGCGCCGGTCTTGTTCTGTCCGGCGCCTTCCTTTTGCTGTCTCTGTTCCTGCCCGCACAGGCTGATACGGTGCGGATCGCGACCTTTAATACCGAACTGTCCCGCAAGGGTCCCGGCCTGCTGCTGCGCGATATCGAGCGCGGAGAGGACCCGCAGATCGCCGCCGTGATCGAGGTCATCCTGGCGGCAAAGCCTGATGTTCTGACCTTGCAGGGTATTGACTGGGATTATCATAACCGGACCCTTCGGGCGCTGGAGCGCCATCTGGCACTCGCCAGGCATCCTTTCCCCTATCTGTTTGCCGCCGCGCCGAATGCTGGCCTTCCCACGGGTCTGGATCTGGATGGTGATGGACGTCTGGGTGGCCCGGGGGATTCCCAGGGCTATGGCGATTTCACCGGCCGCGGCGGAATCGCCGTCCTGTCCCGTATCCCCATCGACACGGCTGAGGTTCTCGACCTTTCGCCGATGCTGTGGCGCGACCTGCCCGGTGCGTTGCTGCCACAAAACGCGGACGGCAGCCCCTTCCCGTCGGCCATGGCGCAGGCAGTGCAGCGGCTATCCTCCACCGCCCATTGGGTGGTTCCTCTACGCCTGCCCGGTGGAGCGCGGCTGGATTTGCTGACCTTTCAGGCGGGACCACCGGTGTTTGATGGACCGGAAGACCGCAATGGCCGCCGCAACCACGACGAAATCCGTCTGTGGCAGCTGTTGCTGGATGGCCGCCTGCCCGAACCGTTCCACCCGGCGGATCTGCGCCAGTTCGTGATCGCTGGCGGCGCCAATCTGGACCCCGGCAAAGGCGCGGGCATCAAAGCCGCAATCCGCCAGCTATTGGACGATCCCAGACTTCAGGACCCCCGCCCCACCAGTGCCGAGGCGGGCCTCAACACGGTGGAGTGGGACAGCGCCGGGCAGATGCGGGTCGACTTTATCCTCCCCTCGGCCAACCTGCCGGTGGCAGATGCAGGGGTGCTCTGGTCCCTCCCCGGCACGGACAGCGCCTCCCGCGCCAGCCGTCACCGGCTGGTCTGGGTTGATATTGAACTGCCAAGACCGGATCCTTCAGGCTCCGACTAAGCGGCGGGAACGAAGATCCTGATCAAGCCTCTTTTTCACATAGGCGGCAGGCAGCGCTCGCGATATCGCCTCGGCCAGTGGCGTTTCCTGAAAATCTGGGAGGAGGTTCCGCAACACGCTGCCGTCCAGCCGGTGCGCCGTATTCCAGAGGTAGCGCATCTCCAGCAGGCAGCGCCCCAACGGCCAGACCGGGGCCGCCAGCCTCAATGGCCACCACGACATGCCTTTCAGCGCGACCGGTTTGTTCAGGCTCTCATTCACTGCCGCAAACAGCTCTCGCCCCGTGAGGGTGTAGCCCGGAAACGGCACATCCAGATAGACCGGCAATTCATCCCCGCGCGCAGCCAGTGCAACGGCAGCCCGCGCCAGATCCGGCAGAAAGGCCCAGGCATGCTGCAGATCCGGGTTACCAGGATAGACGAACCGGCCCTTTGCCAGTTTCGCCGTCATTACCGTGTCAAACCAGTTGCCCGATTGCTCGGTATCCAGAAAATCACCTGCTCTCAGAACGATGGTCCGCACGCCGGAAGTCCGGTAGGCATTCTCCATCGCGATGCGGATGCGGCCCAAGGGATTTTCGGCCCGATGGGGCGAGCGTTCGGACCAGGGCGACGGTGTGCTGGCACCAAAGACATAGACATTGCCCGGCACAATCACCGTGGCGCCGCTGGCCTTGGCCGCCGCGATGATCTTTGCGTGCAGATCCGGCACCTGCGCCGCCCAGTCTGGATAGGCCGGGTTCCAGGCCGCAACGATCACATCCTTGCCCTGCGCCGACTGCATCAGATTGTCCCGTTTGCGGTCAAAGCGGGTGACCTCGGCCCCCGCCTGTTCAAAGGCATGGGCGCAAGCACGGCCGAACCGGCCAGAGGCACCGAGAATGAGAACCTTCCGTGTCATGATCTGTTCCTTCCATCGTGGACGGCCTCAATGTATCCATTCACCAAAATATACCAATTGCATAAAGTTTCAGATCTGCCATTCAATATTGAATGGACAAAACGACACTCAGCGACTGGTCCCTGATCCAGAGCTTCCTTGCCGTCGCCGAAACCGGCTCGCTCTCGGCGGCGGCCGCGCAGCTGGGGCGCAGCCAGCCCACCATGGGCCGCCATATTCAGACCCTCGAAGAGCAGCTTGGGCAGCGGCTGTTCAACCGCCATCCGCGCGGCCTACACCTAAGCCCGGAAGGCGAAGCATTGCTGCCGATGGCGCAGGACATTCACGCCCGCATGCACGCGATCGGCCTGACCGCGGCGGGCCAATCGCAGGATCTGAAGGGCACCGTGCGCATCACCGCCAGCATCTTTGCCTCACATTACATCTTGCCGCAGATCCTTGCTGATATCCGCGCTGCGCTGCCGCAGATCGAACTGGAACTGGTGCCCAGCGATGCCTCGGAAAACCTGGTGTTTCGCGCCGCCGATATCGCCGTGCGGATGTACCGCCCGACCCAGCTTGATATTGTGACCCGCCACATCACGGACCTGCCGCTCGGGGCCTTTGCCGCCAAACGGTATCTGGACCGCCGCGGACGACCAACAGATCTGGAAAGCCTCTGGAGCCATGATCTCATCGGCTATGACGATGACGATCTGATCCTGCGCACCATGCGGGCAATGGGCATCCACCCGGACAGGCATCACTTTGCTGTCCGCTGTGACAACCAATCCGCCTACTGGCAGCTCTTGCGGGCGGGCTGCGGGATCGGGTTTTCGCAATGCGGTGTCGCCCATCTGGACCCCGAGGTAGAAGAGCTGGATCTGGACATTCACATACCGCCCCTGCCGGTCTGGCTGGCGGCCCATGCCAGCATGCGACAGACCCCGCGGATCAGGCGGGTCTGGGATATGCTGGCCACCGGGCTGGAAAAGGCTGCAAAGCGGCCTCCAGCCCCTTAAATTCAAGGCCGCGTTATTGACCCTGCCCGCGGTGCAGAGTACCCCAATTCCAGCTATTTCAAGGAGGAAGCGCATGTCCAACCCATCGATTCTGATTCTGCCCGGAGACGGCATCGGCCCCGAGGTCATGGGCGAGGTCCGCAAGGTCATCGGCTGGTACGGTGACAAGCGCGACATTCAGTTCGATGTGAGCGAGGATCTGGTCGGCGGTGCCGCCTATGACAAGCACGGCACCCCGCTGCATGACGACACCATGGCCAAGGCACAGGAAGTCGACGCCGTCCTCTTGGGCGCCGTGGGTGGCCCGAAATACGACGTGCTGGACTTCTCGGTGAAACCGGAACGCGGCCTGTTGCGCCTGCGCAAGGAGATGGACCTTTACGCCAACCTGCGCCCTGCGCAGTGCTTTGACGCGCTGGCGGATTTCTCGTCCCTGAAAAAGGACGTCGTCGCGGGCCTCGACATCATGATCGTGCGCGAACTGACCTCTGGCATCTACTTTGGTGAGCCGCGCGGCATCATCGAGGAAGGCAACGAGCGCGTCGGCATCAACACCCAGCGCTACACCGAGAGCGAGATCGACCGCGTTGCACGCTCCGCCTTCGAACTGGCGATGAAACGCGACAAGAAGCTCTGCTCGATGGAAAAGGCCAACGTCATGGAATCCGGTATTCTGTGGCGCGAAGTCGTGACCGAGGTCGGCAAGGAATACCCCGAGGTCGAGCTCAGCCACATGTACGCCGACGCCGGCGCCATGCAGCTGTGCCGCTGGCCCAAGCAATTCGACGTGATCGTTACCGACAACCTGTTTGGCGACCTTCTGTCCGACGCCGCGGCGATGCTGACCGGCTCTTTGGGCATGCTGCCCTCGGCCAGCCTCGGCAAACCGATGGCCAACGGTCGTCCCAAGGCGCTCTATGAGCCGGTGCATGGCTCTGCCCCTGACATCGCCGGTCAGGGCAAGGCGAACCCGATTGCCTGTATCCTCAGCTTTGCCATGGCGCTACGCTATTCTTTCGACATGGGCGAAGAGGCTGATCGGCTCGAAGCCGCTGTCGAAAAGGTTCTGGCCGATGGTGTGCGCACCGCAGACCTTCTGGGCGAAGAAGGTGTCACGCCGGTCTCGACCAGCGAAATGGGCGACGCCATCGTCGCAGCGCTCGACGCCAGCCTCTAAGGCGCGTCGCTGTTTTCGGCTGCGGCGGGATCTTTCGCCGCAGCCAGCGCCCCGCGCGCAACCCCGCCGTAATACGCGATCCGTTCGGCATGATGCAGGCAGCGCTGCATCCAGCGCATCGCATCGGTATGGGAAAACACATCCGACAGACTGTAGATACCAGCGTGTTCTCCCAGCAGCAGCGCGCGCCGGTGGCGTTTGGTGCGCAGCTCGATCAGGTCATACAGCCGCCCCAGGCGGGCCACCGTCTTCTCCTCCTCTGCGCGCCCTTCAGCAAGCTGCGCCAAGGCAAGCCCCATGGCCTGCGCCGGACGGCGCAGCATCGGGTCCTCTGACAGGGTCGCTGCCCGCCCTTTCTGCCCGCTCCGCGCCATAAGGCGCATCAGGTGGTCGGTCTGATGCAGCAGAGCCGCATAGGCACGCTCCTGATCTTCGCGCCCTTCGGACAGACGGATATCCGCCAGAAATTCCGACAATTCCTGCAAAGCCTCCTGCGCGGATTGCAGCGCCGACAGGGGCCGGTAATCCGGCGGATCGCGCAGCGCTGCGGCCAGGGCAGCATTCAGACGCTGGGATATGGTGGCCGTGGCGGCCTCCCCTGCGACAAGGGAAAGCCCTGGATCCTGCAACAGGGCCCGGTCCAGATCGATTAGCGGCGCCGCGGGATGGTCCGGCACCAGCCGCGCGACCATGGCGGCAAATTGCTGAGTTATCGGCAGGAACATCGCGGTCCCGACGATGTTGAACCCCATGTGAAAGATCAGGACTGTCGTCACCGCCCCGGTTGCCTGTTCCAGCACCGGCAGCCACGCTGCGCCGGACAGAAGCGCGGCAAAGGCCACGACCGAGGTCGCCACGTTGAAGAACAGATTGGCCAGCGCCGTCTGCCGCATCGGGCGCGAACCGCCGACCGAGGCGAGAATTGCGGTGAACGTGGTGCCGACATTCATGCCGATCACGATGGCCAGCGCCTGCTCCAGCGGCAGGGCACCGCCCTGAACCATCACCAGTGCCAGCGCCATTGCCGCCGAGGATGACTGCATCACGATGGTCAACCCGGCGCCCAGCCCCACCAGCAATACCAGCCCCAAGAACGTATTCCCCGGCAGCATTTGTGGCGTCACCAGCTCAGAAGCACCGGCCATGCCCACCTGCATCAGATCAAGCCCGATCAACAGCAGGCACAGGCCCGAGACCATCCGCCCGGCCCGCGCCACCGCGCCGCGCCCCAGCAAATCCGCCAGACCTGCAAACAGAAGACCGGCCATCGCCACGCTGCCCAGTTTCAGCTTGAACCCCAGCAGGGAGACCAGCCAGCCGGTGGCCGTGGTGCCGATATTGGCGCCATAGATCACCCCCAGCGCCTGCGGCATGGTCAACAACCCCGCCCCGACAAACCCAACCGTCATGACAGTGGTCGCGCTGGAGGATTGAATCACCGCTGTCGACAGGGTTCCGGTCATGACCCCGCGCAGCGGCGTTGTGGTGAACCGGGTCAGGATGTCCCGCAAATTTGAACCGGCCGCGTCCCGCAGCGCCGCCGTCATGATCTTCATTCCCACAAGGAACATACCGATGCCGCCAAGCACCGTGAGATAGTCTGCTGACATGTCAGCCTCGTTTTTCCCAAGGATGGCGCCCTGCCGCGCGGGACGCAAGTTTTCACAATCCGCGTTCATTGCAAAAAAGCATGACAAATCGGCTTGCAAAACCCGCGCGCCGGGTATAATCCCGCGCCACGGTCGGAGTGTAGCTCAGCCTGGTAGAGCACTGTCTTCGGGAGGCAGGGGCCGGAGGTTCGAATCCTCTCACTCCGACCAATTTTCACGATATAGATCAAGGCGTTAGCCGCTCCCCTCGGGAGTCCTCGCACCAGATCGCTCTCTGCGGGCTGCACATGGGCAGCATTTCCCGGCATGCTTTTTGTGTCCCGATACCTGCACCGGTAGAGAATCGTGCGGCCGCTTTGCTGACTTGGCCCCTATTGCAGCCCATTATTCTTGTGATGGACTCTCCCGGCGTCTGCGCGACGTGGCGAAGTTTCGAATACCCCCGCTAGCGCAGCTCCCGAGATCCGCAATGCAACCAGTGCGAGGCGTTTCCCATGCTCCCCATGCTTCAAAAGTTTTTAAAGCTCCACACTAGATCCAATGAAAATTTCACGCATAGGCGCGACGACCCGAACGCGACCGCAGTTCTGGGACCTCTAATGCGCTATTGGGTAGGAAGGGCGCCCCGTTTGCAGATGCGGGATCACATGGCGGAAGCGTTGGCACTAAATGGCGTTGCCTACCGTTGCCACCCCGCAGATCCAGAAGCCGTGTTCGAAGACGCTTGCGCGTTCCACCTCCAGGCGATGGATGCGGCTATCGATGACACGCCAACTGACCTATTAATTCTCGCCGCGCAATTCTGTCTACCTACACCTGGAGAATGGGAGCAGTCGAAAGAATGGGTAGAGGCAAGCCTGCCTTCCGACATATTCGCGACTGCGCACCCGCTGGCCCAAAAAGCCCGCACGTTGTTCCTAGAGCGAATTGACACACCCAGGGCAGATTTTATGGCGTACAGGGGTGCGTCTGTCGTGCTTGCAGCACTCGGCTTGCTAGATGCTTCGGAAGATGGTTCCCCCGGAATGAAGATCAGTCCGGAGGCATGCGCTGCGTTCCCATCGCTCAAGCGCCGCGAGAACGACGTGCTTCGTCGCAGCGAGGCTCTGGAATGGCGCCCCCATCGCCCCGGCGGATGAGCTCATCCATGATAGACATGTTGTGGCATTCGTTGCGCAACCACCGAACCGCCAACCCGGCCTCGTATATGCCGTGTCGAGACCAGTGTTTCCGAACGCCCGGGGGCTCCCCCCAGAACCGAATGAGAGCATCTGCGCCCACAATGCCGACCTGAGCCGCTTGCTGGCGCAACTCATCAGGAAACAGGATCGGGAGAGCCTTTGCCACCGACCCGCAGGCATGCAGCATCGTATTGGTGTCCTGCACTGATATTCTGGGGGCGTCCTTTGTCGCGTGCATCTGCAATGAATGCAGACCACAAGATAAGTGGTAGCCTCCATCTTTCCCGCGCGCCGCTCTCAAGAACTCGTCGGCAATTCCTTCGGCCCATCGGTCGCTTTCGTCCACACCCTCTTTTTCTTTCGCATGGTGCATGTCGGTTCTCCTTTCGGGACCGATGCTGAGGGAAGCGTTTGTACGAAACATCCGAGAAACCAAAGGGGGTTCCGTACAGAGGAAAAGTTCCCCAAAACCGCAAATTTCTGCTGCGGTCGGACGAGCACTTCGCCTCGGCATTTCGACTGATACCAGGGGGCGGGTGTCGGGCGCTGGTTGTGTCAGATAGGTGCAGAGAGTGTCCGTAAGGGTATACCTCAACGGTTGGCGAAATAGACGTCAACAATGTGTCCGTTAGCATTGACATTCCCTTTCGGACAGTTAACCATACGGACATAACATTTACGGACATCATGGAGAACAACAATGTCGCATCACAACGAAACAACCCACTACTTTAAAATGGCCTCCGCCCTATGCGCTGCACGCCGCGCCGGTGACAGGCAAAGTGGCCGGGAAGCTGTCGATGAGCTGGAAGTTCTGGCGATGCACACATCCAACCCCAAACTCCGCAGCCAAGCATTGGGTGCTGTCGCACAGCATCGGGCCTCGATCGAACCGTCTCACTCCTGAGGGCCTAGATATGAAAACAATCCTTTATGCGCGGGTTTCTACAAAAGATCAGACAGCTGCCCACCAACTTACCCAGGCTTCCGACGCCGGTTTCGTCGTCGATGAGGTCATCTCGGACGAAGGTGTCTCTGGCATCACCACCCGTCTCGCCGACCGCCCGCAGGGTCGTCGATTGTTTGACATCCTTCGTGCTGGCGACACACTGCTTGTGCGGTGGGTCGACAGGCTCGGGCGTGACTACGAGGACGTAAGCGACAACATACGCCACTTCATGAGGCGCGGTGTGATTGTCCGCACGATTATCAACGGAATGGTTTTTGACGGCGCGACCGAAGACCCAATGCAACGCGCCGTCAGAGACGCACTCATCGGGTTCATGGCCGCACTGTCGCAAGCCCAGGCGGAAGCGACCAAAGAAGCTCGGCGAGCCGGAATAGCGCACGCCAAAGCGAACGACCCCGACGGGACGAAGTTCAAGGGCAGAAAACCGAGCTACACTCGCCAGCAGCTCGAACAGGTGGAAACCATGCTTCACACTGGGGTCAACGTTGCTGAGATTTCTCGCACTGTGGGCCTAAGCAGACAGGCTGTCATCCGGATCCGCACGGATCCCGCGGGTTGCCTCGCGGCGCTACAGCGTTGGGGCTTATGATCGGAAAGGCGTTGGCGCGACCCGAGGTCGCCAGGCCGCCACACATACATTGGGGACAGACGCCTTCCCTCCAAGCACGGCGGGCCGCATAAACCTCAAATCTGCTTGAGTTTTGTGCTCTTCATTGGGAGCTCGAACATTGCGCCACCGCTTACTAGCCCAGCTTGCTTCTCGATTGTCTCCCAAAGTGCCATGAGGCGCTCCATTTGCTTTGTGAGTTTTGCCTTCTGCAAACCCGAAGACAGGAAAAAACCCACCAGTCGAGAGCTCTTGAAAGCCTGTTGTTCCGCCCGGTTCTTGGTTATTCGCCGGTCTGCCGAAATTATGACCCAGCTGCCTTCTTTGCTCAGAGCCTCTATCCACTCGGTGTCTTTTACACTTGGGCCGAACTTTTTCCGAAGGTGCACGACTTCATGCTTTCCAGCGAAGAGCGCAGCCAGAGACTTTGCCATGGCGGGGGGTAGATTCTCATCAATCATAACCCTCAAGCGGCAACTAACCCCTCGTGGAAGCGCACGGCGTCCCGCACTACAGATTCGTCTACTTCATACAACGCAGCAACAACTGCGGCCGACCCTTCGGCGTGGAAAGCATCTGCCAACGCGACTGTCGGCACACCGGAGTCTGTGGCGACGGGCTGGCCGAAAGAACGGGCGGGATCAACTACAATACTGCGCTTTCCTTTGTAGGGGCGCCAACGCGCGACGATATCCCCCTCAAGATCAAGGTCTTTGAAACTCTGCTCTACCACTTGCTTGAAGACGAATTGCTTCCCTTTCAGATCAAGCAGTTTCGGTTCTCCGGCCGCCTCAAGACTCTCTAGGAAAATTGTCCGGCCATCAGTCCGAAAGCGGCCCGACGAGAAGGGCCTGTCGGAATGTATGCACTCTTTGGCGTACTCCAGACAATTCCGGACCGCTTTCAGCCCTATGCCTTTCTCGAGAAAAGCCTTTACGAAGCGCAACTCAATCAAGTCTCGAAAACTCAACTCGACGCTATTCTCGGCCATCGGCAAGTCGGGTTCCCACAAGGCTGGGACGTGATGAACCGTGCCGTCTTTTTTATAGTCATACCCAGCCATCCACCGGCGCAGGTTGCGAGGTGAAGCTTTCAATAGACGAGCAGCCTCGGGCAGAGAGTACAACCCGACACCAATGTACTCGTGGTGAGAAAATTGCTGGTTCATATCCTTGTTGTAATCCCGTGGCCGAGAGAAGCAACAAAAATGGGTGGCGCAAAATTTAGAACGCGCCACCCCTATTATTCCCCGGATAGCTCGCATGAGCCCACCTTATTCCTCCTGAGTTAATCGACCCAAGTGCCGGTGTCGGGATCCCACCGCTTACCGTCACTGCGGCGGTTGTCTCCGGGCCGAATTGTGACTTCCAACGGGCCCGTGTCTTGCTGGATGGCGTCTAGGGTCGGGTCTTCGTTCTCTGCCCCGTCCAGCAGCTGCAGCAGCGTCGGTGCGCGCACGCCCCATTTCTGGGTCAACATGCGCGTGTAGGCGCCCTGCGTGGCCGGGTTGTACCGCTCCAGCAGATCGGCAGCGAGGCCGGGGTTGTTGATGACCTCGGACGTGATCTGGTCGACCGCGCGGCTCTGCACCTGGGCCGACTTGCGGCGCAGCCAAGTGCCGATCAGGTCGATACCTGCGATAGTAGGCGACAGCTGGCCGCGGTTCACAGACCGCGCTCGGGAGGCTACGGAGGCCGTCGTTAGCGACGGGTCGTACTTGCCCGTGACGGCTTGGCCGGTGCCGGACGTGTTCACCGCCTTGGCGCGCGAACTGCCATCCGCCTCGGCCAGCGCGGAGAACACCTGCTTGATGTTCGCCAGATCCTCCGGGTCGTCGGCCCATAGTTCCTCTGCTACCGCGCCGAACTTGGGGTCTTCGAACAGGTCGCGCAGGACGCGGCCGTTCCAGCGTTGGCCGCCGGTCGCGTTCGGTGACGACAGCTGTCCGCGGTTTTTGACCTCTTCCCACAGAGCCGTGCGCAGATCCTGTACCGCCTCGGGCGTGCCCGCCGACTCGATAAGCTGCCGCGTTGCGGCGCGCGGGTCCGAGGCGTTCGTTACGGTGCGGACAGAGTCCAGCACGCGGTCCTCGCTGTATTTCAGGTAGGACGCCTCCGGCGATCGGCCGGGGGTCGTGAGCCGCTTTTCGGTTTCCTGCGCCGTACGCGTCGCCGTGTCCAGATCACCGGCTGCGGCGCCTGCCGCTTCCAGTTTCTGGCGCAGTTCTGGGAACTCGCCAAGCAACACTTGCCGGTCGCCCAGATACTTCGTCAGCGCCTGCGGCTTGTTGATTAGGCCGCGGTCCTGCACGTCGGCCAATACGGTGTCGGCGAGCCCTTCCCGGGCGCGCGGGTCCGAACCGGCTTCCGCCAGCAGCGATTGCAAATCAGACAGACGGCCCTTGTCCGGCTGCGCGTAACGCCCGGGCACGGCGCTGTCGTCGAGCGCATAGGCGCCACCCTCGCGGGTGCGCAGAACCTCGGCGTTGGCGGTGCCGGGGCGTTCGAACCGATCAGCGACATTTCGCCGCGCCGTGCGGGCATCGCTGAACTGTTGCTGGAGCTCCGGCGTCAAGGCCTGCTCCAGGTAGGCGTCGATGTCGTCGACATACTGGCTGCCGACCCGGGCCGCTTGGTTCTGCCCGGCCGCGCGGGCCGCGCGCACGTCGTCCGTCAAGCCGCTGCGTGTCGCCATGATGTCCGACAGCGGCACCGTCTGCTCGATCGGTGGGTTCTCGGCCATGATAGGGCGGTTGAACTCGTTGACGAGGCCGGTTTCGCGGAACGGAGCCTGGTCGCCCGGGCGCATCTCCTGAATGGTGCTGGCCTCGGCCGGGCGGAACCGCTTCGCGTCGTTGGGCGCCAGGTTCGCGTCCGTGACCGTGGTGCGCTCGACCAGACCCTGCGGGTCAACCAGCGTACTGTCGCCGTCCAGCGCGGAGTATTTCTGCCGCACGTCGTCCTGCGCGGCGGTATATGCCTCGGCCAGCGCCGAGCGAATGCTGGACCCGCGTGCGCCCGCCGTGGGTAGGGCAGGAGCGACGGCTTGCGCCGCGTCGTCGAACTGGCTCTGCGCCAGATCCTGCATTAGCAGCGCCTGCGTGATCTGGTCGTCGACAGATATTTGCAGATCGGCGCGAACGCGGCCCGGGTTGCCTTGTGGCGTGATGCCGGCGATCGTTTCGGCGATGGCCGCGTCATTGGCGTTGCGGCGCGCGACGCCAGCGCCGGGCGTATTGGCGTCGATGTTGTAAGCCAACGTCGCAAGCCCGGTATCGCCGGTGCGGTCCGCGACGTTCGCGCGGTAGCCCGGAACGGCGTTTTCGACCGGCGCCTGCGTGCGCAACGCATCGACCAGCCGCTGCGTGTCGACCGGCCCCGGCGCGTCGGCGGCCTGTGTCGCCAGCCGTTCGGAGCTGTTCATCAGGCGCTCGGCTACCGCCTCATCGACAACTCCGCCCCGGAACTTTGGCGTACCGACAGCGGAGGCGCCAAGGTTCCACAGCGCCTGTCCGAGGCCAGAGGCCAGCGCAAGGCCGCCGGTGCCAGCGATCGACCCGGCCGTGTCGGCCACTGCGTTGTCGCCGAACATTTCGGTCGCGATACCGGCCCCTGTGCCTGCGGCTGCGGCATACGCGCCCTCGCGGGCAAGCGCGCCGGTCGGGTTGACCGCCAGCGGCTGCGTGAATTGCGCCGCCAAACCTTGCCCGACGGATTTCGGGGCCGCTGCGGCGCGGTTGATCTGCGCGACAGTCTGGCCGCTTGCCTTGCCGAGGCCACCGGCCAGCGGAACCGCCGTAGCGCCAAGTTCGCCGCCAATGCGGTTCAAAACCCGCTCGGTGGCGTTGCGCGGCTCATAGTCTGGGACCAACCCGCCCAAACGAAGCGTCCAGTCCATGTCTTCAAAGCCGCCGACTGGCCGCTCCGAGAAAGGTCCGACGCCGTCCACTCCGGGCAACAAATTCAATAGGCGCGGCGCGTTGTTGACCAGTTCAACAGGTGCCCCAGCCATGTAGGCTATGCCCTTCTCTCGAACGCCGTCCGCCACTGCTGCCAAAGCCCCCTCGAGCGTAAAGTCCGCGTCGCTGGTGGTTGTTGGACTTGGGTCGATCGACGGGACGTGCGGCAGCATGTTCTCCGGCAGCGGCTGGACGCCACCCGGTGCGGGTTGCTCCGCGGCGGGCTGCGCCGGTGCGGCGTATTTGCTCCACGGCCCTGCAGCGGCGGGCTGCGCCGGTGTGGCGTATTTCTCCCACGGCCGACCTGTCGCCGCGCGAGACAGCCCAGGTTCGGCATTCTCAACGACGGGGAACGCCCCCCAAGGATCACCGCCATGGGGTTTGCGGGCAGGCGCGGCTACCAAGGGGAACTGCTCCCAACCATCCGACGGCAAACCATCACCCGTCCGGGCCTGCGCGTATTTTTCCCAAGGCCTGGATCGCTCGCCCTCTGTTGCAGCGGCTCTCGTTTTGGCCGCTTCCGCACCGTCCGCCTGTTCACGGACCTTCGAGCCAATCGGCAGGCTAAACACCCGACCATCTGGCAAGGTGATCACAGTTGACGCGTTCGGGTTTCGGGGTGCGCTCTGCTCTCTCATATGAATTTGCAACATTTCATGTCCTTTCCCCCGCCCTAAGCGGGTAGGTCAGTTGGGTGGTGCTCAGCCGAAGGCATCCTCACCGTTTTCGCCTTGGCGCCTTCTTGCCGCTCGCAAGTCGCGAAGCTGTGCGGCAATCTCATCAGGAGACATTTCGTGTGGTTGCTTGCCCAAACCCCCCTCATCTTTCGCATTGAGGTACCCACCCGCGCGCAAGATCGTCGTTGCACATGTCGCTCGAGCAGGAGCGGGCGCCTTTTTGTCGCGGCATACCTCCAAGGCAGCTTGATAGGCGGCTTCTGCCCCCTCTGTTTGGATACGCGCCAACAGTTCTTGTTTTTGCGCATGCACCTCATTCGACTTCATCCGAATACCTCCGAAAACTGGTCAGCCATCTCTACGGCCTCGGCTTTGACCTGGGTTTGCCTCAGCAGTTCTTTGAGGGCCGCGATTTCATTGACCAACGCGCAGTACTCCGGATCCTCGCGCGGACTGTTTTCACATGGAGCACCTAGGGCCATTGCAGCCTCTGCCCCCCATGCCTTCTCTAACTTGACAGCTGCACGCGATGAGGAAGATCCGACCGGCCGTTGCGCGTGCCACCGCTCATATCTCGCTCTCTCTTGGTCGGTCATTGCCGCAAGACGCTTGGCGCGGCTTTTTGCTTGCCGCTCCAGCGCCGCCAACTTGTTCTGCAGCTTTTTCATCGCGACTTGACCGTCGCCGCTAGGCCATTGCGGTTTGTGCCACTCATCCCCCTTCGGGGTCCTGCCACCGTGCAACCTGCAACGACCATTCGCCAAAGGGAGATTCTGACAGGCCCCGCCATCACTTTTTCGGGTTGCCCCACACTTCGGCAAAAACGGCCGCTTTGCGTTGAAACGAGCGAGGGCTGCGTTTGCAATTTCCCGGAACTCGGCAGTGTAGTGGTAAGGGCGAAAACCGCCGCGTTTGCTCTTAGCCATAGGCGCCACCCAAACAGTACGGCCCCATGAGGTATGCGTATTTTGAAACCCAGCTCGGGAAGTCGGCGAAGAATTCTCCAAAAGACTTTTGCGTCTGGAAGAAACTGGAACCCCATATAGGGTGTTCCAGTTTTCCAGATTGGGACGATGGGAATATTCCGAAATATTCCACTTTTTCCACTTTGCTGTAACATATTGATTTAACCAAAAATTTCACCCCGCCGCTGAGCTTCCACAAGATTTCCACTTGCTTTGGGCTGGTTGTTTGGACGGGAGGAAACATCGGAAACGGAAATTCCGGGACATTCTGTCCGAACGCTCCACTTTCCGCGCCCGGACGAGCCTATGAAGCCCTTCTCCTTCAACCTTGTCAGATGCTTCCGCACCGTATCGGCGGACAAAGTATGGCCAGCCCTAGTTGCGCTCTCAGCCACGGTCGAAGTCTTAACTCCGGTGCCACCAGGTTGTGCCGCTTCACACTCCCGCAACGCCTCGAATACGTTCCTTTCCGTGGGTGTTGGTCCATCTTCGGTGTTACTGCATCGCTTGGAAACTTTGACGGTGGCTGACTTCACAGGCGCGCCGTCTGGATCCAGCCCAATAACGCACCCCTGCAACTGAAATTCGTAACCGGGCCCGCACTCCAGATCCCGTTGCTTGGTCACCTTTATCGCACCGTCTTCTAGCTCAATTTCCGTATCTGTCGCCGCCCGCAAGCTGGAGTGACCGCGGGCGCCTTTGGCGAGGTTCTTCCCAGAGTGGTGCACGATAAGCATGTGAGCACCGCTAGCTGCTCGGATTGAATCGGTGCGGGTGATAAAGGCACCCATATCAGTGGGTCCGTTCTCGTCTCCCCCGGCCAGCGTCCGCGAAAGAGTGTCCACGACCACAAGACCGAAATCCCCACCCAAGCTACGCATTGTGTCGATCACAGCCTGGGTGTCTCCCCCAGCAGTTCTTAAATCGACCCCTACGGGCATCAGGACGAAGTTGTCCTCAGCCATACCTGGGTGACGTTGTTGCAAAGCTGCGAGGCGTTTCTTGATGCCAAGGCCTCCCTCGGCAGCGATGTACAGCACCTTTGACTGAGTGACCTCGTGACCTGCCCACGACATCCCGGCCGCAATGTGAAAGGCTAGGTCGACCACAACGAAGGTTTTTCCAACGTTGCTCTTGCCGTACACAACAGACATGGCACCCAGATCCAAAAGATCGCGCACCAAAGGCGTTGCTGAACTGGTTAGCGCCGATGCCGATGCCTCCCCCAAAGTCATGGTTTTCAACAGCCGCGGCCCAGTCACTTCCGGCGCAGCGGGCGCTTGAGCGCCACTTTCAACCGCGGCGCCTAGCGGAATGGGCGAGTAAAAGTCTTCTGCCCGCTTTTCGCCGTTGATACGCACCCAATCTCGGGCCAACGCCCGAGCGCTAAGCTTACTGTCTCTGTCGTCTCCGAATTGGACTGCGTAGGGCCAAACATACGCCAAGTGGGCGTAGTCTTCTGCCGAGTATCCATCCAACCTCTTCAAGGCCCCGGAAAGCGCTGCACGATATGCAGAACCGGACCTGTCTGCGCTGGAGATTGCACCGTCGGACCACAGCCGCGCCAACCACTCATTCGCAGCCAGGTCATTGCTAAATCGCTGGCGAAGTGCGCCGGGAAGCTGCGCATATTCTGCCTGACAGTTATAGCCACAATACTCGATATCAGAGACGGCGGCTTGGACCCTGTCATCTTCGCCGGAGTTGTCCGGCCCGAAACATGGGTGGATCAGGTTCTTAATGGTTTCGGCTTGCGGGCGGTCGGCGGAATGCCGAACCACAGATGCGGTACGCTTTACCCTCCCCTTTGCCAGTTTGGCTGCATTCGGAATATTCTCAGTGCCAGGCAGCCGCAGAATTCGATCTACATTGTGCACAGGATCGCTGCCGACGGCTCGGCATAACCCGCTGCCGTGTGCCTCTACCCAGCCGATATTCTCATCGGTCGCAGCAAGTTTATCCTTGAAGACGACTAGCCCTTGGAAACCGCCGCCGCTATCTATGATGTCGGTGAATCCGGGTCTATTATAGTTCTCCAAACGCTCGCGAATTTCCTGGCGTTCTATGCCCAAATCGGAGCCGGGTTTCGGGTCCACGTCTACGCACAGTGCGCGGATTCGCCCAATGTCAGTCTTCTTTGGTTTTCTGCCGCTGAAATCATGCGCCACCTCATTCAGCACATAGTACAAATTGACCCTGCCCGCGCGCGCATCCACCCAAGCACGCGCGGCTTCAAAGCTGCAGCTTTCGAACACCCGGCCTTCGATCTTGCCTTGGGCTTCACCGCCAAGAGCGACCAAGCAATGCCGCCCGACAGGATCTAGGCGTCGCAAGAATTCAGCTGCAATCTCTCCGGGCGACTTCGCCTCGCCAGCGGGCGCCGATCCTTGCCGCGCCTCGAGATCCGTTGTATGATACATTTGGTTTTCCTAGGGTCGGCTGCTTGGCATGAGCACCGGCCCTTTCTATTTTGTGTTGTCCACGACGAGCCGCAGTTGCAGCCCGTTCTCTGAGGTGGGTCCATTGAAACTCGCCACCTCTTTGGCCACGCTGCCCGCGCTCACCATGATTTGGGCCCCGAGGTCAGGACCGCGGAGAAAGGTGCCGTCCATCGCCCGGTCATACGCCCAGGTGTAGGAACGCCCCGCCCACGATGCTGCCATTTGAAGGGATACCCAGCGATTGCCACGCATCTTGCCTCCGCTGTCGGTTTTTCGATCCTCACAAGGTCCTGCAGTGCTGTGTACGAAACACCTTCATTTTGAAGGTTAGTTTCGCACGCCCTCTGTAAGCTGCCTCAACATATCGAACGTGACGCCGGAGTGAGGTTTACCTTCGTATTCCGCCATGACCTCAGAAATGCATGCAATTGCTCGTAGCGCTGCCCTATCTTTCTGCATGGGGGTTTGTTTCTGGGAGTACCTCACCGCACTCGCCGTCACCCCGAGGCGGGCACCTACCTCTTTGTGCAGCTGTCGATCTGATTTCTGTTCGATTTGACCTCGAAAAACCTTCGGCAGGCTTGCATCTAACCAAGCTGTCAGAATTATCAGATCGACGGCGCCGCGCGCCCAAGGCTCTGCCCAATCCCTTTCCTGTTGCGACGACCTTTCAAAAGCGAGGGCCATCATTTTCCGGGCCAGCGTATCCAGTGAGAATACTGTCGCCGGGCTGGGGTCTTGGAAGAGTTGGTCGATATCTGCAATTGCTCGGCCGCGTGCAGCGTCGTGATCTAGGTCGCACCCTGCACCGCAGGTTAGGTCCTCTATGCGCTCAAGGATTAGTTCATGGCGCATCACGGCATAGCGGTACTCGTGGAAACTCATTTTGAATACCGGGGTGCGTGATGCCCGTAAATCCTCAGCTATAACCGGCCAGACAACCGAGAACTCCGGATCGTCCTTTATCCGCTTCGCCCAAAGCTCATTCGAACCGTCTAGCTCCGTCAGCAGTTTTTGCAGAAGAGTGCCGGGTTCCGGATAGCGAATACTGCTCGGTCTGTGCGGTGGGGTCGTCTTGATGTCCTTCATCCCCAGACCTCGCTCTCTTTCGCCTGTTGGGTGCCGCGATCCCGGCCGCCGCGTTGTGCTGCCTCCCAAGGCTCGGCGCTTTCAACCAGGGCAACAACGCTGTCGACTGTCACTTGGCTACGACCAGCAACCCTGCGAAACTCCAGCACGCCCTCTTTTCTCAGTTTGTAGACTGCCGCCGCCGATACCCCGAGCACGTGAGCGCAACGTTTAACTGTGAGAAAGGCCGCGTTCTGCCAGTGTTCCGAGTTTTCAGCTTGAACATTACTGGCCATTCGCTTCCTCCAACCATGTCTTTACCGCGCCCACAGAAAATCGCGGCTGGCCAGCAATTCGCGTCACGTGCGGCCCGCGCCCGTTTGCGGCCCAGCGCTTCACGCTCGACAGGGAGAACCCTGTGATCAGAGCTAGTTGTCGGTACGTCAGCAACGCTGACTGCGGCAAGTTATCGATGTCGGGTATTTCGCTGTCTCGAGACATAGCACCTCCAGAATGAACCAATCGGGCGGTGAAGCCCAGTTCTACTGGCAGCCTCTGGAAGCGAGGGAGGCGATGAAAGCGATGGAAAAACGAGTCTGCCTAGGCTCAGATGCTGCCACAACGCTAGTACTGAGTCAATATTTGAAAATACCTAACATATTGAAATGTATGCCTTTTAGTCATACGCATCGGACATTCTGTCCGCCGCTATAGATTTCAGAAGTTCATCCGAACACATCAGAATCCGGACTGTTGGTAATGGATCGAACGTGTTCGCCCCACTTTCGAAACGCAGCACGAAGAGCTACCTCGCAACCGTCTCTGTTGTAGCGCGCCTCGAGATCCTCGCGGGCGTGGCCGAGAGCAAGTTCTGCAATTTCGCGATCTACTCCAAGCCGGGACAAGCCGGTGCGGAAGGTGCGCCTCAAGTCATGTAGTGAGAAATCCACGCCTGAAACCGCCACGAACCCAGTACCTTTGCCGGAGGCGTTGTTCTGGGCCCGTCGGTTATTGCGGTCCATGATCTTGGACCAGCCGCTCATTGGTTGACCGGTACGCAACGCAGGGAATACCCACTCCGGCCCCCTGGCATCTATCGCGCAGCTTTGTAGAAGCACATGCAGTTCGGGGGCCACGAATACAGTGTGGCCTCTGGCTTGCTTCGTGAATGTCGCGGGCAGGTCTATCCGACCCCTGGCGAGATCGACCATCTCCCACCGGAGACGCCCTCCTTCATTCCTTCGGCATCCGGTCAGGATGAGAAAGCGAACCAATCGGCCGAACGGTGTATCGGGTGAAGCGGCTGACCACACTGCCGCAAGCTCTTCGTCCGACAGCGCCCGCCCGCGCCCCACCCGCGCGACTCTCTCTGCTCTCGTATCTCGGGCGCGCCGATAACCTGCCAGCGGGTTGGCTTCGATCACCCTAGCTTCAAACGCGCACCAGTTGAGAAATGCATTCAGTCGCGAACGGAATGTCTGGCCTTTACTACCCGCCGACTGGGCGTCCAGCCTCTCGATCATCTCTGCGAGCTCCCAACCTTTTATCCCGTCAAGGGCGCGGTGCTGAACCGGTGCGAGACGACGCCGCAAAAGGCTCAAGACATCTTTTCGGGTCACATATTGGCGACGCTCGAGATGGGCTTCGTATCGATCCAGAACGGCGGCCACCGTACCTGCAGACCGGCGGCTCGCTTCTTTGCGGTCCGCACTTGGGTCTCCGCCGGACGCGACCTTCCCCAGTTCAGCACGCGCGATTTTCCGGGCTTCTCTCACACTTGAAATGGTTTCTGGCGTTCCGATTTTAAGGCGCTTTGAATTCACGCTCCTACCGGCGCCCTGGGGGCGGTACATGATAATGTAGGATTTGCCACGCTCTCGAATGCGTAGGCCGAACCCCCGCACATCTGCGTCCCATACGACCGCTTCCTTCTTTCCGGCTGGCAAGCTCGCGGATTTGACGACGGTGTCGGTCAGCCGGGTGCGATTTGTAGGTGGCATGTGACCTCGGGCAGCATATGGGCAGCACGCTTTGTGATACTTCGTGAGACGACATGAGACTCATAGGGGCCTAATTGTCAATAAAATTAGCGTCATATCAGGTCGTTTGATACTGCGTGGTACTACATGGAACTAAATAGCACTGTCTTCGGGAGGCAGGGGCCGGAGGTTCGAATCCTCTCACTCCGACCAATAAAACAAGGCGCCCAATGGGCGCCTTTGTTGTTTCTCGTCATATATGCTTGGGTCAGCCAAGCATCAGAGATGGCAGCCAGAGCGTGATCTCCGGAAAGCACAGCAGGACCACCAGCACCACGAGTTCCATCAGAAGGAACGGCACGATGCCCCGGAAAATAGTGCCCAGCGCAACCCCAGTTTGGGCCGAGGCAACATAGGCGTTCAGGCCAAGCGGTGGCGTCAGTAGCCCGATCTCGACCGTCTTTGTCACCACGATCCCGAACCAGACGGGATCATAGCCCAGCGCCATCGCGGTCGGAAACGCCAGTGGCATCGCAAGGGACAGAATCGCCAGCTGGTCCATAAACATGCCCATAACCAGCAGGATCAGTACCATGAAGGCCAGAATCGCTGCACGCGGCAGGTCCGTGGTCGATGCGAATTCCAAAAGCGCATGGGTGATCCGCGTGAAGGCCAGATAATTCGCGAAGATCGCCGAACAGGTGACGATGGCAACGATCATGACGGTCGCCCGGATGGCCGCGGACACAGATGTGCTCAGGCCGACAAAGGTTATGCTGCGCTGCACAAGAACAATGATGAGCGATCCCATCACGCCAAGCGCCGCAGCCTCGGACGGAGAGGCGACACCGCCGTAAATGGCACCGATGACGCCAACCATGAGCAACCCCATCGGGATCACGTGACGGCTGGCCTTGACCGCCTTGCCCAGCTGGAACGGATCCCCTTTGGGCGCCTGATCCGTACGTGTCGCGATGATCTTGATCACCAGGGCCAGACCCGATGCCGTCAGCAATCCCGGCACGATGCCGGCAATGAACAGCTGCCCGATCGAGGTTTCCGTGAGGACGCCATAGACAACCAGCACGATGGACGGCGGCACCACCACGGCAAGCGTGCCCCCCACACTGACCACGGCCGCCGCCAGACGGTCGGCGTAGTTATGGTTACGCATCTCTGGAAAGGCCGATGCGGCCATTGCCGCAGTTGATGCGGTCGAACTACCCACCAGCGCCGCCAGCAGCACAGAGGAGGCCACGGTCGCCATCGCAAGGCCGCCTTTGACATGGCCGATCCAGCACTGGCAGGCATGGATCGCGCGGCGCGTCACATCGCCCGAGGTCAAAAGCTCTGCCATGAGGATGAACAGCGGGATCGCCACCAGAATGAACGAGGACGAGCTGTCAAAGAAGATGCGTTCCAGCACAGCGAATGCAGGGCGCCATCCCAATTGCAGGGCAAGTCCGATGAAGCCAACCAACCCCATGGCGAATGCGATCGGCATCCGGAACACCATGAATAGGGCCAGCAGGCAAAGAAGGGCGAGGAAAGTGATCATGTTCGCGGCTCTGTCTTCAGGATCCGGGCAGCCGAATGGACGCCCGGATCGTTTCAGTCTTTGTCGGGCTTACTTCGAAGTCAGGGCACGATAGTTTTCGAGAACCGCCTCTGCGCCATCCGCATTGATACGCTCCAGCCAGTCCTGGCCAACCAGTTTCATGCTGTCGGTGAGGCTTGCCAGTTCCGCGTCAGAGAACGTGTAGGTGTCGATTCCTTCGTCCTTCCACTGAGTGACAAGACCTTCGACCGAGTCATCCTGCGCCTTTGCCACATGCATGGCCGTCTCTGCGCCCAGCTCCAGCATCTTGGCCTGCACGTCCTCGGGAAGGTCTTTGAACAGGTCACTGCGTACGACCATTACAAAGCTATAGCCGCCGAAGGATCCGTTGGTGGAAATATGACTCACCACTTCGTTGAGCTTGTAGCCCGGCACCGATGCCAGCGGGAACAGAACCGCATCAAGCCGTCCGCGCTCTACCGCCGTGTAGACCTCTGGCCCCGGGATCGAGATACCCACTGCACCCATGGAGCGGGCCGTCATCGCCTGTGTCGAGCCAGACGTCCGGATATCCAGCGCCTTCCAGTCTTCCGCCAGACCAAGCCGTTTCTTGGCAAGCACCTGATAGGGGGGCAGCACGAAACCGAAGATCGGCGTGACACCTGCCGCCAGCAGTTCCTCGCGCAGCGGTCCCTCCTTCAGCATCGCCTGAAGCGCCTTGGTACCCTGCTGGGCCGAGCTGTAGAACCCCGGCAAGCCGACCACCGAATTCAGCGGCAGGGATTCCGCGTGATAAAGCGTGCCCAGAAGCGCCGCGTCGAGAATACCGTTGTTCACGGCATCCAGCTGTGCCTTGGATTTTGCCGCCTGCTGCGACGGGAAATGCTGGAACGAGACCGCACCTCCGGTGGCCTCTTCCACCGCTGCCATCCAGCGCGTGGTGCCCTCGATCGACACGATATGGCTGGTCGACTGGAAATCCCCAAGGCGCAACGTCTCGGCAATACCGGCTGTTGCGGTCATGCCCAGGGCGATGATCGCGGAAACCGCAGTGATCTTCTTCAAGGTCTTCATTTCGTTTCCTCCCATTGTTGGTTTATCGGGTGAGATCTGGCTCCGCAGGACGGAACACATCATGGATCAGCCGCAGGACCAGCACACCGCACCCAAGAGGTGCGACGGCATAGGCCCACCCGAGCGGCCAGTCGATCACGCCATACTCGACCTCGTGATGCGCAAAGGCACCCCAGGCAAATTTCGCAGACATGAAGGTGATCGCGGCAAAGAAGGCGGCAGGCAGAAGCAAACGCGCCTTTGCCAGCAGCGTTCCCCAAAGACCGGGGAGGGTCTCTGGGCCAAAATCCAGGGCGAGATGACCACCGTCCCGGAACACCCGCGACAGCGACAGCGTCGCCAAGGCAGGCATCAGGTAGAGCTCGGTCAGTTCGAACTGGATCTGGACCGGGCGGTTCGCGATCATGCGCAGCAGGATATCTGCGTTGATCAAGACCGCCACGGCAACCAGGGCGAGGCACCCGGCAAGATGCAGGGTGTCCTCGATTTTTCTCAGCGTGCGTTCGATCATGGTCAAGCCAGCCTCCCTTCTGGTTGACGCGAGCGCCCAGGCTTAACGCTTGGGCAGCTCGACGATTGCAGAGCCCATGGCGGACATTTCGCCATCCTGCTGTTCTGCACGTTGCTGGATTTCAAGCAGATAGCGACCATCTTCCTCATACTTGCGAATGACGGTGCCGTGGATCAGGATGATGTCGCCTTCGGGGTTGTGCCGACGCACCTGGCATTTCGCCTGCCGCAGGAACCCATCATCGCCCATCCAGTTGGTGATCTGATGTGTCAGCCAGGACGTCCGCTCGGGACCATAGTCATAGGCGCCGGGCGCACCAACTTCGAGCGCGAATTCTTCTTCCCAGTGAACCCGTTCGGGACAATCGGGAATGCCGTAGCGGTTCTTCGGACCTGCGCTCGGGTGTTTCTGCTGCAGCTGCCAGGCAAGCTTGTTGGCCCGGATATAAAGACCGCCCCAACCCTGCGCATAGGCGATGAAGCCGGTGGCCGTCATCGGCCCCTTGACCATGGTCGGCAGCTCGGTGCCTTCGGAAACGTCATCCCAATAACGGGTCTCGGCGCCGCGGATTTCTTCCTGCTCGTAATACTTGTAGTATTCTTGCAGTTCGGCCTCGGTCCAGACACGGCGGCCCTTCTCCTTGGCTTCTGTATATTTGGTGCCATTCTCGCGCGCCTGATCACGGTCGGTGCGGAAGCACCAGCTGTCAGCATCCGCCACAAGATCGCCCGTCGCAGTGTCATAGAAATCGACGTGATAGATCTGCTGGACGGCTTTCCCTGCGAAACGGGTGTCGTGTTCGACCAGATCCTTGAGGTAGGCCTCGGTGCGGAATTCCATGTTGCGAGTGATGGTCTTGTGCCAGTTCCAGTTGGCCCCCGACCACATCGCGTGCACGCCCGGCAGGCCACCCACATAGCCCGAGATGATCCGGTTCGTCGCGAACAGGAACGAGGGCAGCGCGATCACATCGCCATACTTGGTGGTCTTGGCATAGTCCGGATCACACCACAGCGGGTTGTCGTCACCAATGCCATGGGCGTAGTGGCGAATGTTGTCTCGGGTCGCTTCATAGCACCAGGGCTCGACCGTTTTTTCGATCTTTACGCCAACGCGTTCGCGCAGATCGTCAAGGCCTTCCTCGGTGATCTTCGGAAATTTCCGGGTCATTTCATTCATTCGTTTTCCTCCTAGAATTACGTCTGGTGCGCGCGGATCAGCCCGCGGTTTCCAGTTGTCTGGCTTGTTGATCTCTCAGGATTTTTCGGTTCACCTTGCCTGCCGGGGTTTTTGGCAGTTCGGTGACAAATTCGATCTGGCGGGGGTATTCGTGCCGCGCGAGCTTGGAGCGCACATGCTCCTGGATGTCTTCCTTGAGCCCGGCAGTCTCCGCTGTTTTCAGGATAATGTAGGCCTTGACGACCTGACCGCGCAGTTCATCCGGGGCGCCGATCACACCACACTCGGCAACGGCGGGATGGCTCAGCAGCGCATCTTCGACCTCAACCGCGCCGATGGTCCAGCCTGCGGAAATGATGACATCGTCCGCCCGGCCGCCGTGGTAGAAATAACCATCCTCATCGACCCGCCCCAGATCTTTGGTCGGGAACCATGTGCCCGCCTTTTTGACCATGAGCTCACCGGTCTCGCCGGGGTCACATGGCGAACCATCGTCGCGCTGGACCTGCACCTCGACGCCGGGAACGGCCTTGCCCATGGCACCGTCCCGCACCTCCAGATCATTCGCACCCGGATAATTGGCAATGATGACACCGATCTCGGTGGTGCCATACATCGAGCGGACCTTGGTGCCGAAGACACGTTCCACATAGGCGGCGGTTTCGCTGTCGATCGGCTCACCCGTGAAGGAGAGCTTGTCGAAATGATAGGTGAAATCCTCTGCCCGGCCGGAGTTGCGCATCATCCGGTAATGGGTCGCCGCAGCCGTGAGGTTGCTGATCTCGAAATCATGCAGGGCCTGCAACAGGCGTACCGCGTCAAACTTGCCCGAGAACGTGCCAGTCGACACGCCAAGGGCCAGCGGTGCCAGCGTGCCGTGCCAGAACCCGTGCCCCCAGGCTGGTGAAGACGGGCAGAAGAACCGATCGCCCGGGCGGATGCCCGTTGCATAAAGCGCCGCGACCATCAGCGTCACTATGGAACGGTGGTTGTGCTTCACCGCCGCAGGCAGCAGGCGGGTGGTCCCGGATGTGTACTGCAGGACGGCAAGGTCGTTCCCTGCGGTCGAGCATTCGAATTCGCCAGGAAAACCATCCAGTCCATCAAGGAACTCCGCATCTGCGACAACAACCCGTTCGGCGCCACCTTCGACGGCTTCCGGCGCCTTCTCTGCGTTGGTGAACAGGATCTTCGGCGCGCAATCCTCGACCCGCAGGCGGATCCCGTCAGGCCCAAAAAGGGTGAACATCGGAACCGCCACGGCACCTGCCTTCATCGCGCCGAACATGACGCAGTAGAAGGGCAGCGACGGCTCGATCATGACCGCGATACGGTCACCTTTCTGGACGCCCTGCGACACCAGATAATGCGCAACCTGGGAGGACCGGCTGGCCAGTTCCGCAAAGGAAATGATCTCATCCTGCCCCGAGGCGTGCGCAATTCGCAGCGCCGTGCGATCCCCCGCTGCGTGGCGGTCCACGCATTCATGCGCAATGTTGAAGTTGTCGCGATCCCCATCGAAGAGCGCCCAGAGCGCATCCTTCGAATAGTGCGTCAGCGCGTCAGCGTAGGATGTGAAATCCGTCAGGCGTTGCATCGCCAATCCTCTCCCTTTCGTCGTCCGGCAAGCACGTCATCGCGGCCTGCCCGTGTTCGTTGACAACGGTAGGGATCAGGATATGTTATTGTCAATACGCTATAATTATTGTATATACGCAATGAAATCAAGCGTTACAGAGGTATAAAATGGCCGCAAAATCAGCAGAGACCACGACCAAGAGACAGGTGCCCGCCGTCACGCGAGCCATTGCTATTCTTAGGTTTTTGGCGCGTTCGGACGAACCGGTGGGCGTCAATCCGATCGCCCGCGAGCTCGAACTGGTGCCCAGCACCTGCCTGCACATTCTGCGGGTGCTTCAGGATGAGGGACTCGTCGATTTTGATTCGAACACCAAACGCTACTCGATCGGAATCGGCATCCTTCCCCTGGCCCGTTCGGCCCTTCAGAAGAACACCTTCTCGGTCCTGGTGCAGCCGCTGCTTTCTGGCCTATCCGAGAAATTCGGTGTGACCTCCATCGCGACACAAGTGGCCGAACCGTCCCAGATGGTGGTCATCGCACTGTCGCAATCGACCCTGCCCTTCCGACTTCAAGTCGACCTTGGCAGCCGCTTTCCCATCCTGATCAGCGCCACGGGCCGCCTGTTTGCCGCCTTCAACGTCACCGCCCCCGAAGAGCTGCGCAGCGGTTTTGACAAACTGGTCTGGGATCACCCGCCCAGCTTTGACGACTGGCTAACCGAAGTCGAAGCGACCCGCGCGCGCGGTTATGCGGTGGACAGGGGAACCTACATCTCGGGCGTGACGGTTGTCGCGGCGCCGGTGTTCAACGCCGCCGGGCAGATGATCCGCTCGCTTGTCGCCATCGGTATTTCAGAGCGGATGGATGACAAACAAGTCGCTGCGCTGGCGAAATCCCTGCTGAAGCTGCGCGACAAGATCGAGGCCATGCAAATCGAAACGAGGAGCTAGACAGTGACCCAACTCACCGAACAAACAGGCTGGAAAGAGCTGAAGGCCGGTCCCTTCATGGATGGGATCGGCCCCATCCTGAAGACCAGGGCGCTGGATGGCAGCAATATCTATGGGCTGCGTACCGATGCTTCCCATTGCAACGCCATCGGTTCGGTGCATGGCGGCGTGGTCACCGGGGTGCTGGATCAAGCCATCGCCATCGAGGCCTGGAATGCGGCCAATCGGCAACCGACTGTCACGCTTCAGATGGATACGCGCTTTGTCACCGCTGCGCGCGCCGGTGACCTGCTGGAAGCCCGCGCAACCCTGCGCCACGCGACCCGCTCAATGCTGTTTGTCGATGCGGATCTGCACGCAGGGGAACGCCTAGTCGCCACAGCAACAGCCGTCATGAAAATCATCGCAAAGAAGGACACACCATGAGCACGCAACAGGAAGACCAGCGACGCGGACCGCTGGCAGGCATCAAAGTGCTGGATTTCTCGCGCATTCTGTCCGGCCCCTATGCAAGCATGGTGTTGGCCGATCTTGGTGCAGAAGTGGTCAAGGTCGAACCGGTCGGCAGCGGCGATGAAACTCGTAACTTCCCGCCCTTCAAAGGTCCGCTGAGCCATTATTTCATTGCCCTCAACCGCAGCAAGAAAAGCATCACGCTGGACCTGAAATCGCCAGAGGGGGCAAAGATCGCCCGTGACCTTGCGCGCAAATCCGATGTTGTGCTCGAAAATTTCCGCCCCGGCGTGATGGATCGGCTGGGTCTTGGCTATGAGACGTTGAAGGCGGACAACCCCGGCCTTGTCTACTGCTCCATCACCGGTTTCGGGCGCAACAGCCCCCATGGCGACAAACCCGCCTTTGATATCGTGGCGCAGGCGCTGTCCGGGGTGATGGATGTGAACCGCGAACCTGGACAGCCCCCCAACAAGTTGGGCATTCCACTCGGCGATATGGCGGGCAGTATCTTTTCACTGTTCGGCCTGCTCGCTGCACTGGTGGAACGCAACACGACAGGACAGGGCCGCCACGTGGAAATCGCCATGCTGGACAGCCTGATTGCCATGCAGGGTTATCTCTCCCAGATCTATTTTGTAAGTGGCAACAGCCCGCAGCCGGTTGGCACCCGTCACCCCTCAATCGTGCCTTACGGCGCCTTCCCGACCAGGGGCGGCCATGTGATCGTCGCCTGCCTGACGGAACGGTTCTGGCACAACTTCGCGCGCTGCCTTGGGCGCGAAGATCTGATCACCGACCCGCGCTTCGCAGAGTATGAAAAACGGCTGGAGAACCGCGACGCGCTGGAGCCGGTGATCTGCGAAATCATGGAGAAAGACACCACGGAATACTGGCTGGACCGACTGACCGAATTCGACGTTCCAAATGCGCCGATCCTCAGCATCGCGGAGTCTCTGGAACAGGAGCATGTCGCAGCACGCGGGCTGATTGAAACCGTGACGCACCCGGACGTGGGGGACATGCAACTGGTGCGCGGACCGATCCGGTTCGACGGCGAGGGCCCTGCCCCCGCGCGCGCGCCTGCACTCCTCGGCGAACACACGCGTTCGGTGCTGTCGGACTGGCTCGGATATGATGAGGAAGAGGCCCGTGCCCTAGAAACACGCGCCGCGGCACCCGGCGCAGGCTAGGCCTCAGGTCTTTGTGCCGTCTGGGCAATCAGACTGCGGATGTCCGCATCCGTGACCGGTTTGGCCAATGAGGCCAGGCCGGGACTGCCGCGCAGGCTTTCCGGGATCCGGCCAATTCGGCGTGTCGACATCAGGATCAGTTGGCAGTCCGGGTGCAGCCCGGCGCCCAGCTGCAGAAGATCCCAGCCTGATGCGCCATTGTCGAGATTGAGATCACTCAGCAGAAGGTCAAGCTGTGGCAACTCCCGGATCTGCGCTGCGCCTTCGGCAAAACTGCTGGCCCGGTGCAGGGTATAGCCGATCCGCTCTAGCGCCTTGCCGGCCGAGTCGAGATAGGCCGGGTCATCATCGACCACCAGTGCCGTACCGGGCGCCTGCAACGCGACCTCCTGTGGGGCCTCCTCAGCCTTCAGCGGCGGGAAATTCAACGTCACGGTGGTGCCCCGCTCCGGCGGCTCGATGCGGGAGGCGATGTCCAGACGCCCGCCGGATTGGTGCACGAAGCCATCGACCATCGACAGGCCCAGCCCGGTGCCGCTGCCGTCGCTGCGATTGGTGAAAAACGGCTCGGTTGCGCGATGTAGCACCTCGGGTGTCATACCACAGCCATCGTCACGGATGCTGAGCTGGGCGCCGCCATCCTGCCCCGTCGCCACCGAGACGCAAATGCGGCCAGCTCCCTCAATCGCCTGACCTGCGTTGACGCAGAGGTTCAGAATGGCGCTTTCCAGCTGGCCCGGATCGACCAACGCGTTGACAGGCTCTGCCGACAGATCAAAGTCCAGCGAAATGTTTTCCGGCAGAGCAATTTCCAGAAGGTCAGCCATACCTTCGACCAGCATCGACAGATCGGTCACCTGCGGTTCCAGATGCTGCTTGCGGGCAAAGGCCAGCAAACGCTCGGTCAGGGACACGCCAAGATCCACCGCCGAGCCGATGCGGGTCCGCAAGTACCGCGCCTGTTCGTCATCCGCCCGTTTCAGAAGGTGCAGGTTGCCGGAAATACTGGACAGGATATTGCCGAAATCATGGGCGACCTCACCGGCGACCTTGCCCAAGGTTTCCACACGGCGGATTTCCTCCAGCCGTTCATCAATGCGCTTGCGTTCGGTGGTTTCCGAAAGCAACCAGACCGCCCCCCCATCGGGCAGCGGCGAATGGCGCAGCTCCAGAACATGGCCAGAGGCATCGGTGTATTCCTCAAATCCACCGCGCTCCCCTGCGCTCACTTGCCGGGTAAAGGCGGAGCGGTCGATCAGCGCCTGCATATTCGCTGGTTCTTCCGCCTCCTCCGGCGGCAGGCGTAACAGGCTGCGCAGCTTGTCGTTCTCGGCCTCGATCCGGCCATCGGCAGCACTGATGGCGACACCGTCTTTGATATTGCGGAACACACGCGAGAACAGCGCGTTCTGACGACGGATCTGACCAGTGCGCCGGTCCAGCTTGCGCGCGTTTTCGCGAAATACCTGAAAGGCGGCAAAGAGCTGACCGATCTCATCCTCGGACACCCGGGCCCGAGGCAAATCGCTGCGGTGATCCCCGGCGGCCAGTTTGCGCATTGCATCAGCCACACGGCGCAGGTTGCGGGCCACATAGCGCGACACGTAAAGCGACGAGGTGATTGCCACCAGAAGGCTCATCAGGGTCAGCGCCAGAAAGGAATTCTTAGCAACGCCAAGGTTGTCGGAGGTCTCTGCGCGCGCCTGCGACAGGCGGGCCTCTGCCTGCGCGACCTTTTCTTCGGCATAGGTCGAAATGCGGCCCGCCTCCTGCCGGATACGGAACAGGGCGTTCTCCGCATCAAGCTGCGCGGCAAGCTCGCGGTGCTTCAGCACGAACAGGCTGTCACTGCGGCTGAGAGCTGTTTCGATCTCGTCAAAGGTGGCTTGGTGGACAGGCGTCAGGCGCGGAGTGATCTGATCACGGGCACGCTTGTAGCGCCGGGTGAATTCACCGAGTTCGATCAGCGCATCCGCCCGCCCCGCGCCAATGGCGCTGGCGGTCAGTCGTTGCAGACCGGCCCAGACTTCGCGCTCTGCCAGCAGCAGAGTGGTATCGCCCGACAGCCGCCGCACCCGCCCGTTCAGACGCAGCATGTCCCGGTCGATCGCGGTGAGCTCCGCCTTGCGCGCGGTCTGCGGCACCAGCGCGGTGGTCAGATCATCAATCGCCAGCCTCAGCCGGGCCAGCGGCAGGTCCAACGCCGGATCGCGGGCGGCATGGTCTTCGATACTGCGCAGGTTCGACAGAACGCTCTGCGCCTCCTGCTCCAGCTGGAAGGGAGGAAACAGCGCATAAAGAAACGGCGCAGAGGTTGCCAGATCCGCCGCCCGGCGGGACAGGTCCAGCGCATCAGACACTTCGGTCAGCGTGTCCTGATGCAGAACATTCATCCACATCTCGGTCCGGTTCAGCACCCGCATGCCGATCAGGCTGACCAGCAGGATCAGCCCGAACAGAACGGCAATGGCAGCGGAGAGGCGAAACCGGACGCTGAGACGGGAAAGCGCGAGCATGCGACGTCAGCCCGGCGACAGGTGAAAGATATAGCCCTGCGCGCGGCGGGTCTGCAGATGCACCGGTTTTGACGGCACCGCCTCGATCTTGCGCCGCAGACGCAGGATCAGCACGTCGATGGTCCTGTCCACGTAGCGCTGCATGTCCGAGCCGAGCTCCTCCAGCAGTTCCGGACGCGGGATCACCCGGTCGGGGTTGCGGGCGAAATAATCAAGCAGCCGGTACTCGGCATTGGTCAGCGGGATCTCCTCGCCTTCCGCGTCCAGCAGACGACGGGATTGCACATCCAGCCGCAGGGTGCCAAAGGCGATTTGCTGTCCCGGCGCGGCGCTGGGTTTGGCAGGACCATGTCCATAACGGCGCAACACGGCGCGGATACGGGCCACCAACTCGCGCGGGTTGAAGGGTTTGATCATGTAATCATCCGCGCCGGTCTCCAGCCCGATGATCTTGTCGATCTCATCCCCGACACCAGTCAGCATCACGATGGGGATCTCGTAACGCTCGCGGATATGGATCGCCAGCGTCAGCCCGGATTCGCCGCGCAGCCGCAGATCTATCAGGGCCAGATCCACTGGCGGCGGGTCGCCCAGCGCGTGAAAGGCGGGAATATCGGCGCAGCAGACCGCATCGAACCCGCTTTCGCGCATCAGCGCCGACAGCGTTTCGCGCACATCCGGATCATCGTCAACAATGGCGATGAGCGACTCTGTCCTGCCGTCCTGCATCACATCCTCCCTCACCGCACCTCCTGCGGTCTTCGCGGGCGGCATACTGCCAAGCCCCGCCAGGATACGCCAGCCGATCAGCAGAGCTGTGATGCAGTTTGAAACATTGTTAACATGAAAGCTGGCTTCTCGCTGTTTGATTAACAATACGCGCCTAGCATGCGCCGGATGCGCGTCTTTATCTTCGCCCCACCAGCGCCGCGATGGCGGGAGTGGCTCCCGGCACCGGCGTTCCAAGGGAGGACAACATGGTAAAATTCTGGACCGGCGCCGCCACGGCACTGGGCGCTCTGACGCTGAGCGCAATCACCGCAACCGCAGCCGAAGACTGCGCCGAGCGCGGCGCGCTCGACACGCTGTACTGCGATGCCAACGGCGATCTGGTGGCTGATACCCCCACCGATCCGGCCAAACTGAGCAACCCCGACACCCTGGTCTTTGCCTATACGCCGGTCGAAGACCCCGCAGTTTATGCTGACATCTGGGAACCCTTCATCGCACATCTGGAAGAAACCACCGGCAAGGACGTGCAGTTCTTCGCAGTGCAGTCCAACTCGGCCGAAGTCGAAGCGATGCGCTCGGGCCGTCTGCATGTTGCGGGCTTCTCGACCGGACCGACCCCCTTTGCGGTGAACCTGGCCGGCGCTGTACCCTTTGCCATCATGGGCGCTGCGGATGGTCAGTTCGGTTACAAGCTGCAGGTCTTTACCCAGGCGGATAGCGACATCAAGGAAGTGAAGGATCTGGCAGGCCGCCGCGTGGCGCATACCTCGCCGACCTCGAACTCCGGCAACCAGGCACCGCGCGCGCTGTTCCCGGGTCTGGGCGTCGAGCCCGACAAGGACTACGAAGTGGTCTATTCCGGCTCGCACGACCAGTCGATGCTGGGCGTGGTCGCAGGCGACTATGACGCCGCACCGGTGGCCTCCGAAGTGGTGGACCGCATGGCCGAGCGTGGTCTGTATGACACCGCCGACGTGCGCAAGATCTGGGAAAGCGACCCCTTCCCGACCACCTCGTTCAACGTGGCGCACAACCTCGACCCCGAGCTGACCGCGAAGATCAAAGAAGCCTTCTTCACCTTCGATTTCGAGGGCACCAAACTCGGTGACGAATTCGAAGGCGTCAGCAAGTTCATCCCGATCACTTACAAGGATCAATGGGCGGTGATCCGTCAGATCCAGGCCTCCAACGGTGTGGAATACACGCCGCAAGGCCTCGCCGGGAACTAAACCCACCAGACCCGAAGATCCGGCCGACCACAGGCGTCGGCCGGACACTCCTGCGGCCCCCCGCGGCTTGCTCCCATGGGCAACGCGGCTGGGGCATGGCCGCGCTATGTCCGAGAGGCCGTCATGCTAGAAATCACCAAACTCACCAAACGCTACGGATCGGGCGATCCGGTGCTGAAGGAGCTGGACCTGACCGTAGAGGGCGATCAGCTGACCTCGGTCATCGGATCCTCCGGCGCGGGCAAAAGCACTCTGCTGCGCTGTATCAACCGTCTGGTCGAGCCGACTTCGGGGTCGATCAATCTGAACGGCACCGAGTTCACCACCCTTGGCCGCCGCGATCTGCGCGCGGCGCGGCGCCGTATCGGCATGGTGTTTCAGGGTTTCAACCTGATCGATCGCCTGACGGTAATGGAAAACGTCCAGTCCGGGCGCCTTGGCTATATCTCGACCTGGGCGGCGCTGACCCGGCGCTATCCGCGCGAAGACATCCGCCACGCCTATGAGCTGATGGAGCGGGTGGGCATCGCCCATTACGCGGACAAACGCGCGGATGAGCTGTCCGGCGGTGAACGGCAGCGTGTCGGCGTGGTACGCGCCCTGATGCAGCGCCCTGAAATCCTCCTGGCGGACGAACCCACCGCCTCGCTGGACCCCAAGACATCGGAACAGATCATGTCGCTGCTGCGGGATCTTGCGAATGAGCTGAACTTGCCGGTGATCATCAACATCCACAATGTGACCGAGGCCAAGGAATACAGCGACCGCATCGTCGGCATGCGCTATGGCCGGATTATCTTTGACGACCTGCCCGATCAGCTGGGCAAGGACGAGATGGACGAAATCTATGCAGGCGTTCCGGCAGAGGACCGCGCCGAGGTCGGGGCGGCGGCATGAGCACGGTCAAGGACACCTGGAAAAAGCCACCCTTCATCGCCAACCCGGTGATGCGCTACGGGCTGTATGCGGCTGTGGCGATCTATTTCGTCGTGACCCTGGCCACCCTGCCCATCGATTGGGACCGTGTGGCGGACGGGATGAGCCGCGCCCAGCGCATCTTCAGCGGGGCATTTCCGCCCAGCTTTGACCGCGCCGGTCTGCTGTTCGATGGTTTCATGGAAAGCCTGAAGATCGCCATTCTGGCCACCGTCGGCGGCATCGCGGTTTCGGTGCCGCTGGCCTTCATGGCGGCGGGCAATATCGCGGTGAAACCCGTCTATCTGCTGGGCCGCGGCATCATCATCGTCGCGCGCAGCTTTCACCCGGTGATCGTTGCAATCATCTTCGTAAAGGCAGTGGGCTTTGGTCCCTTTGCCGGGGCTCTGACGCTGGTGGTCTATTCCATCGGTTTTGTGGCGAAACTGCTGGCCGAACGGATCGAGGAAATCGACTTTGGCCAGGTCGAGGCCATGCGCTCTGCCGGGGCCGGGTTCATCGCAACGCTGGCCTATGCGGTGATGCCGCAGATCATGCCGCGACTGGTGGGTCTTGGCATCTACCAGCTGGACAGCAACCTGCGTGCCTCTGCCGTGGTCGGTATCGTCGGCGCGGGTGGCATCGGCGCCACGCTGGCCAATGCATTCGGGCGCTATGACTACGACTTTGCCCTCGCCATCACCATGGTCATCGTCGGGGTGATCCTGATCTCCGAGGCGGTGAGCGGATTTATCAGGAAGCGGATCGCATAATGACCAATCAGTCTTTGAACCAAACGCTCGACCATTGGTCCCGCTTTACCCTGCGCCAGCGCCTGATGCGTTATGGCGGGCTGGCCCTGACCCTGCTGATCGTTGGCTGGGCACTCAGCAGCATCGACGTGATCTGGGCCTGGGTCTGGGATGCGCCGTCGCAGATGGCGGATCTGTTCGGGCGGATGATGCCGCCGGACCCGAGCAACCTGCCCTCAATCCTTGAAGCAATCTGGCAGACAGTGAATATTGCCACCCTGGCGACGATGATCGCCGTCGTGGTCTCGCTGCCCGTTGCCTATATCGCCGCGCAGAACACCACGCCGAACAAGTTCGCCCTGTGGGTCGGGCGGTTCATCCTCGTCTCCTCGCGGTCGGTGAACACCATTATCTGGGCGCTCCTGTTCGTGGCCATCTTCGGCCCCGGCATTGTGGCGGGGATCGTGGCGATCATGTTCCGCTCCATCGGGTTCCTCGGCAAACTGCTGGGCGAAGCGATCGAGGAAATCGACCGCAAACCGGTGGAGGCGCTGGAGGCCTGCGGAGCCTCGCGGTTCAAGATCGTGCTTTACGCCATCGTGCCGCAGGTGATGCCCGCCTTTTTCGCCGTAGCGATCCTGCGCTGGGACATCAATCTGCGCGAATCCACCGTGCTGGGCCTTGTTGGCGCGGGCGGCATCGGGATGATCCTGCAAGGCGCGATCGACACCTTCAACTGGCCCGAGGTCGCCATGGTCCTGCTGACCATCCTCGCGCTGGTGGTGGTGGGAGAGGTGGTCTCCTCCTTCCTTCGCAAAAAGGTCTTGTAACTCGGATCCTGTGACTTGTGGCGGCCCGCGCGACGTGGGCCGCCATTCTTCGAGCTCTCCCCCCGTTCAATCGGCAAGCCGGGACCGGAGCGCCACGGTTTTTCACATTTGCAAGCCCTTGTCTTGCGCCGCAGATAGCTTGGCCTTAGGCGTAAAAGGGTCCCCTGCCTGAGTGTAAAACCCTGCCATGCAACTTTACCTGCCCATCGCCGAAGTGTCGGTCAACGGTCCCCTGCTGTTGTCCATTGGGCTGGTTGTCGGCATTCTCTCGGGGATATTCGGGGTGGGCGGCGGCTTTCTGATCACACCGCTTCTGTTCTTCATCGGCATTCCACCAGCCGTGGCCGTCGCGACATCCGCAAACCAGATCGTCGCCTCCTCCTTTTCGGCCCTACTTTCCCATATCCGCCGCCGAACGGTGGATTTTCACATGGGGCTGGCCTTGATGGCCGGGGGGCTGGCGGGCTCGACCCTTGGCATCTACATCTTCGACGCCCTGCGGCAACTGGGGCAGGTCGACCTTCTGGTAAACCTGTTCTACGTGTTCTTCCTGGGGCTGGTCGGCTCTCTGATGTTCATCGAAAGCCTGAACGCCATCCGCAAGGCACGCGCACAATCGGGAACACCAAAGCGCAAAGGTACCAGGCGTGACTGGGTGCATGCCATGCCGCTGCGGGTGCGGTTCCGTACCTCTGGGCTTTATATCTCGGTCTTTCCGCCGCTGATCGTCGGCTTTGTCGTCGGGGTATTGTCGGCGATCATGGGGGTGGGCGGCGGTTTTGTCGTGGTTCCGGCGATGATCTATATCCTGGGCATGCCGACGAAGGTCGTGGTCGGCACCTCCCTGTTCCAGATCATATTCGTCTCTGCCTACACGGTGATGATGCACGCCTATACCAACCACACGGTCGATACCGTTCTGGCGGTGCTGCTGATCGTCGGCGGCGTGATCGGCGCCCAGATCGGCACCCGTATCGGGTTGCTCCTGAAGGCCGAACAGCTGCGCATCCTGCTGGCGCTGCTAGTGTTGGCCGTCTGCCTGAAACTGGGGCTTGATCTGGCCTTGCAACCGACCGAGCTGTTCTCGCTGACCCACGTAATCGGGTGAGGCTGGCCTAAGCCGCCTGTACGCCTCGCTCTCTCGCAACCAGAGCCTTTGGCGACCTGGTTCTTTCGCATCGCTTCAGCGAAGAAAAATTGACCATACCTGTTGTTTGGCCGTCCCCTGAGCGCAATTTTTGCCACGGCTGGGGACTGACGTAAGATCGTCTATTGAAACTTCCTAAAGGAACTATCGAATATACCCACAAGGGGTTGATGGCCTCCCGGGCCGGATATGGATAGCAATGATTGAACCTCAGTTTCTCGACGATGATCTACGGTTGCAGTTTATTGCAGACCTGCGCATCGACTTCCGGAATCCCACTCCGGAAATCCAGGGCCTGTGCGATCTGGCCGCGCAACTGGCTGGCACTGAAATTGCTCTTGTCTCGATCGTAGGGGAACGCGAGCAGGTCTTTCTTGCGAGCACCGGCATGGGAGAGACGCGGAGCACCGCGCGTCAGGTGTCCTTCTGCGGGCATGCGATTTGCGACAAGACCACTCTGCTTGTGCCCGACACCCACAGGGATGAACGCTTCACCGATAATCCGCTTGTATTGGGCCCGCCGTATATCCGGTCCTATGCCGGGGCCCTTCTTGAGCCTGAACCGGGGCGCCCGATCGGCACCGTCTGCGTCATGGGGCGGGAACCCAGCAGCTTTTCGCCGGAGGTTATGGCCGGCCTGGAAAAGATCAGCGCTGCAGTGAGTGCGCTGCTGCTTGCACATCGCGACAAACAGAGGCTTGCAGAGGCCGCCTCCCAGAGCGCCCGGATCGCGTTTTGGTCGGACATCATGGAGGAGAGCCTCGAGGAGATCTACGTACTCGATCCCGGCACGTGGAAATTCGTCCTGGCCAACAAGGCTGCAAGGGATAACATCGGCTATTCGATGAACCGGCTGACCGAGTTGACGCCGCTGGACCTTGATCCGAGACTGGATCCGGAACGTTTTGGCATGACGGTGCGAAACCTGATGCAAGGCCAAAACACCTACCGAAGGATCAGCACAGATATGCTGCGGGCGGACGGGTCAACCTATCCGGCAGAGATCACACTGCAACGGGTGTTTAACACCAGCCCGATGATCGTCTGCTACGTGCAGGATACGACCGAACGCTCTGCCGCCGAAACCGCAGCCCGAGACGCTCATGCCAGATTGCAGGCCGCCATCGAGGCGCTGACCGATGGTTTTGTTTATTTCGATGCTGATGAACGGCTGGTGCTGGCCAACAGCCGCTATGTCAACATGTTCTCGGCTGAAACAGCCCCCCTGGTCAAACCGGGTCAATTGTTCGAAGTGATACTGCGCAAGGCTGCCTATGAGGGCTATTACGCCGGTACGGAAGGCGGACGCGAGGAAGAGTTCCTGGCGAAACGCCTTGCGGCCTTCCGCAACCCGTCAGGCTCCAGTCTGGTAACTCTGGAGGACGGGCGCGTTTTCCGGGTCTTCGAACAATGCACCCCCGATGGCGGCTGTGTCGGACTGCGGGTGGATGTCACTGAACTCCATCAGGCACGGGCGCAGGCAGAGGCGGCGAATGCGGCCAAGTCGGCGTTTTTGGCCAATATGAGCCATGAAATTCGCACGCCGATGAATGGCATCCTCGGGCTGGTGCAGGTGTTGACGCAGACCGAACTCGATCCGGCCCAGCGCGAAATGGTCGAGGCGGTCCAGGGCTCTGCCGAGGGGCTGCTGAGCATTCTGAACGATATCCTGGATCTGGCCCGTATCGAGGCCGGCAAGGAAACCTTTGACACGGCCCCGTTCAGCCCGGCGCAGGTGCTGCGGGATGTGGCGCGCATTCATCAGGCTGTCGCCCAGCAAAAGGGGTTGGACCTGCGGTTGGAACTGTCCCCTGAGCTGGAAGGCACCTGGGTCGGCGATGCGCGCCGGATCGGGCAGGTGATCCATAATCTTTGCGGCAACGCACTTAAATTCACGGATCAGGGCCACGTCACCCTGACAGGCAAGGTGTCCACCGAAGGCAATCTGCACCTTTGCGTTTGCGACACCGGGATTGGCATGACGCCAGAACAACTGCGCCGGGTGCGCAACAAGTTCGAACAGGCCGACAACTCGATCACCCGAACATTTGGCGGCACCGGTCTGGGGCTGGCAATCGTCACCGAGCTGACCGAGATGATGGGCGGCGATTTTCAGATAGAGTCGCAGCAGGGACGTGGGACCGAAGCGCGTGTCATCCTGCCGCTGCAACGCGGTACTGCCCCCACTGAGGCAAAAGAGACACCAACGGCTGTCACCGCGACCACCTCCCACCCTGCCGCTCCGATGCGCATCCTCGTTGCCGAGGACAACGCCACCAACCGTCTGATCCTGAAAAAGATGCTGTCCAAATTGGACCATGACCCGATCATGTGTTCGGACGGGCAAGAGGCGCTTGATACCTGGCAGGCGCAGGAGGTCGATTGTCTGCTGTTCGATATATCAATGCCGCGGCTCAGCGGTCTTGAGGCGCTTGCCAAGATCCGCCGACACGTCACGGACACGGGCGGAGAGATGCCGCCTTCCGTCGCCTTCACGGCCAACGCGATGCCGCATCAGATCGAAGAGCTCAAGGCCGCCGGTTTCGATGATGTTCTGACCAAGCCGATCCGGTTTCAGGACCTGTCAGACTGTTTGACCAACCTCGCTGCCCGGGCCGCAAGCCCCAGCAAGGTCTAGCAATATTGGTAGGACCATCTGGTTCTGTCTTTGATGCCAAACCGGCCCCTTAATAGCATGAGAGCCAGCAGAACGCTGGCCCCCTTCACTTTTCAAAAAATTCGCCAAATCAGGGCCTTAATCCATCATCAGCCCCGGCAGCCATGTACCCACTGCAGGCTGCCAAACAAGCAGCGCAAGGATCGCGAGCTTGATCACCAGAAACGGCGTCACGGCTGCATAGATCTGCTTCATGCCGATCCCGTCAGGGGCGACCCCGCGCATCACGAACAGCAACAGGCCGAATGGCGGCGTCAGCAGGCCGATCTCCATCGTCAGCAGGTAGACAACGCCAAGCACCAGATCATTGATCCCCAGTTGCGCGGCCAGTGGCACGAAGACCGGCACCGTCACCATCAGCATCGAGACCTGATCGATAAAACAGCCAAGCAGCAACAGGATCACGATCATGCCTATCAGCACGCCAACCGGGGTCGGATCCACCGCGTTGATCGCCTTGATCAATCCGTTGGTGGCGCCGCTGAAGGACAGGATCTGCGAAAAGGTCTGACTGGCGGCCATGATGAACAGGATCATCACCGACAGCTTCACCGTCTCGATCAGGGCCTTGCCGATCTTCTCGAACGTCAACGCCCGGTAGGCGGCACCTGCGCCCAGCGCTGCAAGGCACCCCAAGGCGGCGGATTCGGTCGGGGTCGCAATCCCCAGAAGCAGGCTGCCGATCACCACCGCGAACAATGCGCTGAGCGGTGCCACGTAGATCAGGAACGGCCGCCACCGTTCGGATAGGGACATCGTCGGCAGATCATCCGGAGGCGCGACCCGCGGGTCCATCAGGCTGCGCAGGATGATGTAAGCCACGAAAGAGCCCGCCAGCAGCAAGGCCGGGACAACGCCTGCGACGAGGAGACCAGAAATGGAGATACCCGCAAGGCTGCCCACCAGAACCGCAAGGGCCGAGGGTGGAATCAGCATGGCGATGGCGCCCGATGCCATAATCGGCCCCATGGCCATGGTCGGGTGATAACCGCGTTTCAGCATGCCGGGCATCATGGTCGAGCCGAGCATGGCCGTATTGGCGATCGTCGAACCGGACAGCGCCGCAAAGATCGTACCACCAAACACCGTTACCACCGACAGGCGCCCGGGTACGCGAGTCACCACCCGCTCGATCGCGTCGATGGCGCGATGGGCGATGCCGGTCTGGAACAGGATCTCCCCCATCAAGATGAACAGCGGGATCGGCGCCATCTGAAAATTCGCAACCGATTGCGTGGCATTGCGCGCCAGTTGCAAAAGGCCCCGATCTCCGCCGAGGATTTCAAAGGCTCCGATCATGGTCACGGTGATAAAGGCAAAGGCCACCGGCAACCCCAGAAGGAGCAGAGCGGCCAGACCGCCCAGCATCCAAGAAAGCGTAACAATCCAATCCATCAGCAGGTCTTTCAGAGGCCAGTCAGCGGCGCATCATCCTGCACCGGACGCGCAATCTTGCGCAGGAATTCAAGGGTACAGAGCAGCATCGACGCGGGCAGCGGGATGAAGGTCCACCATTCGGGGAAGGTGAAGGCCGTGCGCACCATGGAGCCGCGGCCCTGCGATTGCATAAGCGCCTCGAACGCGTACCAGCCCATCACCGCGCAGGTCGCCGCGCCGATCAGGCAGGTCATCACCAATGCGCCGCGCCGCGCGGCAGGCGGCAGGGCGCGGGTGATCAAATCGACCTGCACATGGGCATTGATGTGCAGCACCCAGGGCGCCGCCAGAAAGGTTGCCACCATCAAGGCGTATTCAATCGCATCAAGCGCGCCGTAGATCACCGGCAGGCCAAGATTGCGCAGAACAACGTTGAGCGGGATCACCAGCGTGATTGCCGCGATCAGGCCCGCGCTCAGCACAGCCAGAGCGCGCAACAGCACTGAGAAGGGTTTGTCGAAGAGTGTCATGGCGGCTCCGATTGGGGGCGGCTCTGAAGAGGGGCGGCCCCGACCGGAGCCGCCCTTTTCGTGTTACTTCAGCAGGCAGGCCCGCAGCTTTGCGCCAAGATCAGCGTCGATCTTCATGACCTCGCCCCAGCCCTCTTCCTGAGCGGTGGTGTTCCAGGTCGCAGCGGCCTCCCCTTCGAAGGTCAGCGTCTTGATACCGGCATCTGCCTGTGCCTTTGCCTCGGCCGCGTTGCGTTCGACGTTCATGGCGTTCTGCTCTTCGATCCAGGCCGCGCCCTTTTCCAGCAGCGCGCGCTGTTCGTCATCCAGACCGTTCCAAGCGTCGAGATTGACGAGGAAGTTGACATCGACCTGATAGAACCCCGGATCGACGCGATAAGCCGTCTGTTCGTGCCAGCCGAGATCCAGAACCCCCTGGCTGGGCCAGCCGTATCCGTCGATCGCACCGCGCTCCAGTGCGGTATAGACCTCGCCCGGGGCGGTGCGGACCAGTGTGGCGCCCAGTTTCTCGAACATGGCGCGGTAAACCGGCGTGGTGCGCAGCGTCAGACCGGTCAGGTCGGGGCCTTCCAGCGGTTTGGTCAGATAGAGGTGATAGTTCATGTGATCGCCGACGCGGGCGAGATATTTCACGTTCATCTGGTCCTGGTGGATGCTGTCGACCAGTTCATAACAGCCGTTTTCACGCTGCTCCTGAATGGTGTTCTGGGCCAGATGCAGCGCATCGCCGGTGGGCACGAGGTTCGGGTAGTAGGCGGTGGTGTTGTTGGCAATATCGACGATGCCAGCCTGTACCGCGTTGCCCAGTTCGAACGGCGGCACGGCTTCGGGACCACCCAGAAGCTCGATCTGAACCACGCCCTTGCCGTTCTCGTTCACCCAATCGACGAAGGCTTCGAAATCGCGCGAGAAGGTGGTGCCGGTAGCAAATGCGGTGACAGCCCGCAGCGACACCTCCTCCGCCTGCGCGGCAGATGTTCCCAGAGCGGTGGCCGCGACAAGCGCAATGGTGGCGGCAGATGAACGGAAAGTCATGTATGTCTCCCTGACTGAAATCAGGCGCGCCGGTGGACTTTTTTGGAACGTCCGGTTGTTGTTTGGGCGGCCTGGCGATGGCGGACCATCTGGCGTTTACTTTATGCTTGAAATTTCAAGCCTCAAGTAATTTATGTGCAAAATCAAGTATTTTTTATACATGTATTGCAGGGTCTTACTAAAAATCCCCCGACTCTTTCCAAGGCCGGGGGATCACATCTTGCAACCGGAATATTCGGCAGCCCAGCGCGACCGGATCAGGCGCCCAGACGGCAGTACAGCCCTGCGGCCAGTCGGGCACGTTCGACGAGGCTGTCGATCTCGATATGCTCGTTCAGGGTATGCAAACCTTTGCCGCGTACCCCAATGGAATCGAGGGTCGGAAGCCCCATGAAGCCGGTAAAATTGCCGTCCGATCCGCCCCCGGCAGAGCCTGCGGGCAGCTCGAACCCGATGTCACCCGCGATGGCGCGCGCCACTTCCAGCATCGCCATGGTGCCGGGCTGATCTGGCTCCCAGACCGGGCGGGTGACGCCGCGACGCACCTCCATGATGACATCGCCCTCGGTCGAGTTCAGCGCCATCATCTCTGCGACGCCCTCATCCAGCAGTTCCTGCGTTTTGGCCATGGTCAGCACCTCGGCATCACAGACAGAGGACACGCAGTTGACCCATTTCCCGGCGTTGATCACCCCGACAGAGAAGGTGCAGTCCTCGTTGGTCATGCCTTCGATCACCGCCACGTTGCGGGCCATCTCGGCAATAGCTGATCGCCCTTCGGACAAAGCCCAGCCTGCGTGGCTTGGCCGCCCTCTGGTCTGCAGGTTGAAACGCGCAATCGCGTAGCGGCCGATCACTGCGCCACCATCGGGCCGGGCGGGTTCCGGCACCAGGATATACTGGTGGCGCGCGGCTTCCATCTCGATCAGGCGGCGGGCCATTGGGGTACCGATTTCCTCATCCGGGGTGAAAAGGAAAGTCACTGGCAGGGGTGTTTCGATCCCGGCTGCCAGGATCTGGCGCATGGCTTCAAGGTAGACGTAGTTGCCGCCCTTCATGTCCATGATCCCGGGACCATAGCAAAGGTTGCCCTCGCGCCGGAACGGCAGCTTTTCCAGCGTACCGACCGGGTGCACAGTATCAAGGTGACCTAGCACCAGAATGCCACCTTCGCCCGCGCGGGGATGCGGCATGGTCGCGCGCACACTATCGCCCAGCCCCATACGGCCCGGAATACGCTCGACCCGTGCGCCCAGCGCCGCCAGATCGTGCTGCGCCACATCAATCATGCGGTTCACAGCCGCGGCGTCAAAGGTGGGGCTCTCGGTCTCCACCCAGAGCCGCAGCCCTTCGAGCATCTCATCCGCGTCAAAGGGCAGATCCAAGGGATCTTTCGTCATGCTCAGTTCCTTTTCAGACGGGTTTCGATGATCCGCGCATAGACCGAAGCGCCGACAGGCAGGATCGCATCATCCAGCACAAAGGCGGGGTTGTGCAGCGGCACGGTGCCCGCGTGACCAACGCGGCAGTAGGCGCCCGGCACCACCTGCAGCATATCGGCGAAGTCTTCCGATCCAGTCGCCTGATCTTCGGTGATCACCGCCATATCAGGGCCGACGATGTCTGCGGCAGCTTCGATATAGGCCTGAGACAGCTCCGGGTCGTTCTGCAGCACGTCAAAGACATTGCGCAGGGACACCTCGATCTCGACTCCATAGGCCGCGGCCATACCGGCGCAGAGTTCCTTCATGCGGGCCTCGGCCATTTCGATCACATCGGCGTGGAAATAGCGGATGGTGCCGGCGATGCTGGCGCTGTCCGGAACCACGTTATAGGCAGAGCCGGAATTGAACTTGGTCACCGACAGAACCAGCGGTTTGGTGGGCGGCGTGTTGCGGCTGACGACGCTTTGCAACTGCTGCACCAGCGCGGTGGCAATCACGATCGGGTCCTTCGACTGGTGTGGCATGGCGGCATGGCTGCCGGTGCCGGAGACGGTGATGTCAAAGAAACTGGCCCCGGCCATCGCCGGTCCGGGCGTGATCTCCACCCGCCCCGGCTCGCCATTGGGACTGTTGTGCATGCCGTAGATCTCATCGACCGGGAATTGTTCGAACAGGCCTTCCTCGATCATCCGGCGGGCGCCGCCAAGACCTTCTTCGGCGGGCTGGAAGATCAGAACGGCGGTACCGTCGAAATCGCGGGTTTCAGCCAGGTAGCGGGCAGCCCCCAGCAGCATGGTGGTATGGCCATCGTGGCCACAGGCATGCATCTTGCCCGGGTTGGTCGAGGCAAAAGAAACGCCCGAAGCCTCAACGATGGGCAGCGCATCCATATCGGCGCGCAGGCCGATGCGACGGTTGCCGCCCCCCTGCCCCTTGATGATCGCGACAACGCCGGTGCCGCCCAGACCTTCGTGCACCTCGTCAACGCCATAGGCGCGCAGCTGCTCTGCCACGATGCCAGAGGTGCGGGTTTCTTCAAATCCCAGCTCGGGATGGGCGTGCAGATCCTGACGGATCGCGGTCAGCTCGGCGGCGAAATCCTCAATCTTGGGAAGAACGCTCATGCATAATCTCCTGCTATCTGTGACGCGCCGGGGAGGGCGCGAAAGTTGGCAAAGTCCCAATGGCGGCCGGGAGCGGCCTCGATCAGGCTCTGGGTATATTCATGGGCCGGGTTCGCCAGCACATCGGCGGCGCGGCCCTGTTCCACCACGCGGCCGCGCTGCATGACGATGACATCGTCGCAGATCTGGGCAGCCACGCGCAAATCGTGGGTGATAAACAACATGCCTATACCAAAACGTGCCTGCACGTCGTCCAAAAGCTCCAGCACCTGTGCCTGTACGCTGACGTCCAATGCGGAAACCGCTTCGTCCGCGACCAGAAGGTTCGGTCGCATGGCCACGGCCCGGGCGATGGCAATCCGCTGACGCTGCCCACCAGAGAACTGATGAGGATAGCGGTCAAGCGCGTTGCGCGGCAGGTCCACCAGCTCCATCAGATCACCGGCATGGTCCATGGCTTCGTCTTTCGAGGTGCCAAAGTTGATCGGCCCCTCACACAGCGAGCGCGCCACGGTCCAGCGCGGGTTCAGCGAGCGATAGGGATCCTGAAACACGATCTGGAAATGCTTGCGATGAGGCTGCAACTGGCGGCGGCTGAGGCGCGCAACCTCGGTGCCCGCAACCGCGACCGAGCCGTCCGTGGGATCGATCAGCCGCATGATGCAGCGCGCAACGGTGGATTTGCCAGAGCCGCTTTCACCAACGATGCCAAGGGTTTGTCCCGGCGCAATGTCGAAATTCACATCCTGCGCGGCATGCACCTCGTCATTTTTTCGGAAGACACCGCCGCCGCCATAGACCTTTTCCAGCCCGCCGACTTTCAGCACCGGCTCGGCGCCCGTGGGCGCACGCGGGGCGCGGGGCGCCAGGTTCGGAACCGCCTGCAAAAGCTTGCGGGTATAGTCCTCCTGCGGCGCGGTCAGCAGCTCGGCAATCGGCGCGCGTTCCACGATCTGGCCCTGCTGCATGACGCAGACGGTATCAGCGATCTCGGCCACAACGCCCATGTCGTGGGTGATGAACAGAACAGCGGTGCCGTGGCGCTCCTGCATCTCGGCGATCAGCTTTAGGATCTGCTGCTGGGTGGTGACATCCAGAGCCGTTGTCGGCTCATCCGCGATCAGCAGATCCGGGTCCAGCACCAGTGCCATGGCGATCATGATCCGCTGGCGCTGCCCGCCCGAAAGCTGATGCGGAAAGGCGGAATAGATGCGCTGCACATCCGGCAAGTGCACCTGCTCCATGATGTCAAGCGTGCGTGCCTTGGCCTCAGCTGCCGACAGATCGGTGTGCATACTCAGCACCTCTTCAATCTGTTCACCGACCCGCAGCACCGGGTTCAGCGCCGTCATCGGCTCCTGAAAGATCATCGCCACGCGTTTGGCGCGCAGCTCGCGCATCTGCGACGCGCTGGCGGCGGTGATCTCCACCTCCTTGAGGTCGATGCGCCCGCCGGTGATCTCAAGCGCGCCCTTGGGCAACAACCCCATGGTCGCCAGCGAGGTCACCGATTTGCCCGAGCCGCTTTCGCCCACTAGGCACAGGGTTTCACCGGCGCGGATATCGATATCGATGCCGCGCAGGACCGGATCGGTCATGCTGGTCCCGCTGAGGCCGACAGTCAGGCCGCGAATGGTCAGAACCTGTTCCGCCTGCAAGAAGTCCTTGGATTTGAACTGCATCTTATGCCTCCCGTTTCTTCAGACGCGGATCCAGAAGGTCACGCGCGGTATCGCCCAGAAGGTTGATCGACAGAATGCAGAGCGACAGCATCACCCCGGGCCAGAAGATCAAACCCGGCTTGATCTGGAAGAAGGTCCGCCCCTCGGCCATGATATTGCCCCAGGTCGGGATCTCGGTGGAAACGCCAGCGCCCAGGAAGCTGAGGATCGCTTCGATCAGGATCGCGGAGGCGCAGATATAAGTGCCCTGCACGATCAGCGGCGCCAATGTGTTCGGCATCAGGTGCTGGATCAGGATCTTCGGCATCGAAGAGCCCAGCGCGATGGCCGCCTCCACATAGGGTTCCTCGCGCGCGCTCAGCACGACCGAGCGCACCAGCCGCACCACGCGGGGCACCTCGGGGATGGTGATGGCGAGGATCACCGAATGCAGGCTCGGCCCGTTGAGGGCAACCAGCGCAATCGCCAGCAGGATCGCCGGGATCGCCATCAAGCTGTCCATGATCCGCATGATGACCCCGTCGGCAGCGCGGAAGAAGCCCGCGACCAGACCGATGGCAAGGCCGATGGCGACGCTGACCACGGCCGCGCCCACGCCGATCAGCAGCGACACGCGGCCGCCAGTCATCACCCGGCTGAAGATGTCGCGGCCGTATTGGTCGGTGCCCAGTATATGTGCCTCTGACGGCGGTTTCAGACGCGCCAATGCATCCATCGAAAGCGGATCATAGGGCACATAAAGCGGCGCCAAAAGCGCGGCCAGCACGATGAGCGTCAGCATCAGCGCGGCCAGCATCGGCCCCAGCCCAAGGCGAGCGCCCGCAGGCAGCGACAACAGGCGGATCAGCGGCTGAAAGGCGCTCTGACTGGAGGAAGAATGATCGGTCATGTCAGTAACGGATCCTCGGGTCAAAGAAGGAATAGGAGATGTCCACCAGAAGGTTCACCAGCACGTAGATGCCCGCCGTCAGCAGGATCATCGCCTGGATCACCGGGTAGTCACGCGCGAGGATGGCATCGACAGTCAGACGCCCGATCCCGGGGATGTTGAACACGCTTTCGGTGACCACCACGCCGGAAATCAGAAGCGCAAAACCGGTACCGATGATGGTGAGGATCGGAACCGCCGCATTGCGCAGCGCATGGCGGAACAGCACGGTGTTCTCGCGCACGCCCTTGGCGCGGGCGGTGCGGATGTAATCCTCTCCCAGCACCTCAAGCATGGAGGCGCGGGTCATGCGCGCGATCAGCGCCACATAGATGGTGGCCAATGTCAGCGAGGGAAGGATGGCGCGGATGAAGAAATCGCCCAGCCCGTCGGTAGGGGAGGCATAACCCTGTACAGGTACCCAGCGCAGCTCAATCGCGAAGATCTGGATCAGCACATAACCGATCACGAAGACCGGCACCGAAAAGCCGAGGACAGAGAAGGACATCACCGCAAAATCGGCCCAGGTCCGGTGGCGCCAGGCGGCGATCACCCCCATCGGCACGGCCAGCAGGACCGAGATGATGATGGTCATCAGGGCGATATTGATGGTCGGCCCCAGGCGATCCCCGATCATGTCGGCGACCGAGGTGTTGGAAATCAGGGAGGTCCCGAGATCGCCCTGGAGCATCTGCCCGGTCCAAGTGAAGAACTGCACATGCAGCGGGTCATTGAGGCCAAGATTGTCGCGGATCCGTTCAAGCTGTGCCGGAGTGGCGGCGTCGCCTGCAAGAATGGCTGCCGGATCGCCCGGTGTCAGCCGCAGCAAAAGAAAGACGAAGACGGCCACGATGATCATGACTGGAACGGTCGCCAGGACGCGCTTCAGGATATAGCTGAGCATAGACAGCTACCTTTTGAATTAGTGTGGAAAAGCCGGGGCGCGGGAGAGTTCCGCGCGCCCCGGAAGTCGGGGGAGGGATTAGTCTTCCTTGGTCACGTTCCAGAACACCGGAACCGGCGAGGGAATCATGTTCTGGATCGCGTTCTGGCGTGCCTGCGGCATGGTGTATTCGCCAAGGTGGATGTAGTTCACGTTGTCCATCACGTGTTCCTGGATCTTCACCGCAACCTCTTTGCGTTCCGCATCGGAGGCCGCCGCGACAAAGTCGGAGCGCAGGGCTTCGATCTTCTCATCCGAAGGCCAGCCGAACCAAGCATCGTCGCCACGGCCGTTGACCATCACGTTGATCAGCGGGTCCGAGATTTCAGGCACCATCCAGTTGGTGAAGAAGATGTTCCAGCCACCTTCTGCCGGGGGCAGCTGCTGGGCACGACGGTTTACAACGGTCTGCCAGTCCATCGGCTGCATGTCGACGTTGAAGCCCGCTTCGCGCAGGGCCTGCGCCGCAACTACCGGCTGGTTCGACAGGCTGACCACATCGGTCGGCGCCATCAGCACGATGGGGGTGCCATCATAACCGGCTTCTTCCAGCAGGGCCTTTGCCTTGTCCGGATGTGCGCCGGAAGTGATCGCTTCGGCACCGGCCTCGTCGCCCAGCGGCGTGTCACAGCCAAAGATCGCACCGCAGACCTTGTAGTAGGACGGATCGCCCATCATGGTCGCCAGCACGTTTTCCTGGCTCAGCGCTTCCAATGCGGCCTGACGGACCTTCGGATTGTCAAACGGCGCGTGCAGGAAGTTCGGGCGGCCAATGGTCACGTAGCCCAGCGGGTCGCGGGTTTCGACAGTGACATCCGGTGCGGTTTGCAGGATCGGCAGCAGGTCGACCTGAACCTGTTCAAGGTAGTCGATTTCACCGGCAGCCAGCGCGTTGATGGCGGTCAGCGAGTCCGGCATGGTGGTCCAGACCACCTTGTCGACGTTCACGACCTTGCCGCCAGCCATCCAGCTCGCTTCTTCGCTGCGCGGCACGTAACCATCAAACTTGCTGTAGGTGACCGAAACGCCGGGTTCGTATTCATCGGTTTCAAAGACGAAGGGACCGGAGCCGACATATTCGGTGATGGTCTCATCAGCCGAGGTCTCTGCCACACGCTTGGGCATGATGAAGGGCGGAACCGCCGACTGTTTGGAAATCACGTTCATCAGCGGCGGGAAAGGTTCGGACAGGGTCCAAACGACGGTCTTGTCGTCGGTCGCCTCAAGGCTTGCAGTGACGTCAAAAATCATCTGACCGCCACTGTCACGCTTGCCCCAGCGGGTCAGCGAGGCAACAACGTCTTCACCGGTGACCGGCGCGCCATCGTGGAACTTCAGCCCGTCGCGCAGGGTGAATGTATAGGTCAGCCCGTCGTCAGAGACCGCAAATTCGGCCATCTGGGGCTGCGGCTGGAAGTTTTCATCAACGGCGGTCAGGACGTCATAGACCATGTAGCCGTGGTTGCGGGTGATATGCGCAGTGGTGATCACCGGGTCCAGAACACGGAGGCCCGAGTGCATCACAGCCGTGATCACCTTTTCTTCTTCGGCCTGGGCCGCAAGCGGTGTCAACATGGTGGCACCCGCCATCAGCGTTGCAGCCATGCTGCCGCGCAGGGCGGAAAGGGGACGAAGTGTTTTCATTCTTGTTTTCCCTGTTGTTGTGAGGAGGAACGGTTCTGTTGTTTTTGGTTTTGGGCTCCGGCGAAACACCCGCCGAAACCAGGGCGCAGGGCGCCGTATGAGTTCAGGACCCGAAGACGGGTCCGTTGGGGGACAGGCGCAGGCCTGTCCGCAGCCGCGTGAACGGCAGGTCTGCCGGGCTGAAGGCCATCGGCCCCGGCGCCAGACAGACCAAGGTTTTCCCGGCGATCGGATCGAAATCCGCCCGGAAATGGGTTGAGCTTTTGAGAACGAGAATGGATTGGTCCTCAGGCGTGATGCCGACAAAGCGGAACATCTCGCGGTCGGCGAGCTGGGCAATCTGGCTGGTGACCACCACCCGCACGTCGCCGATCCGCAGGCAGGCTGCGGGGCTGAGATCGAGCCAGGTGCCCCCATAATAAGGACCGGTCGCCTGCAGCTTGTCCGTGACCAGCCGCTCCACCACCGCTTCGGTTTCAAACGGAACGTCCTCGGGGAAATCCGGGTGCCCGCCAAGGGACAGCGTCACGCTGGCCCCCTCCCCCGCAGCAAAGGCGCGCGAAACGGACTCAGGATCCACGATCAGGCCAAGGGCTGCATTCTGTGCCTCCGCTTCGACCAGCGCACCTAGCATGCCTGTTGTGGTGGCAGCGCCGCCAGCACCGGGGTTGTCCTGCGTATCGGCCAGCACGATGGGCCCCTTGACGCCCGCGTCCAGAAGCCGCTGCGCCTCGGCCACGCCTTCGGCTGCCGTGTAGGTCCGGCTGTCAAAGGCGCTTTCGGCCTCCCCATAGGCCGCCGCGATCTGATCGACCGCAGCGTCTGCCGCCTTTTGTGTCGGGGCAAAGGCGATTGCGCAGGGGCCACAGTCAGGAATATCCGCTGCCGGGAAACCCATGAACAGGGAGGCCGCTGTGCCTGCATCGTCCATTTGCGCGACCGAACGATAAAGGGATGCGGCAGGCTCCATCGTCGTGCTCTGGAACGAGATCGGCACCATATAGGGCAGGCTGCGATAGGCCTTGGCCGGGAGGGTTCCGCTGCGCAGGATATCATCCAGCAGCCGCGCCGCGCGGGCGCCTGTCTCGGCCATGTCCACATGCGGATAGGTGCGAAAACCGGTCAGCACATCGACCATTTCCACCAGCCGCCGCGAGATATTGCCATGCAGGTCCAGCGCCGCGGCAATCGGCACATCCGGTCCAACGACCGCCCGCACACGAGTTGCAAGCTCACCCTCGCCATCATCCAGATGAGTGGTGACCATGGCGCCGTGCAGATCGAGGAAGACACCATCCAGCGGTCCGGCCGCCCGGATGCCCTCTACGATGCGTTTGGCGATGCTTTCAAAGGCCTCTTCGGTCACATGCGCCGACGGGATTGCCCCCGCCCATAGAACCGGCTCCACCTGCCAGCCGCGCTCTGCCGCGACGGTCAGGGCACCGCTGATGCCCAGATTCACACCCTTGCCCGCCTCCAGCAGCGCCGCGCCTTCGGTCAGCGGGATATAGCCGCCGCCCTGCTGAAAGGCCGGTAGATCCGCGGGGTTGGGCGCGAAGGTGTTCGTCTCGTGAAGAAATCCGGCCAGGGCGACCCGCATCAGTCATCACTCCGTAAAGAACAAGGTTGCCGCAACGGCAACCTTGTTAAATGTATTATATAGTGATACAGTTGTATCATGAATCAATCGTAGGCATCCAATTTCGGATTCGTCAACACTCAGGCGGACTCATGCGACCCAATGTCAGAACAACCCCGGGCAAAGAGCTGAAATTCGAAGCAGAAGAGGGCGATGCGCTTTTTGTGCGTTCTGCGGCGCGGGCCATGCAGGTCCTTGCGGCCTTTCACGGGGTCAACAAGGCGCTTAGCCTCAGTGAAATCGCCAAGCTGTCGGGGCTGGATCGCTCCGCCACCCAACGCATCGTCCACACGCTGGCAAAGCTGGACTATGTCCGGCGCAGTTCGGATGATCGCGGCTATCTTCCCGGCCTGCGCCTTCTGGATCACACGCTGGATGTGCTGCGGCTCGACCCCTTGGTGCAAAAGGCAACGCCGGTCCTGCTGGAGCTGCGCCGCTCCCTGCGGGAACGTATCGACCTCAGCCTGTTTGACGACACCCGGATGATTTACGCCTTCCGCATCCAAAGCAAACGCGAGACGTTTTACGCCACTCTTGTCGGCCACAGCGTTCCGGCCTTTGCCACGGCGGGTGGGCGCGCGGCGCTGTCGCTGATGACCGATGATGAGGTCCGGGAGGTTCTGGGCAGGTCCGAATTGATAGAATACACCGCCGCAACCCGCACCGATCCCGAAGAAATTCTGGAGCAGGTCCGGATTGCACGTACCAATGGCTATGCGGTGATCGTCGATGAATACCTGCGCGGCGAAGTGGCCATCGGCGTCGGCATTTCACGCGACGGGCGCCCCATCGGCGCCATCCACGTTGCAGGCTCGCTCTCTGAATGGTCGCAGGACGAATTCGAACGTCAGGCCGCGCCGGTGGCGATGGAAGCCGCACGCGATATCATGGCCAGCCTGTAGGGGCTTTGACCACGGCCAAACCGGGCGCCGTTGTTACCTATGCGGTGGTGTAATCGAGTTTGCGACATCCAGCAGATAAGGCACCAACTCGCGCTCGACCCGCTCAATCGTCCAGTGGAAGGCAGAGACAGAACATTGCACCGACGCGCGGGCGATGCCGTTGGGGCCGCGGATCGGTGCTGAAATCCCGATCTCGTTCAGGATCATCTGATCCTCTGTCAGACTGAACCCACGTTCTGCGGTTCGGGTGATCTGCCGTCCCAGTTCTTCGCGGTCCATGGTGGTGCGAGCGGTCATCTGCCGCAGCGGCCAGTTTTCCAGTGCTTCCGCAACATCCTCAGGCGCCCAGGTGGACAGAATCGCCTGCCCGGGCGAAGTGGACAGCGCCGGCAGGCTGCGCCCGACCAGCATCGCTTCGAAGTTGGTGCGCTGGCAGGGCAGCCGGGTGACATAGACGATATTGGTGCCGGAGATTTCAGCCAGGTTCACCGTTTCGCCCAGCCGCTGTGACAGTTCGATCAGCTTTGGCATCGCCAGCGCCACCAGGTGATCGGACCAGTAATAGGCATAGGCCAGCCCGAGCCAGGCATGGGTCGGACGGAATCTCTTGGTCACCGGATCCCGGTTGAGAAAGCCCTCGACCGCCAGGGTATTGGCCAGCCTCTGCACCGCGCTTTTGTCCATTCCGCTGAGCTTGACCAGTTCGGTCAGCGACAACTCAGTATGGTTGCGGTCGAATATTTTCAGTAGTTTCAGACCCTTGGCCAGAGAAGACACATAAAGCGTGTCCTGCTTCCGGGGGGGAGCACTGTTATCGCCACCGGCGTCACCGGACATTTTTCGACTTGACGACATGGGACAGCCTGCCCTCTTATGACATTATTGTGATAGCAAGTATCATATAATAATACCAATGTCAAACCCTGAGTACTGTTGCACCCTATGGCAGCCCTTCAGGTCAACATGGAGTAAACATGAAACGCTTTCTGATCCCCGCGACCGTTCTTGCGCTCAGCGCTGCAGCTGCGCATGCAGACAAGTCCGAAGACGTGCTGAATGTGGCCTTCACCAAAGAGCTGGAGAACGTCGACAGCTACTTCAACTCCTCCCGTGAAGGCGTTGTGCTGCAGCGCGCGGTCTGGGACGGTCTGATCTACCGCGATCCCATCACCAACGAATACAAGGGTAACCTTGCAACCTCGTGGGAGTGGATCGACGATCTGACGCTGGAGCTGAAACTGCGTGAAGGCGTGACCTTCCACAACGGCGAACCCTTTGATGCGGACGATGTGGTCTACACCGTGAACTTCGTTGCCGAAGAACAGAACGGCGTGAAGACCCAGCGCAACGTCAACTGGATGAAATCGGCCGAGAAGGTCGACCAGTACACCGTGCGCATTAACCTGAAGGCCCCCTTCCCCGCCGCGATCGAATTCCTCTCCGGTCCGGTCTCGATGTATCCGAATGAATATTACGCCGAAGTCGGCCCCTCGGGCATGGGCCTGGAGCCCGTCGGCACCGGTCCCTACAAGGTGGTTTCGGTCGACCCGGGCAAGCATTTCGTGCTGGAGAAATACGAAGGCTACCACGACAGCCCCAAAGGCCAGCCCGAAGTCGGCACCGTCGACATCCGCACCATCCCCGATGTGAACACGCAGATGGCGGAACTGTTCAACGGCTCGCTGGACCTGATCTGGCAGGTGCCGTCTGATCTGGCAGAAAAGCTGGAGCAGATGGGCAAGTTCACCGTTGCCAACGAAAGCACCATGCGCATCGGTTATCTGACACTGGATGCCGCCGGTCGCACCGGTGAAGACAACCCCTTCACCGATGTACGCGTGCGCCGCGCGGTGGCCCATGCCATCGACCGCGAGGCATTGGTTTCGGCGCTGCTCAAAGGTAAGAGCCAAGTGATTTCCACCGCCTGCTTCCCCAGCCAGTTCGGCTGCGATCAGGATGTGGTCTCCTATGAATACGACGTCGAAAAAGCCAAGGCCCTGCTGGCCGAAGCGGGATACCCCGATGGGTTCAAGACCGAGTTCTACGCGTACCGCAACCGCGACTACGCCGAAGCGATCTCCAGCTTCCTGAACGCTGTCGGCATCGACACCGATTTCAAGATGCTGCAGTACTCTGCCCTGCGCGAACTGCGCATGAAGAGCGGCACGCCGGTCTCCTTCCAGACCTGGGGCTCCTACTCGATCAACGACACCTCGGCGATCACCAGCCAGTTCTTCAAGCTCGGCTCGCTTGACGATGCCCGCGACGAAGAAGTTGCCGGCTGGCTCGATACCGCAGACAGCGCCACCGATCCCGAAGTGCGCAAGGAAAACTACTCCAAGGCACTGAAAAAGATCGCGGATCAGGCCTATTGGGTGCCGATGTTCTCCTACAACACCAACTACGTCTTCTCCCAGGATGTGGCCTACACCCCCACTGCCGATGAAGTTTTGCGCTTCACCGACATGGAATGGAAGTAAGCTGATCCCTGCGGCGGGGCCCCGGCCCCGCCGTCTCTGCTCCCCGCCCTGCCCGGGTGGTTCTCCCTTATCCTGCCCAGCAAATGAGGTTCCCCTTGCTGCGTTTCATACTGAAGCGGGCCGGGCTGGCCATATTGGTCGCCCTTACGGTCTCGTTGATTTCCTTTAGCCTGCTGTTTTTGTCCGGTGATCCCGCCACGGCGATCGCGGGCGAACATGCCAGCGATCAGGATGTCGAAGCCATCCGCCGCATCTACGGGTTTGATCGCCCGATGCTGGTTCAATACTGGGACTGGCTGGTCAGTGCCCTGCGTGGTGATTTCGGCGAAAGCTACTATTTCAAGCTGCCGGTGGCGAGCCTGATCATGGACCGCCTGTCCATCACCATGACCCTGGGTGTCTGCGGCATTTCCTTTGCCCTGCTGACCGCTGTTCCGCTTGGCGTGGCCGCCGCGATCAAGCCGAACTCGCTGATCGACCGGCTGGCCCTGTTCCTGTCTGTTGCCGGTCAGGCGATGCCCAGCTTCTGGTTCGGTCTTATCCTGATCGTGGTTTTCTCGATCCAGCTTGGCTGGCTGCCGCCCTCGGGCACGGCAACGCCGCTGCACTTCGTGATGCCGACCATCGTGCTTGGCTACTACGCGATGCCCGCGATCATGCGTCTGACCCGTGCAGGCATGCTCGAAGTGCTGTCCTCGGACTACATCCGCACCGCCCGCGCCAAGGGCGCGCCAGAGGGGCTGGTGATGTTCAAACACGCGCTGCGCAACGCGATCATCCCGGTGGTGTCGCTGGCGGCCGTGCAGATGGGCTTCATGCTGGGCGGCTCGATCGTGGTTGAATCCATCTTCGCGCTGCATGGCGCAGGTTACCTCGCCTGGGAATCCATCAGCCGCAACGACCTGCCGACCGTGCAGGCGCTGATCCTTGTATTCTCGATGTTCTATATCGTTTTCACCTTCCTTGCCGACGTGTTGAACGCCTGGCTGGACCCCCGCATGAGGGCCGGATGACATGACCCAGACTGCTGATCCTCTTCTTCAGGACATTATCGGCCCGACCCCAGGCCAGCTGCTGCGCAAGCGTATCTTCGGCCATCAGGGCCTGTTGATCGGTGGCGTGGTGCTCGCACTGCTCGTCATCGTCGCGCTGTTTGCCCCCTATATCGCGCCGCATGATCCCTATGCCCAAAGCCTGCTCGCACGGATGGAACCGCCGGTCTTCCTTGGCGGCACATGGGAACATCCGCTGGGCACCGACCACCTTGGCCGGGATTACCTGTCGCGCCTGATCTATGGCGCCCGCGTGTCGCTGATGATCGGCGTCGTGGCGGCGCTGATCTCGGGCCTCATCGGCACCGCCATGGGCGTGGCCGCAGGCTATTTCGGTGGCCGCGTCGATGCAGTGGTAACCTTCCTCATCAACGTGCGTCTGGCGATGCCCGTGGTGCTGGTCGCACTGGCCGTGGTCGCAATCTTCGGCGGCTCGCTCACCGTGGTCATCCTCGTTCTGGGCCTCCTGCTCTGGGATCGCTTCGCCGTGGTAATGCGTTCCTCCACCCTGCAGGTGCGCGGCCGCGAATATGTCGCCGCCGCCCGCGCCATCGGCTGTTCCAACACCCGCATCGTGATGTCGGAAATCATGCCCAATATCGTCAACAACCTGATCGTTGTCGTGACGCTTGAGATGGCCCACGCGGTCCTGCTCGAAGCGGCACTGTCCTTCCTGGGTCTTGGCGTGCAACCGCCGACACCTTCCTGGGGCCTGATGGTCTCTGAGGGCAAGCAGATGATGCTGTTCGAACCCTGGCTGGTTCTGATCCCCGGCTTTGTGCTCTTTGCGCTGGTTCTGGCGATCAACCTGCTGGGTGATGGTCTGCGCGACGTCACCGCACCTGAAAACCGCAACTGAGGGAGGCAGGCATGACTGACACACCGATACTCTCTGTCCGCAACCTGACGCTGGATATTCCCGTCGGCGGCGGCACCTTGCACGCCGTGCGCGGCATCGACTTCGACCTGAACCGGGGCGAAACGCTCTGCATCGTTGGGGAAAGCGGCTCCGGCAAGTCCCTGACCTCGCTCGCGATCATGGGGCTTCTGGGCAAGAAGATCTCTCGCAAGGCGGATCAGCTGTCCTTTGACGGCATCGACCTGATGAAGACCAGCCAACGCGGCATGCGCAAGCTGCGCGGTCTTCGCATGTCGATGATCTTTCAGGAGCCGATGACCTCGCTCAACCCGGCCTATACCATAGGCGACCAGCTTGCCGAGGCACTGCTGCTGCACAAGCCGGTGTCGAAGGATCAGGCCCGCGCCCGCGCGGTGGAACTCCTGGAAAAGGTTGGCATCACCGCCGCCGAAAGCCGCCTGTCGCAATATCCGCACCAGCTTTCGGGCGGCTTGCGGCAGCGGGTGATGATCGCGATGGCGCTGATGTGTGAGCCGGAACTGATCATCGCGGATGAGCCGACAACCGCGCTCGACGTGACCATTCAGGCGCAGATCCTGCGGCTGCTGGTCGATCTGCAAAAGGAACTGGGCATGGCTATGATCCTCATCACCCATGACCTGGGCGTGGTGGCCCGCGTCGCCGACAAGGTTGCGGTGATGTACGCGGGCGAGCTGGTCGAGACTGGCCCCGCCACCGCCGTCTTCGAGTCCCCGGCGCACCCCTACACCCGCGGCCTGTTGCGCTGCATCCCGGTGCCAGGCAAGACCGAGCGCGGCGCCGAGCTGGGCACCATCCCCGGCATCGTGCCTTCGCTGGTTGGGGATGTGACCGGCTGCCCCTTCCGCACCCGCTGCGATCATGCAGTCGCAGCCTGCCGCGAACCGATCCCGCTGCGCGAACACGCCAGTTCCGATCACAACTTCCGCTGTGTCCACGCCGATGGCCACGCCCAGAACTCCGTAGAGGTGCCCGCATGAGCGATACTCCCGTGTTGGAACTGCGCAACGTGTCCAAGACCTATTCGGTCAAACAGGGCATGTTTTCCTCCCCCAAGCCGCTGAAGGCGGTCAATGACGTGTCGCTGAAGATCGGCCGCGGCGAGGTCCTTGGCCTTGTCGGGGAATCCGGCTGCGGCAAATCCACCCTCGCCAAGATCCTGCTGGGCCTTGAACAGCCTACCGAGGGTCAGGTGCTGGTGGATGGCAAGGAACTTGGCGCCCAGAACCGGTCGGAACTGGCCCGCCGCATCCAGCCGATCTTTCAGGACCCCTATTCCTCGCTCAATCCGCGCAAGAGCATCTACGACATCATCTCGTTGCCGCTGCGGGTGCATAATGTCGGTGACAGCGCCAGCCAGGAAAAGGCGGTGCGCGAGATCCTGGACATCGTCGGCCTGCCCGCGCGGGTGATGAACACCTACCCCAGCCAGATGTCCGGCGGTCAGCGGCAGCGGGTGGCGATTGCCCGGGCGCTGATCATGAAGCCCGAGATCGTCATCTGTGACGAGCCGACCTCGGCGCTGGATGTGTCTGTGCAGTCACAGATCCTGAACCTGCTGGCAGATCTGCGCCGCGAATTCGGCCTCACCTACCTTTTCATCAGCCATAACCTTGCGGTGGTGGAACACCTCGCGAACCGGGTGGCGGTAATGTACCTCGGCCGGATCGTCGAGGAAGCCAGTGTTGAAGGCCTGTTCGACCGCAGCCGCCATCCCTACTCCGATGCGCTGCTGCAATCGGTGCTGACCCCGGATCCCAACAAGGGCGTGCCGGACACGCACCTGGGCGCGGCCTACCCGAACCCGATTGCGCCCCCATCAGGCTGCCATTTCCACCCGCGCTGCGCCAAGGCAATGCCCCAGTGCAGCCAGGTTGCGCCGCAGACCGTTGCGACCGAAGATGGCCGCGTCGAATGCCACCTCTTTGACAGCGCCCAGACCTCTGCGGCCTGATCGGACAGAAAGGAAGACTCACATGATATCCAATCTCTCCTCGACGCAGGTGACCCGCAAGACGGTGATCGAAACCGAATACGGCGTCGTCGCAGCCCAGCACAGCCGCGCCGCCCGGATCGGGGCCGATGTGCTGGCCGCAGGCGGAGACGCGGTGGATGCCGCCGTCGCCGTCTCCTTTGCCATCGGGGTGGTCGAACCCTGGATGAGCGGCCCGGCCGGTGGCGGCGCCGCCATGCTCTGGCGCGCTGACGAAGGGCGCGCCTATGCACTCAACTACGGCATGCGCGCGCCCAAGGGGCTGAACGTCGCCGATTATCCGCTGTCCGGCGAAGGCAAGGCCGGCGATCTCTTCCCCTGGGAAAAGGTCGTCGAAGACCGCAACGTGCAAGGCGCCACCGCCATTGCGGTGCCGGGCACCGTCGATGGTGTGGGCAAGGCCCACGCGCGGTTCGGCAAGCTGCCGTGGAAGGACTTACTGCAACCGGCCATCGCACTTGGCCGCGAGGGGCTTGCGGTGGACTGGTATGCGGCGCTGATCATCGCCTCGACCACCCGCGCGCTGGCGCAGGACGCAGACGCTGCGGCGCTGTTCCTGGAAGACGGTCAATGGCCGACCATCGCGGGCTGGACCAGCCTCGCGGACAAGCGCATCGACATGTCCAAGATGGCCGACACCCTGTCACAGCTGGCCGAGGCCGGAGCGCGGGATTTCTACGAAGGTGACATCGCCGCCGCCATGGCTGCCGACGTGCAGGCCAAGGGCGGATCGCTCTCGGTCGAAGACCTTGCCAGCTATCATGCAGAGATGCTGGATCCGCTGTCCTTTGCCTATCGCAACGCACGGTTCAACGTGATGCCGGGGCTGACCGCCGGACCGACATTCCGCGATGCCTTTGCCCATCTCGAAGAGGCGCTGACACCCGGCGATCAACCGGGTGCAGAGGCCTATACCGCCTATGCCGCTGCGCTGAAGGCCGCCTATGCCAAGCGCCTGTCGGGCATGGGCGATGATGGCGAAACCCCGGATGCCCCCGGCTGTACCACGCATTTCTCGGTGGTGGACCGCCACGGCAACATGGTGTCCCACACCCAGACGCTGCTGTCGATCTTCGGCTCCCGCGTGGTGTCGCCGCAGACCGGATTGCTGATGAACAACGGCATCATGTGGTTCGACCCCGAGCAGGGCAAACCAAACTCGCTGGCGCCCGGCAAACGCTGCCTGATGAACGTCTGCCCGGTCCTGGGCGAGACCGAAAGCGGCAACCGTTTTGCCTTTGGCGCATCCGGCGGGCGCAAGATCGTCTCGGCCGTCGCGCAGCTTTCGTCCTTTGTGGCGGACTTTGGCATGGACGTGGGCGAGGCTTTCCACCAGCCCCGGATCGATGTGTCAGGTGGGGAGACCGTGGTCGCGGACGACAGCCTGCCCGCCGATGTGATCGCCGCGCTTGAGGCCGAGCACAACACGGTCACAACCCGCCGCGCCGTCTTCCCCTATGCCTTCGCCTGCCCGGCCGGCGTTCAGCGCAAGGAAGGCCGCAACAGCGGCTGCACCGAAATCATGTCGCCCTGGGGCGATGCCATTACCGAACCTGTGGAGCAGAAATGACCGCATCTACCAGCCGCGACGGCGCAATTTCCCGTGTCAGCAGTTATTTTGACGAAGGCACCTTTCAATCCGACCTGGCCCATTGGGTCACTTACCCGACCGAAAGCCAGAACCCCGAGGCCGCGCCTGAGCTGATGCGCTACCTTGTCGAGGTGATCGAGCCCCGTCTCACCGCCTCCGGGTTTACCTGCGAGATCTTCCCGAACCCCGATCCTGCCGGTGGCCCGCTCCTGGTCGGCGAACGGATCGAGGATCCGGCCCTTACCACCGTTCTGACCTATGGCCATGGCGATGTGATCCGCGCCCAGACCGAACAGTGGCGCGAAGGGCTGGGCCCCTTCACCCTGGTCGAGGAAGGCGATCGGCTTTATGGCCGCGGCACCGCCGACAACAAGGGCCAGCATCTGGTCAATATTGCCGCCCTGGAGGCCGTGCTGGCCGAACGCGGCAGCCTTGGCTTCAACGTCAAGATCGTGATTGAAATGTCCGAGGAAACCGGTTCTGCCGGTCTGCCGGAATTCTTCACCGCGCAGAAGGACCGCCTGAAGGCCGACGTTCTGATCGCCTCAGACGGGCCGCGCCTTCAGCCCGACACCCCCACCATGTTCATGGGCTCGCGCGGCGGTGTCAGCTTTGACCTTGAACTCGACCTGCGCGAGGGTGCGCATCACTCGGGCAATTGGGGCGGCCTGCTGGCGGATCCCGCGATGATTCTGGCCCATGCGCTCACCACCATCTGCGACCGCCGCGGCCAGATCCAGATCCCCGAATGGCGCCCTGACAGCCTCACCGACACCGTGCGCGCCGCGCTGGACGGTCTGCCGCTCGAGGGCGACAGCGGCCCAGCGATCGACAGCGACTGGGGCGAAACCTCGCTGACCCCTGCGGAGCGAGTCTTTGGCTGGAACTCCTTCGCGGTGCTTGCAATGACCAGCGGCGTGCCGGAAGCGCCAGTCAATGCCATCGCCCCTACCGCCCGCGCCACCTGCCAGCTGCGCTATGTGGTGGGCACTGATCCCGATGACATCCTGCCCGCACTGCGCCGCCATCTGGACAAACACGGGTTCGAAAACATCAAGGTCACCCCGCATGATCGCGGGTTCTTCAGGGCAACCCGCCTGGACCCAGATCACCCCTGGGTAACCTTCGTGGCGGGATCGCTGACCGAAACCGCAGGCAAGAAGCCGCATATCTTGCCGAACCTTGCGGGGTCCCTGCCGAACGACAGCTTTGCCGATATCCTTGAACTGCCGACGGTCTGGGTGCCGCATTCCTATCGCGGATGTTCGCAACACGCCCCGAACGAACATGTTCTGAAACCCGTCTGCCGCGACGCGCTGCGCTGCATGACCGGCCTGTTCTGGGACCTGCCAAAGGCGAACGCGGACGGCACCGCGGCCAGCTGACCGCACGTTGCATTTGATCGAAACAAAGGGCTCGCGGCTTTGCGGGCCCATTGTTTCAGTTCAATTTCCCCAAAAGTCCAAGCGCGATTGAAGACTGCCAGCGCGCCATTGTTCGGTCTGGCTGTGACTCGTTGGTAGAACACAAAAACGCCGCTGCCCTTTCGGGCGCGGCGTTTTGCGTTATTTTTGGTTGCGGGAGTGCGCAACCGCCGTCTCTTGTCTATAGTTTGTTGCTGAACACGAACTCAGGGTTCGAATCCCATTCTCTCCGCCACCAACCATTAGAGGTGGTCCTGGTTTTTCGACCAGTTTTATGCCGCGCAGCGCTCTGGCATGGTTTTCATATCACGCGACAAGTTTCATGTTTGGTTTGCGATTAGCATAAACCTCGTCTGGGGTCATCAGACCGTGGGATGAATGTGGGCGCTCTTCATTGTAATAGGCGATCCAGGCGCCGATCCCTCGGCGCGCTTCCAGACCGGTTTCGAAGGCGTTCAAGAAGACGCATTCGTATTTCAGGGACCGCCACAGCCGTTCAATCATTCGGTTGTCGATCCATCGGCCTCGCCCATCCATCGAAATCTTCACCTGCGCATCTTTCAAAACATCGGTGAAATCGGTGCTGGTGAACTGGCTGCCTTGGTCCGAATTGAAGACCTCGGGCGGGCCATAGGTGGCGAGGGCCTCTTTCAAAGCCTCGACACAGAACCCTGCGTCCATGGTATTGGACAGCCGCCAACTCAGCACCTTGCGGCTGTGCCAGTCCATGATGGCGACCAGATACAAAAACCCGCGCTGCATCTTGATATAGGTGATGTCGGTGCACCAGACTTGGTTGGGGCGAGTGATGGCCAAGTCCTTGAGCAAGTACGGATAAATCTTGTGTTCGGGGTTTTTCTGGCTGGTCTTGGGTTCTTGGTAGATCGGCACCAAACGCATGAGCCGCATCAGTCGCCTCACACGATGGCGACCGCATTTGTGACCCTCCCTTTGCATATGACGGGCCATCTGCCGCGAGCCGTACCACGGAGTTTTCAGAAATTGCGCGTCGATGAGCGCCATGAACTTGAGGTTCTCGGCGCTTTCCCCGCGGGGCTGATAATACAGCGTAGATCGGGCGAGCGACAGCAGCGTGCATTGTCGCCGGACGCTCAGTTTGGGATGATCTTGCTTCACCGCTTTTTGCCTCCAGTCCCGAGGATGATCCTGGACGCATCGGCCAAAAAATCGCGTTCAACCACCAGTTGCCCGATCTTGGCATGCAGTTTCTCCACCTCTTTCTCGGAAAGCGATGCTTCCGCCTTTGGCTTGGCGTCAAACGACTGCGCCATGTTGGCGATCGCTGTGCGTTTCCAACCGTTGATCATCGTCGGATGCACATCGTACTTCTTGGCTAACTCAGCCGTCGTCAGTTCTTCGCGTATGGCTTCCAAGGCAACCTTGGCCTTGAATTCTGATGTGTAGCGTTTCTGTGTCGCCATCTCGAGTGTTCGTCCTTCGTCAGTTGCCAGAGCTTAGCAACTGGTCCGAATTCCCGCGACCACCTCTCATCGTGCTCGTTGGCCCAGTGCATCCCTACACCGAGGAAGATGTTTACCCGGTCGACTCCTTCGGCAACCGAGAGCCGATGTGATGGCGAGGCCTGCAAAAAGCGTTTGTATTACTTGCGTCCCGCCTTCCAGCTGAATCCCCAGCCATAGGCCTCGTCCATGTAACGATGCCCCGGGAAGAACTCGACGAGACGTTTCACCTTGATCTGGTCACCGGCATTCGACAGCTCCGCGATGGCGCACATGCCGTCGGTAGAGCCATACTCATTCATCCGCACCTCGACCTCGGGCTGGTCGGGCACCAGGATGCGCACCGCACCATCTGTCTCGCGCCAGTTCGGCGCACCCTCGTAGATGAAGGCGTAGACCAGGATGCGGTCGATCTTGGACCACATGTCGCCGTTGATCTCGAGCCATTCACCATCACTGACCGCGCCTGTCCGGTCGTCACCGAGAAGCTTCACATAAGGTTCGTCCCGGAAGCTGCCGAAGGCATCGCCGAGCGCCTGGACGACGGAGCGATACCCGTCCTTCAGCTCGATGAACGCACCCACGTCGAGGTCGATCCCCTGGGACTTGCCCATGCCGAACAGGCCCTTTTTCTGCGGCGCGCGCTGGTTCCAGTTCAGGTTGACGCGGATCTTGCCGAAACGCCCGTCCGACTTTTTCAGGTTCACGGTGCTCTCGGTCTTGGTCAGGTTGACCTTGGAAAGGTTGACGGACGGAGCAGGGGCCGGCTTCGGGTCCGCCTTGGGCGGCGTCGGCGCGGCCGAGGGTGCGCTGCCGCTGTCATCGGCGATCTCTACGCCAAAATGCGTGGCAAGCTGGGCGAGACCGCCATTGAAGCCTTGGCCGACATTGCGCACCTTCCACGCGCCATTGCGCTTGTAGATCTCCGCGAGGATCAGCGCGGCCTCGGCTCGGCCCTGGCCGGGGATCGACAGGCTGTGGGGCCCAACATCCATGCTCACATCGCCAAGCTGACCAAAGGTCTTGCTGCCCTCGGCGGTGGCCGTGATTACGATCTTTTCCACATCTCCGGGGACCTGCCCGAGATCAATGTCGAAACGCGGGCTAGGACCTTGTGTCAGGCGAATAGCGCCGCCGGCGATCGAGGGCTGCCCATAAAAGCACATGTCGTCGTCGCCGCGAACCTTGCCGCCGGGATAGATCTGCAATGCGGTCACGTCAATCTCGGCCCCACCGGGGAGATCCAGCAGGAGGGCGACGGTGTTGCCAACGAGCGGGGCGTTTGCGCCAATGGGCAGGTCGGTCATGATTTGTCTCCTTGTTTTCCCGATCCCTTTCGAGACCTGTTCGCGATGTATTTTGGAACCATCAGAGATTGGCGTATTTGCGACCGCCGGCCCCGAGAATACGTCCAAAAATGCCACGCCCCTTCTTGAAGACTGGCGGACCGTCGAAGCTCACATTTAGAGCCCCGCTCTGATGCTCGATCCAAGGCGTGTTCTCACTGTTTTTTGGCGAGGTTGCTCCTGACAATTGGACATCCAGAGCGTCCTCGTCCACGCGGATCGTACCGATCACGTAGGTGTAGACGTTCTTGGCCGCCTTGCCGCCGGGAAACTTGTAGCTGCACTCGACGACGTCATTTCCATGCTTGATCGTCATTTCTGGCTGTAGCGATGCTATCGAAACCGGTCCGTTTGCGATCGCGCTGTAGATCGAGAACACGATACCTACGGGCCCGCCCTGCTTGCGCGAGATGTCGGCGGAAACTTCGATGATCTCGGTACCCGGAGCATCCTTCGTTGCTTGCGTAACGTCGCCGAGGTGCCGAGCGAACGGATGAGCATTAAGCTGTCCCGGGTGGGACGCGGCAAGCCAATGCATGGATCCATCTGGCATCAGGATCCCGGCACGAAGATCGAGATCGTCATTGTCGTCGCGTGCATCGCCATTGTCGATCCAGGTTGCGGAAACGCGCACGATGCCGTCCTGCGCCTTGTCGAGCGAGATCCGCGACCTGTCTCCGGCTTTGGTCAACGTGACTTTCGAAAGATCAACGGAAGTGGCTGGCTTCGGAGGCGCCGCGGGAGCTGGTGAATAATTTTCTTCCTCCGCAATCTCTACGCCAAAATGCGTGGCAAGCTGGGCGAGACCGCCATTGAAGCCTTGGCCGACATTGCGCACCTTCCACGCGCCATCGCGCTTGTAGATCTCCGCGAGGATCAGCGCGGCCTCGGCTCGGCCCTGGCCGGGGATCGACAGGCTGTGGGGCCCAACATCCATGCTCACATCGCCAAGCTGACCAAAGGTCTTGCTGCCCTCGGCGGTGGCCGTGATTACGATCTTTTCCACATCTCCGGGGACCTGCCCGAGATCAATGTCGAAACGCGGGCTAGGACCTTGTGTCAGGCGAATAGCGCCGCCGGCGATCGAGGGCTGCCCATAAAAGCACATGTCGTCGTCGCCGCGAACCTTGCCGCCGGGATAGATCTGCAATGCGGTCACGTCAATCTCGGCCCCACCGGGGAGATCCAGCAGGAGGGCGACGGTGTTGCCAACGAGCGGGGCGTTTGCGCCAATGGGCAGGTCGGTCATGGTGTCTTATCCTTAAACTGTGTGATCGCCATGAGGTCGGGCCTGCGATTGCTCGAGACCGAAGGCCGCTCCCAACATCAGCTGCGAGCCAATCCCAACAAAAAACGCCCAAGGCGATCTTCCGCCCCGGGCCAATCGGCGTTTAGCCGATATTGACGCCGAAGCTCGAGGCGAGCGGGCCGAGGCCGCCGTTGAAGCCCTGGCCCACGGCCTTGAACTTCCACTCGTCGCCGTGGCGGTAGACTTCGCCGAAGATGACCGCCGCTTCGAGGGCGAAATCCTCGCCAAGGTCGTAACGCGCGAGCTCCTTGTCGCCCTCGGCGTTCACCACGCGCATGAAGGCACCGCCGACCATGCCAAAGTTCTGCTTGCGGGCTTCGGCGTCGTGGATCGTCACGGCAAAGGCGAGCTTCTTGATATCGGCCGGCACCTTCGACAGGTCGATCTTCACCTGCTCATCGTCGCCTTCGCCCTCGCCGGTTCGGTTGTCGCCCATGTGCTCGATCGAGCCATCTGCGCCGGTCTTGTTGTTGTAGAAAATGAAATCCACATCCGAGCGGACCTTACCATTTTCACCACAGACGAACACCGAGGCGTCCAGGTCGAATTCCTGGCCGTCAGTCGCGCGCGGGTCCCAGCCCAGGCCGACGACGACATTCTTGAGGCCGGGGGCCTCCTTCGAAAGCGAAACGTTGCCGCCCTTGGAAAGCGAAACTGCCATTCTCGTATCTCCTTTGGTTTCTCGAGAAGTCGTGGGGCCGGCCCGGAACCGGGCCGGCGATGAACGTCAGGCCGAGGCGTTGATGCCGTAGCGCTGGCACATGGCCATCAGGCCGCCATTGTAGCCCTGGCCGATGGCGCGGAACTTCCACTCGCCATTGTGGCGATAGACCTCGCCAAACTCGACGGCGGTCTCGCCGGCGAAGTCCTCGCCGAGATCGTAGCGGACGACCTCGGTTCCGGTCTCGTCGTTGACCACGCGGATGAAGGCGTTCGAGACCATGCCGAAGTTCAGGCCATTCTTCTCAGCCTCGTGGATCGTGACCGTCACGACGAGCTTCTGGATATCGGCCGGCACCTTGTCGAGATCGACCTTGATCGCTTCGTCGTCGCCGTCACCTTCGCCGGTTCGGTTGTCACCGGTATGGACGACAGAGCCATCGGGGGACTGCAGCTGGCTGTAGAAGATGAAGTCGTGGTCGCCGCGGACCTTGCCAGTCTCGTTGACCATGAAGACCGAAGCGTCGAGATCGAAATCCGCGCCCGAGGTGGCGCGCTCGTCCCAGCCGAGGCCGACGAGGATTTTCTTGAGACCCGGATCGGTCTTCGAAAGCGAGATGTTCCCGCCCTTGTTGAGAGACAATGCCATGGTGAGATCCTCCTTTGATTGAGGTGGTGAACTGTTTCAGGTCAGGGGATCGCAGGCAGCGCCGCGCCCGAGACCGCGTATTGCGCGACGATGAAAGCGAGATAGCCCACGGCCATCAACCCGCCGGCGATGCGTCCGATCTTGCCCACGAAGAGCAACAGGATCGCGAAGATCAGCGTCACGCCGACAACGAAGGGCATATCGAAGGAGGCAAAGCGCGGATCGATGATCAGCGGCTTCGCGATCGCCGAGATCGCCATCACCGAGAAGATGTTGAAGATGTTCGAGCCGATGATCCCGCCGATGATCACATCGGACTGGCCCTTGCGCGCCGCGGCCACGCAAGCCGTCAACTCGGGAAGGGACGTCCCGAAGGCGATGAGCGTCATGCCGATTACGGCTTCCGGCACGCCGAGCGCGACACCACCGGCGACTGCGCCCTGCACCAGGATCTCCGATCCGACGAGCAGGGTCAGGATGCCGGCAACGAGCATCAGCCCGGGCGCCGGGCCGTCGGCTTCATGCTCTTCGACTTCGTCGATATCAAGCTTCGAGGCTTTGTACTGGTAGAAGATGTAGGCCGCGAGCACGATGACCATCGCGATGCCGCCCCAGCGCGGCAGAAGGCCGGCCGGGATTGCCGCGAACATCGCGGCGGTGGCCACCAGCATGATGATCGTGTCGACGCGCACTTCCTTGCGGTCGAAGATCACCGGCGCGATCAGGGCAGACACCGCGACGACCATAAAGACGTTCGCGATGTTGCTGCCCACGACGTTGCCGACGGAGATCCCCGGAAACCCGGATACGTTCGCGTTGATCGACGTGAAAAGCTCGGGCGCCGACGTGCCGAAGGCGATGATCGTCGCTGCAATGAAGAGCTTGGACAGGCCGGACTTTTCGGCGACGACGACAGCGTTGTCGACGGTCCAGTCCCCGCCCTTGACGAGCAGCCAGATCCCGAACGCGATGGCGCCGAGCGCGATGATCGCGAGCTGGTAGGTTTCCAGAGAATGCATGGGGTCCCCCTTGGACATGAAAGGGGCCGGCGGTCGCCCGCCAGCCCCGGGCGATCAGAGATCGAATTCCGCGGGATCCAGGCCCAGATCCTTGGCGATCATGCGCACCATGGCCTGTTCGTCGGCATCGAAATCGCCATCCGCCGCGCCGATGGCGCACACGACGCGGATCAGCAGGCGTGCCTGGCCATCCTTACCACGGATCTTGCCGATCGTCTTCAGGGCGTTGGCCTTGCCGATCTCGTGATCGAATTCGAAATCGACAGCCGCCTTGTTGAAGATCTCGATCACCTGGCGGATGTCGAAATGCTTCAGCTCGTCGGAGCGCTCGAGAAACTGCGCCATCTTCTGCTTCTCGGACGCATCGATCGAACCATCGGCCGCGGCGACCAGCGCGCAGCCCGACACGACCGCTTCCATGAAGGCGCGGTTCTGGAATTTGCTGACCTCGGCGGCGAGGTTCGCCCGGGCCTTGGTGACGTTTTCACGCAGCCAGTTCATCGGCATGATCGTGATCTCCCTTCGTGTGGAATGAGGTTCAGAGAACCGCGACGGCATCCTTGGCGATGTCTTTCACGGTGCGGCCCTGGCAGGGCTTGCCGTGTGCGGTCATGTGCCAGCCGTCCGAACTCTTCGACATGGACGCCATGACGACCCCGGTGTGCTGGCCCTGTTCGGTCAGGGTGTAGCGGCACAGCTCCTTGTCGTTGGTGTCGTCCACCAGGCGGGCGAAGGCGTTCTCGACCTCGTTGAAGGTCTGGCCGCGGAAGCTGTTCACGGTGAAGACGAGATGCGTCGCGTTCGACGGCAGCTTGGTGAGGTCGACATAGATGACCTCATCATCCCCGTCGCCCTGGCCGGTCAGGTTGTCGCCGCCGTGCTTGATGGAACCATCCTTTGATTTTAGCTGCGAAAAGGACACCGTGTCGATCACCTGCTTGCCGGAATCGAGCATGATTACGCTGGCATCGAGGTCGATGTCGCCGCCGCCCCCGCCGCCGAAGATGCCGCCCAGAAAGCCACCTTTCTTCTGCTCGACCGGGTCCCATCCGAGACCCATGAATACCTTGGTCAGGCCCGCCCCGCTGTCTTTCGACAAATTGATCGTCTGGCCTTTGCTCAGCGAAATGCCCATGATTCTGTTTCTCCTTCTCCCGTGGTATAACAAACAGATGCTGCACTATCACGTATAGATGCAGCGCTCACGCGCAAACTGCGGTGCGCAAGTGGAATTAGAAGTTCTGTATCAAGTCAGGGTCGTTCTGGAGCTCGGCGCGAATTTCTTCGAAAGCGGCGTTCACGTCCACGAGGCGCGCATTGGCCAGCTCGATCATCTCTTCCGGAAGGCCCCGCGCCTGGATCCTGTCGGGATGGTTTTCGCGCAAAAAAGCCCGGCGCGCCTGCCGGATCTCTTCCCAGCTCGCATCCCGTGAAACCCCGAGCACCCGGTAGGGATCTCGAAACTCCGGAACATGGCGTGCCTTCAAGTCATGGTAGACCTCATCTCCTATTCGGAAAATCCTTGTGACCTCAGCAAGATAAGCATCTTCATTGGGGTGGTACTCGCCATCTGCCATGGCGATGTGGAACAAGCCGTCAAGAACGTCGCGCAGGATATCCCGCCCATTCGGGTGACCCTGGACGACGCGGGCCATCTTCCGGGCGTACTCCTCGAACCCGGTCGTCTCTTGCCGGCACAGGTTGTAGACCCGTGCCGCGTTCTGCTCCTCGTGCGGTGGAATATCGAAAATCCGGCGAAACATGGTGACTTCGTTCCGGGTCACCACCCCGTCGGCTTTCGCGATTTTTGCCGAAAGTGCGATGAAAGAAATCGAGAAGGCGACCGTGTCCGCCGGGGGTTTCGGATCGAAAGCACCCCGACGCAGCTTTTCCAACCGCTTGAGGATACGCTGCCAGAGGGATGGCCGTGGTGTCATCCGAATGCGGACTCTTCTTCCTGATCAAAACCTTTATCCACCATACCGAAAAAGCGGGCGCGTGAAACCGTCCGTTCGGCCCACGCGGTATGCGTCGAAGGTTCGCACATGACACCGCCGACCTGAAAGACGGCCTTTGCCCGGGAGTCCAGGATGGCGCGGGCACTTTCCAGTTCATCGGGCGAGACGCGAAACGCCTCTGCCACGACCGGCGCCTGGGCGGGATGGATGATCGTCTTCGACACGAAGCCGGCCGCAACGTCCCGCTCGACCTCTCTGCGCAACGTCTCGAGGTCGTCGATCACGTCGAAAACCGGCGCTGCAACCGGATGGCCGGCCGATGTCAGGATCGACGACACCATGGACAGAACCCAGGCAAGCGGTCCATCCCAGGACATCACGCCGCGCGTACGGCGCAGACCCATGGAGGACAGCAGGTCGTTCCCGCCGATCCGGATGGCTGCGATGCGGCCCTCATCTGACGCATGATCATCAAGAACGTCCCGGATCGCGACGATCTGGCCGGAATCGAAAAACGTGGCGCTCTCGAGGGTCGGCATGATGCTCAGGCCAGTCTCGTGGGCCATGGCGAGCCATTCGGGCAGCGTATCGGGCAGGACCTTCGGCGCGACGATCCCGTCGATGGCGGTCCCGGCGGCGCGCGCGCAGAGATCCTGCGCCATCGCCCGGTTGCGCGGTCGCAGGAAGGCACGGACGGGAAGCTGATCCGGCAGATTGCGCAGCAGGATGTCGAGGCGCGAGAGGCCGTCCGAGACGTCCTCTTCTGCCAGCGCGTCTTCCAAGCACAGGACCACCGATCCGGCCGGCGGAGACACGCGCCCGTGCAAGATGTCCGCGACGCGCGGGTGCGAAACCGGCATGTACAGCGTGGCGCCGAGCGAATAGGCTGCGAACCGGGACATCAGGACACCTTCTCGATCAGGGTGATGGCCCGATAGGGGCCGGTGACCGCGGCGTCGATTTCCATTGGAACATCGTCGCTTCGGCACAGGTGAACGAGCGCGGAAAGGTCAGGGTCCGTGGCGTCGTGCAGGAACACCCTGTGCGGACGCCGGCGCAAGACGGCGCGCGTGGCCTCGGCGATCCCCGGCTTGATCCGGTTGAGCGTATCGACACCGTGCCGGTCGGCAATCGCGCCGACGCAGACCGCGGCCCGTGCTCGCAAGGCCGCACATAGATCGGGATCGGATTGTGCAGGGCGGGCCTCTGCAAGAGCCGCATCGAGGCCCAGGGTCACGCGATCGACGAAATCCCGGGATTTGTCGATGTCCGCAAGATGATCGACGGCCATGGCGCCATGGAAATCGTCGGGCCCGAGGAGATCGGATTTCAGGATCGAGCGGGAAATCAGGCCGGACACATTGGCGCCCAGGATACCGGACGGGATCAGCCAGTCGTCATGCGATCCTGACAGCCAAGCATAGCCCGATGGATCGGCCAGGACGACAAGGCGCGGATCCGCACCGCTCATGGCGCGCCAGGCGCGGGAGAGCTCTCCCGAGATTGCGCCCTTCCCGGTCCAGCCGTCGACAAAAAGAACATCCGCGTCCGGCCGCTCCGCCTGGACATGAAGCATCGCGTTCGCATCGAGACCGCGGTCACGGATGATCGAGACGCCGTAATGCGCGACATCGATCCCGATCCGGGTAAGCGCGCGGCGCAGAAGGACGCCATAGGGCAGCCCGGCGCGCACGAGCGAACACAGGCTGATCCGTGGTGAGAGCGTTCCCGCTTCGATCTCTGCCGCGATACCCTTTGCGATCGCAGCGATATCGGTGGCAAGGCGCGTTTCGTGACGTGCGAGCGCTTCCTCGTAGATCTCGAGATACCGCGCATCGGGACGCCGTTCCTCCGAGATCATCTCGGAATAATGCGCCTGGCCGGACTGGATCAGGCGTTCCTTCTCGGCGACGTCGGTCGGTGCGATGTCGATCGGCGTGAGAAGCGGAGTGACATCTGCCGACGCATAGCTGTGCCGGATCGTGCGGAGGGTGTCGAGCATGGATCACTGGCTCCCGATATTGGTATCGATTTGCGATCCCGGCGGGATCATCATCAGGTGGCAGGACCGCATGAACGGCAGGTCGGTCAGGCTGTCGCCCATCCCGAACCGCATAGCGTCACCACCGATCACCGCATCCAGATGCGCGACCGCGCGCTGCTTGGAAATACCGACAGGCGTGAAGCTCAGGTTGTTGCCGTTGCGGTGATGGGTGAACTCGGCCCCGGCAACCTGTGCCAGGTCGTCCTCGATGTCGTCGAGCCAGCGCTCGTCGCCGTTCGACTTCACGCAGAAATAGATCGGCATGCCGTATTCCTCGACGATCCAGTGACGAAAGCGCGTCTCGGATTGCGAGGCATCCTCGGTGTTGCAGGTGACCGTGACCTCGTTCAGAATCTCCAGGCCGACCCGCGCCGCATTGGACAGGTCGCGCACCGTTTCCTGCCAGTCCGCAAGTGGCATGCCATCCGGCTGCAGGATGACGGCCCCGTTCGCGGCCACCTTCCAGTGGTGAAAGGGGATCTGGCATCGCGACAGGGCGTCCGTCGAGCGTGCGGTAACCGGGATCACGCGGGTCGCATCCTGGAGCCAGTCCAGCATCCGCGCCTGATCGGCGGTCATATAGGAATGATGCCCGTTGGTCGCAATGGCGCCGAGACGTATCTCGCACGCGGGTTCGGTCATTTTCCGGGATGTCTGGAACAGCGTGTCATCCAGATCCGTGTAGAGAACGGGCCGACGATCAATCGTGTTCACAGGATTTCTCCCTGCATGGTGCGCACCGCGTCGGGCGTGATCACGACTCCGGACCCGAGCGTATCGCGCAGACCGGACGGGATCCCGTCGAACGTGTTCTCGGAAAAGATCATCACGTGATCCCAGGCGTCCGGCTGGACGTTGTTGAGATACATCGCCATGCCCAGGCCGTAGTGGTCGGGAAACGTGATCTGGTGCGGCACGACGGGGCCGCGGGCCACGGGAGATCGCGTGGTCGCGATGAAGCGTGTTGTGAAGCCCGCGTTCTCGATGCCTTCGGCTGCAAGAAACGGATGCCAGACATCTTCTCCGGTTCCGACGACCAGCACGCGAGCGTTTTTCGGGATGTCCGGGATCAAGCTTCCCGAGACGATGTCCCGCCACGCCCGGCGCTCCTTGGAATGGGCTTGCGCATCGATCCCGGATCGCGGCACCGCGAACGAAACCTCGGATCCCGGGGACCAGGGCGCGCAACAGGGAGCGCAACCCGGGGGCAGGGGGTTCGGATCGACACCCGGCGCCGGCTCCCAAGCGTATCGACCAGACAGGAGCGATACCGTTTCGACCAAGGCATCGGGGAAGATCGCCTCGACCGAGTCCCGGCTTTTCCCGTTCGACCAGTCGGTCAACGTGACGAGCACGACGCGGGCCGGGGTCTCTCCGACGCTCGCAAGACCTTCTGCGAGGCCGGCAAACGTCTTGCCGGTCGTTGTCTCGTCGTCGACCAGGACGAGTGTCGAATCCGGTTCGTGCGTCATGCCCGCAAAGGCCGGGCGCATGATCATGTGATCGACCGCGTGGCTGTGCTCCTCGCGCGTCGTGAACCACGGCGTCTCGCCGTCCGGGATGAAGCGCGTCGTCGGAAGATAGGCCATGGAATGGCCCTTCATCTTGCGAGACAAGACATCGAAAACGCCGAGACCAAGCCCGATTGCCGTTTCGGCATAGCTCATGACGAGAACCGGGCCGGTTCCGAGGTGTGGGGTGACCCGCTCCGCCAGGGCACGAAGCGCCTTGCGATGCGCGTCCGGGCGAACCGGGATATGACGCCCGAGAACAGTCGAAACGAACAGGAAGGCCCGTTTCGGGTTCTGACGCTCCGCTACCCGGAACAGGTCGTCCTGCGCGCTGTGCGTGATCGAAAGCGAAAGGCTTCCGGTGCTGAGGACATGGGTGTCCGTACCCGGTGCCGTGGTTGTGGTCGTCATGATAATTCCCCTGCCTCATGGTCGGCATAATTCCCCTGTCTCATGGTCGGCATAATTCCCCTGTCTCATGGTCGGCTGACGCTGTGGCGACGTCAGTCGCCACTCCCGCCGCCGCTGGACGACCCGTCATTGCCTCCAAGAAAATCCTCGAGAGCCTTGTCGCGGCTTTGCACGTCCTGCCTGGATGCATCGCGATCCGCGCGCTCCTGCGCTTTCCGCTCGGCCTCGGCAGCCGTTTCGGCTTCGCGTTCCGCGCGGGCCTCCGCGATCCGGATCCGGATCCGGCGCACACGCCAAGCCGTGTATCCAAGGCCGCCTGCAAGCAGGGCCAGGAAAACGATGTTGAACAGCGGCAGGTGACGGTAGCCGGGATCGACCTCCCAGACCGAAGTCGCGTTGGGAAACATCGAGAACAGCGGCAGGCGCCACCCGTAGTGCCGGATGGCGACGGCGTTTTCCTCGTTCTGGCTGATCGAGCGCGCCCGGGTGTGCAGGTCGGAGCTGTCGAACTTGCCGTAGAGCAGCGCATCCTCGTTGCGGTAGTTGCGGACCGCGCCGCTCTCCGTTTCCGCGAGGATGAAGTAGACATCGGCCGTCAGCATGCCGGTATCGGTATTCGTCTCGCCCGCATTCTGGGGCGCGTCGACGCGCTTCACGTCCGTTCCCACGATGCGCACGACATCCACCTGCGGCAGGCTGTAATGCAGGACGGACGCGACGGTCGTCACGATCGCGCCCAGCAAGGCGTACTTGATCCACTTCATAGGAATCCCCTTGGCGTTGCATTCTATTTGTCTCACTTCTAGCAGATTTCGCAGGAGGAACGAAGGCGCTTTCAGGACAACGTAATGTACGTTTTGTGCATGCAGCCTCGGAGTATCCGTTTTGATCAAGCGGCTTTTTCGGTCCACATTGCCAAAAATGACGCACGTTCGCGTCAAAGCGCCTATTCCAAGAGTCTTTCAGCAGTCTGTTAAAGCCCTAGGGTCAGGATGCATTGATTTTCCTGTAGAGGTCTGATTCACGGCTCCCAAAACGGAGCGGTGATATGAGCGATCTTTACTGGCTGAGCGATGCGCAGATGGCGAAGTTGGAGCCTTTCTTTCCCAAATCCCACGGCAAGCCGCGTGTTGACGATAGGCGCGTGTTGAGTGGCATTATATTCATCAATCGCAATGGGTTACGGTGGCGGGATGCCCCAGCGGCCTATGGACCTCACAAGACCCTTTACAGCCGTTGGAAGCGGTGGAGCGAGAAAGGCATCTTTGCTCGGATGCTCCTGGAACTGGCTGATCAGGGCAGCAAGACCGACACGCTGATGATCGACGCAACCCATCTCAAGACGCACCGCACGGCCTCCAGCCTAGGGCTGAAAAAGGGGGGCGTGGCCGCCTGATCGGACGCACGAAGGGCGGGATGAACTCGAAACTGCATGCCGTCACCGACGCGGCAGGCCGCCCGCTGCGGATGTTTCTGACGGCGGGCCAGCGGAGCGATTACATCGGCGCGCGGGCGCTTCTGGATGCTCTGCCGCCCGCCAAACATCTGCTGGCAGATCGTGGCTATGATGCCGATTGGTATCGTGAAGCCCTTGAAGACAAAGGGATAACTCCCTGCATCCCATCGCGAAAGAACCGCAAGGTCCCGATCCCCCACGATGAGGCCCGCTACCGCAAACGCCACAAGATCGAGAACAGCTTCGCGCGGCTCAAGGATTGGCGAAGGGTCGCGACCCGCTACGACAGATGCCCGAAGGTCTTCCTGTCCGCATGTGCCTTGGCCGCTGTGGTCATGTTCTGGTTATGAATCCTGACCCTAAGCAGATTGAAATGACTAAAAAACTTTGCTAGTATGCATTTATGCCGTTCAGATTTTTCCGCCGCAAGCAGATCTTTCCCGGGGTCACGTTGAACATGTCGAAATCAGGGCCATCCCTGTCTTTTGGTCCGCGCGGGCTGAAGCACACGATCGGGCCTAGGGGGCGGCGGACGACTGTGGGTCTGCCGGGGACCGGGCTGCACTACACCACGCAGCACGGCAAGCAGAAGCGCGCATCGCGCAAGAATGCCACCCCGATGCCGGAACCCGAGGACCGCCTCGATGCGGCGGACGCAGAACGCGCGGAGGCCGAGGCCGATCGTGCGCTTCTTCAGGCCATCATCGCGTTCCAGTCCGGACAGGACGACCGGGCTGCAAAGGCGTTGGATCCGATCCGTGACACGGCTGACGGCCTCTGGCTTTCAGGCCTCATTCATGTCCGCGCGCAGCGCTGGGATGACGCGCGCGCCGATTTCGAGGCTGCGCTGAAAGAGGAAGACGCCCTGGGATCCCGATTTTCGGCAAACGGCGTGTCCGCATCGATCGAGATGGCCATCACCCCGGAGATCACCGCGGTGATCGCGCCCACGGGGCATGCGACGCGCCTTGTCCTGGCCGAGTGCTGCCAGGCGGCCGGACATCTCGGAATGGCCGCTCACGTGATCGTCGATGCGCTCGAGGCGGATCGGACCGATCCCGTTCTCGCGATTTCCCTGGCCGAGATTGCGCTCGAGGCGTCCGAGGCCGGTACGCCGGTCCTCAAGATGGCAACGCTTGCCCCCTATCTCGATCGCCCGGCCGACGACCCCGTGATCGCCGCCAGCCTCGCGCTCTACCGGGCGCGTGTCGCGGTTTCTCTCGATCATCACGCCGATGCGGTGCAACGGTACGGATTGGTCTCGGGCCTTGCCGAGGGCTCCGAGGATGCAGACGATCTCACCAAGGTGGCGCTTTACGAACAGGCCCTTTCCTACCGTGAAATGGGCGATCGGACACAATTCCGCCAGACCCTGTCAGCGCTCTACGCCCGCGATCCCGATTTCGCGGACATCCGGGCCCTCTTGTCATGACCTCTCGACCGTTCTGAAAATCACCACGCCGGGGTTGAAGTCCGCATCCCGCGCGCGCCTGTCTCAAGATGCGGACCCAAGGACAAGAAGGCCTGCCATGAACAGAAAGCTCCCCGTCTACCTGCTTCTCGACACGAGCACATCGATGCGCGGCGAGGCCATCGCGGCCGTCCGCTCCGGTCTGGATCTCATGGTTTCGAGCCTGCAGCAGGACCCGCAGGCGCTCGAGACCTCCTGGTTGTCGGTGATTACCTTCGACAGCGATGCGAAACAGGTGGTCCCGCTGACCGAGCTTGCGGATTTCCAGGCGCCGAAAATCGAGGCCAACGGGATGACCGCGCTCGGCAAGGCCCTGCGTCTCGCCGCCGATTGCATGAAGCGCGAAGTCACCCGGTCCTCTGCTACAGAGAAGGGGGACTGGAAGCCCCTGGTGTTCCTGATGACGGACGGAATGCCCAATGACGATTGGGAAGCCGGACTCGATGCGTTTCGCGACGCAAAGCCCGGCATGGTCGTGGCCTGCGGTGCCGGCCCCCAGGCCGACACGTCCGTGCTTTCGCAGATCACCGAGGCCGTCGTGACGCTCGACACCGCGGACGCTTCGACCATCGCGGCCTTTTTCAAGTGGGTGACCGCCTCGATCGGGGTTTCTTCGAACAAGGTCGATCTGCGCAAGAAGGATATCGGCACGCTCGACGAGCTGCCGCCGCCGCCGCCCGAGATCCGGCTGACCTGATCGTCGGATCCGGACATCACCACCCAGCCCGCGATCCAGCGGACGCCCCATGCACAAGGACCGTTTCATGAGCCGTCGTCTTCCCGTCTACCTGATCCTCGATACCAGCGGCTCGATGCGGGGTGAGCCGATCGAAAGCGTCAACACGGGTCTCGAAACCCTTCTTGGCGCCCTGCGCCAAGACCCGTACGCGCTCGAGACGATCCACCTGACGGTGATGTCCTTCGACCGCGAAGTGAAGACGGTCGTTCCGATGACCGCGCTGGAGGACGTGATCCTGCCTCGCATCACCACGCCGGATTCAGGTCCCACGCATCTCGGCGAGGCACTCGGTGTTCTTGCCAAGCAGGCCGCCAGCGATGTGCGAAAGGGCACCCCTGACGCGAAAGGGGACTGGGCGCCGATCCTGATCGTCATGACGGATGGCAAGCCGTCCGATCTCGCCGCCTTCGAGGAGAACACGCCGCGCGTGAAATCGATCGGCTTTGCCAACATCATCGGCTGCGCAGCAGGACCGAAAGCCCGGCGCGAGGATCTCGAGACGTTCTGCGACACGGTGGTCACCCTCGAGACGATGGATGCCAACATGTTCCAGAGCTTTTTCAAATGGATGACGGAGGTCATCGCCCAGGGCGGGCGCAGCGTGGGATCGGGACAGAAGGACTCGCTGCCGCCCCCGCCGGCCGAGATCAACGTGGTTCTCTGAGATGCGCAAGTTTCCCGTCTACATCGTTGTCGATGTCTCCGAGTCGATGGCCGGCGACACGCTCACCACGCTCGAACAGGGCATGCGCGCGATCACATCGGACCTGATGACGGATCCGAACGCGCTGGAAACCGTCTGGATTTCGGTCATCGCCTTTGCAGGACGGACGCGCACGCTCTGCCCCATGACCGAGCTCGCCGATTTCGCGCCGCCGCATCTGCCGGTTGGCGGAGGAACCGCACTCGGGGACGCGCTGACCCATCTCATGGACGCGATCGACCGGGACGTGCGCCGCAGCACGGCAAGCGCGAAGGGGGATTGGCGGCCGCTGGTCTTCCTGCTCACCGATGGCGTTCCGACCGACAACCCGGAGCAGGCCATCCGCCGGTGGGAGCGCGACTACGCCAATCGCGTCTCGCTCGTTGCCGTGTCGATCGGGGGCATGGCCGATGCACGGCTCCTGCGCCGGATTGCCGAGGATGTCATCACCCTCGACGACACCGTGGAGGGGTCGTTCCGTCGGTTCATAGCCTGGATCACGAACTCGGTGAAGGCCTCGTCTCAAAGCGTCACCGCGGGCAAGGGGATCTCGCTGGCCAAGGTCGACGACCGCGACAGCGGCCAGGCCGCCGGCGGTCTGCCCTATGAGGGCGTAGACGATCGCTATGCGGTCTTTACCGGGCGCTGCGCGCGCACGAAGGCCCCCTACATCGTGAAATACGAGCGCCACATGGGCCGCTTCGAGACCGATGACGCCCGGCTGTCCGAGCTCTTCCAGACGCGCGCCTACGCGCTGCAGGCTGCCGTCGCCGTCCAGGAGGACTATTTCGACCTGTCCGGCCCGGACAAGGGTGGTGCCAATGTCAGCAGTGAAGATCTGATCGGCCAGCCGGGATGTCCGCACTGCCAGGCGCCCTTCGGCATGGCGAAGTGCAGCTGCGGGCGCATCCATTGCGTCAGAAGAGACGGCGCGCAGACATGCCCCTGGTGCGGCAACCGCGGGCTTTACGGTGCAGCCAGCTCGGGTGCCGGGTTCGATATCTCGCGGGGGCAGGGATGACGGAAAAACCAGAATATCCGGTTGAAAGCGAAGCACGTATGGAGCGGCTCGCCAAGGCTTTATCGGATTTCCTCATCGTTCTGAAACGAGAACATGTGCCCTGCAACATGGACGTGCCCGATGCGTTTTCCGGCCTCACCGACGATGAGAAACGAGCCCTTTTCCTGCTGCAGAAGCGCTCCGCGAGACGCAACGCCCGGAAAACGGCCACTGGGCCCGACGCCCTGGCCAAGGCACGCAGGTCACAGGAAGATGGAAAACCGGGACAGGCTGTCAACACGAAGGCCGGTGTCGACCCCGGTGCAGGCACGCCTCTCCAGATTGGAAAGGAGCCAGAGACAACGCGGTCTGCGGATCCGGACCCTGGCCCCGACAAGGCACCCGAGGACCCGCCTGCGCGCCCTCTGACCCCCTCTCCCGAAAGAACCCGCGATGGGGGCGATCCGGCGGAAGGCGCCTCGAAGGGGGCTGATCGCCCGGATTCAGGGAGTGCATCGCCTGACCCCGATCCCGCCGTTCCTGAGGCGAGGACCCCTCAGGAACGGGACAATTCCGCCATCGCGGACGTTCCCGGGATGGGTCAATCGTTTCCCCTGCGCCCCCTGGAAATCCGCCTCCCGAACGCGCGCGTTCGCCAGGCATATTCCGCAGCCTCGGACAGGCCCGTCCTGAAAGTGATTGATGACGCGGGATCAGGATTGTCCGTGGACGCTGACGGCGGGCTTTCCGGGACACCGGAGTGTGCTGGCGATCATGTCCTGTCTCTGGAAATCGCCGATCCCGATGGGTCGCCGCGCCCGGCGACGGCCCGCCTGACGGTGATTGCCGATCCACGTGATCTCTGGGTCAGCCATCCCAGCGATCGCTCCGATCCGTACTGGAAAGAGGACGGCGTGGTTCTCACGCGATCCAGCCCGGAGGCTTTCCTCCTAGCCGGCAGCCTGCGCGGCCGCGGCCACGCCCAGAAAGGTGGCTTTCGGGAGGACGATGTCGCGCTGCGCGTCAATGACGCCGGGTGGCATATCCTGGTCGTTGCAGATGGAGCCGGATCGGCAAAACTTTCGCGCCAGGCCTCCCGCATCGCGGTTGAGGTGGCCGCGGACGCCATCGACGAGCGGACCCGGACTCATCTTGGCGGGCGCCTGGATGGCCGCCTGGCTTCCTGGAGCGTCAATCCGGACGAAGAGATGGCCAGTATCCGGCGGGATCTGCTCTATCCCGTCCTCGCCGGCGCGGCGCTCAAGGCCACGAACGCCCTTGTTGAAGAGTCGAAGGCGAAAGAAACGGACTTCCGCGAATACTCCACGACCTTGTTGTGCGCGATCGCGAAGCGGACGACCCATGGATGGATTCTCGCAAGCTTTTCTGTAGGCGATGGCGGCATCGCGGCCTTCGACGCGGAGGCCGGAACGCTCGACCTGCTCTGCACGCCCGATTCCGGAGAATATGCGGGCCAGACGTATTTCCTGACGCCTGGCCTGTTCGAAGATCCCCAATCCGTCATCGCGCGGATCCATTGCGTCATCCGGCCAGCCTTTACGGGCCTGGTCGCCATGAGCGACGGGATCACGGATCCGTTCTTCCCGACGGGCGCTATGCTCGAGGATCCCGGGACCTGGTCCGGGTTCTGGGCGGGCGAGGTCGAGGCAGGGATCAAGCCGAGGGCCGTGGATCCCGACATGGAGGCGCGGATGATCGACTGGCTGGGATTCTGGTCGAAAGGCAATCACGACGACCGCACCATCGCGCTCCTTATCCCGGAGACCGGCGCATGAGCACGACACGCGTCACGTCCCTGAAGGGCGAGGAGATCGTCTTTCGAAACGAGGTGTCGGCCTCGGGCGGCATGAAGGACATCCATTTCCACCCCGACCGCAAATACGTGGTCGGGTTTTTCCGGGATGTCTCCGACCAGAAGGCGCTGCGCGATCGGCTCTCGGACATCACGACCCGGTACCGGGAGAACCTTCTCGACCAGCCCTCCGGGCCGTTCTGGGAGAAGCATTTCTGCTGGCCGTTCGACGTCGTGGAACACGACGGCAAAATCGGGGTCGTCGCGCCGTTCTACGACAAGGCGTTCTTCTTCGAGCATGGCTCGAACAACGGCGACAAGTTCAAGATCAAGGGCCGCGACAAGGAGGGAAAGTGGTTCGTGGGCTCCCTGCGAGACCGCCATCTGGATCCGAGGGAGAAGGGCACCTGGCTGACCTATTTCCAGATTTGCCTGGCGATGGCGCGCGCCGTGCGCCGCTTGCACATGGCCGGCCTCAGCCATTCGGACCTGAGCTACAAGAACGTGCTCCTCGATCCCACCTCGGGACGCGCCTGCCTGATCGATCTCGACGGTCTCGTGGTTCCCGACAAGCATGCGCCGGATGTTGTTGGCACGCCCGATTTCATCGCCCCGGAAGTCGTGGCCACCCAGCATCTGGACCGGGACGATCCAAACCGGAAGCTGCCGAGCCAGGCCACCGACCGGCACGCACTGGCGGTGCTGATCTACCTCTACCTGTTCTTCCGGCACCCGCTCCGCGGCCGCAAGATCCACGATCCCGACCCGGACAAGGATGAAACCCTGTCCATGGGGTCGGGGGCGCTCTTCGTCGAGCACCCGTCCGACGCGAGCAACCGGGTCCGTGTCGACGATCTGCACCCCTCGGCCCTTCCGTGGGGCGATCCTGGGCAGCGGCCGTTCACGATGGCCGGGCCCCATCTCGAGACGCTGTTCCGCCGCGCCTTCATCGACGGGTTGCACCATCCGGAAAAGCGCCCGTCCCCATCGGATTGGGAAACCGCACTCGTGCGCACGCTCGACATGATCCAGCCCTGCAGCGCGGGCTGCGAGATGGGATGGTACATCTTCGACAACACCCGAAAGCCCGCCTGTCCGCATTGCGGTGCGCCGCACAAGGGCAGCCTGCCAGTGCTCAACCTGTATTCCAGCCGGCAGAAAGGGCGGTTTCACAGCGACGATCACCGCGTCATGGTCTGGAACGGGCAATCCCTCTTTCCCTGGCACGCGAACCGGAAAATCTTCCCGAACGAACACCTGGAGGACGACCAGAAATCCCGCGTGGGGTACTTCCAGGAACACCAGGGCACCTGGTACCTGGTCAACGAAGCCCTTCCGGGCATGAAGGACGTCACATCCGGCAAGGATATTCCGCTGAAAGGGCATGTCGCCCTGACCGACGGGGCACAGATCCTGCTCGATCCGGACGAGGGCGGGCGTCTCGTCCAGGTCCAGATCGCGGGATGAACGCTTAGTGTGTCTCCGACCGCTGAGGCGGCAGTAGAAAATAGCAAAGAGGTGCACAGGTTCTGGCTCCAGCTCCATTGATCAGTGCCGTGCTGGCGGGCTGCGTAAGACGATTTAATGCTGGGTGTGACATGTAGCAAAGTGAGCGCGTCGATCGGTAGCCTGATGGGAGATGGAAAGAAGACAAGGCTTTGCGTGTTGTTGCAAGGCGCGTAACCTTTAAATACGAATTATGCAGGATCAAACAGATGTCAGACCCCGTTCAATCTGAAATCAGTTCAATGGGCGTCCACGATGCGCTTGTTGGAATAATGATCTTATCATCCATGTCAGACGGTGAGGTTAGGGCTTCTGAATTAGAGGTGATTGCGAGTGTAATCGATCATTTTCCGATTTTCGCCAACTATGACCTGTCTAACATTAGACGAGTATTTATCTACATAGAGGGATTTTTGAGTACAGCCGACGGTCTTAAGCGGTTTCTTATATTTGTGCGAGGGGTTTTGCCCCCAAAGGTTCACGAGACGGCATATTTGATAGCATGTGAAGTTGTCGTGGCCGATGGTAAGTTGAAACAATCGGAGCTCAGATTATTGGAGGAGATCGCTTATCATTTGGAACTGGATCCCCTTCATGTCGCGGCGATTGAAAGGTCTGTGAGGGCTAGGTATATCAATCTCCCATGAACTTTTTCATCAGTTTTTCCCGTTTCTCGTAGGTGACGGCCGTAGACTGCGTACATTTCAGCTTGTCGGATTGAATTGCGAGGGAAACAGATCGTCAGTGAGGAGTTAACAGGCCGCTGAATTAGTCACTGATCCGGAAAGCTTTCCCGTCATCGGGTCCGGTTTGACTGATGGGTCAAGTCTGTCGGCGCATCCGCGGCTCGTTTCTGTGTCCATGTTTCCCATTATGCTCCCAGCAACTTTGGTAGCCGGGCAAGGTTGTTGGCGGCCATGGTCAGGATGAAGCGGGATCGGACGCGTTCGACGCCCCGATACATTGTTTGTGCCATGCCGCCGACGGTTTTGGCCCAGCAGAACGGCTCTTCGATCTTCTTTCGGTGCTTCTGGGACAACGCATATCCCTCGTGTCGGGTCGTGCGTCCGTCAATCGCTGAATATCTCGATTTCTGGGCGACGTGGGGCGTGACGCAGACTTGGCGCAGGTCGGACACGAACCCGGCCGCGTCATACCCCTTGTCGGCACCGAGCGTCAGCTGCCGCGTCGATCCGGGGGAATGGCGATGGATCATGTCCAGCGCCGCCTTGCGCTCGGCATGACCGTCGGCCTGGGTCAGATCACCCTGCACGACCAGCCCGTTGCGGTTCTCCATCAGAGTATGCCCCATGAAACACAGCATGGCACCCGCGCCGGGGGATTTCTTGTAAAGGCGCACATCCGGATCGGTGACCGAGGCGTGTGTGGTGTTCGAGCGCTTCTCGCCCTTGAAGTCGACCTCGGCATTGCGGTGGCGGCGGCTGTCGTGGTGCATCGGGTCGGTCTCGGCTGGGGTCTCTGACGGCGGGGGCTCAAGGGTGGTATTCAGGGCGGGCGAATCGCCCAGCCCTTCATCGTCAGGCGGGGTCGCCTCCGCCTTAGGCTGGAAACTCTTCATAGATCCCGAAGCCCTGATGAGCGTTCCATCGACCGAGAAATGCTCGTCCGACAGCAGCGGCGCGACCTCGCGATGCGCCAGGATCGCTGCCATCACCTTTCGCGACATGTCCGTCGTCAGCAGCCGGTCCCGGTTCTTGGTGAATACCGTGGGGACCCATACCGGGTCGTCGATCCCGAGGCCGACAAACCAGCGGAACATCAGGGTGTAATCCATCTGTTCCATCAACTGTCGCTCGGAGCGGACCGAGAACAGGATCTGGAGCAAGCTCGCCCGGATCAGCCGTTCCGGCGGGATCGAGGGGCGGCCGAAATCCGTGTAAAGCACTTCGAATTCGGCATCGAGGCTGGCAAGGGCGTCATTCACCACTTGCCGGATCTTGCGCAGCGGGTGTCGCGGCGGGATCCGCTCCTCCAGATCGACATAGCTGAACAACGACCCGCTCGCCTTGTCCGTCCCGCGCATCTTAACCCCCGCCATTATCGTGCCGAGGATGAATCATGTTCTCAAACCGCTGTCGAGGTGGGACTATTTCAGCACCCTGTTCTCATGATCGATGTCAAGCCCTTGTTTCAATGCAAATATCCCGGCGGTGCTAGGTGCAGCGTGGTGTAGATGCGTAAGGTAGGAGAGGGAACTGAGACAGCGGTTGAGCCAGCTCTCAGTCGCGGGTTGGTTACCGCATGACCGTGATTTCGTTCTGGGCCTGCCTCGGTCTAAATGGCGAGCGTCGACTTTGTCGGCTCATAAGAGGGCACGAGGGTTCCCCACCGCATTCTGCCCCCAACCTTGCGCATCGGCATGTTCGGGCGCGTCTTGTCTTCTCAGCCTTGTGCGTTCGTCCGACAGACCGGCGGAGGCGTCACCGCTCAAGCGATTGCCCAGATGAAGCCAACCATCTCGCGGGCGATGGCCGTGGTGACAACCACCTTCGCTTTTCCAGCCGCGATCAGATGACGGTAGCGCTGGCACATTCGCAGTTGCCCCTTCCATGCAATGTCGCGCACGGCCTTGGGCAAGCTCTCGATCCTGTCGTGAAGCTTGCGACTGACGCGCGCCTGCATCCGGTAGCTCCAGGCACCTTCGATCAAAGCCCTTAAGGCAAGACCGCTCCCGGCTTTCGTGATCCCGCCGCGGCGTACAGTAGCCCCGCTCGAATGCTCGGAGGACGTGAGACCGAGATATGCCATCAGCTGACGCGGATTGTCGAACCGCTGGAAATCCCCGACCTCGGCGACCACCGTTACCGCAACGATGAAAGCCACCCCCCTCATCGCCTGAACCGCCTCGACCACCGGAGCCAACGACCAGCTCGGGAGCAAATCGGCGATCTGCGTTATAAGCCTCTCAACCCGGGCTTCGGCATCGGTGACCGCGTCGACATAGTCCTGAAACACGATCTGCTGCGCCGGGTGCTCGAACCGCACCGCCGTCAGCCAACGACGGTAGGCCACCGTCCAACCCTTCTTGCCCGGGTAGATGCGGCCATGCCTCAGCAGAAAGCCCTGCAAATGCTGGCGCGCCCTTCCAAGAACCCGCATCGCGGTCGCGCGCGCACGAACCAGGTCGTGCATCGCTTTATGCGCCGCATCCGGCACCCACACGGCTGTCAACTCGCCCGCGCGGTGCAACTTGGCCAGCATCACGGCATCGCGGCGGTCCGTCTTCACGCGATCGCCCGCCTTCACCGGAATGAGTGAAGGGGCCACGACAATGCACTCATGACCCAGCTCGACAAGCTGGCGATACAGCCCATAACCGCAGGGGCCTGCCTCGTAGCAGAAATGTAGACGACGTCCGCCGGCGCCAAGCTTCTCCACCAGCTTGCGGACATGATCCGGACGGTGCGGAACCGTGCCCCAGTGACGGACCTCTCCTCCACGTTCGCCCTGCGCGACCGCGACCGAAATCGTCGCCTTATGGACATCCAGTCCGATGAACATGCTATGCTGCATACGGTCTCTCCCCCATTCTTGAGGTTCGGCACCGGCCCATCCGGCGCAACCCTCGAACGGAGAATGCCGCGGGAGAGACCACCGAACCAGTCAGCTCACTCCGCGATCATGGGGTCTAGAACCGGACCACGTTACCGATCCTCGCCGCTCACATCTCGAGCCCGTCCTCCTTGAGATCCGCGATCGTTTCCGCCGTTTCCCCGAGAAGCGCGAGCCCCTCATCCCGAATGAATTTGGGCATGCCCGGCAACTTGAGCCATCTCACGAAGCGACTGAGCAAGAGCTCCAGGCGGTTCAACATCCACTGGGCCCGCGTGGTCTGAGCCTCGGCGGCGTTCTGTTCCCGTTCGAGCTGCTTCTGATCTTCCGCGAGCTGCTCCTGACCCTGGCGCAGCGCGGCTTGATCCGTTTTCAGCGCCTTGCGCTCTCTCATGGTCGCGTCACGGACAACACGCGCATCGCGATGGACGCTCTTCGCTCCGTCAACGACCCTCAAGCCGAGCTCGATCGCGGGCACGATTTCGGGACAAGCGGCCTCAAGACGGTCAGGCACGCTCGCCCGGATACGGCCATCCGGGTCACGGGCGAGCGTGCCCTTGTCGATCTCCTTGACCAGAGCGCCCAATCCGTCGATCACCACGCCGATCCGGTCCCGCGTCTCAGCCGCCCGGGCCTCTTCAATCCGGGTCTGTTCGGCGGCCGCCGTGGCTGCATCCTCGGCCCTAATCCGGTCCTCCTCGGCGGCATCGCGGGCGACCTCGGCCAAAGCCTCGACATCGGCCCGCGCGCGTTCGGCAACGGCAACCGCCCGGTCCGCTTTGGCGCGTCGGGCCCGGGCGTCCGCGATCGCGCGCTTGCGCGATTTCCGCACCGTCACGGTCGCGAGCGCAGTCGCATTGGCAATGATCACGTCGGCCCGTTCCCCCGCGGCCTTCGCGATCCGCGCGGCCTCCTCTCTCGCCGCTTCAACCTTCCGCTCAGCCTCCTTCCGAGCTTCCTCTGCCTCCAGTTTCGCCCGCCGGGCAACCTCGGCCTGCACATCCGCGCGGGCCCGGTCGCGTTGAGCGACAGCGACCTGCCGGTCAGCCTTGGCCTTCCGAGCCTTCGCCTCTGCGATCGCGCGTTTACGCGACTTCTTCACCACGGATTTCGCCAGCGCCACGCCATCCGCGACCGTCGCCTCGGCCTCGGCGCGGCTCGCCTCCCGGATCCGGTCCCGGTCCGCCAGCGCAAGGCGCCGCTGTTCCCGGCGCCAGTCAGACGGTGGAACATGCCGAGGCGGTTCCGGCATCTCAACCCCGGCCGCAAGCGCCTGACGGGCTGCCTCGGCACGTCTCTCACCACGGTGAATTCCAAGATCCACAAACGCCTCACCCGCTAAATCCTGAGCGTATTCATAGTTCGCCAGGAGGGGGTTTGCCGAGGGCTGGAGCAACCACTGTGTTCCCCGGTTCTGGCTGACCTTTTCGACCCAGACGGCGACCGCGAAATGAATGTGCAGCGCCTCTTCATCCTCATCGATATTCACCTCCCGGAGCTGCCCATCAGGGAAATGCTCAAGAAGGAAATCCGTCGCGCGCTGCTTGAACGCCTCGACCCGGTCAGGGTCCCAGTGTTCATGTCCGGTCCCGCCAAACCAGAGCTTGTTCACCGTGATGATCCCCTCCCGAAGCGGGCCGCCGCGCGTGGACTTCCACGGGTCGACGGGCCCGCGCTCGCGCAGCCGTTCGGCTTCGAGGAACCGCCCCTTGCGTTCCCGCGCAGCGATCTCTTCCTCGAAATTGTGCTCCATCGCGGCCGCGATTTCCCCGTGCAGACGCTCGATCCAGTCTGGTCCCCCGACCGGCTGGGTGTTGAGATGTGACAGGTCCATCCGAATATGCGAGAGATCTCCCCCAGTCCGGTTGTCATGCATCTCGCGGCGCTTCAGGTCCCGGGGGAACATGGAGGCGAACCTAAGGACGATCGGCGCGGTCTCTAGGCGGGCGACAGGTTTAGGGTTGTCAAAACGGTGATGGACGGACATGCTCGGGCTCCGGTCAGATTTCGCTGATCCAAGCCTCCGCGAAGTGCGTGAAAAAACGCAGCGAAAAATCCGTGGGGATGTCCGGTCCTTTACTCACTAATGTTTTTGCGCTGTCGGGGAGCCCCCGACACCACAAAAACCGTTCGCGAGGGGGATACCCCCTCGACCCCTTCTCGCGATTCGACCGGCCCGAAAGCCGATCGATCGCTGCGACCAGCAGCCTGCTGGACCCTTCCCACCCTGTCCTTGTTTTGTTTTTCCTGTTCTTTTTCAGCGGGCCAAGTTGGCAATTTGCTCGCCGCAACGCCCCCCACTAATCGCCTTGATCACCTGCTGAGCGCCGGGCTACCGGTCCGGGTGCAGAGGCTGGCCGACCCGGCCATCCTCCGTACCCCGAACCATGGCAAGCCAGAGATACCGCCGCGGTATGGCGCCCCCCTTCCACACGACGGCGCCCCGAAGTTCCGAAGGGCTGTCCCTCTTTCTGCACCCGAACATCGTCACGGTGGTGAGACCTGCCCCGGCATCGCCTTGATCCGCTCGTTGGGTGCATCATGCCCAGCCCGGATCTCGGGCGGCTTGCTGGACCCGACCCGGCAATGATCACGAAAAGGCCCGGACATCCCTGGCCTCGCGGTGGTTTCCCGAACGCACACTGTCCAACCTGCACGCTGATCGTCCGACCCGTCGCACACATGGCCCGCTGGCAGCGCCGCGGCATGTGGCGACCTGGGGTGATCTGACTGCGGTCGAGCACTGACCTGGTTGGCCAAGGCGCTGGCCTTCACAATGGATTCGGGTGTAAGGCCGATCAGGCCTTGCTTCCAGGAACTGCTCGACCGGAGCGGGTGAGTCCGGATCGTGGTCAGCGTAGGGGCAGCTTCAACAGTTTTCTGATAAAAGGGCGCTCAGACAGCTCCGATTTGACCCGGCGCATCAGGGCCTGTCCGATCCAGACTCATCCCCGCCTACACTTTCGGGCTCTGCGAACACGCGCAATGCCGAAAGTCGGACCTACGCCACTTTCACAGCTTCGGCGGGTGCTCATCGATCCAGGCTTGTAGGATCCGCCTGATCATTTCTGGGCGGGTAGGTGGACTTTCTTCAGACCTTCTGAGGGCGTCTATCGCTTCGATCATCTCCTTTCCCAGTCTCAGGGTAAGAGCTTCTGTATTTTTTTTGGGGGGTGCCATAGTATTTTACCATTTTGATGTTGACATCATAATGGCGTAATATCATATTGAACGAGCGGGGGCAAGCTCTTTCACCTTCTTGCCCGCCGCTCTTGCCACCGCGAACTGCAAAGGAGATCGCAATGACTGTTTCTGTTCCTACCATTCCTTCGCCGAAGACTGAAGGCGTCCCTGCCGCTCATGTGGCACCGTCTCTTGAGGCGCTCTTCGCCTCTTTCCTCGGCACGCTTCCGCGCCTGATCTCTGACGAACGGGATCTTTGCTGCTACTCCGGGCAGGACCCGGCGGTTGACGCGTGGATCCGGGCGGCGGATGCGTCGCTCGCGGCTACGAAGGCGGCCTGCGGGGCTGTTCTGGCGGCCCCGGCGTCGGGTGCGGCCGAGTTGAACCTGCAGCGGGTCGCGCGCCTCTTCATCGATGTGATCAGGTCCGCCGATCCCGAAGAGGTGGCGTGCCTGCGGAACCATGCACGGTTGCGCCGCTGGGCCTTCAGCGTGCCGAGCGAGGTCGCCGGAGCGCGCACGATCAACATGATGATCGCCTCTGCCCTTGATCAGTTCGAGAGCTGGCTTTCGCTGGAAGACGCGTTCGACGCACGCGCGGAGGCTTGGTCGGACATGGGCCTGGACCTGCCCGGCACCTCGGATCTCGGCCCGGCCTTCTGATCTTTCCCCTTTCTTTATGACGCTGATACCGGCGCGGGGTTCGCCCGCGCCTGTCCCCCTCATGTCGAATTTAGGAGCATCCTCATGCCCAAGTCCCCGTTGAAGTCCCGCGCATCCCATGCACCCCGCCCGTCTGTCCGCGGCGTTCCCTTCGATGTCGTGACCAACCGCAGGCGTCGCCTGCACGTTCCGCATCGCTCCCGCCATGTGCCCGCCGGCGAATGGCGCGACTATCCTCGGCCCGTGCCCGAAGCCTGGGTTTCCCTCGCCCGGGAAAAGGGGTTCCGGATCCACGCCAGGATCCGCGACCGGTATCATGTCGCCCTCGAGTGTGACGCCTGTGGGGGACTGACCGCCCACAAGGCGTTTACCCTCCGGACGGCCCAGCCCCGCTGCGGCGCCTGCGCCGAAGCTGATCTCGCCGATGCCGCAAGGGCGGCGGGCCTGACGTTCCTGCGTCGCGACGGCCGCAACCACCACTACGGCCTGTACCGGGCCGCGTGCGGCCACGTGATCAAGAGGCAGTTCGAATTCGTGGAGCGGGTCGCGGCGAAAAGGACGGATGTTCGCTGCGAGAAGTGCCTGCGCGCGCGGGAGCAGGATGAGGCATCGCAGCGTGGCTGGGAGCGTCTAGGACGCGACCCTCAGGGCAACGCCAACTATCGCATGTATCGCCACAGCTGCGGGCATTCTCAGCGTGTGGCCCGCGTGAACCTTGCCTGGGGTCAGGTGAAATGTGCCGCCTGCGGCGGCGCATGGAACAGCAGCCCGTCCTTCATTTATCTGCTGAGGGTCGAGATGAAGTCGCGTGGCATCCACTTGCTGAAGCTGGGCTTTTCCAAGACCCCGGTGAAACGCATGAAGCACCAGCTCGGCCTTCCGCGCAGCGCTCAGGTGAACCTCGTGAGGGTCCTCCCCATGGCCTCCGGCCATGTCGCACGCGCCCAGGAAGCCGCGCTCCATGCGATCCTCAGGCGGCGTCATCCCGACGCGGTGGTGCCGCTCGAGGTCTATGCCGGGATCCTCAGCGTGCGATCCGAGGTGTACGAAGCCTGGGCTTTCGATCTGATCATGCGCCATCTGGACCGCATCGAGGCGGCGCACCCGCCCACCTGACTAAGCCCGTCCCTTCCTTCCTCAGATCATCCGGCCCGCCGCACACCGCGGCGAGCATTCTCTCCCCTTTGTCCGACGACAGGAGACCGCCATGACCGCGACCGTATCGAACCCCTTTTCCAAGCCGATCACGAAGACCGCCCCCTCCGCCAACCGCGCAGATCGGGCGCCCGCCACCCGGCGCGGGGCACCGGACTGGCTTCCCTTCGCTCTGGAGATCCTCGGCGCCCTCGAGGGCAGCAGCTGGGCCGGCTGGCGTGTGACGCTGCCCGCAAAGGACAGCGCAGATGAAGCGAGCGACCCGGCACGCGCATATCCCGCCGATGATGCTGCCCCCGTGTCATCCGCCCCCAAGACCCGGCGCGACGCCGATGCCGGTCGTCATGCAGAGGGGAGCCTTGGCGACAGCGTCGACGACCTTCTCGACCAGATCGAACAGGCGACTGAATTCGGCTCGGTGCTCCCGCCCTGCCCCCCCGCCGGACCGGCCCCCGCTACGGTCTGGCGGCCGAAGGCGGCGACTCTGCTGGCGGTGGTCCGGCTTGCCGCGAGCTTCGGCAGCGCGACGGCGCTGGCCACCGAGCTGGGCACGAACGGCGCGCTCACGCTGCTGGCGACCGGCAGCGCCGCGCTGGACCAGACGGTCCGGAAGATGCTGGAACAGGTCGTGGCAGAACCGAGCCTCTGGCCGCCGGCTGTGCCTGACCTCCTTTACGCCGTGGACGCGGTGAAGAGCGGCAGTCCGGATCGGCATCGCACGCTCGCCGCCTTCTCGGACAAGATGCGCGACGCGCTCGAGATGGGCACGCCCGTGGTGCTGATCACCCCCGTCGCAGGCACCGCGCCCCGCGCCCTGCGTGACCTGAGCCCGAAGGTGATCACCCTCAATCCCCTTGATCACGAGCAGCTCTCCGTCCTGCTCGACCTCGCCTATCCCGGTCAGGGAGCTGCCGACGCGCTCGCCGCCCTTCCCACGGACGCCCGCGTCTCGCGTCTCGATCCGAACCGGGCCACGCTTGCCCTGCGTGCGACAGATCCCGAGACCGCGGTGACGGCGATCGCAGAAGCCCTGTGTCCCGCCCCGGTCGAAGGGACTGGCTGGGCCGCCTTTCCCATGCCGGACACGGTCAGGGCTCCCCTCGAACAGATGATCTCTGACCTCCATGCGTGGCAGGACGGCGGGATTTCCTGGAGCGATGTCGCGCGTGGACCGCTGCTCGTCGGCCCTCCCGGATCAGGAAAGACCCAAGTTGCCCGTCTCCTCGGCCAGGAAGCCGGCATCGCTGTCGTCGCGGGATCCGTGGCGCAATGGTCTTCCGAGAGCGCGCGTTCGAGCGACATGATCAAGGCGATGCGCGCGGCCTTCGCCACGGCCGCGGAGCAGGCGCCGAGCCTGCTTTTCCTCGATGAAATCGATGCGTTTGGAGACCGGAACCGGCGTGCGGACCACAACAGCGCGTACACGGATTTCATCGTGACGGCCCTGATCGACCAGCTCGATGGGTACCATGGCCACGAGGGCGTGATAGTGATGGCGGCGACGAACCATCCTGAGAAATTGGATAAGGCCATCACGCGCGCCGGGCGGTTCGACCGGATCCTCCGCCTGCCGCATCCGGACCACGCGCTTCTCCCCCAGGTGCTCCGCTGGCACGTTGGGCCCGACCTTCCTGATGTCGATCTGACCGGTGTCGCGCAGGCCGCGCTCGGCATGTCCGGCGCGGATATCGCGGCCGCGGTTCGCGCCGCCCGCGGCCGGGCCCGCCAGGCAGAGCGCGCGCTTGCCCTGACCGATCTGACCGACGCGATCCACGAGGCCCGGACCCCGTTGCCGAAAGCGCTTCGCAGGATCGTAGCCGTGCACGAATCAGGCCATGCCATCGTCAGCGCCGCGACGGGACGCGCCGATGTGGCCATGCTTGCGATCCAGTCCGACGGGGGTGTCACGGCGACCAGCCTGCACCGGACGGGTGAGGACCGGGCGGCGATCGAAGCCCATCTCGCGAGCAGCATGGCCGGACGCGCGGCCGAGCGGCTCCTGCTCGGTCGGGTTTCGGCCGGGTCTGGCGGAGATCCGGGCAGTGATCTCGCCACGGCGACCCGGCTTGCGACGGCGCTCGAAGCTTCATGGGGTCTGGGCTCCACGCTGATCTGGCAAGGACCTGTGGAGGGCATCGTGGCGCGCCTGTGCGGCGACACCGGCCTTCGGGCACGGGTCGAGACCCATCTGCGCAACGCCGAAACCCGCGCGAGCCAGATCCTGACCGCCCATCGGGCGCTCCTCGACGAGATGGCGAGTGCCCTCGAGACGGCCGGGGTTCTCTCGGGACCGGAGCTTGCAGCGTTCATCGCGCGGGTCAGGCGCGAAGCCGGAGCCGCGTCTGAGGTCGACAAAGCGAGCCTCGGGTAGCGCCGAGGTCAGCGCCGAGGTCAGCGCCGAGGTCAGCGCCGAGGTCAGCGCCGAGGTCAGCGCCGAGGTCAGCGCCGAGGTCAGCGCCGAGGTCAGCGCCGAGGTCAGCGCCGAGGTCAGCGCCGAGGTCAGCGCCGAGGTCAGCGCCGAGGTCAGCGCCGAGGCTGTTTGGTCGGATGTGTTGGGGCGTCAATCCACTTTGTAGTGGGTAATCCCCAAGTTTCGCTCGCTACAGGCTTTGGCGTCGTAGCGGGACGCCCCTCTATCGACTAGGTTATTCGCTAGGTGCAGAAGGCGCCCTTAAGTCAATCAGCAGAACGCTCGGTTATGTTTACACCGAAGCGGAGGCCATCATGGCCAAGAACAATAGGAACAGTTCGAAGAGGAGCGTTCAGGCGCCGAGGCGGAGGAAGAGCGCAGCCGATCACCGGGCCGCACATCGTAGGCATAGCGCGGCGTCAGTGGAACGCAAGCGGGAGGCGGGACTGACCCGGGTTTCGGTATGGGTGCCGGCCCGCGCCGCGGACATCCTGAAGTGGTTCGCGAAGCGCCTGTGCGACGGCCATGCCCCCGCTCACATTGCGGGCGCCCTGGCTGCGCAGGGGAAGTCGGCCGGACCCGATGTCGTCCCCTCTGATCGGGACAAGACACGGAAGGCATCGCGCCCCGATGAGCGGCAGTTGGATCTTTTTGGGACCGACTAACCGGGTTCAGAGCGCCCCTCAGAGCCGAGGTTGTCCACATCTATGGTTCGGTCAAGCGCATTACGTGCGGGACGCATGGTAGCAGTATGGGGTACAGTCTTTAAGCGGGTCGTGTGGCCCGTGGGGGCAGAAGCCCCGCGGATCTTGTCCTTGATCACGCCCCAGAATCGGGCGGGAGGGAGGCGGGATGACCATGAATGAACAGGAATCGGGCTGCGCGTTCGCAGCATGAGCCGGGCCTGGCCCGGACGGAGGAGACGGACGACGGGACCAGGCGCATGTCGCGCTCTGGTCCGAAGACGAAGGCCCGGGGGGCCGAGACGACCGGCCCCGAGCAGGGATCCATTTCGGAAGCGCCGCGGGAGGTCGGCTCTCTGCCGCCTCCGCACCCGGCGCTGGTGGAACTGGTGCGGCTGATGGCACGAGCAGACGCGCGTCGGGCGCGGGCGGAAGCGAAGGAGACGCGGTGATGAGAGAGAAGACGGGCCGTAGGGCAGCGATTTATGCGCGCTATTCGACCGATATGCAGTCGGCGGCCTCGATCACCGACCAGATCCGGATCTGCCGCAGGCTGGCAGAGGAGCGGAGCTGGCAGGTGGTGGAGGTCTTCGCGGACGAGGCGATCAGCGGCGCCACGCATCTGCGCCCCGACTTCCAGCGCATGCAGCAACTGGCCATGGCCGACGGCTTTGATGTGTTGGTGGCCGAAGCGCTGGACCGGCTGAGCCGGGACCAGGAGCATATTGCCGGCCTGCACAAGCGGATGCGGTATCTCGGCGTGGAGATTTTCACGACGGCGGAAGGCGCGATCAGCGAGATGCACGTCGGCCTCGGGGGCACCTTGTCCGCGCTTTTTCTGCGGCAGCTTGCGCAAAAGACCCACAGGGGCCTCGAGGGCCGGGTGCGGCAAGGTAAATCTGGCGGCGGGATCAGCTACGGCTACCGTCTGGACCGCCAGCCCCTGCCGGACGGCACCCACACCACCGGAGACCGGCTGATCGATGAGGCTGAAGCCACGATCGTGCAGCGGATTTTCATGGAATATGACCGGGGACTGAGCGCACGCTCAATCGCGATCGGTCTGAACAAGGACGGCATCGCTGCACCCCGCTCGGGCGGCAAGGGATCGGGCAGCTGGTCCTTCTCGACTATTTCAGGGAACTGGAAGCGCGGTACGGGGATTTTGAACAACGACCTGTACCGCGGTCTGCTGGTCTGGAACCGGCAGCGGTACATCAAGGATCCGGACACCGGCAAACGCCAGGCCCGGATGAACCCCAAGGGAGACTGGATCACCGAAGAGGTCCCCCACCTGCGGATCATCGACGACGCGCTATGGCTGCGCGTCAAACAGCGCCAGGGCGCGATCCGCGAAGACATCCTGACGGAACGGACCAACACCCCGAGCGCGCCGAAGATCGAACGTGGCCATCGCCCCCGCTACCTCTTGTCGGGGCTCCTAAGCTGCGGCTGCTGCGAGGCAAGCTACATCATGATCAGCGCCGCGCGCTATGGCTGCTCCGCCGCACGGAATCGGGGGACGTGCTCGAACAAGAAAACGATCGCGCGCAAGGACGTGGAGACCCGAGTCCTGAACGGGCTGCAAAGCCGCCTGATGCACCCTGACCTGATCCGCGAGTACATCACGACCTGGCAGCAGGAGATACAAAAGGAGCGGCAGGAGACCCTGGCGGCCCGGGGCGAGCAGGAACGCCGCCTCGCGAAGGTCACCAAGGAGATCGACGCCGTGGTGACGGCGATCACCGAAGGCATGTTTCACCCGAGCATGAAGGCGAAGATGGATGCACTGGAGACGGAACGGACAGAGCTGGAGGCAAAGCTCGCCGCCCTGCCGGAACCAGAACCCGTGACGATCCACCCGGGCCTTTCCGAGACCTATGCGCGCAAGGTCACGGACCTGGCGGCGGCCCTCAACGACCCCGAGGTGCGCCCAGAAGCGGCGGAGCTACTGCGGGGCCTGATCGAGGGCGTCACATTGATGCCCGACCCAGATGCGCCGAATGGGCATCTGATCGAACTTCGCGGCGAGCTCGGAGCGATTTTGTCGTTGTGCGGCAATGACGTAGCCACAAACGCCAACGCCCGCCGGGGTGCGGCGGGCGTTAGGCAAGTGACTATGGTTGCGGGAGCAGGATTTGAACCTGCGACCTTCAGGTTATGAGCCTGACGAGCTACCGGGCTGCTCCATCCCGCGGAGATTGTTGGTTATGATCGTTAGAGAGAATTTATTTTGGTATTTACTAGGTTTGGCGGTGACCTACTCTCCCAGGGCTTAAGCCCAAGTACCATTGGCGCGACGGCACTTAACTTCCGGGTTCGGGATGGGACCGGGTGTTTTGCTCGTGCTATGACCACCAAACCGAGTAAATACCAAAAGCTTCCGGCTTTTGGTATTGCGAGCTCCGTTGTGTCACGGGGCGCTTTCCAAAAGCGGAAGGTTTCAGATCAACGTTTTGTCCAGGTTTCGTTTTGCTTTTTGGTGTTTATGAGACTGTCTGTTACTGGAACAGATCAAGCCTATCGGGCGATTAGTACCGGTCAACTGAATGCATTGCTGCACTTACATCTCCGGCCTATTGACGTGGTGGTCTTCCACGGCCCTCAGGGATACCTTGTTTTGAGGGGGGCTTCCCGCTTAGATGCCTTCAGCGGTTATCCTTTCCGATCATAGCTACCCTGCACTACCGTTGGCACGATAACAGGTCCACCAGTGGATCGTTCACCCCGGTCCTCTCGTACTAGGGGCAACTCCTCTCAAGTATCCTACACCCACGGCAGATAGGGACCGAACTGTCTCACGACGTTCTAAACCCAGCTCACGTACCTCTTTAAACGGCGAACAGCCGTACCCTTGGGACCTGCTCCAGCCCCAGGATGAGATGAGCCGACATCGAGGTGCCAAACACTGCCGTCGATATGGACTCTTGGGCAGTATCAGCCTGTTATCCCCGGCGTACCTTTTATCCGTTGAGCGATGGCCCTTCCACTCGGGACCACCGGATCACTATGGCCGACTTTCGTCTCTGCTCGACTTGTCAGTCTCGCAGTCAGGCTGGCTTCTGCCATTGCACTCAACGAGCGATTTCCGACCGCTCTGAGCCAACCTTCGCGCGCCTCCGTTACGCTTTAGGAGGCGACCGCCCCAGTCAAACTACCCGCCACGCAGGGTCCCGGATCCGGATAACGGACCGCGGTTAGACATCAAGAGTGCGAAGGGTGGTATCTCAAGGGAGGCTCCACCGGAACTAGCGTTCTGGTTTCGATGCCTACCACCTATCCTGCACATCACAATCCTGATGCCAGTGCGAAGCTGTAGTAAAGGTGCACGGGGTCTTTCCGTCTAACCGCGGGAAGCCTGCATCTTGACAGGCAATTCAATTTCGCTGAGTCGATGTTGGAGACAGCGGGGAAGTCGTTACGCCATTCGTGCAGGTCGGAACTTACCCGACAAGGAATTTCGCTACCTTAGGACCGTTATAGTTACGGCCGCCGTTTACCTGGGCTTCAATTCGGAGCTCTCACTCCTCCTTTTAACCTTCAGGCACCGGGCAGGCGTCAGACCCTATACGTCGTCTTACGACTTCGCAGAGCCCTGTGTTTTTAATAAACAGTCGCCACCCCCTGGTTTGTGCCCCCGGATCCAAGTTGCCTTGAACCCGGGCCTCCTTCTCGCGAACTTACGGAGGTATTTTGCCGAGTTCCTTCAACATCGTTCTCTCAAGCGCCTTGGTATTCTCTACCAGTCCACCTGTGTCGGTTTAGGGTACGGTCTGATGGAGGGCTATTTCCAGGGACTGCTCAGCAGCCCAACCAATCCGATAAGGCTGAACTACAGTCGCAATCCGTCACATCCTCCTGGCCCAGGAATATTAACCTGGTTCCCATCGCCTACGCCTTTCGGCCTCGGCTTAGGGGCCGGCTTACCCTGCTCAGATTAGCTTTAAGCAGGAACCCTTGGACTTTCGGCGAGAGTGTCTCTCACACTCTTTGTCGCTACTCATGTCATCATTCTCGCTAGTGATCTCTCCACCGGATGGCTCACGCCCCGGCTTCATCGAAAGCCTCTTGTCTCCAATCTTCCCGAAGGAAGTAAGGAGACATGAGACTATGTCACACTACGCTCTGCTACCATGCACTATGTGCATCCTCGGCTTCGGCTC
>NZ_JCAIJQ010000004.1:420000-467306 GCF_059429255.1 Phaeobacter sp. CC-HEC084
CGGCGCAGCGGTGCCACATCAACTGGCAGGGCTCCGGCCAGCGCCGCAACCTGCGACGCCCAGGCCCCGGCAGCATTGATCACAATGGGCGCAGTATATGTGTCATCACCCGCCTGCACCTGCCAATCCTGACCTGCATGGGTCAATGCGCTAACCCGCGCCCCGGTCACGATCTGGCCGCCCCGCCGTTTCAACAGGCTGGCATAGCCCGCCAGCATCCGGTCGACGTCGATATCCTGCGCATCCCATTCGATCAGCGCACCCGCAATCCGTTCGAGGCGCAGGATGGGAACCAGTTCAACCGCTTGCTCTGGTGACAACCGCTCCAGCCCGACAGCGCCTGCCGCATAAGCCTCAAGCGCGGGCAGTTCGCTTTCGTCGGCCACCAGCATCTCGCCGCGCGGTGACAGAAGTGAGCGATCCGAAATACCTTCCGGCGCTTCCAGCACCGGCGCCGAGGCCGCGTTGAGGGCACGCAGCGTGTCATTGCCGTAGTTGCGGATGAAGATGGCCGCCGACCGGCCGGTGGCGTGATAGCCGGTCTGCGGCTCTGCCTCCAGAACCAGCACCGACATATCGCGGGCCAGTTCAGCAGCTGCCGAAATCCCGGCGATCCCGCCGCCGATCACGATGACATCAAAGTTCGCGCTCACGCTTCCTCCTGAAACCCGGTGAGGGTTCGTGTCAGGTTTTCGCCAAGCGAGTCGGAGAGGTAGCCTCCCTCCTGCACAAAGAGAACCGGCAGGCCGGTGGCCGCAATCGCCGCGCCGATGCGGGCAAAGCCCTCTTTGGTCACCGCCAGCCCCTCGAAGGGATCGTCAATCGAGGCATCCAGCCCCAGCGCCACGACCAGCACATCGGTGCCAAAGCTTTTCACACGCTGAAGGGCGGTGGCCAGGGTTTTCAGGTAATCCTCGTCCCCGGTGCCGCGCGACAGGGGCAGGTTTAGGTTATAACCCAGCCCCTGACCTTCACCGCGTTCCTGTGCATGGCCCCAGAAGAACGGGTAGAACCGCGCCGGATCCGCATGGATCGAGACAGTCAGCACATCGTCACGACGGTAGAAGATACCCTGGGTGCCGTTGCCGTGGTGCACGTCCACATCCAAGATGGCCGGGCGCAGGCCAGCGGCGCGCAGCCGCTCTGCCGCGATGCCGGAATTGTTGAGAAAGCAAAAGCCCCCCGCCAGATCGCCAAAGGCATGGTGCCCCGGCGGGCGCGACAGCACATATGCCGAGCGTTCGCCGCCCAGGATCAGATCGGCGCCGGTCACAGCCGATTGTGCCGACCAATAGGCCGCCTCCCAGGTGCCCTCGGCAATCGGGCAGGCGGTATCGGCTTGGTGGAACCCTGCCTGCCCCACAGCGGATTTGGGATACCCGTCGGTCCGGGCTGCAGGGTGGATGTTGGGAATGACCTCTTCACCGGCTCCGGGAATACGCTGCCAGCGGGTATAGATGTTCTCCAGAAAGGTCAGGTACTCCGCCGAATGCAGCGCTGCAATCGGGCCAAGACCGGCATCCTGAGGCGCCTGAAAGCTGCACCCGGCTGCCACTGCGCCTGCATGCAGAACCTCGATCCGCTTCGGTTGTTCCGGATTGGGCAGAATGGCGCCGTTCGCCATGAAATGCTTTGGATCGTGGTTCCACTGGCGTTCGTCAAAAACCGCTTTCATGTCTCTCCTCTCAGGGCCGCGCATCCGGCCTCATCCAGTATCATTTCCGTCTGCGACACGGCGGGTTTGAACCCGAGCCTGTCGTAAAACCTGCGCGCATCCGGGCTGTCGTCATAGACGTTGAGCTTCAGAAACCGTGCATCCCATCTGCTCTGCGCCTCTTGCAGCACCGCTGCCAGCAAGCGCTGACCCAGCCTTTGCCCGCGCACATCCGCCGCAACCCAAAGGTCGGCCACATAGACCCCGGCCGCTCCGCGCACGGTGGAAAACACCGGCGAGAACAGGCTGGCGCCGACCGTGCGCGCCGCCACAGGCGGGCCTGCCTCGGCCAGTAGCGCGCCAAAGGCGGGATCGGCGCCAAATCCTGCGCGCAGCAGATCCGCTGCGCTGGCACCATGACGGTCGCCCAGATCTTCCGACAGCTGCGTCAGCGCCCAATGCAACGCGGGCACATCCTGCGCCTCTGCCGGGCGAAACCGGATCTCCATCAGATTGCGGTCCGGTCGGCGCCCTTCAGGGCCAGCATCTGGCGTGCCTCGTCGGGGCTGGCGACCTCGCGGCCCAGGTCCTCGACGATGCGGCGGATCTTGGTCACCTGCTCGGCATTGGTCTTGGCCAGCTGCCCACGGGAAATCATCAGGCTGTCTTCCAGCCCGACCCGCACGTGGCCGCCCATGGCTGCCCCCATAGTGATCAACGGCATCTGGTGCCGCCCCGCCGCCAGAACCGAGAACATGTAGCTGTCGCCAAACAGCTTGTCGGCGATCAGTTTCATATGGGTGAGGTTCTCCGGATCCGGCCCGATACCGCCCAGAACACCGAATACGAACTGAATGAACAGCGGCGCCTTCACGAGGCCCCGGTCCACGAAATGTTTCAGCATATAAAGATGGCTGACGTCATAGCATTCGAACTCGAACCGAGCGCCGCGCTCTTGGCCGATCTCGGTCAGGATCCGCGCTATGTCGCGCGGTGTGTTCTTGAACACCAGATCATCCGAGTTTTCCAGGAACGGCTTCTCCCAGTCGTGCTTCCATTCGGTGATCCGCTCGGCCGCCGGGTAAAGGGCGAAGTTCATCGTGCCCATGTTGAGGCTGCACATCTCCGGCTCGGCCATTTTCGGCGCCGCCAGCCGGTCCTCCAGCGTCATCACGGCGCTGCCCCCGGTCGAGATATTCAGCACCGCGTCGCTGGCCTGCTTGATGCGGGGTAGAAACGCCTTGAAATGTTCGCTGCTGGCCGAGGGCTGACCGGTTTCGGGATCGCGCGCGTGCAGGTGCAGAACAGCTGCGCCTGCCTCGGCCGCGCCCAGCGCGTGCTCGGTGATCTCATCCGCCGTCACCGGCAGATAGGGCGACATCGACGGTGTATGGATCGAACCAGTGATGGCGCAGGTGATCAGGATCTTGGACATGTCTCAGCCGGCTTTCAGTGCAGGGTGTATTTCATCAGTGAACTGGCTGAGCGAGGCATCAAGGCCCTCGATGATCTCATCCAGATGGGTGTCATTCACGATCAGCGGCGGACAGACGAGGATATGGTCGCCCTCCACCCCGTCCCGGGTGCGGCGGGAATAGACGATCAGCCCCTTGTCATAGGCAATATCGACGAACCGCTGATAGGCGTTCAGCCCCTTGGGCAGCGGCGCCTTGGTGTCGCGGTCCGACATAAATTCAAAGGCCGTGAGCAGACCCTTGCCGCGCACATCGCCGATGATTTCGTGCTTCTGCATCAGCCCATGCAGACGTGCGATCAGCTTGTCGCCCATTTCGGTGGCATTCCGGCACAGATCCTGCGCTTCGATTTCGTCCACCACGGCCAGACCGGCAGCGCAGGCCAGCGGATTGCCGGCATAGGTAAACCCATGGGCAAAGCCGCCCGCATCCAGCACCGGGTCGACCAGACGTTCATCGGCGATCATTGCGCCCAGCGGCACATAGCCCGAGCCGATGCCCTTGGACATCACCACGATATCAGGTTGTGCATTCCAGTGCTCACAGCCAAGGAAGGTCCCCGTGCGCCCGGCGCCGGTCATGACTTCATCCATGATCAGCAGCACGCCATAGCGATCACAGATCTCACGGATCCGCTCCATATATCCGAGCGGCGGCACCAGCGCGCCAGTGGAGGCGCCGCCGACCGGTTCCAGAATAAAGGCAAGAACGCTGTCCGCCCCTTCGGCGAGGATCTTTGCCTCCAGCATATCGGCGTAATGCAAACCGGTTTCGCGGTCGTTCGGGTCGAGACCATCCAGATAGGCGCGCGGCGCGGGCACCTTTGGCATTTCGCGCATCATCGGCGCAAAAGGCTGCGACAGGGTGGTATAGCCGGTGACGGCCAGCGCCCCCAGGGTGCAGCCATGATACGACGGGCTGCGCGAGATCACTTTCCAGCGGCTGTCCTGCCCGGTGGCCAGAGCGTATTGGCGGGCCATCTTCATCCCGCTTTCCACCGCTTCCGAACCGCCAGACACGAAGAACACCTTATTCAGACCCTTGGGCATGCGCCCGGCTAGACGTGCAGCCAGTTGTTCAGAGGCTTCGGTTTCGAAATGCAACCGATAGCCGAAGGTGGATTTCTCCATCTGCCGCTGCATCGCGGCCAGCACGTTTTCATTGGAATGCCCGATGTTGCAGACCATCGCCCCGGATGAGCCATCCAGATAGCGCCTGCCATCCTTGTCCCACATATAGACCCCACGGGCCTGTTCCAGCACCGGTTTGCGGCCTCGGCCCTGATAGAAAAGATTGCTCATGCTGTGATCCTGCTCGCGAACGTATCTTGCGTAATACCGTCAGGCGCCAGCCAGCGCCGCGCAATCCTGCGGGCGGAATGCGGCGATGACAGATTGCCCTTCGGCAAAGGGGCGGCCGTCGATCATGTTGATCGCCTGTAGCTGGGTGTCCCCAACGCGCAGGAAATACCGGACGGTCTGCCCCTGATAATCGACGGTCTCGACCACGGCCTCGGCGGTGACGAGACCAGAGGTATCGCTGCCCGGCGCCATCAGCACCAGTTTCTCTGCGCGCAGGACCAGCTTTGCTGCGGCGCCTTCACTGGCGGCGGCAGCCTTGTCCGCGGGCACGGGAACCTTGCCGAACAGCGGCACGTCCAGCAGCGCGGCCTTGGCGTCGCGGGACACACAGGTGCCAGCCAGAATATTGGAGGCGCCAAGGAAATTGGCGACGAATTCGCTGGCGGGGGTATTATAGACTTCTTCGGGGGTGCCGACCTGCTCGATGCGGCCGGCGCTCATCACAACGATCTTGTCCGACATGGCCAGCGCTTCGGACTGGTCATGGGTCACAAAGACGGTGGTGACACCGATCTGGGCCTGAATGCGCTTCAGCTCGACCCGCATGTCTTCGCGCAGGTTGGCATCCAGCGCAGACAGGGGTTCATCCAGCAGCAGCACTTCGGGTTCGATGACGATGGCACGGGCCAGCGCGATCCGCTGCTGCTGCCCGCCCGACAGTTCCTTGGGATAGCGGCTGCCCACGTCCGGCAGCTGCACCAGATCCAGCGCCTCCTGCACCCGGCGGGCCACATCGGATTTGGGGACATCACGGTATTTCAGGCCAAAGGCGATGTTTTCGGCCACGGTCTTGTGCGGGAACAGGGCGTAGTTCTGGAACACGATCCCCAGGTTGCGCTTGTGTATCGGTACATCGTTGACGCGCTTGCCACCGATCAGGATTTCGCCCTCGCTCGGATCCAGCAGGCCCGCGATCATCCGCAGGTTCGTGGTCTTGCCGCAGCCCGACGGCCCCAGCAGCGTCACAAAAGCGCCTTCGGGGATTTCAAGATTGGCCTGATGCACGGCCGTGAAGGTGCCAAAACGTTTGACGATGTTGTTCAGGGTGACGGAACTCACGGGGTGCTCTCCGGATGGAAGGTTCAAAGGTGCCCCCTCCCCGTTCGGGGAGAGGGCAGGAGGGATCAGTAGCCCTTCTGGACGCGACCGAAGGTTTTCGACCAGTCGGCTTCGTGACCGTTCCAGAAGTCCGGATCGGCAAAGGTCAGACCATCCAGCGTGCCGGTGGGGTCAAAGGCCGGCAGGGTCGGGATCTTGTCACCAAGATCGACCTTGGTCGGATCCAGCGCGGTCGGGTAGTTCTGGCCTTCGGCCACCGCGATCGAGGTTTCCGGCGCCAGCATGAAGTTCAGCAGTTCTTCGCAGGCTTCCATCGGCGAGCCTTTCATCACGAAGAGGCATTCCTGCCAACCGAATCCGTTGGGCGGATCCATGTAACCGATGTCATGGCCCTGCTCCTGCAGCGCAAAGATGCGTCCGGACCAGGCTTCGGTGACGTAGATCTCTTCTTCGGCCAGAAGGCTCATCAGTTCGGCGCCCGAACCCCAGTATTTCAGGCTGAGGTCGCGGTGGGTGCGGACCGCATCCCATGCTGCCTCTTCATCCGAAATCTCGTTCGGGTTCTGGCCGGTCTGCAGCGCCGCGTACCACATGCGGGTGCGCCAATCGCTCCAGCCTGCGATCTTGCCCTTGTAGGCTTCCTCGATCAGAATCTTGGCGCCTTTTTCCTTCATCTCGTCGTCCGAGATATGCTTGCGGTTATAGGCCAGACCGGTGGTGCCGTAGTCATAAGGCACGCAGGACAGTTTGCCGCCCGACACGCCGCGGAACACATCGACCAGTTTCGGGATCACGTATTCGAGGTTGGGGATGTTGGCCTCATTGAGCTCCGAGCTGAGACCCAGCGCGTGATAGCGTGCATAGTCGAAGACGCCCGACAGGTGCGCGATGTTATATTCGCCCGGCTGGCTGGCCTTGACGCGCGACAGGTATTCGTCGCCACCGCCGAATGTGCCGTCAACAACCTTGATGCCAGTCTTGCCGGTGTAGGGATCAAAGGCGTGCTTGCGGAAGGCTTCGCTGACAACGCCGCCCCAGCCGTCGAACCGGACCTGCTCGGTGGTTGCCGCGTGCGCGTATTTGGCAAAGGGCGTGGACACGCCATAGGCCAGACCCGCCGCGCCGATCAGCCCCAGAAAGCTGCGGCGATCCAGATCACCGTTCATATAGCGCTCACGGGCGCGCTCATACCGGGTGGTATTGTCCATTTTCTTGGTCATTTCAGTCTCCATGTTGGTCTGTATTTTGTTGGTCTTATTTGGGGAGGGCGCGGTTCTTACGTGCCGCTTTTGCGGGCCATGGCCCGGGCGATGGCTGCACCGAGGAGCGGCAGGCCAACGGTCATCACGATCATCACGGTGCCCAGCGCGTTGATCTCCGGGCTGATCGAGTTTCTCAGCATGGCGAAGATCTGCGTCGGCACGGTTTCCACGCCGCCGGGCTTCCAGAACAGTGTGCCGGTGATGTCGTCGAAACTGATGGTAAAGGCGAAGAGCCCCCCGGCCAGAACAGCGGGCAGCATCAGGGGCAGCGTGATCTGAAAGAAGGTCTGCACCGGCGAGGCGCCAAGGCTCATCGCGGCCTCTTCGACGTCGCGCTTGATCGACACTAGCCGCGCCTGCACCACGAGGATCACAAAGGGCAGCGTGAAGATCACGTGACCTGCCAGCAGGAGGCCAAAGCTTTTGTTGATGCCAAGGAAGTTCAGGAACAGCAGCAGCGCCACCGCCAGCACCACCTCGGGCACCAGGATCGGCGCGATCAGAAGGGTCGAGATCGCATTGGCCCCCGGCACCCGGTAGCGCACCAGCGCAAGACTGGCCAGAACGCCGAGCGTTGTCGAAATCAGTGCGGTCAGCAGACCGAGGATGATCGAGGTACGAAAGGCGCGCAGGATCGCATCGTTCCCTGCCAGTTCCACGAACCAACGGAAGGAAAATCCGGTCATCGGGAAATTGCCAAACTGGCTGGCGTTAAAGCTGAGCAGCACAACCACGGCCACTGGCAGGAACATGAAGATATAGACGAGGACAGCCCAGCCCCGGATCAGGCTCCAGCCCATGTTGAAACGACCTTCCATCAGCCCAGCCCCTTCATCAGCTGGGCCATGCCCAGGTAGCGGTTATAGATCATCACCAGCGCCCCAAGCACCGCCAGAAGCATCAGCGACAGGGCCGAGCCAAGAGGCCAGTTCAGCTGGGTAATGATGGCTTCGAACACGAGGTTGGCGAACATGGCATCGCGCGGCCCGCCCAGAACCAGCGGGGTGATATATGTGCCCGCGCCCAGCACGAAGCAAAGCAGACCACCGGCAGCCAAACCCGGCAGCGATAGCGGCAGGGTGACTTGCAGGAACGCCTGCCAGCGGGTCGCGCCCAGAGAATTGGCGGCGTTTTCAAGATTTGTATCGATGCCGTCGAGGCTGACGAAGATATTGAGAATCATGAAGGGCAGCAGGAAGTGCACCAGACCCAGAATGACCGTCACCTCGTTATAGAGCATCTGAATCGGCTCATCGATGATGCCCAGCGCCAGCAGCGCCGAGTTGAAGGCGCCGGATACACCCAGAATGTTGATCCAGCTCATCGTGCGGATGATGTAGCTGATCCAAAAGGGCAGCATCAAAAGCAGCAAGAGCACCGCCTTATTGCCCTGCGAACGGGCAATAAAATAGGCCGAAGGGTAACCCATCAGGGCGCAGGCCACGGTGGTGATCGCCGCGATGCGCAGGGTACTGATCAGAATATCCCGGTAGAAAGGATCGCTCAGCGCCTCTTGCCAGTTATCAAGGTAGAAACCCGCCACATCGGCGCCGGTAGCGGTGCGCAGCCAGAAACTGTAGACCAGAATAAACAGCAGCGGGACGAACAGTAACAGCGTCACCGCAGACAGGGCGGGGAACAGCAGAATCCAAGGCTGACGCGCCTCTCGTTTTTCGACGGACATGGTCTTTCCCTGTTAACGCCCGCTTAATCCGGGCTTGACGGAAGCATGCAAAACCTGATCACCATAGATCAAATAGATAATCAAAATTGTGAATATAGATGGAATCTATGGAAAACGACGGGCGCTTTGCCCCCGAGCGTATTGCCCGCGAGTTGGACTGGAACCTGCTGCGTACCTTCGTGGTACTGGCAGAAAGCCACTCGATCACCGAGGCGGCACAACAACTGCGGCTGAAACAGCCTTCGGTTTCTGCCGCGCTGAAGAAGCTGGAGGACCGCATCGGGCGCAAGCTGATCGACCGCTCGCCCGGGCATTACCAGCTGACCGATGCCGGGCGGCTGCTCTATCGCGAGGCATTGGACATCAACGGCTCCATCCTGCGGTTGTCCACCCTGATGCGGGAGCTGACGGATGAGGTGCAGGGCCACGTCAAGATCGTCATGGCCAGCCACGTTGTCTGCCCGCTGTTTGACGAGGTACTGGCCGATTTCCACCTCGCACACCCCAAAGCCACCCTGTCGATCGACGTACGCACCAGCGCCGCCGCCATCGCCGAGGTGGCTGCAAAACGGGCCTCCTTTGCACTGTGCCTGGTGCGGGATCACAACCCAAAGCTGGAGTACCGGCGTCTGTACCGGGAATTCTTTGGTCTGTTCTGCGGCCCGCGCCATCCGCTGTTCGGGCGCAAGGATCTGAAATTGTCGGATCTGGCCGGGCACAGTTCGGTCAGCTTTGAAACCGACCGGCTGCACGATGTGCTGAAACCGGTGACAGTAATGCGGGCGCAGGCCGAACTGGGCGACAAGGTCACAGGCCTGTCCAGTCACCTTGAGGAAGTTCACCGCATGATCGTGGCCGGTGTTGGTATCGGCCCCCTGCCCGTCCACGTGGCGGCGCGGGATGTCCGGGATGGGCAGCTCTGGCAGGTCCCGCCATATGATGATCTTCCCGCCATCGACGTGCATGTGGTCTGGAACCGCCACGCCGCAAAAAACCGGGCCGAGGAATTGTTGATCGACGGCTTGCTGGAAGCGATTGCAGCCACCCCGATCGAGCAGCGCACCTATCGCTGAAGCAGTACTGACCTTGAAACCCGCTTACAGGGACAAGCGCCACGCGCCCTTGTCGTCCTTGCAGAACTTGCGCTTTGGCTGCAAAGCCTTCTCCCTACCCTTCATGTGCGCTTCGTGCTGCAACATGATGCAGTTGGCATTTCTGTTGATGATCGTCACCGTACCATGAGCCTCGGTTTCGGGATTGCTCCACGCCTCGACCGTGCCGGTCTTTGGCTGGCTGACGCTGTAGAGGACAGCCTCAGCCTGGATCATCATCTCCATATCCAAAGGCGACAGGCCCGATTCCGCAAGAATACGGCTCAGCGGCTTGCCGATGGAGGGGACGGCAGCCAGAACCGCAATGCTGGCGATGGCGATAACTCTGACAAACCTGTTCATACGTTCGGACCTCGCTAAAAGACTTTTTGATCTAGGCGCACCCGAAAGGCGCTGAATATCAATACACTGCGGTATCCTCAGGCGCATGTCCATCCCATCCACCGGATGGCTGACAGCAATTGTCGCCGTCAGGAAAACTTGCGGAACAGCCGCGTCATATCGAACAGTTCATCCAGCCGTTCATAGCGCTCGCGGGTTTCATCCCAGCCTTCTTCCTGGGTGGCAGCGATCATCGCCTCCAGCAGCATCATGGTGGAGATGTTCGAATCCCATGCCGACGGGATTTCAACCCAGCAATTGAAGGTATAATGGGCAACCGAGGTGATCGGGCTGGCCCATTGGTCCGTGATCAGGATGATTTTCACCCCACGTTCGGCCGCCAGTTCCGCAAGACGCTGCAGGTTGGTTTCATAACGCCGCACGTCGAACATCAGCAAGGTGTCGCCCTCGACCATGTCCAGCACGTAATGGGGCCAGGTAGCCGAAGACGAGGTCATATGCGTCACGTGCTGACGGATCGCCTGAAAGTGGGTGAAGGCGTAATCGGCCAGCGCCCGCGTGATCCGCCCGCCCACCACATAGAGCCGCCCTTCGGTATCCGCCAGCTGGTGCACCGCGCGGTCGAATTGTTCGTAGTCGAGGTTTGAAAAGGTCTGCCCGAGGTTGTCCGTCACAGCTTGTGCAAATCTGTTCAGAAGATGCCCCTCGGGCGCCTCGGACGCCCAGTTCGCGCGTCGCTGCGTCGGGCCGGACACCTGCGCCTCCAGCTCTTTCAGCAGCGCCTGATGGAACTGCGGGTAGCCCTTGAACCCGAGTTTTTGGACCATCCGCGCCACCGTCGGGGTCGAGACCTCGGCATTCGACGCGACAATGGTGATCGAGGCCAACCCCGCCGCAGGATAGTTTTCGAGCAGAGCATTGGCGAACTTGCGCTCGGACTGGGTCAGCGTCGAATAGTGTTCGCGGATCAGCTCTCGCACACTGGCGGCGGGTTTGGACAAGGGGGCACACCTCTATTTCGGTCGATCAAAAAACGGGCATTCGCCGCATCCTACATCGTGCGGAAAACGACCGCAGAAAAAACTGCCTGAAACGATATTGACAGAAAATGCCCTACGTGAAAACATTTTTCCAAAATCGGGGAGTACTGAATGTCACCGGGCGATTCCAACGCTCTGAGCGAGGCTACCGAAGTCTTCAACGCCGACGGCGCGGGGGAGGTGGTGATCCTGTGCGAGCACGCCAGCCACCACATTCCTGCGCGCTACAACGGGCTTGGCCTCGCTGAAGCCGACCACACCAGCCATGCTGCCTGGGACCCCGGCGCCCGGGCGGTGTCGCTCGCCCTGTCCGACGCTCTTGATGCGCCGCTGGTGGCCAGCCGGGTGTCGCGGCTTGTCTACGACTGCAACCGTCCGCCCGAAGCCGCCTCAGCCATGCCGGAAAAGTCTGAAGTGATCACGGTGCCGGGCAACTGTGACCTGACGCCCGAACAACGCGCCGAGCGTGTTGACACGGTCTATACCCCGTTCTGTCAGGCGGTCAGCAACGTGCTGGCAGCGCGCAAGGCCAAAGACCTGCCGACGGTTCTGGTCACCATGCACAGTTTCACACCGGTCTATTTCGGCGAACACCGCGCCGTTGAAATCGGCATTCTGCACGACAGCGACACCCGTCTGGCCGATGCCATGCTGGCCGAGGCCCCTCGCCTGCCGCAGCGTAGGATCGCCCGCAACGATCCCTACGGCCCAGAGGATGGCGTCACCCATTCCCTGCGCCTGCACGGTCTGGAAAACGGGCTCGCCAATGTGATGATCGAAGTGCGTAACGATCTGCTACGCACCCCGCAGGATGAGGCCGCCATAGCCGAAGACCTGCTGGTGCTGCTGCGTCCCGCGCTTGCCGCGCTCAAGGCCGGGAGGCAGGCCAATGCCTAGTTTCATTCTGCGATATGTCCGCATGATCGATGCGCTGAACCGATTCATTGGCCGGTTCGCGATGTATCTGATCTTTGCCCTGATCGGGGTCCTGCTGTGGTCCTCGGTCTCCAAGACCTTCTTCAACCCGTCACTCTGGACACTGGAGACCGCACAATTCGTGATGGTCGCCTATTACATCCTTGGCGGGCCCTATTCGATCCAGATGGGATCGAACGTGCGGATGGACCTGTTCTATGGCGGCTGGAGCACCAGAACCAAAGCCTGGGTCGATGCCTTCACCGTTCTGTTCCTGATGGTCTACCTCGGGATTCTGCTTTACGGCGCGGTCAGTTCCACCGCCTACAGCCTTGGTTATTTCGGGATGGAGCCATTTTCCTTCTTTGGTGACCTCATCTGGACGCTGGTGAGCGAAGGGCCGACCGCGGCTGGTGAAAAACTCGGCTATCTCGAACGCAGTTCCACCGCCTGGCGACCCTTCCTGTGGCCCGTCAAATTCACCCTCTGCTTCGGTGTCTTTTTGATGCTGCTGCAATGCCTTGCCGAATTGTTCCGGGATATCGGACGCCTGCGCGGAGTGGACCTCTGATGCCCTATGAAATGATCGCCCTTGTGATGTTTGCCGGCATGATGCTGATGCTGATGACCGGCCAGCGCGTCTTTGGCGCCATCGGTTTTGTCGGCGCGGTTGCCGGTCTGCTTCTCTGGGGTACCGGCGGTGTCGAGATCCCGTTTTCCGCCGCGATGAAGCTGATGAAGTGGTATCCACTGCTGACGCTGCCGATGTTCATCTTCATGGGCTACGTGCTGTCGGAATCGAAGATCGCCGACGATCTGTACCGCATGTTCCACGTCTGGATGGGACCGGTAAAAGGCGGCCTGGCCATCGGCACCATCGGGTTGATGGTTCTGGTCTCTGCCATGAACGGCCTGTCGGTCGCCGGCATGGCCATCGGCGCCACCATTGCGCTGCCGGAACTCTTGCGGCGCGGCTATGACAAGATTCTGGTGACGGGCACCATTCAGGCTGGGTCCAGTCTGGGCATTCTGGTGCCGCCTTCGGTCGTACTGGTGCTTTATGCGATGATCGCACGACAGCCGGTGGGTCAGCTGTGGCTGGCCGGCGTGGTGCCGGGCCTACTGATGGCCACCATGTTCATCGCCTACATATATTTCCGCGCCCGGATGCAGCCGGACCTTGGCCCGGCGATGACACCTGAGGATCTGGCCGAATACGACCGCGTCAGTGACCACCCGCTGCGCCTGAACCATATCGTTCTGGCCGCGCTGGTGCTGATCCCACTGGTGGTGAAGCTGGACTTCGTAGCGCCGAAATCGGCCATCGGTCTGGCGCTGGCGGCCGCGGCGCTGTCCTTTGTGACCCGAAAGATCCCGCTGTTCTACACCGACCTGTTCCTGAAAGAGAAATACCGCCTCTTGTTCTCGGGCGTGCTGCCGCTGGCGATCTTTGCCGCGATGATGATCCCCTTCGTCAACGGCTGGACCTCGCTGGTCGAAAGCTCGGCCATCGGTGCCATGACCGCCTTTATCGCTGCGGTGCTGAAGGGGCGCATGAACAAGGAGGTATTTGAGACCTCCGTGCGCTCAACGCTGGGCATTTCCTGCATGTTCATGTGGATCATCCTTGCTGCGCTGGGGTTCGGCGCGATCTTCGACGGTCTGGGCGCCGTGAAGGCGATCGAGGATCTCTTCACCACGCAGCTGGGCCTTTCCCCCTGGATGATCCTGATCCTGATGCAACTCAGCTTTGTCATCATGGGCACTTTCCTGGATGACACAGCGATGCTGGTGATCGTGGCGCCGCTTTATGTGCCGCTGGTCGGGGCGCTCGGCTTTGATCTGATCTGGTACGGGGTGCTTTACACCATCACGACGCAGATCGCCTATATGACACCGCCTTTTGGCTACAACCTGTTCCTGATGCGCGCCATGGCGCCGCCGGAAATCGGGCTGAAGGACATCTATGTCTCTATCATCCCCTTTGTCGCTGTGATGATCGTTGCGCTGTCTCTGGTGATGCTGTTCCCGCAGATCGCCCTGTGGCTGCCCGATCTGGTCTACGGAAAATAACCAAAAAGAGCCCTGTTCGGGGGCCCTATTTCAACAAGGAGAAAACGAGATGACGACAAGACGTAAGTTTTTGACCACCGCCGGTGCAGGCGCAATGGCGGCGCCGCTCGCCACACCGGCACTGGCGCAATCCACCATCAAATGGCGCATGCAGACCTATGCCGGTGCGGCTCTGGCCGAACACGTGGTGAAACCCGCCATCGACATGTTCAACCAGATCGCAGGCGACCGCATGCAGATCGAGCTGTATTTCGCCGATCAGCTGGTGCCCACCGGCGAATTGTTCCGCGCCATGCAGCGCGGCACCATCGACGCGGTGCAATCGGATGATGACTCCATGGCATCGCCCACCGAAGTCACCGTCTTTGGCGGCTACTTCCCCTTCGCGTCGCGTTACTCGCTCGACGTGCCGGTGCTGTTCAACAAATATGGCCTGAACGAAATCTGGGACGAAGAATATTCCAAGGTTGGCGTGAAACACATCTCGGCCGGTGCCTGGGATCCCTGCCACTTTGCCACCAAAGACCCGATCCGCAGCCTTGAAGATCTCAAAGGCAAGCGCGTCTTTACCTTCCCGACCGCCGGTCGCTTCCTTAGCCAGTTCGGCGTGGTGCCGGTCACCCTGCCATGGGAAGACATCGAAGTCGCCATGCAGACCGGCGAACTTGACGGTATCGCATGGTCGGGCATCACCGAAGACTACACTGTTGGCTGGGCCGATGTGACCAACTACTTCCTGACCAACAACATCTCGGGCGCATGGGCTGGCTCCTTCTTTGCCAACCAGGGCCGCTGGAACGAGCTGCCGGAAGACCTGCAGACCCTGTTCCGCGTCTGCTGTGATCAGTCGCACTACTACCGCCAGTGGTGGTACTGGGGCGGCGAAGCAGATCTGCGCGTCAACGGTCCGAAGATGGAACTGACCTCGATCCCCGATGCCGAATGGGCCACCGTTGAAGAAGCGGCCTATAAATTCTGGGATGAGATCGCAGCCGAAAGCCCCACCAAGGCGAAGGTTGTCGAGATCATCAAGAAGTACAATTCGGACATGACCAAGGCCGGCCGCCCCTACCGCTACGGCTGATAGGCCCCGGTCTTTGACCTTTCATCCGGCCCGCCACCTATATGCGGGCCGGATACCCTGAACAGGAATTCGCCCGCAGGGGCCGGACGGAAACGAGTCCGCCCCTGCGGGCCGCAACACACAAAGGGCCCCTCATGCTCTCCTTCGACACGCTTAAATCTCAGGTTGCCGACGGCACTGTTGACACCGTTCTTGTGTGCCTTGTGGACATGCAGGGACGCCTGATGGGCAAACGGTTCCACGCCAAACATTTCGTCGCCAGCGCCTGGGAAGAAACCCATTGCTGCAACTACCTCTTGGCCACCGATCTGGAGATGGCGACGCCCGACGGCTATGCCTCCACCAGCTGGGAAGGCGGCTATGGCGACTATGTGATGAAGCCGGACCTTTCCACCCTGCGCCCGATGCCCTGGCTGGAAGGCACGGTGATGGTGCTTTGCGATGTGCTGGACCACCACACCCACAAGGAAATCCCCCATTCCCCCCGCGCGATCCTGAAAAAGCAGATCCAGCGGCTGGCCGATATGGGCTATGACGCGATGATGGCCACCGAATTGGAGTTCTTCCTGTTCGAGAAAAGCTTTGGCGAGATCGCCAAATCCGGCTTCCGCGATCTGACGCCGATCTCGGCCTATAACGAAGACTACCACATCCTGCAGACCACCAAGGAAGAGCACGTGATGCGCCCGCTGCGCAATCACCTGTGGGATGCGGGCATTCCGGTCGAGAACACCAAGGGTGAGGCCGAGGCCGGTCAGGAAGAGCTGAACATCAAATATGATGCCGCGCTCAACACCGCCGATCACCACACCATCGCCAAACACGCGGTCAAGGAAATCGCCTGGCAGCAGGGCCATGCCGCGACTTTCCTGCCGAAATGGCACCAGGACAAGGTCGGTTCCTCCTCCCACGTGCACCAGTCCCTGTGGAAGGATGGCAAACCCGCCTTCTATGACGAAAACGATGAACTGGGAATGAGCCAGCTGATGAAACACTACATGGCCGGGATGCTGAAATACGCGCCCGATTACATGTATTTCCTGGCCCCCTACATCAACAGCTACAAACGCTTCATGAAGGGCACCTTTGCCCCGACCCGGATCATCTGGTCGGTGGACAACCGCACCGCAGGCTTCCGCCTTTGCGGCGATGGCACCAAGGCAGTGCGCGTCGAATGCCGCGTCGGCGGCTCGGACATCAACCCCTATCTGGCCATGGCCGCGCAGCTGGCTGCAGGCATCGCGGGCATCGAGGAACAGCTGAAACTGGCCCCCGCAGCCAAGGGTGACGTCTATCAGGGCGAGACCGGCATGCTGCCCGGCTCCCTGCGCGACTCCCGCGAGGCGCTGAATGGCTCGACCCTGCTTCGCAAGGCCTTTGGCGACGATGTGGTCGACCACTACGTGCGCGCCGCCGAGGTGGAAATCGAAGACTTTGAACGCGTGGTGACCGACTACGAAATCGCACGCGGATTTGAACGGGCCTGACGCCACGGCGCCTTGCTCCGGACCCCGAAATACTGACACGGCAGGGGAAAGCCCCCTGACAGCAAACACAAGAGGATGGCATGAGCCAGACACTGAAATGTATCTCGCCGATCGACGGATCGGTTTTTGCGGAGCGTGAAACCCTCTCGCGCGAGGACGCCTTTGCCGCCGCCGAGCGCGCCCGCGCCGCGCAGGCCGCCTGGGCCGCCCGCCCCCTGCAGGAGCGGATCGACCTGGTGATGGCCGGTGTCGCCAAGGTCGGCGAGATGAACGACGAGATCGTTCCCGAACTCGCCCATATGATGGGCCGTCCCGTGCGCTTTGGCGGCGAATTCGGCGGCTTCAACGAGCGCGCCTCGCATATGGCGGAGATCGCCAAGGAAGCGCTGGCCGATATCGAAGTGGGCGAAGACGAGACCTTCAAACGCTATATCAAACGCATTCCCCAAGGCGTCGTCTTTGTCGTGGCGCCCTGGAACTACCCCTATATGACCGCGATCAACACCGTGGCCCCGGCCCTGATCGCGGGCAATACCGTGGTGCTGAAACACGCGACGCAAACCCTGCTGGTGGGTGAACGCATGGCAGAAGCCTTCCACGCGGCGGGCGTGCCTGTGGATGTGTTCCAGAACGTGTTCCTGGATCACGACACCACCTCTGAACTGATCGCGGCAAAGGCCTTTGATTTCGTGAACTTCACCGGCTCGGTCGGCGGTGGTCAGGCGATGGAGCGCGCTGCGGCTGGCACCTTTACCGGCGTTGGCACCGAACTTGGCGGCAAGGATCCGGGCTATGTCATGGAAGACGCGGATATCGACGCAGCAGTCGACACGCTGATCGATGGGGCCATGTTCAACTCGGGTCAGTGCTGCTGCGGGATCGAGCGGATCTACGTGCATGAAAGCGTCTATGACGCCTTCCTCGCCAAGGCGCTCGAGATCGTCAAAGGCTACAAACTGGGCAACCCGATGGATCCCGAAACCTCCATCGGCCCGATGGCCAATGTACGGTTCGCCAAGGAAGTGCGCGAGCAGATCGCCGAGGCGCTGGAGATGGGCGCCGTGGCCCAGATCGAAACCTTTGCCGAGGATGACGGCGGCGCCTATCTGACACCGCAGATCCTGACCAATGTCACCCACGACATGCGGGTGATGCGCGACGAAAGCTTTGGCCCGGTCGTGGGCATCATGAAGGTCTCCTCGGACGAGGAAGCCATCAAGCTGATGAACGACAGCGAATTCGGCCTCACGGCATCGCTCTGGACCTCGGATGTGGACCGCGCCCAGCGCATCGGCGATCAGATCGAGACCGGCACCGTCTTCATGAACCGCGCCGACTATCTGGACCCGGGCCTGTGCTGGACCGGCTGCAAGAACACCGGGCGTGGCGGCGGCCTGTCGGTGATCGGCTATCACAACCTGACCCGTCCGAAATCCTATCACCTGAAAAAGGTGACGGGCTGATCATGACAAGCTTGGCTCCCTCCACACCCAAGGGCGGCGACCGCCCGGGTGGGCGCGAATGCGCCCGCCGTGGGGGCGGGCGGGCGCAGCCCGGGCCGCAAGCGCCCCGGGCCATTTATCTCGAAAGGTAGCAACATGTCTCTCGTTGGAAACTGGTCCTATCCGACCGCAATCAAATTCGGCGCTGGCCGGATCAAGGAACTCGCCGAGGCCTGCGCGCAGGCTGGCATCAAGAAACCGCTGCTGGTCACCGACAAGGGACTGGCGGATCTGCCCGTCACCCAAGGCACGCTCGACATCATGGAGGCTGCGGGCCTTGGTCGTGGTATGTTCTCCGAGGTTGATCCCAACCCCAATGAAAAGAACCTTGAAGCAGGCGTTGCCGCCTATAATGCAGGCGGTCATGACGGCGTGATCGCCTTTGGCGGCGGCTCCGGTCTCGACCTTGGCAAGATGGTCGCCTTCATGTGCGGCCAAAGCCGCCCGGTTTGGGATTTCGAGGATATCGGCGACTGGTGGACCCGCGCCGACGCCGACGCCATCGCGCCGATCATCGCGGTGCCCACAACTGCCGGCACCGGTTCCGAAGTGGGGCGCGCCTCGGTGATCACCGACAGCGTCACCCACCAGAAGAAGATCATCTTCCACCCGAAGGTGCTGCCCACCGTGGTGATCTGCGATCCCGAACTGACCGTCGGTATGCCGAAATTCATCACCGCAGGCACCGGGCTTGATGCCTTTGCCCATTGCGTCGAGGCCTTCTCCTCGCCGCATTACCACCCGATGTCCCAGGGTATCGCGCTGGAAGGCATGCGTCTGGTGAAGGATTACCTGCCCCGCGCCTATGCCGACGGCACCGATATCGAAGCGCGCGCGCAGATGATGTCCGCCGCAGCCATGGGCGCCACCGCGTTCCAGAAGGGCCTTGGCGCCATCCACGCCATGAGCCACCCGATCGGCGCGCATTTCAACACCCACCACGGCACCACCAACGCGGTCTGCATGCCTGCGGTTCTGGACTTCAACGCCCCGGTGATTACCGACCGGTTCAACCAGGCGGCGGCCTATCTGGGTATTGAAGGCGGCTTTGACGGCTTCCGCGCCTATGTGCAGGAACTGAACGACAGCCTCGGCATCCCGCGCAAGCTGTCGGATCTGGGTGTCACCGAAGCCTCGATCCCCGAACTGGTCAAGGGCGCGATCATCGACCCGTCTTGCGGCGGCAACCCGATCGAGCTGACCGAAGAAAACCTTACAGAGCTTTTCAAAGCCGCCCTGTAAGGACGCCGTCCATTCGCACGTTCGGCCAAGGCGCCTCCCTGTCTTGCAGGGGGGCGCCTTTCCGTTTCGGGACCCGTGCCAGTCTCGTCAGACAGCGGCCCTGTGTCCGGCGCCTAGATCGCGCAGGATCAGTTTTTCGGGCGACTGGCCGACTGGCAGCACAGGCGTTCCACTGGCATCACCAGCCTGCCGTTCTGGCAGAGGCCGCGTGGGATCCGGGACTGGCACTGCGGACAGCAAACGGCGGGTATAGGGATGGCGGGGCGAATGCAGCACCGCATCACGCGCGCCTTCCTCAACCACCTGCCCCAGACGCATGACCATGACCCGGTCCGCAACCTGTTCGATCACCGCCATGTCATGGCTGATGAAAAGGAAGGCTAGCCCGTCCTCGTCCTGCAGGCTTTGCAACAACTCCAAGATCTGCGCCTGAACCGAAACATCCAGCGCCGAAACGCTTTCGTCCGCGACAAGGATCTTTGGCGACAGTGACAAGGCCCGCGCGATGTTGATCCGCTGCCGTTGCCCGCCGGAAAACTCATGCGGATAGCGCTGCATCATGTCCGGCGACAGGCCGACACGGCGAAACAGCTCTGCCGTGCGGTCACTCATCTCCGATCCACTGGACAGGCCGTGAATGACCAGAGGTTCAGCCACTTGCTCGCCAACGGTCATCCGCGCATCCAGCGAGGCACCGGGGTCCTGAAACACCATCTGAATGTCCCGGCGCACCGGCTTCAGCGCGCCTGGGCCCATGCCATAGGTCTGCTGCCCCAGAACCGAGATCGAGCCCTGCCATGGCACCAGCCCCAACAGGGCCTTGCCAATTGTTGATTTGCCACAGCCGGATTCCCCGACCAGCGCCAAGGTTTCCCCGGCACGCACGGTAAAGGACACCTGTTCCACCGCGTGGACCCGCGCCTGCACCCGGTTGAGGATACCGCCGCGCATATCGAACCGCACCGACAGATCGCTGACCTCCAGCACCGGGGCGCCGTTTTGCACCTCGGGGCGGGGCGGCGCGGTGCCAAGACGCGGAACCGCAGCCAGCAATTCCCGCGCATAGTCGCTTTGCGGAGCGACAAAGAGATCGCGCACAGGGGCGCTTTCCACCTCTTGTCCGTGGCGCAGGATCACCACCCGATCCGCCATTTCCGCCACCACGCCCATATCATGGGTAATCATTAGCACAGCGGTTCCATGATCCTTTTGCAAGGCGCGGATCAGATCGAGGATCTCTGCCTGCACCGTCACGTCCAGCGCGGTGGTCGGCTCATCGGCGATCAGAACCTCGGGATCGCAGGCCAGCGCCATGGAGATCATCACCCGCTGCCGCATGCCGCCGGACAATTCGTGGGGGTATTGCTTCAGTCGCCGTTCCGGTTCCGTCAGCTGCACATCCTGCAGCAGTTTCAGCGCCCGCGCAGGGGCTTCTCCGCGACTGCAGGCGCCATGTTCCAGCAGCACCTCGGCCAACTGGTCCTGCACCGTCATCAGCGGGTTGAGCGAGGTCATCGGTTCCTGAAAGATCATCGCCACCCGCACGCTGCGGATATCGCGGTAGCCACGCGGGCCAAGGGTCGTCAGCTCCAGATCGCCGAGTTTCACCGAGCCGCCCGCGATGCGGCACATCGGCTCTGGCAACAGCCCCATGATCGCCAGCGCGGTCATGGATTTGCCGGAACCGCTTTCGCCCGCCAGACAGAGCGTTTCGCCCCGCTTCAGATCAAAAGACAGCCCATCCAGAACCGTCTTCGCCCCCGAAGGGGTGGCGACCTGAACACTCAGGTCGCGCACTGTCAGCACGGTCTCGCTCATTCGAACACCACGTTCGGAAAGTAGAAACTGACCACCCAGTTCGGCATGTCGACGATTTCGGAAATCCGCAGATCACCACAGACGGAACACAAAAGGTACGCGTCCTCGGCCGACAATCCCTTGGTGCGGCCCAGAAGGTCGACCATGGCGCTGACAGCATCCTTCGCGGCCTGCATCATGTCATTGCCGATGCCTGTGGTGACTTCATACCCTTTGGCATCAAGATGGCGCGTCACCGGCCCCGGCGTGGAAAAACGTGGGAAGTTCAGGGTTTCCCCCTTCACCACGTCCAGCGTGACCTCCACATCCATCGGCGATTCAATCGCCGTGCCGCAAACCTCGCCATCGCCCTGCGCGGCGTGGGTATCACCGATGGAGAACAGCGCCCCTTCGCATTCCACCGGCAGATACAGCGTGGTGCCCGCCGCCAGATCACGGATATCGAGATTCCCGCCCATGCGGCGCGGCGGCACCACAGAATGCAGGCCTGCCTCGGCCGGGGCCAGACCGATGGTCCCGGCAAAGGGTTTCAGCGGCACCTTGGCCAGATCGGAGAACAGCGATGGCGCCAGGGTTTCCGCATCGTAATCCCAGACCTTGAGGTAGGGATCGGTGAACTGATCGGCGAGCAGGCCAAAGCCCGGAATATTCGCCGTCCAGCCGAACCCCGAGGGGTGGAAGGCTTCGATCTTGACCTTCAGCACATCGCCGGGTTTGGCCCCATCGACATAGATCGGCCCGGTGACCGGGTTGATCTTGCCAAAATCCAGATTGGGCACATCCGCGCTGGTGCTGTCCTTGTTGAACTGCCCGCCCGAACTGTCGAGACATTGGAAATGCAGGCGCGATCCGGGAGCCACCGTTTCCACGGGCGGGAGCGAATTGTCCCACCCGTGATGGTGTGCACCGTGGATCGTGTAATCACAGTGCTTACACATTTTTATTCAGCATCCTTCGAGTAGATGTAGTCATAGTTGACCGGAATATGGACCGGATCAACGAACAGGCTGTCGTCGCCCGCGATCCTGTCCGAGGTCAGGGTGAAGCGTTGCTCGTTGAAGACCGGCACCCAGGGGGCATCCGCCATCACATCCAGATAGATGGATTTCCACGCCTCGATCCGGGCGTCGGCGTTTTCCGCGCCGGTCATGGCGTCCGCCTCGGCAGCGCGGGCGTCCAGTTCCTCGTTGCAATACCAGGACCAGTTCCAGCCGCCCTGAACCGCGCCGGCGCAGCCCAGGATCGGACCGTAGAAGTTCGACGGATCCGGGAAGTCGGCGATCCAGGCCATGCCGCCGGACCAGATCATCGGCGCCTGATCGGCCTCACCGCCTGCGGCGATCACATTGGCCTGTGCAAGGCTGCGGATCTCGGCGGTGACACCGATCTCCTTGAGGTCCTGCTGGATCGCCTGTGCAATCCGCGGGTTGGGATCGACGTTCATCACATAAAGCTCGGTGGTGAACCCATCGGCAAAACCAGCCTCGGCCAGCATTTCCTTGGCGGCGGCGGGATCAAAGGCATAGCCTTCGTAATCCTCGGCGTAGCCCGGCATCGACGGCGGCAGCGGCTGGTTTGCCGGAACCGCACGGCCGTTGATCAGCTTGACGATACGGTCCTTGTTGATCGCCATGTTGACGGCCTTGCGCACGGCGACATTGTCGAACGGCGCCATCTGGGTGTTCAGTGTGATGTAACCGGTGTGCAGCTGGCCACCTTCGATAACGTTATCCTTCTGTGCCGGATCGTTCATCACCTGCAGGAACTGCGCGGGTGGGATGCCGTCGCCGGGCACATCCGCCTGCCCCTGTTGCAGACGCAGCAGGGCAACGGTGGGCTCCAGTCCGATTTCAAAGGTCACCTGATCCAGCTTGGGCAGGTTGGCGCGGTGGTAATCGGCGAACCGTTCGAACACCACGCGCTGGCCCGGCGCCCATTCCGCCAGTTTGAAGGCGCCCGAGCCGACCGGCTGGCGACCAAAATCTTCGCCAGCCGCCTCGACCGCTTCCTTGGGCACGATGGAGGCAAAGTTCAGCGCCATCACATGGCCAAAGGTCGCGTCGGGACGGGACAGGGTGATCTCGATGGTCTTGTCGTCGATCACCTTGACGCCCGAAAGCCCCTCGCCTTCGCCCGCGTTCCAGCTGTCAAAACCCGCGATCATGCCAAAGAAGCCTGCGCCAGGAGAACGGGTTTCGGGGTTGGTGACGCGCTCTAGCGAGTATTTCACATCCTCGGCGACAATCTCGCGGCCGTTGTGGAACTTGATCCCGTCCTTCAGGGTAAAGGTATGGGTCAGACCGTCCTCGGAAATGGCATAGTCGGACGCCAGTTCGTTGCGCAGCGTCGTTGTGCCCGGCTCATAGCCCATCAGCCCGTCGAACAGCGATTTGATCATCGACCAGTTCTGCCAGTCATAGCCGATGGCGGGGTCCAGCGTGGCGACATCGTCCTTGTAGGTGACGGTCATGGTGCCACCCATCGGGGCATCTGCATTCACCTCTGCGGCTGCCATATGGCCGCACAAAGCCAGTCCGGCGACACCGGTTAAAAGAAATTTCTTCATGATTTCAGTCCTCTGTTGGTTTTACCGTTTCTATTTGGTCTTGATACGGGGATCGATTGCCGGCGCCACGAGGTCCGCCAGAAGATTGCCCAGAACGATCGCGGTGGCCGAAACCATGGTCACACCCATGATGACCGGAATGTCCACGCGCTGGATCGCTTGCCAGGCCAGCTGGCCGATCCCGGGCCAGCCAAAGACGCTTTCCACAACCACGATGCCGGACATGAACAGCCCGATGTCGATGCCGATCATCGCGATGATGGGAAGAATGGAATTGGGAATGACGTGCCGCAGGATGATACGGGCCTTGCCCAGCCCCTTGGCCCGCGCGGTGCGGACAAAATCCTGGCCCAGCACGTCGATCATGCTGGAACGCATCATGCGGCTGTACCAGCCCGCACCGAGAAACCCGAGCGTCACCGCAGGCAGCACCACATGGCCAAAGGTGCCGTAACCGCCAATCGGGAACCAGCCCAGTTTCACCGCAAAGACATAGAGCAGCAGAATGCCGATGACGAATTGCGGCGCCGAGATGCTGACAAAGCTGAAGATCATCAGCCCGTGGTCTGCGGGCTTGTTGCGGCGCAGGGCCGCGACGATACCGATGGTCAGGCCGAACACCAGCTCGGTCACGATGGCCGCAACCATCAGCAACAGGGAGGCAGGCAGCCGCGCGGCGATCAGCTCGGAGACTTCGGCGCGTTGCAGATAGCTGCGCCCCATGTCGCCCTGTAACAGCGCCGTCAGGTAGTTCCAGTACTGCACGACAAAGGGATCGTTCAGCCCCAGCTGATCGCGGATGTTCTGCACCGTTTCGGCGGTGGCCGACCGCCCGGCAATCTGCCGCGCCGGATCGGCCGGCACCAGATACAGCAGGATAAAGGTCACCAGCGTGATCCCCAGAAGGATCAGCACGCTCTCCATCAGGCGGCGGACAAGATAGGCCTGCATCAGTGGCGTCCTTTCAGGGTCGGATCAAGAATGTCGCGCAGGGCATCGCCCACCAGATTAAAGGCCAGCGCCAGCAACAGGATCGCAATGCCGGGGAAGAAAACCAGCCAGGGGGCGGTGGTGAAATAGGTCTGGTTTTCAAAGATGATATTGCCCCAACTTGGCATCGGGGGCTGCACGCCCACGCCAAGGAAGGACAGCGTCGCCTCCAGCAAGACCGTTGTCGAAATCCCCAGAGTGCCAAAGACGACGATGGACGACAAAAGATGCGGCAGCAGGTGTTTGAACAGGATGCGCAGGTGGCCCGCGCCCAGCGCCCGCTGCACGGTGATGAAATCACGCTCGGCCAGCGACCGGGTCTCGGTATAGATCACCCGTGCCATCTGTACCCAGTTCACCATCGCGATGACCAGCGCCACGATCAGCAGCGAGGGCTGAAAGATCGCCGCCAGAACAATCGCCAGCAGCAGCGCCGGAAAGGCCATCATCAGATCGGTAAAGCGCATCAGCACCGCGCCGATCCAGCCGCCGAAATAGCCTGCCGTAATGCCAACCCCGGCGCCCAGCAGGATCGCGATCCCATTGGCAAGGATACCGATGATTAGTGAGGTGCGCGTCCCCAGAATAAGCCGCGAAGCCAGATCCCTCCCCAAAAGATCCGTGCCCAGCGGGAAATCCGCGCCCGGCGGCAGAGGCGCCCCGGCCAGACTTAGCCCGTCAAAGCTCTGCTCAAACGGGTCATGCGGCATGATCCACGGCGCCAGCAACGCGGCGCCCACCATCAGGATGATGATCACCATCCCAAAGGCCGAGCGCGGCCGGGTCATCAGCTCATAAATCACACGTCGGCTGCGCGCGCCGCGGCCTGCTGTCATCTGACCGTCTGTGGCTGCTGTCATCGTCATGCCTGCCCCCGCATGGCCGGGCGCGCCAGAAACCGGACGGCAGCATCTTCCAAGGCGACGCGCTCTACCATGGCAAAGGCACGCAGTTTCTTCAGGGCCGTCGCCTCATCGACGCCCTCAGAGCGCATGATGACAAGAACCGCCTGCAACAACTCCAGCCGCATCGAGGCGCGCCGGTTGCTTTCAGCCTCACGGCGGCGGGTTTCCATGCGCTCCTTGAACCGGGAAAAGCCCAGCACCAGCGCCGAGTAGATATTGGCGGTGGCATTGACCGGCAGATAGGCGTCCAGACCCTGCCGCACGGCCCATTCCAGGCGTCCCGGCGTTTCCGACCCGATCAGCCCAAGGATCGGCATAGGCGCAGATTGCGGCGACCAGGGGAATTGCCCGTCCTCGGCCCGGTCAAGGTCCAGAACCAGCAGATCAGCGCGGACATCTGCCTCTTCCAGCGCGGGCCAGCGCCCTTCGGCCTTGATGCCAAGCGTGCCCAGACGTCGGACCAGTTGATCCCGCATTTCAGCGCTGGGATGCAGGACAAGAGCGTGTTTTCCGGCGAAGCTATAGGTCATTTTACGATCCTCAAACTGGGCGTCTGGAGCGGCGGGGCGGATACAAGGGGAACGCAGGTCAGATAGGGGTCCGCAGCGACGGGGCCCTCGGCAGAAGACAGCAGATGAAACTGTGCGTTCTCGGCCTGCGCGATATGCGGTGTCAGCGATGCGTGTCGGGTGATGGGGTCGATCTGAACCGGCCCCAGAACCGTTTCATGGCGCGCATCGCAGGCCGCATGGAACACCGCCCTTGGCGCGGTGGTCCCGGTTTTCGCGACGGTTTCGGCCAGAATGCGAACGCTGGCATAGGAGGTGGCAAAGACGCAGGAACAGCGCCCGTTCGGCGATTTTTCCCGGGCACGGCGCACGAAATCCTCGGGGCCAAGCGGCTCGAAATAGGTCCCGGCCGAGATGATCCCGTCGCCATATTGGCCCAGCACATCAAGATCCGCTTCGGATTGGTTGCAGGACAGGATTGTCGGGCGCTGTCCGGTGGGCAGTCCGCGCAAGAACGCCTCATTCGACGGACCGATCAGCGAATTGACGACAACATCCGGCTGCTCGGCGATGATCTCGGAGAGGGCCAGATCGGAGTCCACATCGCCAAGCGGTACGAAACGCTCGCCGACGATCTCAACCCCGGCGGCGCTCAGCCGTTCGCGGGCCAGACGCAGCGTTTCCCAGCCCCAGACATAGTTGGAGCCAAGCAGGTAGGCACGGCGCGTGCCTTGGCTCAGCACCCGGTCCAGCAGCGGGATCATATGATGGTTCGGCGCGCCCCCCATGTAGACGACGTGATCGTTGCTTTCGAAGCCCTCATAGGGGCACGGGTACCACAGCATCGCGCCATAACGCTCCAGCACCGGAATCATGTCCTTGCGGCTCCAGGAGGTGATGGCGCCCACCACGTGTGACACACCACCAGCAAGGATATCGCGGGTCATCGCTTCATAGGCCTCGGGGCGGCCCGCCGGATCACAGGTCACGGGCGCAATTCGGGCAATTCCCTCGCGCTCCAGATCGGCGATGGCCAGCTCGGCCCCCGCCAGTCCGGCCTGTCCCAGCGCGGCGTAGGGTCCAGAGGTCGAGAAGACCAGACCAAGATCGAATTCTAGCATAGTACCCCACAAACGAAAAAGCCCCGCCACCCTGCAAGAGGGTGATCGGGGCTCAATTGCCAACGGCGATCAGGTCGCCATGTAGGTCCAATAAGGCTTAACAGGACCGGGAAGTCAAACTCTTCGTGGCCGTTTTGTGACGGCTCAGACGCGGGCGCCGATTTTTTGGGCAGCCGCGAAGGCGGCCCTTTGGCGCCTGTTTCTACCGGTCCCATGACGCCGTAGACTGCCGTCCCGCCTGACCCATGATACCTTTGGCCGCACCGGAGTTGCGGCTAGCCAAACAGCGACAGCAGGATCCCCCCGACACACAAGGCATTGGAAATGATCAGCAGCGCAACCGCCAGAGAGCCAAGGTCCTTTGCGTGTTTTGCCTGCACCGACCATTCGGGCGATATACGGTCGGTCAGCACTTCGATCGCGGTATTGAGCGCCTCAACCGCCAGCAGGAGTGCAAAGAGAATGGCAAAGGCCGCAAGCTGTAGAGCAGAGGCCCCAAGAACCAGCAGCAGGAACCCCGTCCCAGCCCCCGCGACAAGCTCCAGCCGGGCGGCGGTTTCCCCCATCAACCGCTGCAATCCGCCAAGAGAATACCGGGCAGCGGCAAAGACATGCGCAACGCCGGTCACGGCAGGCGGGATTTCTTGCGGGGCTGCGCCCTGCGATTGATCACGTACCGTCATGTTGCGGGCCTCGCGATACGGCAGCGCGACGCCAGATCCAGCTCCGGCTGCCGGACCTCGGTGCGGATGTCGAGGAGGCCCAGAACCGTATGGAACAGATTGTCCTGGCTGACAGGTTGATCGGTCATATCCTTCAGACAGGCGCCATCAAGATGCATCGCATCGCGATAGCTTTCCGGCAGCCACATCAGGAACGGCACCCGAGTCTGCGCCTCCGGCGCCATGAACATCGGCGCGGCATGCAGGTACAACCCACCCTCCCCCAGGGATTCACCGTGATCCGAGATATACATCAACGCCGGTAGAGCATGGTCCTGCGCGTTCAGCATTGAAATCGCCTTGGCCAGGATGTGGTCGGTATAGGCGATGGTATTGTCATAGGCGTTCACGATCTCTTCCGGCGTGCAATAGTCGAACTCGGCTGTTCTGCAATCAGGCGTGAAGCGGGCAAACGCCTCGGGGTAGCGCCTGTAGTAGGCGGGCCCGTGGCTGCCGATCATATGCAGCACCAGCACGGTGTCTTCCTTGATCGCTCCGATCTGCTGCGCCAGCGCCCCAAGAAGCGCCGCATCGCTGCACTCCCCATCGGCGCAGGCCGCCGGATCAAGCGTAACATCGACCTGCCGCGCCCCGGTGCGCCGGGCGATCCGCTGATCCCCGGTGTTGTTGTCGATCCACACAGGCTGCACCCCGGCATGATCCAGCACATCCAAAAGGTTCTCCTGCCCCATGAAAGCGCGATGGCTGTAGTCACTCCGGCCCAGCGCGGAGAACATGCAGGGCAGCGACACCGCCGTCGATGTTCCACAGGACGAGGTTTCGCTGAAATTGAGGAGATCAAGCCCCGCCAGCTGCGGCGTGGTGTTCCGCGCATACCCATTCAGCGCGAAATTCTGCGCGCGGGCGGTCTCTCCGGCGAAGATCACCAGCAGAACCGGTTTTTTTGCCGCCAGCAGGTCTTCCCCCTTGGCTGCATCCTGTCCCAGCGGTGCGACTTCTGTGTTGCTGGCCCGGATTTCCATCTTGGCGTAGCGGGCGATGGCGCCAATGGTGGCGCCGGGCTGGTAGCTGCCCATCAACTCGTGATGCTCTCGGATGACCGAGGCATTTGCCTTGAGGTTGACGAACAGGAAACCGAACGTCATCGCGAAGCTTGCGACAGCAGTCAGCGGCAGCTTCCACAGGATATGCCGGAACTTCGGATAGGTGATGCGCGGCCAGAACAGCAAGGCAGCGGGCAGCACGCCAGTCAGCCCCATGTAACGAAGATAGGGCAGCGTGATCAGTTGCCGGGATTCCGCATAGGTAGTGTTCATCACGTTCTGGATCATCAGCTTGTCGATCATGATGCCCAGGTGCCCCTGATACCATGAGGCCGCCGCCGCCAGCAGAATGAGAATGGCAGCCACCGGGCGCTGCACGCGCGGCCAGCTGAACGGGCTAAGGGTAAAGAACGTCAGCATCCAGACCGCAGCCCCGAACAGCACCACATTCATCGGCGCGCCCTCGAACAGCGTCGAGAGATGCCGCCAGAACGCCGCGTTGAAGGCCACCAGCATATAAGTGGCGACCAATATGTTGAGCATCGTCGGCGACAGCTCCGGTCGCCTGACCTGTGACAGGCGGGCGTTCAGCCTTCTCACGGCTTCGGCAAATCGTCCATGCAAGGGGCATACCTCCGGTAAAATATATCTGGTCTGGGCCGTCTTCAGCTGCTGTCGCCTGGGACGCTTCGTTGCCTCGATCACCGGAAATCTCCGGCCATTGCGGCTGGCGCGGCGCGGACGAAAGAACTGATGACAAGCCTCTGCCTGCGCCACCGGATGCCGCAGCAAGCTTTCAGTAACCTTACATCTCTCCGGGTCGGCCGAAACGCTCCGGGCCAGGAACGTCATGCTTCTGTCAATTAGCTGCGGTACCTCTGGCGCCACGCGCAGCAGCACGGGCGAGCACGATGAAGTACCGCACCCTCTTTCTGTCTGACATCCATCTGGGTACCCCGGGGTGCCAGGCCGAACTGTTGCTTGACTTCCTCAACAGTCACGACGCGGACAGCTATTACCTGGTGGGGGACATCATCGACGCCTGGCGGATCCAGCGCAAAGGCTTCCTGTGGCCGCAGGCCCATAATGATGTGGTGCAGGCAATCCTGGCAAAGGCCCATGATGGCGCCGAGATCTATCTGATCCCCGGCAATCACGACGAATTCCTGCGCTCTTACCTCGGGACGCATTTCGGCGGCATCGAGGTGGTGCAGACGGCAGATTTCATCGCCGCCAACAACAAACGCTATCTGGTGACCCATGGCGACCAGTTCGATTCCGTGGTGGTCAATGCAAAATGGTTGGCCCACCTTGGAGACCGGGCCTACGATTTCATGCTCTGGCTCAACACCCGCATCAACCGGCTTCGGCATCTTTGGGGCGGGCAATACTGGTCCTTGTCCAAATGGGCCAAGCATCAGGTCAAACAGGCGGTCAATTTCATCAGCGAATATGAAAACGTCCTGACTGCCGAGGCCCGGCGCGGTGGTTATGACGGGGTTATCTGCGGTCATATCCACAGCGCCGCCCTCCGCGATATTGGCGAGATTTCCTACGTCAACACCGGCGATTGGGTCGAGAGCTGCACTGCCGTGGCGGAACAGGAAGACGGGCAACTGGTGCTGATCGACTGGACCCGCTCGGCCCGCCGCGCCCATCACCGCAGCCGCCGGGCGCGGCGCAAGGACAAACAGTCCGAAAAAGACAGGCAACTTGAAAATGTATGAGAGGTGCCCCCGATGAGTACGACCGCACAGGCGCGGCTGGATGCTGCCGTTTTGCAGGATGGCGATGCCGCAACCGGACGGCTGGAGCATCTGTTCTCGCGGCTGTTCCTGGGCCTTGTCTATCCGCAGATCTGGGAAGATCCGGTTGTCGATATGGCAGCCTTGAATATCAAGCCGGGAGACAATCTGGTCTGTATCGCGTCCGGCAGCTGCAACCTAATGTCCTATCTCACTGCAGGCCCCGCGTCGGTTACCGCCGTCGATCTGTCGCCTGCCCATGTGGCGCTGGGGCAGCTGAAACTGACCGCAGCGCGCTGCCTGCCGGATCATGCGGCGTTCTACCAGTTCTTTGCCCGAGCCGATCTGGCCAGCAATGTCGCGCTCTATGACCGGTACATCCGCCCCAATCTTGACCCGCACACGCGGGATTTCTGGGACGCGCGGCAACCGATCCGCCGCCGGATCTCCGTGTTTCAAAACCGGTTTTACCGGCACGGTCTGCTGGGGCGTTTCCTCGGCGCTGTGCATCTAGTGGCCCGCCTTGGCCGCGTAGACTTCGCGCCGCTTCTGGCCGCGCGGACGTTAGAGGATCAGCAGGCGTTTTTCGATGAAGAGATCGCGCCGCTGTTCGACATGTGGCTGGTGCGCAAACTGGCCGGGTTCCGCGCCGCCCTGTTCGGCCTTGGCATCCCGCCGGCGCAGTATGACAAGCTCGCCGCTGACGGTGGTGGCGACGTCCTGCCGGTCCTGCGCGAACGGGTGCGCAAGCTGATGTGCGATTTCCCGATCCGGGAGAATTATTTCGCCTGGCAGGCCTTTGCCCGGCAATACGACCCCGCCCCGGATGGATCATTGCCACCCTACCTGAACCGGGAGAACTTCGAGGCTCTGCGGCAGAGTGCAGACAACGGACGGATCGTGAACCGCTCCCTCACCGATCTGCTGGAAGCCGAACCGGACGGGTGCAAGGACGGCTACGTGCTGCTGGATGCGCAGGACTGGATGAATGATACGCAGCTGAATGCGCTCTGGGCGCAGATCACCCGCACGGCAAGACCGGGCGCACGGGTGATTTTCCGCACCGGCGGCAGCGCCGATATCCTGCCCGGCCGGGTCCGGCCCGATCTTCTGAACCAATGGACCTATGACGCTGAAGCCTCGGCCGAAGGTACGGCAGAGGATCGTTCGGCCATCTACGGCGCCTTCCACCTCTACCGCTACAAGGGGCTTTCCCATGTTTGATTCAGCGCCCGATACCCACGCTGATCTGATGGATCAGACCTATCGCCATCAGCGGGTGATCTATGATCTCACCCGCAAATACTACCTGTTCGGACGCGACCGTTTGATTGCAGACCTCGCCCCCAAGGAAGGTGCACATATCCTGGAGGTCGCCTGCGGCACCGGGCGCAACCTGCATCTGGCGGCCCGCAGATACCCGCATTGTGCCTTTTACGGGCTGGATATTTCGTCCCAGATGCTGCGTTCGGCAAAGGCGAAATTGAAAGACCGGGCACAGCTGGCTCAGGCAGACGCCTGCGATTTTGACGGCGCCGCGCTGTTTCAGCGCCCCCGGTTCGACCGGATCTTTGTATCCTACGGGATTTCGATGATCCCGGACTGGAAGACCGCCCTGCGCATGGCAGCGGTGCACCTGAAGCCCGGCGGTGAACTGCATGTGGTGGATTTCTCGGATCAATCCGGATGGCCTGACTGGTTCGAAGCATCCCTGCGCCGATGGCTGGCGAAATTCCACGTCAGTCCGCGGCTGAACCTTGAAACCACCCTGCACAGGATTGCCGCAGAGACCGGCGGCACGGCAGAGCATCGCCAGCTTTACCGCGGCTATGCGCAGTACGGCGTGCTGCGCAGGCCGCGTTGACCTGAAGGCTAGACCACGGCGCGGCTCTCCGGGCCTGCTGCGGACCGCTGCCTCTTTCAAGCAGCACCGGCGAAAAACCGATCACAGACAGGGCATTCCGGGTTGCACAAATGGTTGTCACCGCGGCGATGCCGCGCCCCAAAGAAGCAGACTTCGCTGAGCAAGCACCACAGGCTGAGATCCAGAGATTCACCCAATGGGGCCAGTTGACGTGGATCAACGCGCATATGCGGTAGGCCGCATATACATGCGTCATGCAAGAGATACTAAACGCCATTTATGACTCGACCCGCCGCGCCGCCCTCGCCATCGTTTGGGACGGCGGCGAGCACTGCGTCTGTGAGTTGATGGAGCGGCTTGATGTAAGCCAAAGCCGCATGTCGCGACACATGAAGGTGCTGCGCGAAGCTGGTCTGGTTATCGACCGGCGAGACGCTCAATGGGTCAGGTATCGTCAGAACCCGAGTATCCCGGCAGAAATCGCGGCTGTCATCTCTGCGGTCTTGCTGGCGGAAAACTCTCTCGAACAGGAGATGGCATGACCACAGATACCCAAGGACTCTCCGCGAAGCATGCGGCACCGGATTGGCTGTGGTATGCGGCTGTTGTCGGGGCCGCGGTCGTTGGCTGGCTGGTATACAGGCAGTTGATCCCGTTTTCTGAATGGGTCACCAGCCTTTTGCCCGTTGCCCGTGACAGTCACACCGGCGAAGCGATCGCCTTCTTCGTATATGACGTCCCCAAAGTGCTCCTGCTTCTTACCGGCATCGTCTTCGTGACGGGTGTCCTGCGCAGCTGGTTCAGCCCGGAAAAGACGCGTACCATCCTGGCTGGCAAGCGGGAGTTCTTTGGCTATCCGCTGGCCGCCTTTCTTGGTGTTCTGACACCGTTTTGTTCTTGCTCATCCGTGCCCCTTTTCATCGGTTTCGTTTCCGCAGGGGTTCCCTTGGGCGTGACGTTTTCGTTCCTGATTGCCGGTCCGATGGTCGGCCCGGTCGGACTTGGGCTGCTCTATGCTCTGGTGGGATGGAAAATCGCCACGATCTACCTTGTATTCGGTTTCACGATCGCAACCGTCACCGGCTACGTGATGGGAAAGATGCGACTGGAACGCTATCTGCAGGACTGGGTGCGCGACCTGAATGCAGGTCCTGTTGGTGCCCTCCCCGAGGAGACGGTTACTTTCGTCGACAGGTTGAAAACCGGCGCAGAGCAAGTCCGGGAGATTGTCGGCAAAGTCTGGATCTGGGTGCTGATCGGGATCGGAATTGGCGCGCTGATCCACGGGTATGTCCCCGAAGCGATGATGCTGAAAATCATGGGCGGTGAGGCATGGTGGTCAGTGCCGACGGCGGTCGTCTTGGGCGTGCCGATGTACACCAATGCCGCGGGTGTCATTCCCATCGTCGAGGCACTGCTTGGCAAGGGCGCGGCCCTTGGCACGACGCTTGCTTTCATGATGTCGGTGATCGCTCTGTCGCTGCCCGAAATGATAATTCTCAAACAGGTGCTGACCCTGCGGCTGATCGCGATTTTTATCGCCATTGTTGCCGCCGGTATTCTCGCCACTGGCTATCTGTTCAACTTCCTTCTGTAAACGCCCCCATAGATCCGCTCTTGAAAGGACATCCCGTGAAATCTGTCAAAGTCTACGGTCCCGGCTGCAAGCGCTGTGAAACCACAGAGAACATGGTCCGCGACGCAGCAGCGAAACTGGGCGTTGAAATCACCCTCGAAAAGGTGACGGACGCGAAATCCATCGCAATGGCAGGTGTCATGTCGACACCCGGGCTCGCGGTGGACGGCAAGCTTGTCCATGTGGGCGGACTTCCCGACCCGGCCAAGCTGGAGCAATGGCTAACCGCCTGAGCAGCCGGATCTAAGCTTTAGCAGCCAATTTGCCTGGACACCGCGGACGATGCGCCAAGTCAACAGTCGCAAACCGGACGCAAAGCCAGTCGCAACGGGCTGGTGGTTTCCCGCCCTGGCATGGGGCATCTCGCCAAAGATGTAGTACACGTGACGTCCTCTGTGCAGCTCACTAAGGGCAGCCGTCCGATCAATCTGGCACCCCGCTCCCAAAGCAGCTTTTATCCTCTCGCAGCGGTGTGGTTGCCGCCCGAACCAAAGGTACAGGCTATTGCGTCCCGAAGTCGCTACTTTCCGTTGAGCAATGCGGTCTGGTTTATCGAGATCGTTCCTGGCGTCAGATAACTGGGCAATTCTGGTGGCAGTAATACCGAAAGGGTTTGCAACCTTTTGCAGGTACGTTCCCTTGCTTCCAGAAGATGAAATTCCAGTAAGGAGGCCGCGGCGGCTGTATCGTTGCGCGCCAGAGCTTCAAGAACCGCGATGTGTTCTGAAATGAGACGGCTGGTCCCCGGCGACCGACCAAGAAGCAGGCGGAACATTTCATTGATTGCCAAGACCAAGCGCGATTTTTGAAGGGTCTTGAGCAAGTGGTCGTTGCGGCAGCCAGACAGCGCCTGCACATGCAAGGCGTTTTCCATTTCGGAAATGTCCTCTGCATCCAGATCCCCGTCGTGGCGGTCCAGCTCCCGTGCCCGCACCAAGGCCCGTTCAATGTGGCTTTTTTCGATATGTGGCGCCGCCTCTGCCAGCGCCACAGGCTCCAGCAGGATGCGCAACTGATAGTGATTGCGCACGTCCAGAGCGGTCAGAACCGGCAACACCCATTTGGAGCGCTCATTCTTCTCTACGATGCCGGAACTGCGGAGTTGCGAGAGCATGTCGCGGACGACCGAGCGGCTGACGGAAAAGCGCTCGGTGAGCTTGCTCTCGTTGATTTGCAGAGGGCCGAAGGGAAGGGCGCGGATCAGCTCATCGCGCAGGACTGGCAGGATCTGATCAGGGTTGGACAGCGCTCTTGGAACGCTGCGGCTTGCTGTTGAATCGAACAGGGCCTGTTCAATCGAATCCCGACGGGGCGGGACAGAAGAATCAGTCCCGACCAGAAAGCCCCGGCCTTCGAAGCGGGTGATCATTTTTGCAGAATGGAGCTCGGCAAGCGCCTTTCTGATCGTGGTTCTGCTGGTGCCGAAATGCCGGGCCAATGGCTCTTCGGTCAGGACTTGCCCCGTCTCCAACCGCCCAGCCTCTATGGCATCTTTGATCGCTTGGGAAATCGATATGTATCTGGGAATTATGGACAAATTTCAAACTTCGCTTTTGCGTTCTGTTTCGGATTCCAGCCACTCAACTGACATGCGCCGAGCCCCTAATCCCCAACTGCAACCTATCTTAGGCCGCTGCACTGGGAAACAAAAGGCTTCCCTTTCTTTAAAATGATCTTATGAATACTAAAGATCATTATAATATGGGAGGACACGAAATGGCATATTCAGAAGCGGCGGCGCAGCCCCCGAGGGCGGATGAACAATCGCATCTGTTAGAAGCTTCAATTTTGCCGGTCTGGCTCAATCAGCGGACCATTGGTGGACTAGGCTACGTGTGGATCTGGATTGGTATGGCGGTCATTATCGCGACCTTCCAGCTCGGCGCGGGCGGGGTTGCCGGATTGCCTCTGGCGACGGTGATCGGAACCATTTTCCTTGCCAATCTTGTGCTTGGTCTGGTGATGGCGCTGACGGCAGACATCGGCACCGAGCATGGCATCAGCTTTGCGGTCTATCTGCGGGCGCCGTTCGGCACCGTCGGCACCCACCTGCCTTCGGTCACCCGCGGCATCGTGGCGGCGGCCTGGTTCGGCATCCAGACCTACCTCGGAGCGCTCGCGCTGAACGGTATCGTGTCCTATCTGGGCGGCTTCGACAGCTGGGTCTTCTGGTATGTCGCCTTCGGCCTGATCCAGATCATCAACACCGCGATGGGCATCCGGGCCGTGCAGCTGCTCGCCAGCATTGCGGCGCCTGCGATCATCGCGATCTCGATCTGGATGTATTACACCCTCGAAAACGTCGCCTCGGCGAGCGGCCATAACATCTGGACCTTTGCCGGTGACGCGGAAATGAGCATCGTTGCGCTCTTCGTGGCCAATATGGCGTTCTGGTCGGCACTTGCGGTGGATATCCCCAATATCACCCGCTTTCTGAAGACGAACGGCGGCGAGAAAAGCTTCTTCCGTCGCAACCGCAACATCTTTGCGGCGCAGTTCATCGCCCTGCCGGTGGCGCAGAGCTGGATCGCGCTGATCGGGGCGGTTTCCTTTATCGCGACCGGAGACTGGAACCCGATCAACGTCATTCAGGCGCAGGGCACCGGGGTGACGCTGGTCGTGCTGCTCGCGATGGTCATCCTCGCGCAGTGGTCCACCAACACCAGTGCAAACCTGATCCCGGCCGCGCTGACCTTTGTGAACGCTGGCGCGCCGCGCATCACCTATGCGATGGGCATCGTGATTGCGGGTATCGTCGGTACGCTCACCATGCCCTGGCTGATCCTGAATCACCTGTTCACCTACCTCGGCATGTATGGCGCGATGCTGTCTGCTGTCGGTGGCATCATGGTTTGCGACTATTTCCTGATCCGGGGTCGCCGCCTGAACGTGCCGGACCTCTACCGCGAAGACGGCCAGTTCCGTTACTTTGGCGGCTGGAACCCGGCGGGTCTGATCGCCTGGGCCGTTGGTGGCGGGCTGGCGCTGTATTTCATCCAATACGCTTATGTCGTCGGCTTCCCGGCTGCGATGGCGGTGTATTTCGTCCTGATGAAAGCCTGGGTTCTGCCGCGTCATCAGCAGGCCGAGATCAACGACCCGGACGATGCGAAATACCTCGCGACTTCGGTGGATCTGAACTGGGTCTACACGGCGGAAAACGGCATGCAGCGGGTCAGAACCGCAGACATCCCGTCGGATGCGATCGCTCGCGAAGACCTCTAAGCCGATCAATCCGGGCGGGGCCAGATCGCACCCGCCCGTGGAGACCATCATGATATTTTTTGAAGAGCACCACTCGACCGGGACAACGACAGTTCCGGTGACGGAACGAACGGCCGCCGCGCTGCACGCGCTGGAATGCTGGCAAGAGACAGGCGCCTGCACCGCGATCACCGCAGAACGCGCGATGAGGCAGGCCGCACAGGCCGAAGACCGCGCGTCCCGTGGTCAGGCGTTAGGGCCTCTGGACGGGATCAGCGTCCTGTGGAAGGACATTATCGACCAGACGGGCCAGATCACCACCTGCGGTTCGGCGCTGCGCAAATCCGCGCAGCCTGCGACGCGGGACGCAGCCTGTGTCTCTCTGATCGAGGCCGCCGGTGGCGTATCGCTGGGGCGGACCGGCCTCTCGGAATTTGCCTTCTCGGGCCTTGGCATCAACCCGCATTTCGGCACCCCGCCCTCTGCCCTGTCAGAGACGGTGCCGCTGCTGCCGGGCGGCTCTTCCTCGGGCTCGGCGGTGCTGGTTGCGGCGGGGCTGGCCGATCTCGGGATCGGCACCGATACCTCGGGCTCCGTCCGGCTGCCTGCGGCGCTGAATGGCATCTTCGGCTTCAAGCCCAGTGCGAGCCGCTATGATCGAACCGGCGTGCACGAGCTGTCCCGGACGCTTGATACCGTTGGCACATTCGCGCGGTCCTTTGACGTGCTGCGCGCAGCGGATCACATTCTGAACACGAGGCCAGCAACCAGCCCCGACACGGCAAAGACCGAGATCCTCGATCTGTCAGAGAGCCTCGGGCCGGTCTGGGACCCGGAGGTCACCGCGGCCTATCAGGCGGCGCTGAGCCGTCTGGACGCTGTGGGATGGACCGTGCGCGCCGCACACCTAAAAGCGGTGGACGAGCTGCGCGCCCTGACCGCCACTGCGGGACCACTGGTCGCGATCGAGGCCCGGCGGAAATATGCGGATCTGCTGGCCAGTGACGAGGCCAGCAAGATCGACCCGGTGATCCGCACGCGGCTGCAGCAGGCGCCGGTCCTGAGCGATGCGGACTATGCCGGTTACCTGCAGAAACGGGAGCAGTTGATTGCGGCGGCCCGCGCCGAGATCGGCGACAGGCTGCTCGCCTTCCCCACGGTGCCCTCGCTGCGCCACCCGCTGCCGGTCTACCTGAACGACCAGAAGGCGGCGCAGGAGCTGAACGCCAGACTGCTCGCGGCCACGATGATCGGGAGCCTGCTGGACTGGCCCGGCCTCGCGGTGCCGCTGCGCGATGCAGCGGGCCGTGTCGAAGGTTCGATCCTGCTGTCCGCCGCCTCTGGCAATGATGAGGGGGTGCTGGCTCAGGCCGAGCAGCTCCTCCCCGCACTTACCCATCCAATCTTCAACATCTAAGGGAGAATGAAATGACAAAGAAAATTTTTGTCGCATATGGCGTGGATGTCGATGCCGTTGCCGGCTGGCTCGGATCCTATGGCGGCGAGGACTCGCCCGATGACATCTCGCGCGGGATGTTCGCAGGCGAAGTTGGCTCGCCGCGCCTGCTGAAACTGTTCGAGAAATACGGCATCAAGACCACCTGGTTCATCCCCGGCCACTCGATGGAAACCTTCCCCGAGGAAATGGCAGCGGTCGCCAAGGCAGGCCACGAGATCGGCATTCACGGCTATTCGCACGAAAACCCCATCGCGATGACCCGCGAGCAGGAGATGGCGATCCTCGACAAGTCGATCGAGCTGGCAACCGCGCTGAGCGGCAAGCGTCCGACCGGCTATGTTGCGCCCTGGTGGGAATTCTCCAATGTCACCAACGAGCTGCTGCTGGAGCGTGGCATCAAATACGACCACTCGCTGATGCACAACGATTTCCACCCCTACCGGGTGCGGGTCGGCGACAGCTGGACCAAGATCGACTACAGCCAGCATCCCGACACTTGGATGAAGCCGCTGGAGCGGGGCGAGGAAACCGACCTGATCGAGATCCCCGCCAACTGGTATCTCGACGATCTGCCGCCGATGATGTTCATCAAGAAAGCACCGAACAGCCACGGTTTCGTCAACCCGCGCGATATCGAGCAGATGTGGAAGGACCAGTTCGATTACGTCTACCGTGAAAACGACTATGCGGTTTTCACCATGACCATCCACCCCGATGTCTCGGGTCGTCCGCAGGTTCTGATGATGCACGAGCGGCTGATTGAATACATCAACAGCCACGAAGGCGTGCAATGGGCGACCTTCGACGAGATCGCAGACGACTTTAACGCACGCGCACCGCGCAAAGCGTGATCCAGACGGTGGGAGGGGCCTCCCCTCCCACCAATAAATCACCAAGCCCGGAGGATATCGGCATGTGCGGATTATGCGGAATTTTTGGCACGGATGACCACTGGAGCGCCGCCGGGTTTGAAACCAGGGCCTCGGCAGATCCGGTGCTGCGGCGGCGGGACCGGACGGCGCGGATCGCAGTGGTCAATCGCATGCTCGCCCGCAGGCGTATCCAGCTCTCGGATTGGCAGGGGCAGAGCTATATCCTGCGCAATCTGACCGGGCGGCAGGCCATTGTCAGCAATGTCACCGAGGTCTGGGCCGCGCTTGAAGCGGAGTTCGGCGGCGGTTTCGACCCGCTGGACCCGGCGAACTTTCCCGCCACCCTCCCCGAGGCAGGAGCGCAGTCATGACGCGTCGCACAGCGGTTCCCATCACCCTGCTGACCGGCTTTCTGGGCGCTGGTAAAACCACCTGGCTGTCGCGCGCGCTGCAAGATGACACCGCAGGCCGCGTCGCCGTTCTGGTGAACGAGTTCGGGGCGGTCGGCATCGACCATCTGCTGGTGGGCACCATTGCGCCCGATACCGTGCTGCTCGACTCCGGCTGCATCTGCTGCCAGATCCGTGGCGAGCTGAAAGACGCGATCCTGAACCTGATGAGCCAAGCGCAAAACGGCGAGGTGCCGGAATTCGACCGGATTGTCATCGAAACCACCGGCCTGGCGGACCCGTCGCAAATCCTGTCGACGCTGACCTTCGATCCGGTGCTGCACAATCAGGTCATCCTGCAGGACGTGGTGACCGTGGCCGATGCGCTGAATGGCGCCGCGCTGCACGCGAAGCAGCCCGAGTGGGTGGCGCAGGTGGCAGCGGCCAGCACGATCCTGCTGTCGAAGACCGACCTCGTGCCCGAGGATCGGCTTCTGGACCTTCAGTTGCGGCTAGGGCTGATCAACCCAACAGCACAGCTCCTCGATGCCAGGCAGTGTCCGACCTTTGCGGATATCGCCAGCGATGGCACCAGCGCCCCCGTCCGGGCGCAGACGCGCGCCCCCTCCCATAGCGACGGCACCGGCGCGCAGACCCTGAGCCTCAGCTTCGGCGATCCGCTCGACTGGACCGGGTTTGTCGTCTGGCTCTCTGCGCTTATCCACCGCCACGGCACCAATCTGCTGCGGGTGAAATGCCTGCTCAAAACGCCCGAGGGGATCGTCCTGATTGATGGGGTCGGCCACACGTTGCACCACCCGCGTCACCTTGACAGTGCGATGCCTTCCGATCAAAGCTCGCACCTCGTATTTATCGGCCGTAACGTGGACATGACGTTGTTGCGTGCCTCGTTTGAAGCCTTTTTGAACGTGAAAACATCCTGACAGACATAAAGCAAAATGCCGGAACCACTGACATCGCCGCCGTTGCATACCAACCCACCCGTGCTGCGCGTGTTGGGAACCGGAGTGACGCTGATCGACACCGTCCTCGCCTCGGCAGAGGCTGATCTGGGTATCCGGCTTGAGTTCACCGCCTTGGACGGGATCGAAGCACAACGTCGTGGTGTACTTGCGCCAGACAGTTTCGACATCTACGACCAGTGGTTTCATGACCTTGATCTGGTCTGGCCTGCGCGTTCGCTACGGCCGATCGAGGTCGATCGGATCGACTGCTGGGACGAGATCTGGTCCTGGCCGGTGCTCCAGAGCGACCTCGACAGGACGGCGCCGCGCGGCACGCCGCGAGACCGGTTATTCGTGCAGGAAAGCGGCGAATTGGGGCCGGCAGCCTCAGGCCAGATTTCCATGCTGCCAACGGTGTATAACGCCGACAGTTTTGCTATCGTCGGAGACAGCACCGCCCCCGAGCCCAGGAGCTGGGGCGATCTTTTGTCCGGGCAATGGCACGGCAGAGTCGCCATTCAGGCGGATGCAGCCATTGGCGTGCCCGATCTGCTGCTGGCCTTGCGCGCACGGGGCGAGTTTCAATGTGATAATCCCGGAAACCTGACCCTCGGCGAAATCGGAAGTTTCATCCGCCTCGTCAAACAATATCAACTGTCGGGTCATTTCGCCGGGTTCTGGACCGATAGGACGCCTGGCGCAGATGGGACCGCAAAACTTTCGACAATGTGGTGGTCGAATTACCTCGCGCAAAAGGCCAAGGGTATCCCCATCCGGATGTGCGCACCGCGCGAAGGCTATCGCGGCTGGTGCGGCGGCATGGCCTTGTCCCGGCATCTCGATCAGCGCACCGAGGACCTTGCCTACGCTTATCTGAACTGGTGGCTGTCCGGCCCCGCAGGCGCGATTATGGCGCGCAATGGTGCCTATATGGCTGCCCCCAGCGCGACGCGCGCGCATCTGTCATCGGTTGAGTGGGATTTCTGGTATGGTGGCAAACCTGCCGCTTGCGAAATCCGTGACGCGTTTGGGAATGTCGTCTATCACCCCGGAGAACGCCGCGAGGGCGGTAGTTATGAAACGCGGCAAAGTCAGATCGTGATCTGGAATTCCGTAATGGAAGAGCACAACTTCCTGGTCCGGCTATGGGATCTGATTACCGCTGACGCGCTGATATAGTGGATCCCCCTGTGTCGAAGCGGATTGCCAGAGGCAGCAGTCTTGTGAAGACTTTGGGGCCATACGATACACCAGACTCTGAAAATCCGTCTGATCCTTCTGAACATGTCGAAACCTAGTTTTTGAATTGATCCGGCCCCCATTTCCATCGCCAGTTTCGCCCTCGTCGATCACCCTGGCGGAGTAGATCCGCGGTAGGCTGGGACAAGTCATACGGTCGTCTCCATGTTTTCTGAAGGGGATAAAAATACCAGTGCCCGTTAAGAAGGTCTCAAACAACCCAGGGCGTTTTTTAAACCTGTGGATTTTTTCCTAGTACCTAGCGACATGCCAAATATTTCGCCGCCGTTCACTGCTTTGTCTTTGTTGACCAATCAATCTCTGAAGTCCGCAAACAGCTTGGCAGAACAGAGTGCGTACGACCTTCCCCCTTCTCCGTTGATGGCTCGCGGCTTTGCGGGCCCATTGTTTCAGTTCAATTTCCCCAAAAGTCCAAGCGCGATTGAAGACTGCCAGCGCGCCATTGTTCGGTCTGGCTGTGACTCGTTGGTAGAACACAAAAACGCCGCTGCCCTTTCGGGCGCGGCGTTTTGCGTTATTTTTGGTTGCGGGAGCAGGATTTGAACCTGCGACCTTCAGGTTATGAGCCTGACGAGCTACCGGGCTGCTCCATCCCGCGGAGATTGTTGGTTATGATCGTTAGAGAGAATTTATTTTGGTATTTACTAGGTTTGGCGGTGACCTACTCTCCCAGGGCTTAAGCCCAAGTACCATTGGCGCGACGGCACTTAACTTCCGGGTTCGGGATGGGACCGGGTGTTTTGCTCGTGCTATGACCACCAAACCGAGTAAATACCAAAAGCTTCCGGCTTTTGGTATTGCGAGCTCCGTTGTGTCACGGGGCGCTTTCCAAAAGCGGAAGGTTTCAGATCAACGTTTTGTCCAGGTTTCGTTTTGCTTTTTGGTGTTTATGAGACTGTCTGTTACTGGAACAGATCAAGCCTATCGGGCGATTAGTACCGGTCAACTGAATGCATTGCTGCACTTACATCTCCGGCCTATTGACGTGGTGGTCTTCCACGGCCCTCAGGGATACCTTGTTTTGAGGGGGGCTTCCCGCTTAGATGCCTTCAGCGGTTATCCTTTCCGATCATAGCTACCCTGCACTACCGTTGGCACGATAACAGGTCCACCAGTGGATCGTTCACCCCGGTCCTCTCGTACTAGGGGCAACTCCTCTCAAGTATCCTACACCCACGGCAGATAGGGACCGAACTGTCTCACGACGTTCTAAACCCAGCTCACGTACCTCTTTAAACGGCGAACAGCCGTACCCTTGGGACCTGCTCCAGCCCCAGGATGAGATGAGCCGACATCGAGGTGCCAAACACTGCCGTCGATATGGACTCTTGGGCAGTATCAGCCTGTTATCCCCGGCGTACCTTTTATCCGTTGAGCGATGGCCCTTCCACTCGGGACCACCGGATCACTATGGCCGACTTTCGTCTCTGCTCGACTTGTCAGTCTCGCAGTCAGGCTGGCTTCTGCCATTGCACTCAACGAGCGATTTCCGACCGCTCTGAGCCAACCTTCGCGCGCCTCCGTTACGCTTTAGGAGGCGACCGCCCCAGTCAAACTACCCGCCACGCAGGGTCCCGGATCCGGATAACGGACCGCGGTTAGACATCAAGAGTGCGAAGGGTGGTATCTCAAGGGAGGCTCCACCGGAACTAGCGTTCTGGTTTCGATGCCTACCACCTATCCTGCACATCACAATCCTGATGCCAGTGCGAAGCTGTAGTAAAGGTGCACGGGGTCTTTCCGTCTAACCGCGGGAAGCCTGCATCTTGACAGGCAATTCAATTTCGCTGAGTCGATGTTGGAGACAGCGGGGAAGTCGTTACGCCATTCGTGCAGGTCGGAACTTACCCGACAAGGAATTTCGCTACCTTAGGACCGTTATAGTTACGGCCGCCGTTTACCTGGGCTTCAATTCGGAGCTCTCACTCCTCCTTTTAACCTTCAGGCACCGGGCAGGCGTCAGACCCTATACGTCGTCTTACGACTTCGCAGAGCCCTGTGTTTTTAATAAACAGTCGCCACCCCCTGGTTTGTGCCCCCGGATCCAAGTTGCCTTGAACCCGGGCCTCCTTCTCGCGAACTTACGGAGGTATTTTGCCGAGTTCCTTCAACATCGTTCTCTCAAGCGCCTTGGTATTCTCTACCAGTCCACCTGTGTCGGTTTAGGGTACGGTCTGATGGAGGGCTATTTCCAGGGACTGCTCAGCAGCCCAACCAATCCGATAAGGCTGAACTACAGTCGCAATCCGTCACATCCTCCTGGCCCAGGAATATTAACCTGGTTCCCATCGCCTACGCCTTTCGGCCTCGGCTTAGGGGCCGGCTTACCCTGCTCAGATTAGCTTTAAGCAGGAACCCTTGGACTTTCGGCGAGAGTGTCTCTCACACTCTTTGTCGCTACTCATGTCATCATTCTCGCTAGTGATCTCTCCACCGGATGGCTCACGCCCCGGCTTCATCGAAAGCCTCTTGTCTCCAATCTTCCCGAAGGAAGTAAGGAGACATGAGACTATGTCACACTACGCTCTGCTACCATGCACTATGTGCATCCTCGGCTTCGGCTCATGGCTTGAGCCCCGTTACATCTTCGCCGCAGGACAACTTATTTAGACCAGTGAGCTGTTACGCTATCTTTAAAGGATGGCTGCTTCTAAGCCAACCTCCTGGTTGTTTTGGTCGTCCCACCTGCTTTCCCACTTAGCCATGAATTGGGGGCCTTAGCCGGAGGTCAGGGTTGTTTCCCTCTCCACTACGGACGTTAGCATCCGCAGTGTGTCTGCCATCTAGTACTCCCGGGTATTCGGAGTTTGGTTAGGATCAGTAAGCCTGTGGGGCCCCATTACCCATCCAGTGCTCTACCCCCCGGGGTATTCGGATGACGCTCTACCTAAATAGATTTCGCAGAGAACCAGCTATCTCCGAGTTTGATTGGCCTTTCACCCCTAGGCACAGCTCATCCCGATCTTTTTCAACAGATGTGGGTTCGGTCCTCCAGTGCGTGTTACCGCACCTTCAACCTGGCCATGCCTAGATCACTCGGTTTCGGGTCTGATCCCACGAACTCATTCGCCCTATTAAGACTCGCTTTCGCTGCGCCTTCGCCTAGCGGCTTAAGCTTGCTCGTGAGACCAAGTCGATGACCCATTATACAAAAGGTACGCTGTCAGCCCTCAAGGGGCCTCCAACTGATTGTAGGCGTTCGGTTTCAGGTACTGTTTCACTCCCCTCGTCGGGGTGCTTTTCACCTTTCCCTCACGGTACTGGTTCACTATCGGTCAGTAAGGAGTACTTAGCCTTCGAAGGTGGTCCTCCGATCTTCAGACAGAATTTCACGTGTTCCGCCCTACTTAATACGTCCATCAAAGCTTCCTGTACGGGGCTATCACCCGCTATGGCTGCGCTTCCCAACGCATTCCAGTCACTTATCTGGCTCGGCTGGTCCCCGTTCGCTCGCCGCTACTAAGGGAGTATCAATTGATGTCCTTTCCTCCGGGTACTTAGATGTTTCAGTTCCCCGGGTTTGCTCTTAAAACCCTATGTATTCAGGTTTTAAGTACCTGGTTCAGCAAGATATTGGCTACCGTGGTAACAATATCGAACTGTCAGGTGGGTTCCCCCATTCGGAAATTCATGGATCAAAGCCTATTCTCGGCTCCCCATGACTTATCGCAGAGTATCACGTCCTTCATCGCCTCTTACTGCCAAGGCATTCACCAAACGCCCTTCTCGCGCTTGATCTGGTCCAGAAAGAGACAGTCTTTGACAACTGTCGGATCCGGAAGCTGGTTCACAACCGGATCATCTGTCTCTGAACCAAAAAGCATACTTTCCCGCTCTTCCATCCTTATGCCTGTGATGTCGGTCGCAGGCGGACGAAAGAACAATGCATGATCGGGTAGATCATGCGGGTTAGTGTACTTGACTTGGACAACTCCGTCGTTTCGAACCGGCATACCAGAAGGCGTCTGAGGAAACATGACGTATCTTCCGGCTTGCCTCACCCCGAAGGGATCGGCACCAATCCGAGATCATCCCCACACTCGGGGCGATCAACGGTGTTGTTGATTTTTCTCTCTATACGATGTCAAAACTGCGTCCGATTGGACGGATAAGAACCACTTGCGGTGCTTATCGATCTAATCGGGGAATGGTGGGTCGAGGAGGACTTGAACCTCCGACCTCACGCTTATCAGGCGTGCGCTCTAACCACCTGAGCTACCGACCCATTCTAAATGGGGCCGATTGCAAAGTGGTGGAGCCTAGGAGGATCGAACTCCTGACCTCCTGAATGCAAATCAGGCGCTCTCCCAGCTGAGCTAAGGCCCCTTGCTGAACCTCAGGGGTCTGAGGCTCGACTGTCTGAAGAGATATGAGGACGGCTCGGTCCTGATGTTGACCGGCTTTGTTTGCCGATCTTCTGCTAAGTGATGCACGAGATTAGCAAGCTAATCTGACTAGCATCATCCTTAGAAAGGAGGTGATCCAGCCGCAGGTTCCCCTACGGCTACCTTGTTACGACTTCACCCCAGTCGCTGAGCTCACCGTGGTCCGCTGCCTCAAAAGTTAGCGCACGGCCTTCGGGTAAACCCAACTCCCATGGTGTGACGGGCGGTGTGTACAAGGCCCGGGAACGTATTCACCGCGTCATGCTGTTACGCGATTACTAGCGATTCCGACTTCATGGGGTCGAGTTGCAGACCCCAATCCGAACTGAGACATCTTTTGGGGATTAACCCATTGTTGATGCCATTGTAGCACGTGTGTAGCCCAACCCGTAAGGGCCATGAGGACTTGACGTCATCCACACCTTCCTCCCGCTTATCACGGGCAGTTTCCCTAGAGTGCCCAGCCGAACTGCTGGCAACTAAGGATGTGGGTTGCGCTCGTTGCCGGACTTAACCGAACATCTCACGACACGAGCTGACGACAGCCATGCAGCACCTGTCACTCGGTCACCGAAGTGAAAACCAGATCTCTCTGGCGGT
>NZ_JCAIJQ010000005.1:0-77546 GCF_059429255.1 Phaeobacter sp. CC-HEC084
TGGCATCTTCGTTGGACTGATCGACGAAGAAGCGACGCTCCAGCCCGTAGAAGTACAGGAACATGTATCCGGGGTTGTAGGAAGCGTCGTTGCGCCCGTTGGCCAACCAGTCGAGGTAGGTCGCCCGGCACTGAGGTGAGATATCCGCGTATCCGGGCCAGTAGGGCATACCTTCACCAGCTTTGTCGGCTCCAGAGCGCGCGACAGACAGAGACGGATCGATATAGGCTCGGCACTTGTCACGATACCCGTTGGTGTTCAGCAAGGGAGGCGTGCCGACATAGACCATCCCGCCGATGTTGCGGCCGGCGACGCTAGCTGTTTCATTAGACGGGACCCACCCGCTTTTCGTTGATCGGGTCGATGCGCTCGATGCCACTCGTGAGGGCTGGTTTCGTTCAGCGACCGCTGCAAGTGCCGGCGCCGCAGACTTTCCAACCCGAACGATTTCACCGTAGTCCTGCTTTGGTGGGGAATAGGCTTGAACGGCAGCCGGCGCTTTGGACGCAATGGCTTCGCGAGTTCGTTCGCGCTCACGCTCGATACGCTTGTCGTAGGCACTTGGGCGCGGCACCGGCTCAGGTCGGGGGGGTAGATTTTCGGAACTCCCCTCAGCTTGCGCCTTTGCAGCGACTTTCCGCGATCTCCGTTTTTCTTGCCACCAGACCAGAATGACGGGAACACCAAATGCAAACAACATCTGGCCGCCAATCGGCCAACCCTGAAGCATTGTGGTCACCACGACCATACATAAGAAAAAATACAGGACGAGAAAGAATGTAATTCGGAAAAACTTGATTATTGAAGACATTATCGGAACCCTCTCCGAACCACACTATTTTGCACAGCCATCTTTGCAACGACTAACGTCATGGTTGAAGCACTTCCCATGCTTTATGCTTGATTGGGCCGATGGCCACATACATCTGTTCGCACCGTTGCGGGCACACCCCTGCCCCAGTGACCGTAACCGGAACGGCCGAGATGAAGCGTTGCCACGACCATGCGACGGCTGGTCGGGCTGGCTCCGGAGGAGACGGCCGGGCCAGCGGCACGTCGCAGGGAGAGGCGGCGTTTCAGCTCGGGGAGGGCGGCTGCGCGCAGCCGACCGAGTAGGGCGCGGTCCTGGCCAAAGGGCGGGAGGGGCCAATGTTCCCCTTGAATGCTTCAACTTAAGAATCAAAAGTTACTTCAACGGCAGGGCCATTGAGACAGGCGGAACACACTTTGATTGAGCTGAAAATCGAACTGGTTGGCATCAAACCACCCATCTGGCGCCGTATCGTCGTGCCGAATGACATCAGCTTGGACATCCTGCATTCCGTTCTCCAGGGCGCTATGCCTTGGCAAGACTATCATTTGCATGAGTTCGAGATTGGCGAAGACAGGTTCGAGGCCCGCGACGAAAGTGACGACAGCTGGGACCCTACCGATGGGCGGAAGGACGAGAAGAGGTTTACTCTTGGAAAGCTGGTCAAGAAAGGCAGTCAGTTCACATACACTTATGATTTCGGCGATGGCTGGCGGCATCTCGTCACCGTTGAGAAGTTTAGCAAACCAACCGGAAGACCAGATCTGGACTTTCCCGCCTGTGTTGACGGAGAGCGAGCCTGCCCGCCAGAGGACTGTGGAGGACCCTACTCTTACGAAGAGTTTCTCGACGCGCTGACCGACAAACACCACCCGGAACATCGCGATACAAAGCAATGGGCGGGCGCGTTCGAACCGGAAGTGTTCAGCGTGCAGCAAGCCAATGCTGCCGTCGGTGCGATGTTTGTATGGGCAAAAGAACGCCACAATCGAAAGTGAAACCTGACTCTGGTTTGGCGCAGCGGCTTCGACAGGGGCACATAGCTTCGACTGTTCGATCCGAATGGCCGGATGTCTTCTCAGCCCTCCGAGGGCATCCACGCCCTGCTTTGCTGGTGAGCTTCAGAGCTGACAACCACCAGTCTCTTTGAAAATTCCAGAATTTGTCGATCCTTGACGGACTATCTCACAGGTTATCACAGAAACAAGTGGCGGCATCTTTAAAAATACATCATTATGTCGCCCATGAGTGGACAAGAACACGAAAAACTAAAGAGTCTTCTTGAGGCTGTCCCCACGGGGTTCCTCGTGGACTCCGCCTGGCTGGAGCACCACGGGATAGGTCGGCGTTCGTCCTACGGCTATGTGCAACGCGGCTGGCTAGAACGCCTAGGACGCGGAGTGTTCCGCCGTCCCGCACCAAGCAGCGCCACCACGAATACGCTCGACTGGAAGACCAGCCTGCTCTCGCTCCAGCACATCATGCACTACCCTGTCCATATCGGGGGGGCGACGGCATTGGGCCTGCAAGGCTATGCGCACTACCTCTCACTCGGCGACAAGAGCACAGTCTGGCTCTACGGCTCAAAAATCCCCAACTGGCTCGAAAAACTGCCGCTCAACACCGAACTCCGCACACGCAGCGTATCGCTGTTCTCCGATCCAGAGTTGGGTGTCAATGACGCGCGAAATAATCTCAACGAGACAGCATCGTCCCTGCCATGGGACTGGAAACTGGTGATGTCCTCGCCGGAACGCGCCATCCTCGAAGCGCTTGACGAGTTGCCGGATCAGGAGAGCTTTCACAACCTCGACATGGTGTTCGAAAGCCTGACGACGTTGCGCCCAAGAACCCTCTCGGCACTGCTCAGAAGTTGCAAGAAGATCAAGGTCAAACGCCTGTTCTTCGTGTTCGCCGACCGCCACGACCATGCCTGGCGCAAGCGTCTCGATCCGGAAGACTTCGACCTCGGCAGCGGGGATCGCGCATTGGTCAAAGGCGGCAAGATACATCCACGCTACAGGATCATGGTGCCCGAAGAGTTTGTAAGAAAGGAACGTGGTGATGGCGCGTGAAGACTATGCCGCCCAAGTGGCCCTGCTCGTACGGGTACTTCCATATGTGGCGAAGGAGGAGATATTTGCGCTCAAGGGCGGGACGGCCATCAACCTCTTCTATCGCGACCTTCCGCGCCTCTCGGTCGATATCGATCTGACCTATCTGCCTGTCAAGGACCGCGCCGACAGCCTCGTCGAGATCAACGACGCGATGGACCGGATTACCGCCGCCATCGAAGGCGGCATCGCCGGCGCCAAAGCGCAGCGAATTGCCGGCGGTGGCGGCGGCGCCACGCGTGCGCTCGCCCGCCTCGGCACAGCCGAAATCAAAATCGAAACCTCCCCCGTTACCCGGGGCGTCGTGCATGATCCGGAACAACGCGAAGTCTCCGAAGCCGTCGAGGAGGCGTTCGGATATGCGACGATGAACATCGTCTCCTTCGAGGATTTGTTCGGCGGCAAGCTACATGCGGCCCTAGATCGCCAGCACCCGCGAGACCTCTACGACGTTAAACTGCTCTACGAGAACGAAGGGTTTACCGACGAGTTGTTCCGCACGTTTCTGATCTACCTCGCGAGTTCACCACGCCCGCCGCACGAACTGCTGAATCCAAACCTGATCGATCTAGATCAGCCCTACGCGCGGGAATTCGAGGGCATGACGAAGGAAGCAGTCGACCTAACGGAATTGGTCTCAACGCGCGACCGCCTGATCGGTGATATCCAATCCCGCTTGGATGAGGGCGCGAAGAGGTTTCTGAGAACCCTGCATGACGGCGATCCAGACTTCGACGCGATCGACCGCCCTCAAGCGGCCGAGCTTCCAGCGGTCCGATGGAAGCTCATCAACGTGAACAAGCTGAAAGCAGAAAACCCCAAGAAGCATGCCGCCCAAGGGGAAGAGTTGGAGAAGCTCCTCGGCTGAAGATGGACCAGAGATGACTGATTTCGAGAACGACCCCGACTACGAAGAATGCCTTGTGACCTTTTTTGATGTCCTCGGTTTCAGGAACCTCCTGCACACGCGAAGCGGTGCAGAGATCAGGCACTTGCTTTCGATGTTTCGCAGGGTGTCCGAAGGGGATGCCACGCCGCCCACCCGCTCCGACGAGATGCGGATGATCAGCGAAGTCCATGCAGAGATCGTGTCTGACGCGATCGTAAGAACCAGAACCATTGAAACTCAGTACCAGGCTGGCCCTTTGGTCTGGGAACTCATCGATCTGCTGCACATCCAGATCGAATGCGTGGCGAACGGCATAATGGTGCGCGGCGCGATGACCATCGGCCCTATGCATCTCGGCATCGACTTCAGTGGTCCGGTGTTTGGGCCTGCCCTCGTTCAGGCTTATTTCATGGAAGAAGGCGAGGTCATCTTCCCGCGCATTGCGATCCATGAAGATGTCATCGAACGCCACCGACAGGACCAAACGCTTTGGCGGGAAGGACATTCCTATGAGGATGAAGAGCGTCACCTGAACAACCTCCTGCGCCAGGACGAGTCAGGCCTCCACTACATCGACTATCTTCGCGCCAGTCTGAGCGAGCTCGACGGCGAATACGCCGGCTGGATCGAGTTTCTGGGTAGGCACAAAACGTTGGTGGAGAGCGGTCTCGCCGACAGTCCCAACGCGACGGTGCGGCGCAAATACAGCTGGCTCAAGAACTACCACAACGCAGTCATCGACGAGAACATAGCAAACCTGGAACCGGGCGCGATGACCGAGGATGGGGACCCTTGGGAAGCTCTGTTCAGAGGGCTCAGGATCGAAGCCTGAGTTCTCTCAACAAGTCACAACTGAGAGCGTCACGAAATGTCCACGACATGCCTCACCGTTTGGCCAATACGGGGATCGCCAGCCCGCAACCATTCCTATGACCCGCCATCCAGACCTGCGTCCTCCAACTGCTCCCGCTCTGGCAGATCCGCGAGAGTCTCCAGATCAAATGCAACAAGGAACTGCTCGGTCGTCACAAATGTGTATGGCGCACCGCGGCGCGGCGATCGTGGCCCGGTCCCGATCAAGTCGCGCGCATGCAGCCGACCGATCAGGTCGCGGCTGATCTCCTTGCCGAAGATGTCCTTGAGCCCGTCGCGCGTGATCGGCTGGTGATAGGCGATGGCGGCCAAGACCGCGACGTCGAATTCACTCAGGTCGAGTAGCTGATCCTCGACATCCGCGGCGACCCGGATCGCGGGAGCGTAGGCCGCCCGCGTCCGAAACATCCAGCCGCCAGAGACCTGGGCGATCTCGAAGGCCCGCCCTTCCAGATCGGCGACGAGATCCTCGACCAACAGATCCACCGAGACCCCCTGCCCCACCACGCGCGCCAGGTCTTCGCGCGGCACCGGCGAGGCCGAGGCAAACAGCACCGCCTCGATCCGGCGCATCCATTCCCGCCAGCGCAGCTCAGGCGGCAGGTCGGCCAACTCACGGTCCAGGTCCGGCTCTGAACGATCCTTCGCCATCGCTACACCCCGTAGAGCCGAAACGTGTCTCGCCCTGTCAGCTCGCGCACCGCGCCGAGATCGACCAGTCGGTCGCAAAGCCGCCGCGCGGCGCGATCCGACAAGGGCAAGGCCAAAGGTGCCACGGCATCGCGGGTGAGGAACATCTCGACAGCGGCATCCGCTCCCTTGGCGCGAAGCTTTGGCGCAACGGCCTTTAGGTGTGCCGCCCGACGCGCGAGGTCGGCGGAGAGACGCACAGCCTCGACCGCCGATAAGATGAGTGCCCGATGACAGACGAGACGCAAATCGTCGCCCTGCTTGCGCAGGTCGGCACGTTTCAGACCCGCGGCCAACAACGGCACGAGATGATCCCAACCGAATGTTTGGGCGAGAGCCGCATCCGCGAGGACCAGCGAAGCTACGTCAGCGCGTGGCGCCTCCGTCAGCACCGCCTCCAGCACCATCGCGGCCCGAGTCACCGGCGCCCCCTTCCCTGCATTGAGCCACATCGCGATCTTGCCCGACTCGAAGGCCGGCAAGGCTCGATCCAGAGCCTTGGTCGACACCGGCCGCTCCACCGCGCGCCGCCAGGCGAGGCAGGTCTCGCCAGCCGGTCCCGGCAGATCGCCAGAACGCAACAAATGCACCGCGTCGCGCAGATCCCCTGCTCTCTCCAGGCGCCCCGAAAACGCGACACAGGCCTCCGCTGCGCGCAGCGCGAGCCGATCCCGCAACAAGGCTTGGGGCACCTCCTCGCGCTCCAGCACAACATGCAGGTGGCTCAGCGCTGCGCCCGACAAAAACGCAACATCTTCAAGGCTTTCAGCCCGCGCTGAGGTGACCCAGGCGGGCATCCGGGGTAATGTGTCGAGGTCGCTGGTGTGATCGAGCCGAGCATATGTCATGCTTGGAGCCTACGTCATCGCGGCGCTTTTCACCAGAAAATAGCGTTAGAACCGCCGCAGCCTGCAAGATCGCGCTATGTCCAATAAGTTTGCATTATCGGACATCAAGAGATATGCTAGGACGCAGTTTAATTTCACCACCGGATTCACTGGAAAATGCCCTCAGAGGACGAGAAGTCGACATCATCAAACTCTGGTGCGTTTTGTATCGCTCAGAACGGCGACAGCGATCAAGAAAAAAGCGACGACATCTCCCTACCCGCCCACGTCGCGGGATCCGGCAGCCTTGATCGCCTGGTCGACGCCGCCCGAGATTATGCGCGCGCCGCAGCTTCTGACAATACGCTGAAAGCCTATGCCAAGGATTGGGCGCATTTCGCGCGGTGGTGTCGGATGAAGGGCGCGGAGCCTCTGCCCCCGTCGCCTGAAATGATCGGGCTTTATCTCGCAGACCTGGCGTCCGGAGCGGGCCCCTCCCCTGCCCTATCGGTCAGTACCATCGAACGTCGCCTCTCCGGCCTTGCCTGGAACTATGCGCAACGCGGCTTTGTCCTCGATCGTAAGAACCGCCACATCGCAACAGTGCTGGCCGGGATCAAACGCAAACACGCCCGTCCGCCGGTGCAGAAGGAAGCGATCCTGGCCGAGGACATCCTCGCGATGGTCGCCACCCTGCCCTACGACCTGCGCGGGCTCAGGGACCGCGCCATCCTGCTCCTCGGGTACGCCGGCGGGCTCCGCCGCTCCGAGATCGTCAGCCTGGATGTCGGAAAGGACGACACGCCCGATTCAGGCGGCTGGATCGAGATCCTCGACGACGGCGCCGTGCTGACGCTCAACGCCAAGACCGGCTGGCGCGAGGTCGAGATCGGTCTGGGATCGTCTAACTCCAGCTGCCCTGTGCATGCGCTCGAGCAGTGGTTGCACTTCGCCAGGATCGACTTCGGGCCGGTCTTTGTCGGCACCACTCGGGGTGGAAAGAAGGCCCTGGAGACAAGGCTGAACGACAAGCATGTCGCGCGGCTGATCAAGCGAACGGTCCTGGACGCCGGCATCCGATCCGAACTGCCCGAAAAGGAACGCCTGGCACTGTTCTCTGGCCATTCTCTGCGCGCAGGTCTCGCCAGTTCGGCCGAGGTGGACGAGCGGTATGTGCAGAAGCACCTTGGCCACGCTTCGGCACAGATGACCCGCCGCTACCAACGCCGCCGCGACCGCTTCCGCGTGAACCTGACGAAAGCCGCTGGATTGTAATCTTGCGAACTGTCATCCTGTCATTAATCCTTGGCCGGTCTGAGCTGATGAAGTCAAGAAGATCTGCATCTTCAGCCTGCTCGGTGTCGGGAACGGGCTCAGGCAAGGGCTTCAACGCACCATCGTCCTCGTCGTCGCGTGCGTTCGCGCCAAGCGCTTGACCAGCAGAAGTGATTTCCGTACCGTGGCCGATACCATCCGCGTAACTCCCCGTTGAAAGCTCAGCGCCCTGCTGTCGGTTCACAGCTGAAGACATCAGCGTATTCCCGAGGCTCATCCTCGGGCCGGACAAAGCCGCGATTAACGACAAGCTCGCCATGCGATAAAGCGTCACAAAAGCCCCTGCCCGCGCGATCTCTTCATCGTCGAAGATCAACGGCCGAGTCTCGAGCTTCTCCATCGCAATTTCCAACTCGCCAAGTCGCGCGTCGACTTCCTCGGGGAATTCATCCTGGCCCTCGTATTCCTCTTCGAGCGCCCGGTATTCGGCAAGAAGCTTGGCATGGGCCGCGCCTTCGTCATCCGTCATCGGTGCCGGGTCTCCGCTCAGCCGCCGCAAACCGTGGCTGTAGCCATAGGGCAGGTCGAGCGAGACCTCGATCCATTTCCAACCTTCGGTCGCAATGGCTTCGGCTTCAGCCTGAAGCTTCTCGCTGACCAGACGATCGAACAGGGCGGGGTCTTCCAGCCAGCCGCCGTCATCGCCCTGGAAGAGGTCGTGCAACATGGTGCCGCCAGCAGACTCATAGGCATCGATGCCGACAAAGACAGCACGACGATCGGATGCCCGCACCGAGGTTTCCGTCAGCATCCGCCGGATCTGATAGGGCTCCTTGTTCCAGGACGAGCGGATCGCCTCCCAGACCTGAACCTGGCGCTCATGATCCGGGTTAACCGTCAAGGCCATCAGCTGCTCCAGCGTCATTTCATCCTCGGCATAAAGCTCGAGCAGGGCAGGGGCCACGACGGCGAGTTTCAAGCGCTGTTTGATCACCTGCGGCCTGACGAAGAAGGCGGTTGCGATCTCTTCGTCGCCCTGACCCTTCTCCTGCAGCGCCACGAAGGCGCGGAACTGATCGAGTGGATGCAGGACAGCGCGCTTCATGTTCTCGGCGAGCGAGTCGTCTTCGGCGAGGATCGTGGACTTCGCATCCCGCACGAAGCAGGGAATGGGCGTCGTCTTGGCCAGGCGCTTCTGCTTCACCAAGAGTGACAGGGCCTGGAAGCGCCTACCGCCAGCGGGTATTTTGAACTTGCCTGTCTCGGACCCATCATCCGCCAGAACGGGCCGGACGCACAGGCTTTGCAGCAACCCGCGGCGGGCGATGTCTTCGGCCAGTTCCTCGACCGAGATGCCGGCCTTGATGCGCCGGACGTTGGACTGGCTCAGCACGAGCTTGTCGAAGGGAATGTCCCGGAACGGGGACTGGGTGACTTTCTGGGCAGGTTTCGCCATCAGATCTCCTCCACGACGGGCGCCGGAAGCCACTCTTCCGATCTCACTTCCCGTCACCCTCAAACCAACAACCCTTTCCCTCTCATATTCTGACGCTCGCGAGGCAGGACTTTAACAGCTGTTAAGTCGACAGTCCCGAGGTGGCGGAAAAGTACGCAGTCTCTCAACCTTAACAGCTGTTAAGCTGCAGATCGTCGCCCAATCAATGCCATGACCATCGGCCCACAGGAGAACTCGCCGGCCGCAGCTTTGGCAGTCAGAGCTCGCAAGTATCCACCAGGCGATCTTATGTCGGCGAAGCGTTCCAGCATCGCAGCAACGACGATCGACGCTTGCTCCGGACCCATGAACCGCTGTGCTTCTTCCCATGCAGACGCACTGATCCCCATGGCTGGCCGCACATGGCCCGCCGCATCGAAAAGCTGATGCCAATGCCGGATCTCACCTTGGTAGAAGGTCTTCAGCGAGGGACATGCCGCTATCACTAGGTGAAGCGGGATCTTTGGCAGATGTCTTGTGTCCTGTTCATCAACGTCAGCCACCGGCTCATTCGTATCCACATCTGGCACACCCGCCGCCGCCCCGCTTTTTTCTAAAGCCGGCTCAAAATCTATAGATTCTTTATTTGAATTATGATGGTGACGCTCAGATTGGGCATCATTGGTGTTCATTTCTTCTGTTTCAGGGCCATCAATGATGTTGCGTGCCTGGTCAAGGAGAGCTTCAAGATCGGCTCGATAGGCCGCGAGGTCCTCAATTGAAAGCTTGCGGCGAAGCGCGCGGGCTGTGAGGGCAGCCTTGTCGCGAAGCTGATCCCAGAAGCCTAGGCCTGGCTGCATCTCGTCTCCGAACTCGGCGAGGGCCGCGAGATCGCGTCGCATGAGGCTTACGACCTCTCTCAGGCGCCTGACGCGCTCCTCAGCCTCACGTACGGCCTCTGCGGCCCGTGCTATCTCCTCGGACTGGCAGTAGAGCGGGGAAAGATCGAAGCCAAAGGCGACGCGGTCTTCGCCGTGCTTGCGGACGTAGCGCTTCCCATTGGGGCTATCGCGCCGCTGGAGCAAGCCAGCCTCGACGAGACGCGCGAGGTGACGACGCATCGTTGAGCACGGCATGCCATTCAGGCGCTCGCAGATCGCCTTGTTCGAGGGGAAGACGACCATCTCGGCGTTCCCGCCAAGCGCATCGTCCGGAAAGAAGCTGAGGAGCCCCTGCAAAACAGTCAGATCACGTTCCGAGACCCCAAAGGCCGCTTGCGCCTTGGAGAGCTCGCGCAGGAGTTCCCACTTGTTAACGGGTCTGGCCGGAACAGATGCCTCGGGTCGCTCGATGACGCGCAAATGAGCGTGCGAAATCGGCCGCATAAACGGCGAAATTGGTGTGTACTCCATGAAAATGTTCACGAAGACAAAAATTCTAGGGCCCGCGAATCGCTTTGCGCTTGCGGGGTAGGGGCCAGAACGCTACATTCAGAAGTGCGAAAACTGAGATTTTGTAGCGGGCTGATCCCGGTGCGAAACCTTACAAAGGTCTCGTGAAGCTAGCTTCTCGGGGCCTTTTTCTTTTTGCCTGTATCGTGCCTCCTTCTTGTTGGTTGCTCTTCCTCAGTCTTCTGAACGCTTCCAGCGCTCATGAAGCTCGGTAATCAGCTTTGGGGCATTGCCCTCCAACCAGCTGATAAAATCAGGTTCATCCGTAGTCAGATCGAGTTTAAGCTGCTTGCCTTGGCGGCTGGTCTTGACCGTCGCAGCTCCGACACCGGGGATCGCCAAAGCAGGCACGCCTTTTCTAGACGGGCTTGCTTTCTTCTCTGCGCTCTTCGCGGCTGCCAGAACTGCGAGAAACGCACGCTCAGAAACCTCATCGACCGAGCCGGAACTTTCGGACTTGGCTGCATGAGCTACGGCTTGCAGTTGGTCTCGATCACCGTCGTAGGCACCCAAAGCCTTTTTGAGCTCTTCCCATCTCGGGCGACCAATCCCGGGAGCCGCACCAATTGCCTGGATGAGTTCCTCGCCGACCGTCCGAACGACACTCAAGAGTTGTGAAACCCCGGCTTCGTGGAGGTTAAGGACTTCGGCGACACCTCGATTGGTGCGCTCAGCCCCTTCCAAATGATCACCGTCCAGAAGTGCCGTCGCAACGAGCGCACGCTCAATAAAGCTCAGATCACGACGCTCTTGGTTCTCGAGAAGCTGATCTCGAAGCGCTTGATCACCCTCAACCTCTGTGACGATGGCTCGAACTTTGATACCGAGTTCGCGACATGCTTCCAAGCGTCTGCGGCCATAGATCAGGTTGTAGCGATCGCCTTCCAGTGGGCGCACCAAGACGGGCACACGCTGACCGTTCTTGGAAATAGAGTTCTTCAGGCCCTCAACTTCAATCTGAAGCCTGTCATCCAACCGTCCTTCGGTAAGGATCTGCGCCGGATCGATCTCAAATACACCGCCACGCAGTCGGCGCCCTTCAAGAGCGTCAGGAGCGTTGCGAAGGGTCTGCAGCGGCAGGCCAAGTTTAGGCTTTCTTGCCATTCCGACCCCATGTGTTCTGGATGATTTCAGCGATCTCATCGTTCACTGCGTTCATGGATTCGATCGCACGATCAAACGTCTGACGCGTGAAGTCCTTTTTGTCAGCTTCGTAGAGCGTTTGCTTGGTCAAGCCGGCATCAGATATTGCGGTCGATTCAACCATGTGATTGGTCAGGACCGACCTCCCAAACAGCCCGCGAATGAAGGCGATGACTTCGGTTTGTGGCGCGTCGCCGACTTTGTATCGCGTTGGCAAGAAGCGCAGCCAATCGAAGCGCAGATTTGCGCCTGCATCCCTGATCACTCCCAGGAGATCCGCAGTCATTCGCAGGAATTGAGACATCGACATGAGGTCAAGCATCTGCGGGTGAACCGTCACGAGGACACCCGAGGACGCAGAAAGTGCTGACATCGTCAAGAAACCAAGCTGCGGCGGGCAGTCGATCACAACAACGTCGTAGTTTGCTTCAACACTATCGAGTGCGTCATGAACTCTCGCGAAGAACGCCTTCGCTCCGCCTCGCTGGATAGCAGCAGGCGTCTCGTGCTCGAACTCCATGAGTTCAAGGTTGCCCGGGATAAGATCAAGGCCGCGGATGTAAGTCTTGCGGATCACTTCGGCGATCGGAACCGGATCGTCGTAGCGAACGGCATCATAGAGGGTTCCGCCCTCCATAAGGTCGAGTTCTGGCTGGATTCCATGAAGAGCCGAAAGAGATGCTTGGGGGTCGAGATCGATCGCAAGAACCCTGTACCCCTTTAGCGCCAAGCGCTGAGCGAGGTGAGCAGACGTCGTCGTTTTGCCGGAGCCGCCCTTGAAGTTCACCACTGATATGACTTGAAGCTCGTCACCGTCGCGACGCCCAGGCACGTAAGTTCCAGACTTTTTTGCATTTCCTTCAAGCGTCTGCCGGATTTCCCAGATATCGTCGAGCGTATAGCGGCGATGACTTCCCGCCGTCGTCTCGACGTCAACGATCTTTCCTTCTCGATGAAGCTTCCGAAGATAGGTATGGTCGACGCCAAGGAGCTCAGCAGCTTCGCCGCTGGTCAAAGTGCGCATCACCTTCTTTGCATCTGGTGGGAAGTGCGCAGCGCGCTGAGCATGCAGGTTCGACGCGAGAAGTTCCGCGTAGTGCCCGATGGCGATATCAAGATCCTGTTCTGCTTCGCTCATGTCTGCCCCGATCCGTGGGCGCGTTTTTTATGTGACCGCGCGTTATTTTTCGAGACTATTGCCCGACCAGCCAGATTCGTGCAAGCACTTTCTAGATATTGCGTCGTGCACCAAGTCCACCACAAGGGTAGCGTTCCATTACTCCGAGGCTGTGGTCGTGCGGGATCTCCTGCGCGGTGCGTGAACCGGGGCCTAAGCCCCGATCCTCTTGATGCGGATGCCGAGTTTGCGGGCCTTGTCGACGATATTCTCGGTGATGCCCGAACCGGGCGTGGCGATCAGACCCTGGGGCATGGTCTCGAGCATCTTGTCGTTGCGCTTGAAGGGGGCAGCCTTGCCATGGCTCTTCCAGTCGGGTTTGAACGCCACCTGCGTGACACCACGGGTATCTGCCCAGCGGGCAGCGATCATCTCGGCACCTTTTGGTGTGCCGCCGTGTAAAAGAATCATGTCTGGGTATTTCGCATGGGTGGCATCGAGGACGGACCAGATCAGGTCGTAGGCGTGATAGTCCCCGCCCGAGAAGGCGATCCGCGTGCCTTCGGGGCAGTGAACCTCGGTCTCCTTGCGCCGCTTGGCCGAGAGATAGGCCCGGCTGTCCACCACGGCGGAGGTGAGACCGCGATGCGAGACCTTGGATCCGGTGCGGGGCAGCCAGGGTGAACCGGTGGCGGCCGAGAAGTGGTCCACGGCCAGATCGCGCATCTGCTCGAAAGCGTCGCGATGGTCCCAGAGCTTCAGCCCGATCATCTGGAGGCGCTCGAGTTCGACCGAGGCGACCTCGGAGCCGTCCTGGATGGCCAGACTTTCCCGGACCTCGAATTCGTTGTCATCGAGGAGCTTCTGGATATGGGTGAGCCGGCGATGGAAGATCGAGGTCAGGGACCAGAGCATCTCTTCGAGATTGTCTTCCAACTGGCTTCCGGTGAGGAGGCCGATGGTGGTGTCAAAGAGCGTCGCCATGGCGAGTTCGACCTCGTCGGGCTGGGGCAGGGGGCGATGATCGGTCTCGCCGGGCCCGGGCGTTGCGACGTGAAGTGCGAGGTGGTCGAGGATGGCGGAGGTCACGCCGGTTTCCTCTTGGATGTCTGTCTGATGGGGCATTGTCTGGTTCCTCTGTTTGATCTGACCCGATTTGGATGGGGCGATAACAGGACCGGCGGCGACCGGGCCGCATCCGTCAGGATCGGAGCGCAGCGGAGAATGTGACCCGGACCGGAAAATTGTTCCCGCGAGGAATGGCCCGCCACGGTCATGTGGTGGGGCAGGGGAATTTTCCGGGTAGCGGGCGCATTGCTGCCCGGGCGAGGAGCACTCTGCTCCGACCCGCCGGTCCATCGCTCCCCTTGTCCAAACGGGATCAGATAGAACCGGCGAAACCTTTGCCCGGTCAGGCATCCCCGGGGAGGTTGGCGGTCACCCGTCCTCGATCTCCAGACCTTGTGCTTTCATGGCCTTTAGCAGAGAACGGCGCAGCGCATCTTTGCCAAATGCCCGCAGATCGTCGTTGAAATCGCCCATGTTTGGTACGAGATCACCACAGGTAATTCCAAGCGATTCCAGTTGGTTAAGCAATCTTATTGATGCGTCGCGTCCAGCTTCGTCATTGTCCCGCGCGATCCAGATACGCTTGATCCTCGGCGGCGGGATGAAGAGGCCGAGATGGGTGGCAGTGAGACAGGAGGCGAGATCGAACTCGGGGAGAGCCGTGCCGACCGAGAGGGTGTTCTCGAGACCTTCACCGACGATGAGATCGCTGCGCGCCTTGCCGGACCAGAAGCGGATGGCATGGCCGTGCAGCTGTCCGAGGATCCGCTTCGGGCTCTCGATCTCGGCCAAACCGCCGGTGGACGGGTCGAGAAAAACCCTTGCGCATCCGGTGATCTGGCCGCGATTGTCGGTGATCTTTGCCAGTAGGGCAGGGGCCCGTTCCAGCAGATCGGGGTCGTCCTCGCCCTGCCGCAGGAAGACACGCGCGTGATAGCGCAGGGCCGGGCCGAGCCGTGTGATCCCGCGCCCCTGCAGATAGGTGGCGGCCAAGGTGCCAAACACCGGCTTGCCAGCAGCGAAAAGTTTGCGCGCCCGCGCGATGCGTTTGCTGGAGGCTGCATCCGGGCGCTCAGCCCTTTGGGTGTCTCGAGGTACGGCAGGGCAGGGGGCTTCGCCGAGGAAGGATCGAGCCTCCCTCAGGGTCTCCTTGAGCGTGACAGACCCAAGCCGTTCATGCAGCAGGTCGATCAGGTCGCCATATTCACCCGTCGCGAAATCTTGCCAGGACCCGGCTTTACGACCAACCTGCGCCTGCAGACGGATGGCGAGGCTCTGGCCCTTTGCACCGGACGTGTCGCCGACCTGCCAATAATTACCCAGCTTGCGCCCCTCGGGGAAATACTGGCGGCAGAAACTCTCGGCATGGTCTGCCAGATCGGCCGAGAGGTCCGCGATACTGTGGCGCGCGCTCATGCGGCGGCCTCCGATGTGCCGGCGCCAACTGGATGCTCGGCAAGGACCCGTGTCAGCACCTCGATGCCGTCGACCGGAATGAACACCCGCGTCTTCCACTGGATCACTTCCGTGAAACAGCCCATTGCCTTCAGTCCGGGCAGGGCCGCGCCTGAAGCACCTATCAGCTCAAGCCTCGGCTGCCCCATGACCAGCGACCGGCGCAGCTGATAGCCGCCGAGGAGGTTCAGCGTCGTCCTGGCTTCCATCACGGCGGCGAGCACTTCCCGCGGCGTCATCTCGATCTGGCAATCGAGACCAAGGCGTGCAAAGACATTGAGAAGCTGCTCCTGGCTGACCAGTCGACCGATGGCGCGCTCCCCATCCTCGGTCTGAAGGCGGTAGATGCGCATGTTGTCAGCGGGAAGCCGATCCCAGATCGGCAGGAGAAGCCCGCAGATGAGCGTAATCTTTGAGGTGGTGAACTCCGGCACTGCCTCGACCTCGGCCTGCCAGAGCTGTTCGAATATCGCATCATCGATCTCTTCCCAGTGCGACTTCGAGAACTCGGTCAGCGCGAGGATTTCTGTGGCCATCGGACGCAGAAGCTTCACCCGCAGGATCGGCACGCCGTCCTCGTCCATGAAGGCCGGCGCATTCACCATCAGCGCCGCGCGTTTGGAGGAGGTGTTCCAGCACAGCGTCGCGCCGTCCGTATTTGCGCAGATCGATTTGATCCGGGGCAGGGTGAGCGGATCGTTGCGATCGGTACGCTCCACGGTCAGCGCAGTTGCCGTTGCGCCCGTAGCCCCGTGCTCGAAGATGACCTTGCGGTCGACGATTTCGAATTTCTCGGCCTTGAGCGTTTCGAGGCCGACATCGAGCGTGCCTGCCTGGCGCGCATCTTCGATGATGGCCGAGAGGAACCCGCCGAAGGCCTCGAAGATCGCGTCCTGCATGTCGATGCGGAGCGCGAGGCAACGATTCAGGAACTGCTGGATCGGCGGCAGGGTCTCTTTCATCGTGCCATCCGCTTCATCGAGCGTCAGCCCAGTCATCTCCTGGAATTTCGCATAGGAGCAGGCCTCGATCTTACCCGCACGCAGCTTGTAGAAGAACTGGCGCAGCGCAGCGCGTGCGTAGGGGCTCTCAAGGTTGTCCTCGGCACGGAACATGTTCTGACCGCCGGTCTCGCGCTGTCCCTTGGTGATGGCACCCAGCGTGTCGAGGCGGCGGGCGATGGTGGAGAGAAAGCGCTTCTCGCCCTTCACGTCTGTGGCGACGGGGCGAAAGAGTGGCGGCTGCGCCTGGTTCGTGCGGTTGGTCCTCCCGAGACCCTGAATCGCATTGTCGGCCTTCCACCCGGGCTCCAGGAGGTAATGCACCCGAAGGCGCTGGTTCTTGGCCCCGAGATCGGCGTGGTAGCTGCGCCCGGTGCCACCCGCATCGGAGAAGATCAGGATGCGTTTTGCATCGTCCATGAAGGCCTGGGTTTCGCCGAGGTTGGAGGAGGCGGGGCGGTTCTCGACCTTGAGCCGCCCCTCACGCGTCTTGACGATGCGCCGCTTGCGCCCCGTGACCTCAGCCACTGCATCGCCTCCGAAATGCCAGAGGATCTGGTCGAGCGCGCCCTGCACCGGGGCGAGGGCCCCAAGATGCTCGACAAGATCATCCCGCCGCCGCTCCGCCTCGCGGCAGATGATCGGGTTGCCATCGCAATCGAGGGCGGGGCGCGAGCGCAGATCGCCATTCTCGTCGGTGTAAGGCTCAAAAAGCTGCGTCGGGAAGCTGTGCATCAGGTAGTCCATGATGTTCTCCCTCGGCGTGAAATCGACCTGCAGATCGTCCCAGTCCGAGGAAGGGATCTCTTCAAGGCGGCGTTCCATCACCGCTTCGCTGGTCGAGACCACCTGAATCACGGCCGAGTGCCCTGCTGCAAGGTCCGCCTCGATGGCGCGGATCAGCGAGGGACATTTCATGGCGGTGATGAGATGGTTGAAGAAGCGCTGCTTGTTGCTCTCGAAGGCCGAACGCGCGGCGGATTTCGCTTGGGCGTTCAGCGTGCCGGTCTCAGAAGAAATACCCGAGGCCTGAAGCGCTGCCTCAAGGTTGTTGTGGATGATCTGGTAGGCATCGGCGTAGCTGTCGTATATGGCGACTTGAGCGGGGCTCAGCTCATGGACCAGCATCTCGTATTCGACCCCGGCATAGGAGAGGGACCGCGCCAGATAGAGCCCAAGCGCCTTCAGGTCGCGCGAGATCATCTCCATGGCCGCAATGCCCCCGGCCTCCATCGCGGCGACGAACTCGGCCCGCGTCACGAAGGGGAAATCGCCGGTGCCCCAGAGACCGAGGCGCGAAGCATAGGCAAGATTGCCGACGACTGTGGCACCGGTCGCCGAGACATAGAGAACCCGTGCATCGGGCGCGGCGTTCTGCAGCGCGAGGCCAGCGAGGCCCTGCTGGGACGCCTTCTTGTCGCCGCGGTCGGACTTTTCTCCGGCAGCATTCGCCATGGCATGGCTTTCATCAAAAGCAATGACCCCGTCGAACCCATCGCTGAGCCAGGACGTGACCTGATCGAGGCGGGAGGCTTTGCCCTCACGTTCAGCCGAGCGCAGCGTGGCGTAGGTGACGAAGAGGATGCCCTCGGGCAGGCGGATGTCGCTGCCCTGGCGGAACTTCGAGAGCGGCACGATATCGCTTTCGCGTCCCCCGAGCGCTATCCAGTCGCGACGCGCATCTTCGATGAGCTTGTCGCTCTTCGAGACCCAGACCGCCCGTCGGCGCCCTTTGAGCCAATTATCGAGGATGATACCGGCAACCTGTCGCCCTTTACCGCATCCCGTGCCATCACCCAGAAACCAGCCCTTGCGCAGGCGAAACGCGCCTTCGTCGCCCTCGGCCGCCGCCATCAACTGGCCTTCGATCTCGCCGCGCTTGAACCAGCCCTTGAGATGCGTCTCATGCGCGTTGCCCGCATAGATGACACTTTCCAGCTGCGGCGCAGAAAGAAGGCCGTCCTGAACGAGGTTCTTCGGCAGGATGGGACGATAGGTCGGCACGGGCGGCGGCACCGAGGCCATGGCGGTGGATTGCACCAGCGCGGTCGGATGTTCCGCCGCGCCATCGATCCTGATCGCCTGAAGGTCATAGGCCTCGTAGACCGTGTCCTGCAGCGTGCCGTCGGGTTGGCTCCAAGCCTTCGGCAGGTAGTCGATCGGGGCCGTCGTGATATCGTCAAACGGGTGCCTTGCGCGTTCTTCGGCGAGGGCACGGGTTTCCTTGCGCGCGGCATTGCGCAGGGCCTGCAGGTTGGTGCGGGTCGAAGCGGTCGGAGCCGACAGGGCCGTACTGGTGGGGCAGGGCGAGGGGCTGTGGCGCTGCGGGCAGTGGGTGAGCACTGCGTTGAGAAGGTCGGCGGTGGTCGCGCAGATCGGATGGTAGACGGCCTCGCTTTCGACCGATGCGATCTCATCAGCGCCAGTCGCACGCTTGTCGATCACCGTCAGCCGTGTGTCGATCGTGGTGCCATGCCGCGCAAAGACCTTGCCGTCGATAGCGGCGGAAAATACCACATCGGCGCTTTGTGCGATCCGCTGAAACGTCGACTGAAAGGATTTCGTCGAGGGGCGGAAGCTCTCGCCGGTGATGACGACAAGCCGCCCACCCGGCGCGAGACGCGCTAGGGCGGACAGGACATGTTGGCTGGTGGCCTGCCGGAACCGGCCGTCGACATGGTTGGCCGCAGAAAACGGTGGGTTCATCACGATGACCGAGGGCGTGATCGACCGATCCAGCCGGTCATCGATCGAGGCGGCATCGTGATCCGAGACGACTGCACCGGGGAACAGATGTCCCAGCAGGGCGCGGCGGGTCTCGGCAAGCTCATTCAGCGCCAGGCGAGCGCCTGCAATCTTTGCGAAAATCGCCAGCAGGCCGGTACCGGCCGAAGGCTCGAGCACCAGGTCGTCGTCCCGAAAGCCCGCCGCCTGCGCAACGATGGCCGCGAGGGGCAGAGGGGTCGAGAATTGTTGCAGGCGGACACTGTCTTCAGAGCGCCGCGTGTGGGAGGGGGCCAGACCGGCGAGACGCTCGATCATGGTGAGAAATGCCCGCGGCGCGGATACCTGGCGCTGCATCAGCGCACCGTAGCGCGAAAGCATCAGGATCTGGGCGACCTCTGCGGCTTCGTAAGCATCCTTCCAGATCCAGGAGCCGCTGGTGTCGCTGGCACCGAAGGCTTGCTCCATCGCAGTGCGAAGGGCGGCGGCGTCGATGGACCTGCCCGCCTCGAACAGGGGGACGAGGGCTTTCGCAACCTGCATCAGGTGTTGGGCGAAGCCCGGAGCCTCTGGCAGGGCAGGGGCGTCGGGCTCGGTTGCAAGTTGGACGGAATGGGGGTGAGCGTTCATCGGCAATCTCCGGGGTTTAGGGTTGGCCCCAAGCCCCGCGCGCACTCTCTCACCCGGGAGGGGTCACCCCTCCTGCCCTGCCTCTCGCTCTTTCATGGCAAAGCCCCGGTGCGAATTCGCCCGTTATCAGGACGACCGCAGATGCCTCGGCACGTCCATGGACTGATGCAAGACTCGGATCACGAAGATCCTGTCCGGGTCCACCTCGTAGAACACGAGGTGCCGGCCCGTGATCAGTTTACGCGCACCCTGCAAGAGATCGGAACAGTCAGACCCCATTTGCGGGTTGGCGATGAGACCCTTCAGGGCGCGATCGATATCATCGAGATAGCGGTCCGCCTGCGCCTCGCCCCACTGTCGGTCTGTCTCGACCCAGATATCGACGAGGTCGGATTTTGCCGCCTGAGAGTGATGAATGTCACGCATCAGAAGCGCCAGAGCGGCTCCGCGCGTCGCGCTTGATCTCATCCATGTCAAGCGGACCGGCGTCACCGGATTGTTTGCCCTCCATCAGCGCAACGCGAAGCCGCGCCCGCTGACCTTCCTGCTCCTCCATCAGGCGCAGAGAGGCGCGGATCAACTCGCTGGTTGACCCGTAACGCCCCTCTTTAAGCATCAGGGCGATGAATTCGTCCCAATGGGGGCCAAGTGTGACGCTTGTGCTTGCCATGCTCACCTCCGTAATACGCATGAATAAGATATATGAGTATTGCGGGCGTTTCAACTCGGGGGTGGGCTTGCGCCCTGTTCCGCAGCGGCGGGTCTTTGTACCTCTCGCAAAATCAGAGGATCTACAACCGCCCGCGCCTCGGACAGGCAGTCCAGATCATAGTGCTCGAAGAACCCCCAACAGGCGTCGATCTCTTCACCGTCACGCTCGACGACATAGCCATAAACCCGTCCGCCGAGGTAGGCATCGAAGGTGACGATCTCAGCGCGCAGAATGTCCTTGGCCTTTTCGCGCATCGCCTTGGTGACGCGCTTCGCGCCGAACTCCTTTCGAACCGTTTCGAGCGTTACGTATACAAAGCCAACTTGGCCGGAATCCCACGGACAATGGAACTCGATGGTGTTCATCGCGAGGCCGGAATGGTCGTAGAGGTACACGGGCAAGATGATTGCCTTGCGCTCGGCGCGCTCGCGGAGGCGATCCAGTGAAAGATCGCTCTGATCCGAGACGCCCGCAAGATCGCGCAGGAACGCCTCGGGGCAGTCGAACCGGTGGCTGTCCCCCAGCCGGTATCGGCGGTGCCAACAGATCAGCGCTCCGAGGTTGGACCACTCCCTTGGGTTCTCAGAATCGGGGTCGTGATAGATCTTGATGACGTGGCCTTGGTAGGCCTCCTCGTAGACAGGGTCTTGCATGTCGATATCCTTTCTTGAAACGCAATCGACCCGCCAAGCCGGTTGTGGCGCAGGCGGGTCGAAGTGGATGGGATCCGGTGGTTGGTGAGTTTTCTGGCCGGCGGATCAGGCAGCGGCGCGGTTTTGGCGATGCTGGATGTGCTCGACAGAGACCTTCAGCAGCCAGTCCTCAAAACCGAGAATGGTCTGGTGATTGGAGACCGCCTCGATCCAGACCGCACGCGGATCGCCAACAATCTGCGTAGGATCGTTGTCGATCCGGCCATTGGCCATCCACGGTTCCGGCTGAATGCGGACAAGCCAGTCCGCCAGCGACGGGATCCGTCCCTGGCAGTCCTCGCGCACATGCTGCTCACCGATCCAGCGGATCGGGACGACCCGGCCCGCGCTGTTGGTCAGGCTGCGGCCGAAGTGACGTTCGGCATCATAGATCCCGACTGTATGATGTTTTTGGGCTCTGTGAACAAAGAGACCTAGGTGCTCTTTGGATGAGTCAAACCAGTCATGCACGAACTGATAGTCATCTGGAACACCGCCGAATTTTCGGGCGGAGCTTTCGGCGTGGTGGAGGGGATGTGCCATGTCAGAGCCCCTCGTGTTCGGTGGTGTTGGTTTCGATATAGCGGTTCGAGTGGCTAACATCGATCTTGTCCGTCTCGAGCGCCCAGGTCAGCTCGCCATAACCGCCCTCGTTGTTCTCGAATCCGGGGCTCAGCGCATAGGCGAAATCCCAACCAAAATCTTCAACCCGGCGTCGCAACTCTTCTGTCAGCGTGATCGTGTCGGGTGTCACGACGACATCCTCGACATTGCCGGAATCGCCGTAGCCTTCATATTGCACCTCGATGCTGGTCACGCCGAAGGCACGCAGCTCGGAGAGAAGGGCAGCGCGAGTCTCGCCCCGCTCTTCGGATGCGCGTCTCTGGGATTCGAGCATCTGTGCGTAGAAATCAGTCGCTTGTGTCATGTCTTTTTGTCCTTTGGAATTGGGAGAGGGGAGGGCGACCGTTACGCGAGGCCGCCCCGGAGTTTCCTTTGGGGGGCTTCAGGCCGCAGCGTCGCCGCGGTTTTCAGCCGTCCGGTCAACCAGGTTGAAATACAGATTCTCGGTCGCGCGCTTGAACCCCGGCGGTTTGCGCGGGGCGAGGCAACGCACCGAAGCACTGCAACTCTCACCATGCTCCATTGCGAACTGCGTCACCTTGTCGATCAAATCGTCCATGCCCGCGGCCTGGACGCGCTTTTCGGGGTAGGTCGCCATCATATGGAACTGGGTAACAACGAAGGCGCCGTCACGATGCGCGGGATAGAGGGTGATCTGGTAATCGAGTGTCTTGGCCATCTCTGGTCTCCTGCAGCAGGCCGGACGCGATCATCGCGCCCCTTGAAACCCGCCAGCCCGAAAGGACCGCCCTTTATGCAAGGACGGCCCGGGGCGGCGATTGGGGGTGGAGGGCGTCAGTATTCCGACGGGAGAAGCAAGGTCAGCACGCGACGCGTCTGTTTCGGGTCGGAAGGCTCAGGCGAGCCGTACTGATAATCGACGTCGTACAAGTCGATCTTGAACCAAACCTTCGTGCCATTGAATTCGATGACCCCCATCTCGTGCAATCCCTGCGGGTCACTGTCGGCATTGAAGGCGTCGAACGCGGCAACGCGGCGTGTGAGTTCCAGTTGTGCGTCGGGTCCAAGCGCGGCGACGCCACATGTCATCACAAACTGTCCCTGCGGGGCATCGGCAACGGAAGGATTGCCGAGGATGGAATTGCGAAACGCGTCATTCTGCGCGGCGATGCGTGCGGCTTCCTGAACAGGATCGAGGTCGAGTCTGGTGGTCATAGGATGTCTCCGGGACGGGCCAGCCGATCCGATATCGGCTGTCGGCAACCCGTCAGCCGGAAAGAGCCGCCCTCGATGTGAGGGCGGCCCAAAGCTCATGTCGTGATCAGGTCGGTGTTCGCTTCGTCAGGCCGCATCTCCGCTAAGGAAGGCGGGCAAGGACGATGGTTCATTGCTCTCCGCCTCGGCCAGAGCGTCTGCGGCAGGCACGTCGCCTTCCTCCGCCTCGGGCGCATCGCCAATCATTTTGGCGTCGGCCTCCGCCGCACCGGCAAACACCATCCCGTCTGGCAGCCAGCGCGTTGTCTTTGCTGCCGTCGCCGCGTCGAAACCTTCCGTCTCGCCGGCCGTTTCCGCGAAAGCGCGCTCCATCGCGGCTGCGAGATCGCCCTTGCGTTCGCGATTGCGATCCTCGGCGTAATCATCGCCGATGAGCTTGCGCGCCGTGGCCACCGCATGCCCCTTGTTGACGCGACCCCAGTAGTTCTGGGCACTCGGGCGCCAGCAGGCCGCCACATCGACGTCGAGCCGCGCACCAATCTCCTCAATGATGTGGGAGGGGCGATTGTCAGAGGAGAGCTGCGGCTTGACCGCGAGACCCGTCGCCCAGGCGAAAAGCGCCTGCTTGTCCGCAATGGGCAGGGCCGACATCGCCCGGAAGTCATCGGGTTTCTCCAGCTTCATCCAGTCGGTGGCGAGGTCCTGCTCCAACGCCTCAAGCATCTTCTGAGCGACGGTGTCCGCATGCAGCACCTCGCGGTTTTGCGCCTGGAAGGGCCGGATGGAGATATCGAGCGCCTCGTTGTTGTAGGACCGCCCCAAAGCCTGCTCGCAGAGCGCGTAGAGCATCGCATCGAAAGCCACCTCGAAATCCGCCGCCAGATGCGCCCGCAGGATGTGCTGACGCGTGGCGCGCAGATCGTCGGCCAGGCTCGCCGAAATCCCGTCCGCCTTGCGCAACGTCGCGGCCGGGTCGGAGCTCGGCACCGGCGTGGAGGAGGTCGGCGGCGTCACCTGTGGGCGGGCAGGGGAGGGAGCGCCATCCGGATCTGCGGTGGTATCGTCCGGTTCGGGCGCAACAGGAATGTCCTCGGGCCGCACCAGGCCTTTCTCGACGCGCAACACCCCGTCATGGCCGATGGTCAGGACTACACCGGCGATAGCGCGATCTGCCTCGGCATAGGGTTGCCGTTCGCGCTGCATGGCTTCAATTTCGCGCAAACGCGGCTCGATGGCGTAGTATTCTTCGGTCTCCGCGTCGGTCCAGTCCTCCCCGTCGTTCTGCGCCGCCAATTCTTCCTCACGCGCGATGAGACGTTCCTCCTCGGCCAGCATGTCCGCATCCGGTTCGATGTCCTGCGGATAGACCCGCCCGAAACTGCGAAACGCGCCATAATCCACCGAAAGATGCACTTCGACCCATTTCCATATCCCTTCGAAGGGTTTGGCCGCAGCCTGCAGTTTCTCAATGGCGAGACGCTCCAAGAGGTCGGGGTTTTCCATATGAGCGGTTGCCCGGTCGTCGAAGAGATCCCGCAGCAGAACCCCGCCCGCCGCCTCATACGCCTCGATGCCGACAAATCGACCAATTGCCGAGTTCGCCGAATGTGCGGCCCCGGTCAGCTGACGTTTGATGCTCTGCGGATGGATGTGATAGCCGCCCTTCACGGCGTTCCAGACCGCGAGCTGGCGGTCATGGTCGTCGGTCAGCGTGAAAGCCATCACGCATTCGAGGGTCAGATCACCGGCACGAAACTGCTCGATGATTTCGGGTGCGACACGGGCGAGTTTGAGGCGACGGCGCACCAGGTCGACGGAGACGCCGAATTTGAGCGCAATCTCGTCTTCGCTGCGACCCTCGCCGATCATCTTGTCGAAGGCCTCGAACTGGTCTGCCGGATGCATCGCCGCGCGCTGGAGGTTTTCTGTGGCCGAGGTAAGGATGGCGTTGCGCTCGTCCTCGACAAGGCAGGGCACTGGATGATCAGCGGGGATCACACCGTCCTCGGCGAGTTGTTTCAGCGCCTTGAGGCGACGACCGCCTGCGTCGACGGCAAAACGTGTCTCGGAAAGTGCGTGAACCACCAGGTTCTGCTTGATTCCCGTCTCGCGGATGCTCGCAAGAATCTCGGCATCGTCGCTGGCGCTTGCGGCCACCTTGCGGACGTTGAGTGGGCTCGGCTCCAGCTTGTCGAGCGGGATCATCCGGATGTCGGCACCGCCGTCAGGCGCGGCCGATCCAACGGCTTCGGTCTTTTTTGAGGTGGTGGGATTCGGGCGGGTCGTGGTCTTGGCCATGGTCAGGGTCCTTGTCTCGCCGGACCCGGATGAGCCTCTCTCTATCCTTTCAAGCCCGGCACCCGGGCTTCCCTTTCTCTGGCTTTCACTGTGCGTTGACGTGTGAAGTGGTCCCATCTTTTCGGACAGGTTTGCAGCGTTTCTAAGGTGTATCGGGTTTAGGTTTCATGCTGCGTGTCGCTCTTCCAAGCCTGCCCAATATGCGTCGTCCGGCGTCTGCCGATCAAGCGCGGAATGGGGTCGGCTGGTGTTATAGAATGCCATCCAGCCCTTGATGACACGACGGGCCCGGAAGCCTTCATTGATTTCTTCGAGATAGATGGCCTCCTGCTTCAGGGATCGCCAGAGGCGTTCGATGAAGATGTTGTCGAGGTAACGCCCGCGCCCGTCCATCGAGATGCGCACGCCCGCCTCGGTCAGCGTCGTGATCCAGGCCGATCCGGTGAACTGCGATCCCTGATCTGTGTTCATGATCTCAGGCGGGCCGTACCTGGCGATGGCCTCGCTCAGTGCTTCGACGCAGAAGTCGGCGTGCATCGTGTTCGACAACCGCCAGCTCAGCACCTTGCGCGTCGCCCAGTCCATGATTGCCACCAGATAGAGGAAGCCATTTCTGACTGGCACAAAGGTGATATCGGCGCACCAGACCTGGTTCGGTCGGTCAATCACCATCTTCCTCAGCAGATACGGGAAGACCGGGTGCTGAGGATGCGGCTGGCTGGTTCGTGGGCGCTTGTAGACCGCTTCAAGACCCATCTTCGCCATCAATCGCCTGACGCGATGGCGGCCAACAACAATGCCTTCCCGGCGCAGATAGGCCGCGATCTGGCGCGACCCGAAGAATGGGTATTTGGTGAACACCCGGTCGATCTCTTTCATCATCGACAGCGTGTCGGCGTCGATCCCGGCGGGCGTGTAGTAGAACGCCGACCGGCTCAGGCTCACCAGCTTGCACTGCTGGCTGATGCTCAGCTTGGGGTGATCCCGGTTGATCATCGCGCGTTTCTTTCCAGGGCTCATCGCTTCAGCCCTTCCGACAAAAAATCGTTCTCGACCGCCAGCCTCCCGATCTTGGCGTGAAGTTCCTTTACTTCCGCCTCGGTCGGGCCGCTCTGCTTGCCACCCGAGAACACATCGGCCATGCCCTCGATGGCCTGCCGCTTCCATGTGCTGACCTGATTTGGGTGCAACTGATGCTTCGCCGCGATCTCCTGCACGGTCTTGTCGCCACGCAGCGCTTCCAACGCCACCTTGGCCTTAAACTGATCTGTAAAGTTCCGGCGCTTTGCCATGTTCGTATCCCTTCAAAGGTTCGGGAAACACCTTAGCTGACTGTCCGGTTTCCTGGGACCACTTCAGACCTCATCCGCTGACCTTCGTCTCTGGCCGCGGCTTTTCAAAATGCCATTCTTGAAGGCCAGATAGAAATTTGCACTCGGTCACACGCAAACGGGGCGAAAAACCTCTTTGATTACAGGCGGCAACCTCAAAGGTTGCTAGCTCACTGTTTGATTTTCCGAACCCACTTCCGCGAGCAAAATCTGCCGAATTGAGCTTTCAATTTTGACTTTTCCAAATGTTGAAGCATCTCGGAAAACTGACTTCGTTTCGCATTCGAAGCAAATCAAGTCATGCTGACGGCCGACAACTTTTAGACCAACTGAACTTTCCCCGACATGGACCACATAGACCTCGCATGCTAGGTTCGCGCCTGCTTTCACCGGCGCATGGAATTGTAGGTCCATAGAGACAAAAGGCATGGCCGTGTTTCTTTCCGTGAGTAGAAAAAGCCAGCCCCGGCCTGAAAGCAAATCGTCCCAGAAAGTCTCGATCGCTTCCAGCGCGAAATTCGTGATCCGGCCAGTAAAGGCGATTCCCAGCTGGTCACAGTCGCCAAAGAAAATCCTGCGTTCGAAGGCAAATCGTGGTTTAAATTCTGTTTCTGGTACATTCATTGCAGCGTTACGGGCTCAACATTTCTTTGTCTCTGGTGCGTGACAGCGATAGGAAGGAATAGTTTTCCGGTAATTATGCCATGCGCCGGAATTCGGCGGGGGTCGCGCCTGTCATTTTTCGAAAAGTTCGACTAAAATGACTCTGATCTGCAAAACCGCAGTCAAGCGCGACCACTTTCAGGGGGGCATTACCCTTTCTCAGCATCTCCTGGGCCTTCGATATTCGCTTGCGCAAAACATATGCATACGGTGCCAACCCAAACTCCGCCTTGAACTGACGCGAAAAGTGAAACTGGCTGAAACCGATAGATGCGGCCATGTCTTCCAGACTGAGGTTTTCACCTAAGCAGCTTTCAACGAGATCGATGATTCTCTGCCTTTGAGCAGGGCTGAAGTTCGAGTTTGCGTCGCTGGTCAAAGAGACCTTGGCGTACTGACGCAGAAGGTGAACGGCGATCTGGATGCGCAGGGCGTCGATGATCAATCTCTGGCCGATTCCACCGTTCTTTAGCTCATTCTCTAGCAATTGGATGCAGTTCAGGATACAGGGGTCCTTCGCAGACAGACAATCATTGATCTCAATGGACTTCGGGTCACGATCAAAGACCGAAAGGGCCGTGTTTTCGAGTTCACTGTGACTGAGATAGACGTGTCTAACCGTGATAGGCTCGGACCAACTCCAAGTGGATTCCTCTGCACGCGTGAGCAAGGAAATCCTACCTTTCTCTACGCGCGCGCTTTGCCATGGGCCGCCACTCGTGCGGCGCATAGTGGTTGGCGCGCCATCATATGCAACAATCATATAGTCGCGCATGGGGGGAATTGCCGCGTCTTGTCGCTCATAACGATAGCCCTTCAGGGTAATGCCGTTCCAGTTGCACCCGGAACTGTCCAACGTAGTCGTGCCGGGAATCCATTCGGGTATCCGGTCCGGTGATATGAGCAGTCTTTCCATCTTGGCCTCCCTGAACTTTTTCACGATCGTCCGCTTGAGCTGAAATTTCGGCTTAGGTCGTCTCGCGCATCCGCGGTTCTTCTCGAACGATATTCGCTTGAGTCAATCTATCGATTTCAGCTTCTGTCAGTCCAGCCTCGCTAAGCAACTCCCTACTATGCTGCCCGAAGCGAGGCGGTGCCGCGCGAACCGCTCCGGGGGTACGCGACAAGCGTGCTGGCACGCCGGTGCCGCGGTAGGTGCCAACTGATACCACCATGCCGCGATGTCGGGTGTGTGGATGCTCCAACGCTTCATTCACATTCCGAACGACTCCGGCGGGAATCCCAGCTTTCAAAAGCACCGGCTCAAGTTTGAAGGCGTCATGTTGCACCAGGCACTCTGACAAGACCTCTGTCATCTCTGACCGATGCGCAAGACGCGCGGCATTGTCGGCAAATCGTGGATCGCAGGGCACCTCAGGTAGGCCAAGCACGTCACAGAGTTTTGCGAACTGACCATTGTTACCGATAGCCAGATAGAGTTTGCCATTACTTGTTTCGAACATGTCGTATGGTACGATATTTGGATGCCCATTGCCGGTCGCCATTGGTATCTGTCCGGACATGAGGGAATTAGCCGCTTGGGGATGCATCATGCTGATCGCGCAATCATATAGCGGCACTTCGATGGCTTGGCCCAATCCGGACCGGCCCCGTTCCAAAAGTGCGGCGAGAATAGCGTTACAGGCGATCAGACCGGTGCCGATGTCCACGATGGGCGTACCCATGCGTGTCGGGCCTTCGGAGGGATTGCCGTTGATGCTCATGAGGCCCGTCATAGCTTGTACCACGGCGTCATAGCCGGGAAAACCGCCAAGTGGGCCATCGGAACCAAATCCAGTCACATGGCAGAGTACCAGTCTAGGAAAACGTGCCCTGAGAACATCAGCATAACCAAGCCCCCATTTTTCAAGAGTACCAGACTTAAAATTGTGAACTAAAACATCCGCATCCTGAAGAAACCGCAAAATCAGGTCGCGCCCTTCCGGTTGCTGCAGATCGATAGCGATGGACCGCTTGTTGCGGTTGGCGCCAGAGAAATAAGCGCTGAGTTCATCATTGAAAGGCGGGCCCCAACTGCGGGTCTCGTCGCCCAGAGGCGGCTCCACCTTGATGACCTCAGCGCCATGATCCGCAAGCATTTGGGTGCAGTAAGGCCCGCCCAGCACGCGGCTGAGGTCGACCACCTTGATCCCGTCCAATGAGCCAGCCATCAAAGCGCCTCCTGATAGAGGCGCGACACATCTTCGGCTGTCATGTCGCGCGGGTTGGTCTCCAGCAATCGCGTGATACCGGTCACGACCTCATTAGCCATTCCGGGAATGGCTGCCTCGGTCACTCCGACACCAGAAAGTCGAGACTCAAGTCCGCTTTCGACTAGCATCCGTTCCATCTCGTCGATCAGGCCATGGGCCGCAGCCGCATCAGAGTTGAAAGGCCGCGAGGGCAGTAGTAACCGCGATAGACGAGCATATTCAGCTTCTGCAACGGGCATGTTGAACCTCATCACTGGTCCTGCGACCAGAGCGTTTGCGTGCCCGTGAGGAACCTTGAAACCTGTTCCAAGTGGGTATGACAAGGCATGAATCGCCCCCACGCTGGCATTAATGAAGGCCATCCCAGCCAGTGTCGCCCCCAACAGCATGGCCTCTCGCGCTGACAGGTCCGAAGGCGTTTCCATGACGATTGGTAAGTTCTGACCGAGAAGCACCAGCGCTTTGTCCGCCATTCCATCGGAAATGGGATTCTTTCTGGTGCGACTGGTTACTGCCTCAATGGCGTGAACCATTGCGTCTAACGCCGTGGCCGCTGTGATGTGACGAGGCATTCCCAATGTTAGCTTTGCATCTAGCAAGGCAACGTCAGGCAGAAGCTGCGGTGCATATACCGCTTTTTTTTCGTGGCTTTCCGAAGTCAGCACGGACACCCATGTTACCTCTGATCCGGTCCCTGCCGTGGTTGGCACCTGGATCAGTGGCAAGCGTTTATCGGTGACCTGATTAATCCCGATCATGTCCGTAATCGGTTGATCGTTGGCTACCGCCGCTGCGATGACCTTGGCAGTGTCCAGTGAACTGCCGCCGCCAAGTCCGATGATTCCGTCAGCACCAAAGGCCCGCGCGACCTCTACCGCGGCCTCGACGACAGCGATCGGGGGGTCCGCTTCGACTTTATGAAAAATCTCAACCTCGATGCCAGCAGCCCTAAGTGAGGCGGCTGCCTCGTCCGCAAAACCACAGGCCAATATGCCCGGGTCCGTCACGACCAGCGCACGGGTGCAAGACAAATCTTGCATCAGGCTGCCGATCCGGCCAAGCCCACCGCTCTCGCAGACGATCCTCGGGGTGGAAAGGAAATTGAAGTCCATAGTTTGTCTTCGCTCCTGTTAAGCTGCTGCAGTGCGGATCATATTCCGCGCGATCAGTATTTGCTGAATCTGGGTTGTCCCCTCGTAGATGCGGAAGAGACGCACATCGCGATAGAAGCGCTCGACCGCATATTCGGCCATGTATCCTGCACCGCCGTGGATTTGCACTGCGCGATCGGCCACTCGACCTACCATCTCACTGGCAAACATCTTGCAGCAGGCAGCATCAGTCGACACGTTCTGACCAGCGTCCTTGCGGCGTGCTGTTTCTTCGATCATGCAACGCGCTGCGAAGGCCTCGGCGCGACTGTCAGCCAGCATGGCTTGGATCAGTTGCTTTTCAGCGATGGGTTCACCGAATTGTTTGCGTTCCATCGCATAGGATAGGCTGTCACGGATCAGCCGTTCGGCGGCGCCCACACAGACGGCAGAAATATGCAGTCGGCCCCGGTCAAGGACTTTCATTGCTGTCTTAAAGCCCTTGTTCAGACGGTCCGGCCCGCCGATAATGTTCGCGGCAGGCACGCGGACATTGTCAAGGATGACGTCGCATGTGTGCGAGCCCTTCTGCCCCATCTTCCTGTCAGGCTGGCCAAGCGTTATGCCTGGCGTCCCTGCCTCGACGAGAAAGGCGCTTACGCCGGCAGAACCTTCCGCCTCTGGATTGGTCCGGGCAAAAACCGTGAATAGATCGGCACGCGGTGCATTGGTAATGTAGCGTTTCGTGCCGTTCAGAAGGAAATCGTTACCGTCACGCCGCGCCGTAGTGCGCAGACTGCCAGCATCCGACCCAGCATCTGGCTCGGTTAGGGCGAAGGATGCGATCATATCTCCGGACGCGAGAGCTGGTAGATACTGCGCCTTCTGCTCGTCGGTTCCATCGATGATGATTCCCTGAGAGCCGATCCCGTTGTTGGTGCCAACTAGCGACCGGAACGCAGGCGAAGCCTGGCCAAGAACGAAAGCGGCTTGCACTTCCTCTATCATCGACAAGCCGAGCCCGCCGAAATCTTCCGGGATCGACATGCCGAAAAGGCCCATCATGCGGATTTCATCGACCAGCATCGGCGGAATCACATCCTCGTCGGCGACGCGATCCTCGTAAGGGATTAGTCGCTCTTTCACGAAGCGGTCGAGCGCGTCGAGAAACTGGGAAAGGGTATCTTTATCAAGGGCCATGATGCTCTCTATTGTTCAGGGTGCGACCGCCGCAACGCGGCGGACAAGATCGACAAGGCGGTGCGCGACGTCGCTTTCGATCCAGTCGCGCGTAAGGGTTTGCGAAGGGCCACCGCAGTTGAAGGCAATAATGGGTGAGCCGTCCTTCGGCACGAAGGGCACCGCTACAGCGTTCACATCACGTTTCCACTCCGTGAAGGACGTGCAGTAACCGTGCTGTTGGTAGTCTGCGATAGCTGCTTCGATTCCGGGCTGCACATTCGGCCAGTTGTCGCCTTCATGTTCCTCCACAAGGGCCAGAATTCTGGCCCGCTCATCCGGGTCGTGCGCCGCTATGCAGGCGCGACCAACCGCGGTCGTGGCCAGTTTAATATGGGCACCAACCTCGATCGCCAGCGTGACGGCATTAGTGCCCTTGCACCGCTCCAGATAGACCATCGATAGCCGGTCACGACTGGCCATGGCCACCGGCATGCCTGTGTAATCAGCCAGCTCCTGCATAAAGGGCTTCGCCAGTTGCCGCAGCGGAATCCCTGCAAGGCAGGAGAAACCCAACGAAAGCACTGGAGGGGCCAGTCGATAACGTGCTGTATCCGGGTCGTAGCTGAGGTATTCCAGCTTGTTCAGTGTATAGGCCAGCCGGGAGACCGTCGATCTGCTCAGGCCAGTGCGCTCGGCCAACTCACCGTTCCCCAGAGCCTCCCCTTCCCGCCGAAAGGCCCGCAACAGCTCCAAGCCGCGCGCCAACGCCGTGACAAAATCGCGATCCTGTTTCTCGGCATCCTTGGTGCGGTCTTTCCTTGGTCTCACGATATCCCTCCTCGGAAAGAATTATGCGTCTTGAAACACACCTAAACGATCGATAACGTCCGAGTCAATACTGCGGTAAACTTTCCCGCTATGCGGAAAATTAAGGTCGTCCACCTAGTCCCATTCGTGCCGGATCCTGCGGATGACACAACTAAGCGAGGGCATAATGCCATGAAAGAAATGAATTATCCGACCATCCAGCACCTCATCGGACGAGACTGGATCGCTTCTCCCACGCCAGAGGATCGTGCAGTCATAAACCCTGCAAACGGGCAAACTATCGGACAGATTCCGCAGGCTAGCGCCGCAGATCTAGACCATGCGGTTCACTCGGCCGAATCAGCTTTTCGCCGATGGAAAAACAGCTCTCCCATGGAACGAAGTGCGATTTTGCGGCGGTTTGCCGACCTGCTGCGCCAAAATGACAGACTGATCGCTGGCTGGATCACTCTCGATGAAGGCAAGCCGCTGGCTGAGGCTTTGGCTGAGGTCCGCGCCTCGGCTGACCACGTTGACTGGCACGCCGAGGAATGTCGGCGCATTTATGGGCGCATCATTCCATCACGCAGCCCGCGGGTACAGCAGCTTGTCGTGCGCGAACCGATAGGCGTCTGCCTTGCCATCACGCCTTGGAATTTTCCGCTGAGCCAAGCGGTACGCAAGGTCGCGGCGGCGCTTGCGTCAGGTTGCACGATGATCTTAAAAGCCCCGGCAGAGGCTCCGGCGGGTTGCATGGCAATTGCTCGCTATCTGCTGGATGCAGGATTGCCCGAAGGCTGTCTGAACCTTGTCTGGGGTAATGCGGCCTTCATTTCGGAAACTCTAATTGCGCGCCCCGAGGTGCGCAAAATCACCTTCACCGGTTCGGTCGAGGTGGGCAAGCATCTGGCAGAATTGGCTGGCCGCCATATGAAGCGGGCGACGATGGAGCTCGGCGGTCACGCGCCCGTATTGGTGTTCGACGACACCGATGCCACGGCCGCGGCGCGCGCCTTGGCGGTCAACAAGCTGCGCAATGCAGGCCAGGTGTGCATCGCCCCAACCCGGTTTTACGTACAACAAGGCATCTACGATCGATTTCTGTCCGAACTAGTTTCAGCATTTGAGAGCGTAAAGGTGGGCGCTGGTTTAGCCGAAGGCACGCAGATGGGACCATTGTGTCATCGCGGACGCGTGAATGCGATGGAAAAGCTCGTCGAGGATGCCCGCGAAAACGGCGCACGGGTGTTGACGGGAGGCAAAAGGCTTGGAAATCATGGTAACTTCTATGCCCCGACAATCGTCGATACGCCCAACGACGACATTGACTTGATGCGCGAAGAACCCTTCGGCCCGATTGCTGTCGTCTCGTCTTTTCGTGACATAGAGGACGGACTGTCGCGGGCCAACGGGCTACCCTTCGGGCTGGCGTCCTATGTCTTTACCAATTCGTTAGAGCGTGCAGATAAAGCAGCTGCGGGTTTGCAGGCAGGTATGGTAAGCATCAACCAGTTCGGCCTCGCTCTGCCCGAGACTCCGTTTGGAGGCGTGAGAGACAGCGGCTATGGGACTGAAGGCGGGACGGAAACCTTCGAAGGCTATCTCATTACCAAATTTATCTCGCGCAATCGCGCGCCAGTGCTGTGAGGATGCCCATGCCTGTTGAATTAAGCTTCTCAAATGACGCAGCAATTCTGACCATAGACAATTCGCCGCTTAACCTAATCAACGCGGAGGTTCGGGCTGGAATACAACACTGTATCTTCAAAGTCCTCGAAACTGGGGCTACCAGGCTGATTATCACCGGCACAGGAACGACCTTCGTCGCGGGCGCGGATGCGAAGGAATTCGGTAAGTTGCCTGTTGATCCACAACTAAATGATGTGCTGATGCAACTTGCACACCTCCCGATTCCTACTATCGCAGCAATCAACGGGGCTGCGCTTGGTGGGGGACTAGAGATTGCTCTGGCTTGCTGCTATCGCATCGCCTCAACTTCTGCCAAACTGGGCTTGCCAGAGGTAAACTTGGGGATCGTGCCTGGCGCAGGGGGAACCCAAAGACTGCCGCGACTTATCGGTATTGAAGCTGCGCTTGACATGATTGTCACCGGGAAGGCTGTTTCCGCCGAGCAGGCACTGAAAATGGGACTGATCCAGCTGCTAGCCGATGACCCGCTTGGCGCGGCCATAGCTCTCGATGACGATGTACTTGAGGCGGCACAGGCACCCGACAATCTTCCTTCACCAAAGCCAAACCACGTCGCAGCGGAAGTCGCCCGAGCGCATGTAGCGCGGCGTATGCCTGGCCAGAATGCCCCGCAGGTTGCGGTGAACCTAGTCGCGACCAGTGCGACGACGCCGCTGCACGACGCACTAGCCAGCGAGCGCTCTGCGTTTTTGGACCTTCGTACCTCGGATCAGGCGCGGGCCCTTAGGCACGTTTTCTTCACCGAGCGTACCGCAACCAACAAGGGGCGCGCCTACCCCCGACCTTCCCGAGATGCTGAAACCGCCATCGTGGTCGGTGGTGGCAATATGGGCGCAGCTATTGCGTACACGCTGGCGACCGCAGGGATCTCGGTGACTGTCGTCGAACGTAGTGCCTCGTCCGCCGAGTGGGCCAGTAAAAACCTGCAAAAGCTGATTGATCAGGGTATCAGTCGCGGTATTCTGTCCGTCGATGCGGCAAAGACGGTTGAAGACCGGCTGGTTACGGTCTCAGGCTATGACGCTCTGCCACCAACCGATCTAGCAATCGAGGCGGCCTTCGAGGATTTTGCGGTTAAGACCGCGATCCTGACCGAACTCGAAGGCGCACTGCCACCCGAGACCATCATTGCCACAAACACATCCTATCTCGATGTAAATCGGCTCTCTGATGGGTTGAAACACCCGGCACGCTTTGTAGGGATGCATTTCTTCAGTCCTGCGCATATTATGAAACTTCTGGAAGTCGTCAGGAGCGACCGAACGTCAGACGGAACATTAGGTGCAGCACTTGTGCTGGCGCACAGGCTTGGTAAAATCCCGGTACTGTCTGGTGTTTGCGATGGCTTCATCGGAAACCGAATTTTGTCGAGCTACCGTCGCGCCGCTAATCGCCTTCTGGTGGAGGGGGCTAATGTCGACGAGATCGACGCGGCTATGCGCGGATTCGGTATGGCGATGGGTCCATATGCTGCACAGGACATGTCGGGGCTGGACATCGCCTACGCGAATATCCGTCGCAAGGCAGTTGCCGAAGGGAACTGCTGTGGTCACGTGCCCTTGGTCGAGCGGCTGGTCGAAAAGCACAAACGCCTAGGACGCAAATCGGGCGCCGGATGGTACGACTATGGGCCAGACGGCAAACCCTCACATTCGGAGCTGGTCGCTAGCGAAATACTCCGTGTCTCAGAAGAAATGAACTTCACTCGCCGCGAGTTCTCAGCTGACGAAATCGTAGAAAGGCTCTTGCTCACAATGGTGGCGGAAGCCTGCGATATCCTTGACGAAGGCGTAGCAGAAAAACCGCAAGACATCGACCTAGTAATGATTCACGGCTACGGATTTCCCCGCTGGCGGGGAGGCCTGATGCACCACGCCAAAAATATCGGCAAGGATCGGTTGACCGCGCTCTTCAGCGCGCATGTCAAAGAGGATCCTTGCGGCTGGAGGGTGCCTCGTTATTTAGAAAGAGTTTTCGCGACCGGGGAGGAACATGTCAGCATGTTTCCCACGATCACCGGCAGATAAGTTGTCTTTCTGTGGTAGAGGGAGTCTGTTTTGCAAATGGGGTGATGGCCGTGGTTGCCCTTTCCCCGGATAAACTTATCCCACAGCTTCCGTAACGGGTATGCCGAGTGCAGTGTATCCGTTCAGGACGGCGATGCGGACTGGGAGTGCCGCGACCTGACGGTCAAAGTCCCGCGCTATAAGGCGATGCCCCAGCGACATGACACAGTTCATTTTCGTCTCGACACTGCTTCGGCGGTGGTATCCGCTCCATCGTCGCCAGAGCGCGCGAGCCAGGCACTTCGCCGCGCGCAGGGCCTCGTTTCGCGCCACGGCTCCGGCGGTGATGGTCTTCCATGGCTTTGCGTTCTTGCGTGGCGGGATAACGGCGTGGGCACCACGGTCAGCAATTGCGTCGTGGCATTTCCGTGTGTCGTAGGCACCGTCAGCCATGACACTGCCGATCTACTGGTCCGCCGGGATCTGGTTGAGGAGGTCGGGTAAAACCCATGCATCGCCGATGTGGCTCCCTGTGACCTCGTCACTGCGCGAACCTCCAGTGTTTCCTCGTCAACCCCGAGATGGATCTCGGTCCAGACGCGCCGTTTGGGTCCACCATGCTTGCGGGCGTGCCACTCGCCTTCGCCCGCGACTTTGATACGCGTGCTGACAGCAGGTGCAGCGGCCCCTTGGAGCCGCGATTCGAGATGTTCACGGCCAGGGTCTTCTGACGCCGGGACAGGGTGCTGAAGTCGGGCACAGTCCGGACGAGACCAACCAGCTGCAGCAGGCTCTAGACGAACCCAGTCGTCTACCGGAGCGCCATGCCGAATAACACCTTCATGGAAAGGCAGGTCTGGCTGGAGGCATCGCTGTAGGTCTGCTGCCGGCCACGACTGCCTATCGGCGCGGCCTCCCAGCTCATTTCGGGGTCGAACCAGATTGCCAGAGCGCCCCGGCGCTTGAGCGCTTCATTGTAGGCTCGCAAGTTCCTGGTGTTGTAGGTCGGGGGTGCAGTCTGCTCATGCACCCCGGCTACCAAGCCGGGTTCATAAGATGGATCCCGCACGGAATTTGTTCAACAGAGCCTAGTAGCAGGCATATCTGCCTCACGACAGGCTGAGCAAGATCATACAATTTCCAAAGCAGGTATGTTCAATACACGGTGCATTCTTCGCCCTTACTCTGAGATCATTGGCGTACGCCTCAGACCGTTTGACGCCTCCGAGATTGGCGACGTCAGGTGGTGGCTTTGCCAAATGTTACTCTTGGGAGGATAAATATGGAAATCAGTAGAGAAGCGGATACGCTGCGGGCGCTTTATCAGAATTGGACCGATCAGATGGTCGAGAACCCAGACCTGACGATCGCGAACTTGCGCAGCATGTTCGATGAATGGGGGCAGCCTGCTCTAGAGCCGGAAAACGTTAGCTACAAAAGCGATCATATCGGAGGAGTCGAGGCTATCTGGGCACTGCCTGTCGGGGCCGATACCTCGCGTGTAATTGTTTACACTCATGGTGGCGGCTTTGCCGTCGGCTCAGCCGATAGTCATCGGAAAATGGCAGGGCACCTCGCTAAGGTGCTTGGGGTTACGTCGGTGATCCTGCACTATCGACGCGCACCCGAGCACCCATTTCCGGCGCAGATCGAAGATGCGGTAGCCGCGTACACAGCATTGCTGGATAAGGGCTTCAAGGCAAGAAATATTCTGACCGCTGGCGACAGTGCTGGCGGCAATCTTGCCATCGCCAGCGTGCTGAAATTTCGCGAACTTGGGCTGCCACTGCCCGGAGCGGTCATCGCATATTCGCCCTGGCTAGACATGGCGATGCGCGGGGAAACACTGGAAACCAACGCGGAAACCGATGCGCTAGTCGGGAAACCGATTCTCGAAGCGATGGCGGGAATGTTCCTCGGTGAAGGCACTGATCAGCTAAATCCGTTGGCCAACCCTCTGGAGAACGATTTCACCGGTTACCCGCCGCTTTATATCAATGCCGGAGGGGCTGAGACGCTTAGGAGCGATGCCGAGCGGTTGCACGAAAAGGCCAAGGCACAGGGCGTAAATGTGACCCTGTCTATCGTCGAAGGCATGCAGCATGTCTTTCCCGCGCTTTCGGGACGCGCGCCCGAGGCGAACGAGGAACTTGGTCGCATCGCCGCATGGTATCAGGCCCTCTGACACCTGTACTCGCACTGCATTGCGGTGCGGTGCGGTGCGGTGCGAGAGAAACCCCTACGACACATTCATCTGCCATCTCACCCGCAAACTGCGGGGCGGAGCAGTCTTACTCTGGGAGGAGTGACATGAACATTCAGACTGAGATTACTAAAACATCCGGAGCGGATTACGACGCAGTCGTCATTGGCGCGGGCTTCGGCGGGCTTTACGCCGTCCACAAACTTCGCAACGAGCAGGGACTGAACGTCCGGGGCTATGACAGCGCCAGTGACGTTGGCGGCACCTGGTGGTGGAACCGATATCCCGGTGCGCTGTCGGACACGGAAAGCTATGTCTACCGCTATTCTTTTGACAAAGAGTTGCTTCAAAAAGGCCGCTGGAAAACGCGGTATCTGACCCAGCCCGAGATCCTCGAATACATGAACGAGGTGGCGGATCATCTCGATCTCCGACGCAGCTACAAGTTCGACACCAAGGTGGACGGCGCGCACTATAATGAAAAAACCGGTCTCTGGAACGTGATCACTGATAGTGGTGAGACAGTTACCGCCAAATACCTTGTCACTGGCCTCGGTCTCTTGTCCGCAACGAATGTTCCAAAATTCAAGGGCATCGATGATTTCAAAGGCCGTATCTTACACACAGGTGCCTGGCCCGACGGCGTGGACTTGAGCAACAAACGCGTGGGCATTATTGGCACTGGCTCGACCGGTGTGCAGGTTATTACAGCAACGGCACCAGTTGCAAAACACCTGACTGTTTTTCAGCGCTCTGCACAATATGTCGTGCCGATTGGGAACACCCCGCAAGACGATGCTACCATCGCAGAGCAAAAGGCAAACTACGATAGTATCTGGAATCAAGTGAAGAATTCTGTTGTGGCCTTCGGCTTCGAAGAAAGCGTCAAGCCCGCCGAAACCGCCTCCCCCGAAGAACGGGAGCGGGTCTTCGAAGCCGCCTGGCAGCGCGGCGGTGGTTTCTATTTCATGTTTGGCACCTTTTGCGATATTGCGACCAGCCAAGTGGCCAATGATGCGGCCGCTGACTTCATCAAGGGCAAAATCAAGAAAATCGTGAAGGACCCCAAGGTCGCAGAGAAACTGACGCCGAAGGACCTTTACGCCAAGCGCCCGCTTTGCGGAAACAACTATTACGAGGTCTACAACCGAGACAACGTGACCCTCGCCGACGTTAAGGCCGATCCGATCGCAGAGTTCACTCCGAACGGCATACGTCTCGAAAGCGGCGAGGAGCATGAGCTTGACATCGTAATCTTTGCCACTGGCTTCGATGCGGTCGACGGCAATTACGTCAAAATGGACCTCCGCGGACGCGGAGGCGTGACCATGCGCGACACTTGGAAGGAAGGCCCGCTCGGTTACCTCGGCATGATGGAGGTCGACTTCCCGAACTTCTTCATGATCCTTGGCCCTAATGGCCCCTTCACCAACCTGCCCCCCAGCATTGAGACGCAAGTCGAATGGATCGCTGACACGATTTGCACGGTGGAAGAAGAGGGGGTTCGAAATGTGGAGCCAACCGTGGAAGCGCGCGATGCTTGGGTTCGCACCTGTCGTGAAATCGCCGACATGACACTCTTCCCCAAAGCTGAAAGCTGGATCTTCGGCGCAAATATCCCCGGAAAGAAGAATGCAGTAATGTTCTACATGGCCGGGATTGGCAATTACCGAAATGCCATTAATGCAGTGAAGGAGGAAGGTTATACATCCCTGATCCGCAACCGCACTGCCGAGAAGGTGTAAAGAATTCCGCCGGGCATCAAGAATCCCCGGCGGAACCAATTAAATTTGTTCATGAAAACTAGGGAGAGAGATTTGGGAAGGGTATTCGGAAAAGTCGCACTGGTAACAGGTGGAGCGATGGGCATGGGAAAAGCCCATTGTGAAACGCTGGCACGTGAAGGTGCGCATGTATTTGTAACCGACCGTGACACGGAAGCGGCTGAAAGCGTAGTGAAAGGTATCATTGAAGCCGGAGGGAAGGCGGAATTCATTCAACATGACGTGACGCTTGAAGAAGATTGGAAGAATGTCATCTCTACGGTGCAATCAAGTGCTGGTCGGCTTGATGTGCTAGTGAACAACGCTGGCATTCTCATTCTTAAGCCGCTCCACGAAACCTCGCCTGACGAATTTGACATGACGTTCAACGTCAATGTACGCGGTATTTATCTCGGCATCCGAGCCGCGGTTCCATTGATGAAAGAGGCCGAAAAGGCATCTATTATCAATATTTCTTCAATCTATGGGATTGTTGGAGCCGCTTCGGCGGGAGCCTACATTGGATCCAAAGGCGCCGTACGGATGTTGACGAAATCCTGCGCAGTCGACCTGGCTGAAAGTGGCATACGCGTGAATTCGATCCATCCCGGTGTCATCGATACTCCCATGACAAAAGATCTGCTACACGCCGACGAAGTTACCCGGCAGGCAATTCTGGGGGCGACGCTGCTCAAGCGACCAAGCAAACCTGAAGAGGTTTCGAATGCGGTCCTGTTCCTCGCATCGGATGAGTCATCGTTCGTTCACGGAGCAGAGATTGTAGTAGATGGCGGTTATACTGCGAATTGACAGGGACCCATCCCGAGTAACGGCTCGGAATCCGGGCCGTTACCACCATTGCAAATTTTGAAAACGATAAAAGCCAATGAAAATAATTGCTCCTATAAAACGCCTAATTGACCACAACGTGAAGGTTCGCGTTAAGGCGGACGGGAGCGGAGTTGATCTCGCGAATGTGAAGATGTCGATGAACCCGTTCGACGAGATTGCGGTCGAAGAGGCGATCCGGCTGAAGGAAGCGGGCAAGGCGGACGAGGTTGTCGTCGTCTCGATCGGCGTGAAGCAGGCGCAGGAAACGCTGCGCACGGCGCTGGCGATGGGCGCGGACCGGGCGATCCTGGTTGTGGCCGCCGATGACGTGCACCAGGACATCGAGCCGCTGGCGGTGGCCAAGATCCTGAAGGCCGTGATCGACGCCGAGGCGCCGGGCCTGGTGATCGCGGGCAAGCAGGCGATCGACAATGACATGAACGCCACCGGCCAGATGCTGGCGGCGCTGCTGGGCTGGGGCCAGGCGACCTATGCCTCCGAGGTCGGGATCGAAGGCGATCATGCCGTCGTGACCCGCGAAGTGGATGGCGGGTTGCAGACGATCAAGGTCAAGCTGCCGGCGATCGTCACCGCCGATTTGCGCCTGAACGAGCCGCGCTATGCCTCGCTGCCCAACATCATGAAGGCCAAGAAGAAGCCGCTGGATGAGAAGACCGCCGCCGATTACGGCGTCGATGTCACCCCGCGCCTGGAGATTGTGAAAACCGCCGAGCCCGCCGCACGGTCGGCAGGCGAGATGGTCGGCTCGGTCGACGAGCTGGTGTCGAAACTGAAAGAAAAGGGGATCGTGTAATGGCTGTTCTTCTCCTTGCAGAAATCGCCGGTGGCGCGCTGGCGCTGGACGCCACCGCCAAGGCGGTGACCGCTGCCAAATCGCTGGGCGATGTGACCGTTCTGGTTGCGGGCCCTGCTGCTGCGGGTCAGGCCGCGTCGCAGATCGACGGCGTGGCGAAGGTTGTGGTCGCGGATGACGCGGCCTACGCCAACGGCCTGGCCGAGCCGGTCGCCGATCTGGTGGTCAGCCTGGCAGGCAATTATGAACATATCGTTGCTCCCTCCACGGCAAGCGCGAAAAACATCCTGCCGCGCGTTGCGGCGCTGCTGGATGTGATGGTTCTGTCGGACGTGACGGCCATCCTGGACGGGTCCACGTTCGAGCGCCCGATCTACGCGGGCAACGCGATGCAGACGGTAAAGTCCAACGATTCCAAGAAGTTACTGACCGTCCGCACCACCGCCTTCGACGCGGCTGGCCAGGGTGGCTCGGCCGCCGTCGAGGCCATCGCAGCAGCCGGCAACGCGGGCCTGAGCGCCTGGGTCGAGGACAAGGTCGCGGCGTCGGATCGTCCGGAACTGACCTCGGCCAAGGTCGTGGTCTCGGGCGGGCGCGGCGTCGGTTCCGAGGAAAATTTCGCGATTATTGAAGCACTTGCGGACAAACTGGGTGCTGCCGTCGGCGCCTCGCGCGCGGCTGTGGACTCTGGGTTCGCACCGAACGACTGGCAGGTCGGCCAGACCGGCAAGGTCGTGGCGCCCGAGCTGTATATCGCGGTCGGGATTTCCGGGGCAATTCAACACCTTGCGGGGATGAAGGACAGTAAGGTCATCGTCGCCATCAACAAGGACGAAGAGGCCCCCATCTTCCAAATCGCCGATTACGGCCTCGTCGCAGACCTCTTCGACGCAGTCCCGGACCTGACAAAGGCACTCAAAGAATGACAAACGTCTATATCTGCGATTACATCCGCACACCAATCGGTCGCTATGGCGGCGCGCTTTCTTCTGTGCGAGCCGACGATCTTGGCGCAATCCCACTCAGGGCCTTGGCCAGCCGAAACCCGGGGCTAGATCTAGCGACCATTGACGAAGTGATTTTTGGCTGCGCCAACCAAGCGGGAGAGGACAACCGTAATGTTGCTCGCATGTCGCTTCTACTAGCTGGATTTCCGGATTGTGTACCGGGGACAACAATGAATCGGTTGTGCGGGTCGGGCATGGATGCGATAATCACGGCCGCCCGCGCTATCAAATCAGGAGAGGCCGATCTCATTGTCGCAGGTGGTGTGGAAAGCATGTCGCGTGCTCCGTTTGTGATGCCAAAAGCTACAACAGTATTCTCGCGCGAGAATAGTGTGGAAGACACCACCATCGGCTGGCGCTTCGTCAATAGACTGATGAAGAGCCAATACGGCGTCGACAGTATGCCTGAAACGGCCGAAAACGTGGCTGAAGTCTTCGGCATCAACCGCGCCGACCAAGATGCTTTCGCCCTACATTCCCAGCAAAAGGCGAGCGTTGCTATGGCGAACGGTCGTTTGGCCCGTGAAATTGTCCCGGTAGAGATTCCTCAGCGAAAGGGGGAGCCAAAGATCGTCGTACAGGATGAACACCCTCGCGCGAGTACGACTTTGGAAGCGCTCGCCCAACTGAAAACTTTCGTAAAAGCGGATGGCACGGTAACCGCAGGGAATTCTTCAGGCGTGAACGATGGTGCCGCAGCATTGATCCTTGCCACCAGCGACGTCGCAAAAAAATTTGGCCTCACGCCGGTCGCAAGGGTCTTGGGCGGCGCAACCGCCGGCGTTGCACCGCGCATCATGGGTTTCGGGCCGGCACCGGCGTCGAAAAAGCTGATGGCGCGACTTGGACTGAAACAAGAAGACTTCTCGGTGATCGAACTTAACGAAGCCTTTGCTTCGCAGGGTCTGGCCACACTACGGCACCTGGGGATCGCGGATGATGATGCCCGCGTGAACCCAAACGGCGGCGCTATTGCTCTCGGCCATCCGCTTGGCATGTCGGGTGCCCGCATCACCGGCTCAGCGATGCTGGACCTCAAACCTGGAGAAAAGTCGTTGTCGACCATGTGTATTGGCGTGGGACAGGGAATTGCAATCGCACTCGAAGCTGTCTGAGGTGCCGTGACAGCCTAAAAATTACCATAATCATGATTACGCGATTATTGGTCGACCCCAAATTTTCCGTGTAGAATTCGCCCTCTACCACCTCCCTGTGGGCGATACCCTGGCGGTACCGGAACCTCTCTCCGGTGCCGCCCTTTCCTGAAAGAACGATTGAACGGCCCATAATGTTTGCGAGACGGATCATCACGTGACCTGCGTTTCGGCAGGCATTCCATTCCGGCGATCTCGCGCCATCCCAAGATTTCTTCTCTGCACTTCCGAATGTAACATATATCGCGTGGCGATATTTCGCGCATCGTGTCCGTTTCAACGGCATGAACTTGCGGGACCGTGTAGCACTAAACATCCAGGAATTGAGACGCGCCCGCAGCCTCAGCCAGGAGGAGCTTGCTCATCGGGCCGATGTGAGTCGCGGCCATATGGGCAAGCTCGAGAACGCCAAGTTCGCGGCCTCCCTCGACCTTCTCGAACGTATCGCCAAAGCACTGAACGTAGATCCAGCAGAGCTCTTCACAAAACGCTAGCCAGTTTTTGCCAGCCCCTGATGCGTCCTGGAGCGGAACGTCTCAAGAGGTAGTCAAATGGAGTGCAGAGAGTTCGATGGGTAAGAAGAAGACAGGCTGGCCCTTCCAGAACGGGTTTCTGAACGACGGTGCGCAGGAGATTCACCTGTTCACCGATTACCGTTGGAATGATGGCTCGGTGAGCCGCCGCTGGCATGTCGATCCAGAACGCTTTGATGCTTGTCTGGTCGAGCTTCGCCCAGTTTCCCTGAAGGCATCAGACCGTTCGGATCAGTAGGAGAACCACTCCGAGTGGCCCATGTTGCCCTCGTAGTCGCCGTATTCAACCATGATACTGCGCAAATAGAAGTACGAGGAACCTCCGCCGGTCGGATAGGCGATCTCCTGACCGCCTTCCGATACGAATGCCTCGGGCCAGGGCGTGTGGGATCGGTAGACCCGCTGGATGTACCGGCAGGTGCGGTTCTCTCGGTCGCAGGAACGGAGAGACCAGTCCCAATACTGTTCACCTCCCCTTTCTCTATAGGCTTGACCGGTGAACCAGATCACATGGGTGCGGTTCAGCCATTCGTATTCGGGCAGAGTGGTGTCGAGCTCGCCCTCCCCGCCGGGCCCGCCCAGCTCGACCGGCACATGTGCGAAGGTGCAGACCCCGAAGGGCGGCAGGCTCGGCCAGGGCGTGATGCGGCGGATCATAGTGCGATAGGCCCGTGCACAGACTGCGCTCGGGGGGAAGCCGCCAGCCATGCAGAGCATGATGGCGCAGTCGATGTCATAGGCCTGCGCCTTCCCCGGGGCTCCGAACACCGCCATCACCCCCATCGCCGCTGCCATCGCCTGTCGCTTCATGTCGCTCTCCCGCAAAAGTTGCGCAGACTATCGCGCAATATGTATTTTTCTGCAATATGTCGTATTGACTCCATATGACTTTATGGCCTTAGTGTCGTGCAGTAGAAGGGCTCTCGTGGGGAGAGTCCGAACATGCCGATAGCGCGCAACCAGATCCTGATCACCATCGATGGTGTCAAAGACCTGTCCGAACAGGGCATCGCGTTCCGCTGCCGGTATGAACTCGTGGGGTTCACGGACGATGGCAAGCCGCGCTACCAGTGCATCTACCTGCGCGAGGGTGAGCCGGAAGCCATTCTGGTCTCGACCCGGATCACCCCGCACGGGCCTGAGCCGCGGTATTTCAACATATGGCCAGGGCTCTTCAAACATCATCTCGAGTTCGGTGACGGGCGCGATCTGCGCTTTGGTCCTGACTACAGCATCACCCTCGAGGAGCGCGGCTGACGTTATCGCCTTCGGCCGCGACGGCACAGCCCGGACTTCGGGCTGGACCTTTCACGGTGAGCGCCCTGCCTGGGCTGGTTTGGAACATAGCGCTGAAGCCGAGGTCGTTCTGGCCTCGTTGGACGCCACGCCGCCTTCCAGTCGCGACGACACCCTCTCCCTGATCCGCACGACTGCCGTCCGCCACCAGGGGAACCGTGCCCTGCGGCAGGTCAGCCTTGATGCGGACGACTGGCAAATTCTGTTCCGCGCCCTGGTCGAGGCTGAAAGCAGCTACAACCCGACCGCCGTCAGCCCGAAGGATGCCTATGGTCTTGGCCAGCTGATGCCGGATACTGCCCGTGCGCTCGGCGTCGATCCGCGCGATCCCTCCCAGAACCTCGACGGCGCGGCGCGGTATCTGCTCGCACAACTCGGAACGTTCAAGGACATCGACTTGGCGCTCGCGGCCTACAATGCCGGACCGCACCGGGTGGTCGAGTATTCCGGCATCCCGCCTTTCATCGAGACCCGCGACTACATCGCGCGCATCCACCGGATCCGGTCCCGACTTGCGGGTACACCTGTTTCCGCGCCGGACATCCGCGTCGCAGACCGGGTTCCAGCCCGCGCGCCGGTCCTCATCGATCTTCAGTAAAACAAGGGAACTTCGCATGCTTCGACATCGCCTCAGCCGCCTCTTGCCTGCCACCACAACCTTGGCGGCTCTCGCAAGCCCTGCCTTCGCGCAGGACTTGTCGCCGATCCAGACCATGCTGGAAACCGTCGAGGCCGCGCTGACCGGTCCGATTGGGATCGCGGTTGCCACACTCGCCGTCATCGGCACTGGTTTCATGTGCATGATGGGGCGGCTGAACTGGGGCTGGTTCGCCTCGGTCATCATCGGGATCGTGCTGATCTTCTCGGCCGGCACCATCGTCGACGGCTTCTCCTGAGGTTGGAGAATAGAGTTGGCAGAACGATCCCCCCTTTTTCTGGGCCTCGCCCGACCGCCCAAGTATCTGGGCCTCCCTGTCGGATACCTCGTGGTGCTGGCGACCGGGGTCGTTCTGCCGTTCATCTGGACCAAGTCCATGGTCTTCTTCCTGATCGGCCTCGTCGCCTATCCGATCCTCTGGTTCGTCGCCGACCGCGAGCCGCATTTCTTCGAGGTCCTGCGCGTTTCCTACGGCTCGGTGCGCCCGACGAAGAACCGCGCCCTGCATGGAGGCGACAGCTTTGGCGCTTGATGCGGGCACACTTTCCACTCACGGAACCGCTCTGCTTCAGGCTGGCGGCGGGGAGTTCGCGCGGGAGAGCTATCTCGCTGATCACCTGCCGTATTTCGCGCTTGCCGATGACGATGTGATGGTGCTGCGCGAGGGCGATCTGATGGCGACCCTGCGCCTTGATGGTCTGAACCCGATGACCAGCGAAGACGCACGGCTCGATGCGCTCAAGCGCGCGGTTGCCGCCATCGTCGCCCAGACCGGCAATGCCTTCGGCTTTTACATCCACCGCATCTCCGTGCCACAGGATCTGGGGATGCGCCCCATCGAGGGCGACAGCTTCGCCGCCGCGATAGATGCCCGCTGGCAGGCCCATGTGAAAGACCTGCGCCCGGCCAAGCGCCAACTCTATCTCAGCGTGATCCGGCGCCCCGATATCTCCGCGCGCATTCCATTCCTTCGGACGCTGGCCCGCAAAGCCTGGGTCAAGGACCGCGCGACGCGCCTGCAGGAGCTGAACGAGGTCATGGGCTTTTTCGAGGTGGCTCTGTCTTCGGCCAACCCTGTGCGCCTGACCCGCACGGGTGGTGAATGGCTGGGCTATCTAAACACGCTGAACGCGGGCAGCTTCTCCCCCATAGCCTTCGGACAAAGCGCTCTGCCTCTTTCACATATTTTGAGCAATTGCCGCGCGACCTTCGACGGCGACGTCGTCACCCTGACCGACGCCGTGACTGGGCGGGTCAAATACGGCGCGCTCTTTTCGATGAAGACCTACCCGGCATTGACCGATGTGACGCTGCTCGACGCGCTCGACCTGCCGCTCGACATCGTGCTCACGAACTCCTTCAGCCCGATCCCGAACAACATCATGGCCGAACGCATCCAGCGCATCATCCGCCAGATGCAGGCCTCCGACGATGCGGCCGTCTCCCTGCGCGAACAATTGGGCCAGGCTGCCGACGACCAGGAGGCAGGACGCATCGCCTTCGGGGACCATCACCTCTCCATCGCGGTCTACGCGCCGGACCGCGACACGCTCGAACGGGCCGCCGCCCAGATCAAACGCGTGGGTCAGGAGATCATGTCCGTCATCGTGCGCGAGAACATGGCGCTGAAAGCCACCTACTTCGCACAATCCCCCGGCAATTTCGGCTACCGCGCTCGCAAGACGCCGATTTCCTCCATCAATTTCGCCGACTTCGCAGCTCTGCATGGTAGCGTCGAAGGACGCGGTCCTGATCAGTCGCCCTGGGGTCAGACCATTTCGGTCCTGCCCACGGTCGGCACCTCTGGTTATCGCTTCAATTTCCACGAGGCGGGAGCCCCAGGCAAGGAACCGACCGTTGGCCATACGCTGGTTCTGGGGCGCACCGGGACCGGCAAGACGCTCACCACTGCCTTTCTCGCAGCGCAGGCGCAGCGGGTCGGCGCACGGCTTTTCTTCTTCGACAAGGATCGCGGCCTGGAGATGGCCGTGCGCGCCCTCGGCGGGCGCTATAACGAAATCCGGGCTGGCGTGCCGACAGGTCTGAACCCGCTCGCCACCGAAACCGACGAGCGCGGCCGCGCCTGGCTCTCGGACTGGCTTGCGACACTTCTCACACGGAATGGCACGCTCTCGGGCGAGCAATCCCGCCATATCCAAAGCGCGGTCGGCCAGAACGCCGATGCGGGGGCGGCGCTGCAGCGTTTCGCCAGTTTCGAGACCCTGTTCCAGTCACTCGATGATGATGGCGAGCTGCAATCCCGCGTTGCCGAATGGGCCCCCGGCGGGCGCTATGGCTGGGTGTTCGACGAGCCCGAGCGCGGCGCGGGCCTCAAGCTCACGGGCGACATCGTCGGGTTTGATATGACCGAGATCCTCGACATGACGACCGAGCGCATGGCGGTACTCTCCTACATCTTCCGCCAGATCGAACGCGTGGTCGAAGACCGCCGTCCCACCATCATCGTGCTCGACGAAGCGTGGAAGCTCTTGGACGATCCGTATTTCGGGGCGCGGCTGGAAAACTGGCTGGTGACGCTTCGCAAGATGAACTGCGTCGTCATCATGATGACGCAGTATCCGAGCCAGTTGCGCGACAGCCGCGTCGGCAAAACCATCGTCGAGACGGTGCCGACGCAGATCCTCTTCCCGAACGATCGCGCCACCGTCTCCGATTACGATTTTCTCCGCGTCAACGCCAAGGAGGCTGCCCTTCTCGTGCAGCCGACCATCGGCCAGCGCATCGCGCTTATCCGCTCGGCGGGCGACAGCGTCTTCGTCGATGCCGATCTCTCCGCACTTGGCGACCTCCTTCCCATCCTTGGCGGCGGCGCCACTGGCGAGGCCCGCGTGCCTGCCGATTGGCGCGCCAATCCCGATTTCTGGAGACATGTGATATGAGTTCGAAACCCCTCCTCGCGCTTTGCGCCGCCGCGAGCCTTCTTTCCGCTTGCGAGAAATACACCGAGAAAACCTCGCCCTGTTTCGGACGCAATGGCGAGCCGCAAGTGACGCGGTCCGCCCTGTCCTTCTCGACCATGGGCGCACCGGTGCAGGAGACGGCCAAGCCTGACTGCACCTTCGAGCCCCTGCCCCGTTCGGAATGAGCCGCGCCGCGATCATATCCGCCGGGCTCTGCCTCGGCCTCAGCGCCCTGCCTGCGCATGCCCAGGGCGTGCCGACACAGGACAATTCCGCGATCGGTCGCGCCATCGCCCGGGTGAGGGCATTGGCCGAGGATCTAAGCGTCCAGCAGGACAAGGATCGGACCGAGTCCACGCTGGCGGATGTGCAGGCCGACCAGCTGCGCGTCCTCGAGGAAATGACCGCTGCCATTACCGGGCCTGGCTTCGACATCCGTGCGCTCGAGGGCAATGCGGATTTCGGGGTGGCGGCGGTCTATCCCAATACCGATCCAAGCCCGATGAACAGCCGCCTCTTCGGCGAGGGCCGCGAGACGGTCGAGATGATGATCGTCGAGGTCGCCGGCGAGTTCGCAGGCGCGCCCGGTGTGGCCCGCGCCGGTCTCTCGGCCACCCAGTGGCGCTGCCTCTTCCAGGCTCTGATTAAACAGGAGAGTCGCTTCAACGTCGCCGCTGAAAGCCCGGTCGGGGCTTATGGCCTGACCCAGCTCATGCCTGGCACCGCCTCCGATCTCGGCGTCGACCGCTATGACGTGAAAGACAACCTCCGCGGCGGCGCGCGCTATATCACCACCCAGCTCAACCGCTTCGGCAACATACCCCATGCGCTCGCGGCCTATAACGCGGGGCCGGGTCGGGTCATCGAATACGGGGGCGTGCCGCCCTTTGCCGAGACCCAAGGCTATGTGCGCAACATCTCGAAATTCTACAACGAATACCTCGCTGTGGTGGGCGGTGCCGACGCGCTTGGCACGCTCTCGCCCTCGGATTTTGCGCTCGCCGAATATGCCAGCATCTCCGAGGCGGGCGTCTATTACGCCGCCGACAGTTCGGCAACGACCGAGCAAGTGATCAACCGCCTCCGCGCGATCATCCTGCAGATCGATGCGCAACCCAATGCCAAGGCGGCCTGGGAACTCAACACCTACGCCAAGGCCGAGATTGGCCGCATCCTCAACCTTCGCGTCCGGCTGATGGCCGCCAACCAGCAGCGCGAGGCGGTCTATGCGCAGCACCTCGTCGCAGACCGGTTGGCGGAGCGCGACTTCATGCAGATGGGAGTTCCCGAATGAGACAGCTTCTCCTGACCGTGGCCGCGGTCGCCACACTCGGGTTTACCTCGCCCGCAACGGCCCAGGGCGTCCCAACCTTTGATGGCTCGCAGCTTGGTCAACTCGTGGCGCAGCTCGAACACATGGCCGAGGACCTGAATGTCCAGATGCAGCAGCTCGCCACAATGCGGCTGGAACTGGAAACCCAGCTCTCGCAGCTCACGAACCTCGAGGCGCAACTGACCTCGCTCATTGAAGGCAGCGGGCTCGGAGAACTCTTCGCCACGGTCGAAGAATTCCGAGCGCTGCGCGGCAAGCTGGTGGCGCCCCTCAATACCGCACAATCGCTGGCAAGCGGCGATTTTCTCAGCGGCTTCAATCCGGGTGCAGAACTCTCGGCCTCGGTCGAACGGGTGCTTTCGGGCAGCGGGTTTACTTCGGAACGCCTGAGCACGCTTTCTGGCTCGGATGAGCCCGCCGATAACCGCATCGCCGCTTCCGCCGGGGCCAGCGCCATGCTCTCCGTCGCGGCACAGGAAAGCCACGAAGAAGCGGGCCAAAGCCTTGAGCGGCTCGAGACCATGGTCGGGCTCATCGACGATCAGGACGGGCTGAAGGCTGCCGTCGATCTCAACACCCGCGTCACCGCCGAGCTTGGCATCATCCTGACCCAGATTTGGCGGCTGGAAGCGGCGCAAGGCGTGAGTGCCGGCCAGCTTGGCGTTGTCGATGCCGCGACCCTCGCGGATGAGCGCAAGTTCCGCTCGATGGCGGTGGATCCATGAGGCAAACCATGACCCGCAGCTTGGCTCCAGGCCGGGCGCTCGGTCTCGCCGCCCTTGTCTTGAGCATCCTGCACAATGCTGCGTCGGCCCAGACCCCGAGCACGAACCCTTCCGGCGACACGCCCTTCAACTCGATGGCCATCGCGCGGGATCAAACGGATGAATGTCGTGTTCCGAAACCCCCTACCGATCTGGCCGAAACCGCCTATCTGCGCAATGGCTACCGCGCGATCTTGCGCATCCTGATTGCCGAAGAGGCGCTCGCTTCGGAAACCTGCACCTGCCTGCTGGATCAGTTCGCCTGGGATCAGGCGCTTGCCGCCCTGCCCCGGTTCCAGACCTCGGACAACCCGCGCCTGCCCTTCAACGTGCTCGAGCTCTACGCCAAGGCGGACGCGCTCGAGGCGCAAGTTGTGGAGGCCTGTGCGGAGTAAATGGGGGTCATTCGCGACATCCTTGGCCAAGTCGACGCCGCGGTGAACACCGTGGCGCAGGACGGCTTTATCTCCTCGGCGGCCTCGGTCGGTAATGTCATCTCGGCGGGCGCGACGCTCCTTGTCGTGCTCCTCGGGATCAACGCGGTCATGCAGCTCCGCCCCCTGCCCTTCGGAACCGGGTTTGCCTTCGGGATGAAAGTGGCCCTGGTCGGGATCTTCGCGCAGAGTTGGGATAATTTCAGCGTCATCTATGACATCGTCACGCGCGTGCCCGACTCCGTGGGCGCCTCGATCCTGGCGCTTACCGGCTCGGGCGACGAGGCAGGGGTCTATGAGAGCCTCGACAATATGGTCGCCCGCATCACCGCCTATGGCGATACGATCGGCGACCGCGCGGGCTGGGTCTTCGGCGCGGTTCTGGGTGCCATCTTCTTCGTCCTCTCCGCCGTCTTCGCCGCCGTCACCGCAGGGATCATCGCCTTCGCCCGCATCGTCTTCGCGCTGATGATCGTCATCGCCCCCTTCATGATCGTGACCTCGCTGTTCAAACCGACCCAGTCCCTCTTCGAGGCCTGGACCCGCGCCACCATTGGCTACGCGCTCATGCCGGTCGCCGCAGCAGGCGCCGCGGGCATCATCGTCGCCATCGCCGAAGCGATCGGGGACGCCTCCGCCGATCCGGGCGATGTCGAAACCGTCAGCCTGATCCTGCCCTTCCTCGTCATTCTGATCCTCAGCGCCGGGATCATGGCCTCGGTGCCCTACATCGCCTCCAATCTCACCGGTGTCGTCGGCATCGCGTCCAATGCCGTCGGTCTCACGGGCCTTGCGCGCCAGGGGTTCGTGAACACACGGGAGTATGGCGCGGGCGCAACCTCGCGCCTCGTCACCGGCAAGTCCCCGCATGAGCTGAACCAGATGGCCAATGCGGGTGTGGTGAAGACCGGCGAGCTGATCCGGCAAAGCCCCGGCGCGCTTCTCTCCGCCGCCAAGGCCTTCCGCAAACCCTGATGTGAAAGACGACGACTTTGAAGAAGCTTGTGACCAGTTCCTCCGCGCCTGACCGCGACGCTTTCGAGGCGGATTTCATCTACGGGCCAAGACGGCGTGAGCGTTTCGCCTGGTTCGTTGCGGCGGCAGGCGTGCTGGTTGGTGTTGCCGGCATGGTCGCGGGCGCGAGCCTCTTTCCACTCAAATCGACCGAGACCTTCGTCGTCGTGGTCGACAAGGAAACCGGAGAGATGGACCGGGTCGCCGCCGTACAGGCGCTGACGCTTTCCGAGAGCGACGCCATCATCCAGGCCAATCTCGTGGCCTATGTCGATGATCGGGAAACCTATGACCTGACCGATGGCGAGCAGCGTATCAACTCGGTGCTCAACCGTTCCGATGGCGATGCCGCCCGCACGCTGCGCGATCTCTGGTCCTCGACCAACGAAGACTACCCGATCACCGTCTATGGCCGCGACGCCAAGATCGAGGTGGTGATCAAGTCCGTGAACCAGATCGAGCGCGGCGTGGCCCAGGTCCGCTTCACCCGCACGCTGCGCCGTCCCCGCGACACCCGCACCGTCACCCGGTCCTATGTCGCTACCGTTGGTTATGACTTCCAACCTGAAACCCGCCAGCGCCTTCAGGACGTCTGGGCCAACCCCTTGGGCTTCGTGGTGACCTCCTACCGCGTCGACGCCGAGACTCTGGAGAACTGACCAAGATGAAATCTCTGCCCGCGCTTTTCCTGGCGCTTGCCCTTCCTGTTGCCGCAAACGCCGAGGCCACGCCGCAAGGCGGCCCGCTCGACATCCGCATCCGCACCGCCGTCTATAGTGAAAACCAGGTCTATCGGATCGAAACCGATCTGAGGCATTCGACCACGATCCATTTCGGGGCGGGCGAGCGCTTCGAGGCCGTGATCGTCGGCGACACCGAAAGCTTCCAGGTCGATCCGATCCCAGAGCTTGGCAATGTGCTGACCATCAAACCGCATGTGGCCAATGCCTCCACCAACATGACGGTGATCACCAACCGACGCACCTATTCCTTCCACCTGCGCGAAGGCTCGATCCCGAACCGCACCGGCATGTTCTTCGAAGTCCGCTTCCGCTACCCCGATGAGGAACGTCGAGCGACGGCGGCTACCCAGCCCAAAGGCTTTGAGGCGCCCCGCAACTACAACTACCGCGTCTCGGGCGAAGGTGATTTCCGCCCCAGCCATATCTATGACGACGGGCGCTATACCTACTTCGTCATCCCGGAAAACGGTCGCCAGCCCGCCCTCTTCAAGGCCGATGACCAGGGCCGTGAGCGCACGGTCAACTGGACCCAGCAAGGCAACACGGTCCGGGTGCTTGGGGTGAACACCTACTGGTCGCTGCGTATCGGCGATGAGGCGATCTGCGCCTGGCGCGACGAGAGCGCCATCTACGTGAGCAACTGACCATGGCCGAACAAACCCCTCCCGACCTTCAGGACCGTCTCGACCAGTTCAGCCAGCGCGGCAAGTCCAAGCCCCGCGGAAACAGCCTCGGGGTCGGCGCGCTCGCGGCCGCCCTCGCCCTTGGCGGGGCCGGGGTCGCGTATTTTCTGGCCACCGGTCTGCAGGAAGGTGACAGTGCGCTTGAGACCTCCGATGTCGAGACCTTTCAGGACCGCCGCCCCGGCTCCGGCGGGCGGCTGAAGTTTCCGCCCGACGAGACCGAGCAACGGGTCAATGACGCACTGATCGCCGTCGAGGAAGCGCTCGACGTGCCCGCCGCCCCTGCCCCGGAACCGAGCGCCGAGGTGCTGGCCGAAATCGCCAAGCTCCGCGAAGCCCTCGCCGCCAGCCAGGCTGCCCGCAACTCGGAAATCCAATCCGCTGTCGCGGACCTGCGCGAGGCCTTCGACGAGCAAAAGGCCGCGCTCGAAGCAACGCTCGCCGCAAAGGAAACCGAGCTGGCAAACCTCCAACGCCAGACCGAGACTCGCATCGAGGGGCTGCAGGCCATGCTCGATGCCGAACGGGCGCAGCGCGAGGGGCTTGAGGCCGAGCTCGATCGCGAAGGGGTGATCGCCGATCAGCGCCTTCTCGAACAACGCCGGCGTCAGGAAGAGGAGCAGCGTCTGCGCGAGGCCGAACGCATCGCCGAGGAGCTTCTGACTGCCCAGATCAAATCCCCCGCCGTGGTCTATGCGGACGGTCCACGTGGTGGTGCGAGTGGCGCGGCGGTGGCCGATCCTGCCGCCGCTGGCGCAAGTGGACCGGCCCTCTCGGGCAACGAGCAGTTCTTGCAGAGTGCGCGACCGCTCGAGGTGCAGGAGGCCGCCCGCCTCATCCATCCCGAACGCACGCTGACCCAAGGATCCGTCATCCAGGCGGCGCTGCAAACCGCTATTAACAGCGATCTGCCCGGCTCCGTTGTCGCGGTGGTCTCCGAGCCGGTGCTGGCGTTTTCCGGAGACCGGATCCTGATCCCCCGGGGCTCCCGCCTTTTTGGCCAATACCGCTCCGGGATCGAAATGCACCAGAAGCGCATCCTGATCCTTTGGACCCGCGTCCTGACCCCGGACGGCACCTCGATGGAAATCGCCGCTGTGGGCGGCGACCAGCTTGGCCGCTCGGGCCTCACTGGTCTCGTCGACACCAAGTTTGCCGAGCGCTTCGGCGGGGCGGCGCTGATTTCCGTGATCGGGGCGGCGCCTGCCGTGGCGGCGGAGAGTGCCAACAACGAGACGACAAGCATTGTCCTGGGCGATGTCAGCAGCGACCTGCAGGACGCTGTCGGGTCGGTCATCGCCGATCAGGTCTCGATCGCGCCGACGATCTATGTCGATCAGGGCGCCTCGGTCACCGTGCTCGTGGACCGGGATGTGGTGATCTACGGGGGTTCCGGTTCACAATGAAAAAGAAGCATCAGGTTTCGCGTTCGAGCCGCAGGCGAGAGGCAGCGAAACCAGGTTCAATATTACCGGAATCACCGAATTGATGGATCAGGCCTCGCCAGCCTCATACCTCGAGCGTTATCTCGACCCGTTCCGCGATCTCCTGCGGCGTGACGACGTGGTCGAGATCGCGATCAACCCCGACGGCAAGGTCTGGCTCGAGGTCGCGGGGGATGCCAGCATGCGCCACGAAGGTCAGACCGTGGATCGGACCACAGCCCTCAACATGGCCCAGACCATCGTCGGCGATGCCAAGGCCCGCGTCTCTGAAAAGAACCCCCTCGTCTCCGGCAAGGTGGAATATGCGGGCCGCCCGCTTCGGGTCCAGGTCGCCGTGCCGCCCGCCATCGATCGCGGTGCCTCGATCACCATTCGCCTCTTCGCCTCTGGCAGCATTAGGGACTACGCCCCGGCTTATCTCTTCGGCAAGGCCGTCTCGCTCGACGCCCTCCGCGCGGAGAAGATGAAAAACATCGCCAGTCTAGCGGAGGAGAACCTTGAGGCCGCGCTGCAGACTCTGGTCGAGGCGCGGCTCAACGTCCTGATCAGCGGCGGCACCTCGACCGGGAAGACCACGTTCGCCCGCCACCTCCTGACCCATGTGAGCGAGCACGAGCGGCTGATCACCATCGAAGACGCTTTTGAGCTCTTCCCCGGCCAGCCCAACACCGTCGCCCTCCTTGCCGACCGCGGTGCCGGTTCGCAACGCAGCGCCAACGCTCTCCTTCAAGCCTCCCTCCGTATGCGACCTGACCGGATCATCGTCGGCGAGCTGCGCGGTGCCGAGGCCCTGACCTACCTCGAGGCCATCAACACCGGCCATGGCGGGTCGGTTTCCACCATCCACGCGGAAACCGCAGAACTCGCAATCGATCGACTGGCGATCATGGTGCTGCAGGCCGGCACACCACTGACCTTTGCCGAGGTTCGGGAATACATCCGGAAATCCATCGATGTGATCGTCCAGCTCGGGCGGGCCGAGGGGAAGCGGGGGATTACGGAGTTCTATCTGCCGGGGTCGAGAAAACTACCGACATAGACGGCGCGATGCAGCCGTTTGCAACGCTGAACTGAACTTCCGCAAGGCGAAGTGTAGCGTTCACGCCAAAAGGAGACAGCTGACGTATTATCAACGGGCAGCGGTGACACTCCGGACCTTGGGGCGTTGAAGGAGTATCGCACAATTTCTTTGACCGCAGCGCGAAGAAAAACCTAACTATTTGAATTACGTATGATACTCTCTATGCGAGCAGCAGCGGGGTCGGCACAACCACCCTAAAACGAAAGGAGGCGACCACTGACTCAAGTACTTCCAGAAGATTTGGTTAATATAGTTTCGGGCGATCCAGAAGAGTTGGGTGTTCATCTCCAGCTTGTTAAACGGGACGTGCTCTTGAAAGATTGCGTGGCCCGTCTCCACTGTCATTGCCTGACTGTGGATGGGAACGGACGCGTCAAGCCGGAGCGTCTTGCGGAATTTATGCGCAACTCAATTATCGATTATGCCGTCCCGAAATCGCGGTTGGATGATGCGCGGGCGCGGGACGCCAGATTCAAGTCCGGAAGCGCGGTTGCAGCCCTGCACCACGAGGCAATCGGCACTTTTACGGACCTTGCCAATACTGGCGAAGGCGGCGAGATGCTGCTCTTCCTACTCGCAGAGCGCTTTCTCAAGGTTCCTCAGGTGCTCTGTAAGATGGACCTTAAGACCGACTCTCACATGCACTATCATGGTGCGGACGGCGTCTATGCTTCCGTAAACGAAAACGGCCTTCTCAAACTTTTCTGGGGCGAGTCAAAGGTGTATGGCGACCCTACAGCGGCCATAAGAGATTGCCTTTCATCACTTGCCCCTTTCCTCGTGGAGACGGACCACGAAGGCGCTGATCGCGAGCGGGATCTCGTGCTCCTCAGCGACAAAGCCGATCTCAGTGATCCGGAACTTACGGCCGCATTCCGGAAATATTTCGACCGAACCTCACCGCTATCGAACAGGGTCGAATATTGCGGGATCGCGCTTATCGCCTTCGATGCGGATTTCTATCCGAAAGATGATGCAAAAGGCATCGGGGAGGACATCCTGAAGGCGGCGAATGACGAAATGGAAAAATGGGTGAAGAATGTAAAGAACAGACTATCGGTGGAGAAACTCGACAAATTCGACATTCAGTTTTTCTGTGTGCCAGTGCCTTCGGCGGATGGGTTTCGCGCATCGTTCCTTAAGGCGCTGGGTATTAAGAAATGAAAGATACCGAACTCTTTGATTGGCTGTCGGGTGAGGCGCTTCGTGATGATATTATCAGGTTGACTCAGATCACAGTGGCGACTGAGATAACAAATCTGGACGCAATCCATGAATCCGCTGACCCAAAGAAGAGCTTTGACTGGCAGCAGCTTCTTTTGGCCGGAAGCCTTTTGGCCAGATCAACCGAACGAACGCATCAGGAGGCGGCGCTGCGGATCGCAACCGCTGCCGTCACACTCGAAACTTCGCCGGAAGTGCGGGATGCGGGGGCTGTCCTCCTCGAAAAGCTGTCCAATCGCAGGTCCGTCGAGCTGGCAATACTGCGAAACCGGATCGCTCCCGATCTTGAGGGCAGACTGGGCGTGTCGATGCGCCTTGAAGCCAACAGAAGACGTTTCGAGGACTCGATACTCCTTGAATCGAGCGGAAAATGGATAGGCGTCAACGATTTTCAGAAAGAACTATGGGCGGGCGCCTCTTCCGGCGCCGGCTGGCTTTCAGCGTCCGCGCCAACCGCGTCCGGAAAAACTTACCTCGTTTTGCAGTGGCTGCTCGATCACGTTCGCACGAGCAAGACAAAGATCGCCGTTTACCTTGCCCCAACCCGGGCTTTGGTGAGTGAGATTGAACTCAGTCTGAAGGAGCTATGTCAGTCGGACACCGGCATCGAGATCACGTCGCTACCGCTGACGGAAGTTTATTTCTCATCTACGACGGGAGACAAGAAAGCCGTCTTCGTATTCACGCAGGAGCGTTTGCACCTGCTTGTCAATCTTCTCGGGGAGGACTTCAGTGTAGACCTTCTCATTGTTGATGAAGCGCACAAGATCGGAGACAATCAGCGTGGTGTAATACTGCAGGATGCAATCGAGCGGGTGTCTCGGCAGAACCCGATGATGAAGGTCGTGTTTGTAAGTCCTTCGACACAAAATCCCGGAGAACTGCTTGAGGATGCGCCGAACGATATGCCGAAAACGTCGGTCAATACCGATATGCCAACCGTTCTGCAGAACGTGATCCTAGCCGAGCAAGTGCCTCGGAAGCCCAAGGAGTGGTCGCTGGACCTTGTCTGGGGCGATTCACCCATACCACTGGGCACGCTTAAACTGTCAAACAAGCCTGCGGGCCTGAAAAAAAGGCTGGCGTTTATCGCAGCGGCGGCAGGCGGTCGCGGCGGCACACTGGTTTACTGCAACGGCGCGGCTGAAGCGGAGGACGTCGCGCTCCTTATCAGCCAGTTGGAAGGCTCGGAGAAGACAGATGATCAGGAATTGCTGGACCTGGCTGATCTGGCCCGCAAAGGGGTCCACCGTAATTATCAGCTCGCGCCGCTGGTCGAACGTGGTGTCGCTTTTCACTATGGAAACATGCCCTCTCTCATCCGCACCGAGGTTGAGAGGCTGTTCCGCGACGGCAAGATAAGATTTCTTGCCTGCACCTCGACGCTGATTGAAGGAGTAAATCTCTCTTGCAGGACCATCGTTGTGCGCGGTCCCCGGAAGGGCCGTGGGAACCCGATGGAGCCGCACGACTTCTGGAACCTCGCGGGACGGGCCGGTCGCTGGGGAAACGAATTCCAAGGCAATATTATCTGTATCGATCCAAAGGATGAAAAAGCATGGCCCGTCGGCGTGCCGAAGCGCTCACGCTACCCGATCAAGAGAGAAACTGACGTCGTTATATCTTCCACCGATGAACTGGCTGCGTATCTTGAGAACAGAAACATCGACTCTTTGGCCGATCTTGCGCAAGGCGAAGAATTCGAACAGGTCGGGGCTTACCTCCTCAATACATATATTCGTCTTGGTACGCTTTCCGATGCCGCATTTGCGAAACGGCATTCTCCAGATGCGCTCCGGAAACTCGATAGAAGCCTCGAAGGTATTTCGGCGCTGATCAATATTACGCAGGATGTTCTAGTAAGACATCCAGGCGTCAGCGCGGTGGGCCTGCAGCGTTTGCTGGAAGCTTTTCGAAAGTACGAAGGCAATATCGAAAATCTGCTGCTCGCGCCTTCGGAAAGCGTCGATGCGTACGACAGGTACGTCACCGTCATGCGACGGATTAACGCAAATTTGTATCCTGTCTTCCTGCCAGACAGTCTCATTCCCCTGCACGCGCTCGTGGTTGTCGAGTGGCTGAAAGGATTGTCTTTGGCTGCAATTATCAGGAAGCGTATAGAGTATCAGCAACGAAACAACAGATCGTTCAAGCTTCCAGTGCTCATTCGCGAAACGATGAGCATGGTGGAAGAGACAGCAAGATTCAAGGCACCGAAGTATATTTCCGCCTATATGGATGTCCTCCGCCTGTTCTTGACTGAAGCCGAGCGCGAGGACCTGATTGATGAAGACTTTGACATCGGGATAGCGCTTGAGTTTGGCGTCTCCAGCATCACGCTTCTCTCATTAATGGAACTAGGGCTTTCCCGCATGTCTGCGGTGGCCTTGTATGAGAAGATTGCGCGCGACGATCTGGACAAGGAAGGTTGCCTGGCCTGGATTAATCAGCATGGCCCGAATTTCGCCGGGATGGACCTGCCTAACCTTATCGTCAGGGAAACGCTGCAGGTATCGGGCCTTGATGATCCGGAAGCGGGCCACGAATTCAGCGAATAGAGTAGAGAGGAAGCGATTATGCCCGCAAAGCCAGTAGAGATCGGATCGCTCTCATTCGCGAGGAAAGGAGACGCAAACGACTTTTTTAGGGATATGCTGTACAAATATGAACTGGGTGACAAGGTAACCAATGAAGACGCCGAAATACTAACGCATCTCATGCATATGCATCCCGAAGCCGCCGAAAAGATCGGCCCGGGAATTGAAAGCTTCAGTGTAAGAACGGCGGATTACGGAACGCGCTGCTTCTGGGTCAACCGCGTCGATGGAACGACAGAAAAATTCTCCTTTCGAGCGTGTTACTGATCATCAACACAGAGCTGCCATCGGCTATCGCTCATTAATTGGCTCGTATTCGAGTTTATGCTCTTCCTGGTGTGCGGTGACCTGCCACTGGGCTCTGATCCAGCCATGACTGGTGCCCGGTTGGTCTTAAGCTGCCTACGGATTCTGGACCGCCGAAAGGTGGAGGATCCGGTTGCCGAAAACAAACGCGAAATACATGCTATGCGAAATCTTCTTCTCTAAAATTCAATCTTAGTTCTGCGCCACGGCTGCCCTATACCCTCGCTGCTTTTTGCTAGCATGGAGCTTCATGAGCGCCGTGACAGCCTTGCCCTCGTCATCATGAAATTCGATCATCATCTGCCCTCGAAACCCGATACGGCCCCATTCCCGCACGAGGCATGCGCCGCCAAACAGGTCTGGTTGAACACTCATTCTATAGAAGCGCCGCATGTTGATAGACAGGTCGACCCGCTTGAGATCGACTGTCGTCGGGAACACTTCCATTTGCTGCATCGTATCCAACATATTGGGCAATCCCTTCTCATGTGTCACAATATCAGGTAGACATATGTGTTTCCACTATGTTCTAATTTTTCCCGACTCGGGCGAAACATTTCCGCTGCACTCTCTCCTAGCTTGGCAGAACTGCTGCAGGTTTAGGATTTTGACTGTACTTCGTGTTCTTGAATAGGGCGACAAATGGTAAAGAACATCTGCATATTCTCGGACGGAACCGGCCAGATGGGTGGCGCCAGGCCAGACCAACGGCTGTCGAATGTTTACAAGATGTATCGAGCCATGCGTCCCGGCCCAGATTCACCAATTAGCCCTAAGGACCAAGTGGCTTTTTACGACCCGGGCTTGGGAACAGGAGAACGCGGTGGGTTTTTCGGTCGGATCAAGCCCATCCTGGAAAGCGCCGTCGGAACTGGCATCGACCACAACATAATCGATTGCTACGAGCAGATCATCGCCCATTACGAGCCCGGCGACCGTGTGTTGCTGTTTGGGTTCTCGCGCGGGGCCTACACAGTAAGAGCACTTGCAAACGTTATGAACCTCTGCGGTGTCCCGACGCAGATGCCAGATGGTTCGCCGGTCCCGCGTTACGGCCCCGGATTGCGCAAGATCGCCAAGGACGCTGTAAAATTCGTGTATAATCACGGTGCTGGAAAACCGCGCGGACAAGATCCTTACTTCAAGAACCGTGAAGAACTCGGCAAGCGATTTCGCAAGAAGTATTCGAGCTTTCCGCTCGTAGGCGAAGAAAATCAGGGAAACGTTCAGCCAACATTCATCGGGGTCTTCGACACGGTGGCATCACTGCGAACGGCAGTTGTCCGCACCTTGGTCTGGGGCGTCACGTTCGGGGTCGGGGCGGCTTTGGCCGCAGGCGTTGCACTCGGATGGTCTTGGCTTTTGGTTGTTCCGCTTGGCGTACTTCTAGTCGCGCTTCTTTGGCAGCTAGGTTCCCTGTTGCTCGACAACTTCAAGTATTTCTCGGACGATCCCGAGCGCAAACTGAAGCTCTGGCGCCCAACCGATTGGCCGCAGATTCTCAAGACGGGTCATTTCGCGGCTTGGAACAAGCGCAACTACGACAAGTGGCTGGATCCCGATGTCCAACACGCCCGTCACGCCATGGCGATCGACGAAGACCGTGCTGACTTTCCAAGGGTTGGATGGGCATCGAAGGCGGCCGCGATTGAGACCAAAGATCGAGAGCCGAAGTGGTTGAAGCAGGTCTGGTTCCCGGGCTGTCATAGCGACATCGGTGGAAGCTATCCTGAGGCAGAGTCCCGCCTGAGCGATATCGCCCTCGATTGGATGGTCGACGAATTGAAAGACTGCGTGCCGTCGATCCAGATCAACGAGAACGTCTTGAACCGCGCCCCTGACCCTCTGGGTTTGCAGCACCGCGAAGACGCGATGGTAGCATTTGGCCCCCTCCGCATCCGCTGGAAGAAGGGAATTCGCGCAGTTGGCGACGACTTCCCGCTCCATCCTTCAGTCGAAGAGCGCATGCGAGCCAAGGCCGTCGCCCAGTGTGGCGAGGTCAAACCCTACCGACCTGCCCAATTGAAAGAGCGACGCGACTTGAAATTCTACTACGACGAATAGGGGACTAGTCGACGGCGCTCACCCTCCCAACAATTCCTCGATGAAGTCCTCCTGCCGGTCGAGCGCCGCCTTCCAATCCTTCGGCACGGCGGCTTCCCTTTCGAGCGTCTCGGGCTCGGGCTGCCCGCGTCCGGCCTCAATCGGCATCACGCTCATCGCGCGCGCTTCGCGCCGCTGCGATCGATCCCGGACAGGCGCACGTTCGGCTAGTTTCGCCTGGTCGTCTGCGCCGACCTCAAAGTCACCGCCCCAGGGCCCCACGCCCTGCACACTCGGCGGATAGGGGAACGGCTTGCCGTCCTGGCGGGCCAGCATGTCCTTGAAGAACGGATCGTCGTAATACTTGATCCGGCTAGCCTTGATAGGGTGCTGGGGCGAAGCGAGGATTATGACCTCGTCGGGATCCATGAGGCGCGCTTCCGTCTCGGAAAGTAGCGGCCGCTCTTCCAGACGCGCCGAGGTCGAGGTCGCGCCAAGGAAGCCCTTGTTGCGACCGTACATCCGGGTCACCGCCTCGCGGGTGGTGCTGCCGACCGCGGCGGAGACCTCTTTCACCGTGCGCTGGTCCCGCGGGGTGATGTAGAGCTTCAGCCCTGCCCCGTTCTCGAGACTTTCACGGCCCTCGGGCCCGTAAATCCGATCAAGCGAAGCCAGCGACTGCGCGATCATCGCGACGCGGCCGCCATAGCTTGCCAGCGAATGGATCGCCCGCTCGAGATAGGGCATCGCCCCCATCTGCTGGAATTCGTCGATCATCATCATGACCGGCCAGGGCTCGTCCGGGCCGGGCTCGTTCAGCCGGATCGAGGCGATGAGATCGGCGAACATCAGGCGCAAGAGCGGCGCCAGCGTCGCGATGTGATCCTCGGACACCGCGATGTAAAGCGACTGAGGGGTCTTCCGGAAGGTCGAGAAATCGAAGTCACTCGCTTCGGTGGCCGAGCGCACCGCCGGGTTGTCCCATTGTTTGAGACCCGCCGTCATCAGTGCCTGGATGTTCGAGGTCAGAAGCCGCGACGAGGCCGACGCGGCGTTGGTCCACAGCTCGCGCAGGATGTCTTCCTCAGCTTCGTCGGCGTAGGTCTTATACTGGGCGTTCTTGTATTCGCCCCCGGCGACGATCTTGTTCACCTCTCCAAGGTTCGGCGTGCCGCGCTGGATCGCCAGCAGGCAGGCCGCGACAAAGATCGACTTGCCGGCCTCGGAGAAGGTGTCGAGCGTCTTGTTGTCCTTGTCGAGGAAGAGGTCTGCCAGGATCGAGACCTCGGTGAAGCGCTGCGCGAATGTCGGGGCCTTGGCAATCCGCGCAAGCGGGTTGTAGCGATGCGTGGCATTGGCCCAATCAAACGGGCTGAAGCGATAGACCTCGTCACCGTTCAGCGCCCGGAGCCGCGCGGTCTTTTCGAAGTTCTCGCCCTTCACGTCGAGCACGACGACCGAGCCCGCAAAGCTCAGAAGGTTCGGGATCACGAAACCCACCCCCTTACCCGCGCGGGTCGGGGCCACCATCATCACATGAGGGATGGTGGTCGAGGAGATGAACTCGGCCTTGGACGTCGGGGAGCCGAGCTTGCCGCAGACAAAGCCCTTGCCGGGTGCCTGAAGCATGTCGTTCTTCTTCAGCTCCGCCTTGGTCTGCCAGTGGGCCGAGCCATAGTCGTCCCGCTCCTTCTTCCAGGTCCAGGCAAGCGCCAGGGCGCCGAGGCCAATCGCCCCGAAGCCTACGGCGCCAAACCCCACCTTGAACGCTTCGGGATGCGCCGCTCGGGTGCCCGCGCTGGCTTTCCAGAGCGCCAGCATGTCAAAACTACCAAACCCGGTTTTCAGGGCCAGGGTCAGGTAGAAGGCGGCGACGATGGTGCCGATGACGGCGCCGCAGATCACCCCGAAGAGGAGCGCGGCCCAAAGGGGGAGTGTCTTGGTCATGGTTGTCATCTCCCCCTTAGAATTCCATCTCGTCATCGAGACCACGATCTAGTGTTTTGTTTCGGGCAAGTTCACGCCCCATTTCCTGCGCCTCTTGCTGGCCGCGCATCCGCGCCACCTCCGTCGCCTTGTCCTGCTGCAACCCGGCGGCGCGGTCGGTGAAGACTTGGTCGCCGGTCTCCTCAAACGTCATCTCGAGGAATTCCTGCGTGACGGTGATCTGGTCGAGCTTGCTCGGAAGGGCCGCGTCCAGCACCTCGTAGTTGCCGCGGCGAAGTGCAGCCAAACCCTCCTCACCCAACTCCTTGAAGAGCTCGGATTGCAGGGTCCGCTCAACCACCTCTTCCTGTTCCTCGGTGAGCTTGCCGTCCCGAAGCATGTCGGCCAGGTCCTGCAGGTAGGGATTGGGCGTCCGGTCGTCTTCGTCGATGAGGGGCAGTGTCGCCTCCTCTTCGTCCGCGAGGGTTCGGCCGATCTCGACGCCCAGTTCCTTCGCCCGCTCCATCAGTGCGTCCATCACGCCGTCGACCTTTTCGAGCGCGGCATCGAGCTGGTCGTCACTCGCGGTCTCCACGCTGAGACCGTCCTTGGCCAGCACCGCGTTCATGTCGCGCTCGACCCAGTCTTGCGCCATGCCGTAGTTGCGCGTGCCGCCGGCAGTGATCCGGGCTACCAGCTCCTCGCTGTCCATGCCCACCTCCTCGGCGCGCTCGAGCACGTAGCGCAGCCCCTCGTCATTGCCGGATTGCAGCGCCGCAATCAGCACTTCGCTGCCCGCCCCCGGCGGATAGGGTTCTTCGAGCTGCTTTCCAAACCGTGCGCGCAGCTCCGGGTCAGGCACCATCTGCGAGAGGTCCGCGATGATCGGCGCGGCCTTGGCCTCGAAGGCGGCGCGCTCGGCCGGGTCCAATTCCTCGGCCTTGAGCCTCAGCGCCTCGATCGTGCGCTCGGAATAGTCGATCGCATCACCGACGGTCTTGATGTCCTTCATGTCTATCTCTCCTTCGGTGAAGTTCCAGGGCGTGCCGGAGCCGAGACCGTCTGCCATGCCGCGCACGGCGCGCGCCATGTGACGCTGGTCCATCCGGTCCAGCAGGTCGGCGAGGTACTTGTAGTCCTTGGCGAAGCCCACCACCTGCGCCTGCGCCATGGCGGATTCCTGGGCCGTCATGACGATCTCGCGCGGAAGGCGGGCCTCTTCCTTGGCGCGGTAGATCTCCTCAATCCCGGCGGGCTTCTCGAAAATGCCGCGCTCGAGCCGGGTGGTGGCGTCGAGCGTCACGCCGTAGCCTTCAGCGATCTCGGCCTGCTTCTCGCGCATCAGCTGCGGCGACATCACGCCCTCGGCCCAGCAAGAGAACCAGGTGCCGTTTTCGACGCCGCGATTGTTCAGGATGATATGGGCATGCTTGTGCGCCCGGTCGTCATGGACCGCGAGGACATAGTCCCACTGATCGCCATATTCCCCGCTCTCGAAGAAATGCTCCGTCCAGTCCATGGCGATGTCGCACACCTGATCGACCGTCACGTCGGTCGGGAACGAGAGCAGCATGTGCGAGGTGAACCCGAGCTTGGTCGAGCCGCGCCAGGTCCCGGCCCAATCCTCGATGATGTCTTCTTTCTGCTCCTCAGAAAGCACCGCCGCATCGGTCAGCGCGTTGGTCATCGTCGAATAGGTGTATACCGCCTTGTCGTTGATGTAGGAAATCTGCGCCCCGAGGCTACACCTCGTCTTGCAGCCTCCTGCCCGGATCCGTTTGAACACCGCAGCCCGGCTCTGCCCTGAAGCCACTTTCAGCGCGTTGCGCGCCGACATGGATCCGACGCGCGAGAAACTTCGCCCCTGCCGACGCCCCGCCAGCCGCGCGTCGATCCGCGCCGCGGCCTGACCCCGGATACGCTCATCCTCCCAGAGCCGGCCCATGACCGAGGCATAGAGGGCGAGCGGATCAGCCATTCCTGACGAGCCTCAAACCTGTCACGGTCTCGCGCGGGGTGCCCTCCAGAACCGCGCCATCCGCCCCCTGCCCTTCTTCCCTTTGCGGCCACTCCTGATGACGCAGCGCTTGCGCCGCATCCTTCATCCGGCCCATCTCACGGCTCATCGACTGCGCAAGATCGAGCAGTTCGATCAGCACTGCGCGATCCGCCGCCGAGACCTCCAGCCGACCGCGATGGACCGCCTTGGCGAGCACCATGCCAGCGTCGCTCACATCCTTCGCCTGTCGCCATGCGGCGCAAAATTCGGCGACCAGATCACGGGGCACATCGAGGAAACCGCACCGTCCGCGCAGCACCGCATTGAGCGCCTGTGACCGGTTGGAAAAACCCCGTTCGCGCCACTCGGCATCGAACGCTGCAAGCTCAGACTGACTAGCCCGGAAAGCCACTGTCTCGCTCGGATCGCGCGCTGCGATCCCCTCGCCCGCCTCCTCTTTCGCGAGCCGGTTCACGTGGCGCGGAGAGATACCGAACGCCGCCGCCAGCTCCTTCGCGCTCTCGCCCGCCGTGAAGCGCCGCGCCACTTCGATGCGCTCTTCAAGCTTCAGGTTTTTCGCTGGCCTCGGCACTAGGGCGTTCTCCCGCTGCCAGAAAAAGATTGCATGCGCAGACGCGCGCGAGGCAGCGATTGCTCGCAATCGCTTTCGCGTGCGGCGGAGCATTCAGCTTTGCGGGAAACGCCCATGACAGACCCCTCGGACAAAATGTGCAAACATTGGCCATATCCTGCCAACGTCTTCCTTCTCTCCTTTGCTTATACTTCAATACATCACATTGCGCAATATAACGTTTTGCATGCTGTGTCTTTTTGCTGGCAATAGGGTGCAGTCAAGACTGCTCCGCAGCGCGACATGGAACGCCGCCGTCCTCATCGATGCGCGGCAATCTGGTCGAATTAATCTGCCTAAACTTGCGCTGGAGCAGCACGCGATGTCAGGCAAACCGAGCGCCCGAGCCGGTAACGGATCGGGCGCGAAGAACACGAAAACGGCCCGCGCGAGATAGCGCGGGTCCCACCATTCGAGGGCGTCACGAAGCTTCTGAGAGACGGTGTCAAACCCCTGCGGATCAGTAGACCCGCAGGGGTGTCTGGGTCAGTGACCCAGTCCCTGAGAGCGCAGGTCGTCGTAGCGGCTGCGGGCGATCAGCGCCTCGGTCTCGAGGCTGTCGAGTGTCTCGGGATGGGCGTCTTCATCAAACGCGGCGAGGTAGGCATCAAAGGCCATGTCGGCTTGCAGTTCGGCGAGGTCGATGGATTGTTCGAGTGTCATGGTGTGATCCTTTCCGTTGATCGTCGTTGGACGGATCGTGGAAAAGACCGGGGGCATGAGAGCGGGCTGCACCCGGCACGGGGCGGAATGAAATGGAGCACGCCGGGGGCAGGTTTGTTGTGAGCGGTGCACCGCAGCGCTCAAGGCGCAGCCGTCCAGAAACCTGCCCCCAGCGTTGCCGGCCGCTCGACCCCGGGCTAGCGATCTGAGAGGCCAACAGGTCGACGGAAAGGCGCGCGACGGTGGCCCTGACGTGAGACGTCGCCCCCCGGACGCATGACGTTGATCTGCGGTTTACACCCTCGCGGCAAAGGGTGAGTTCGGCACCCTGGCAGCCTCGCCAACACGACCCAAGCGCGGGTTGCTCGACTGAGAGAAGGGGTGCGCTTACCTCGCACAGTGGGCTCCCATTTTTCCCCTGCTGACTTTCGGCTCACCCTCGGGTTCGCGCGATCCACTCTGTCCCTCAACAGAACGATCAAAGCTGCTTCTGCGATCGATCCAGTCAGACTATCCGCCTCGGTGTCAGCGTCCGAAATATGCCGCATCCTTCTGACACGGGTTTCGGACCCGAACCGCTGCCATTCCTCATAACGAGAAATAGCCAGACCGCCGGAGCGGTCTGGCCCTTGGCTTAGGCGGCGTCTTTCGGGCCCCAGGGGATGACGGCCTGCAGGGACAGATCGTCCTGGTTCGCGGCCTTGCCGAGGTTGGCGTTGAAGCCGTGGTCGCGGATGGTCAGCGTGTAGTAGTCGGCACCGGTCTCCTTGTTCTGCTTCTTCCAGATGCCGCCGCACTCGACCAGCTTGCCGCGCGGGGAGCGGCCGAGGACGCGGTGCGTGGGGGCCATCGGGTTCGTGCTCGCGACGGGCTCGACCGTGATGTCGAGGTCGAAGGTCAGGGTCGAGATGGAGCCTGTGCCCTTGGCGGTCTCGATGTCGGCGCTGGTGAATTTGATGCAGTTCGTGGTCATTGCTCTTCTCCTTGTTTGCGTTGCAATGATGGTCACCTTGCAGCTGGCCAAGGCCCGGGCACACCGAAGGCGAAGCGTAGCGGAGAGGGGCAGGTGCCGGTCTTTTTGCTCCGCGAGGAATGACCCGCAGGGTCAGGGGAAAAAGATCGGCGGCAACCTTTGTGGACGGGACGACAGCTGCGACCAGCATGTCATGCAACTCAGACAAAGGGAGAAGTGCGTTGGCCGCTAAGGAAGGATGGTGAACAGCCGTCAAAGATGCCAGAGGGCGCATGTTGATGCATGGATCATAGCTGGAGCAGGCATTTTCGGATCCATGTCACTTGCCAGATTCCCGACGCACCCACCTTGCGACGACAGCGAAAACTTGCTGTGACAAAGAAGTGCTACCGGGGGTATCGTAAGAGCGAAATTTTGGACCAAATCGTTTTCGGGCACAGACAAACTAAGCCGAAGTACAAGAAGTGAGGCAAAATAGCTTTGGAACTAGAAGAACTCGCAAAGCAGTGCCAAAACTGTGCACAGCATAGCCCAGTGATAGTCTTGGGCAGCGGGGCCTCGATACCGCATGGCATTCGTGGCATGGGGGATTTGGCCGTTTGGCTCCGCGATAATGTACAGGCCGACGATGGACCGGAAGTCGATGCCTGGACACTTGTTAGAACAGCCTTGGCCGCTGGAGATCATTTAGAAGCAGCACTAGAAAACAAGCCTCTACCCGACTCCTTGGTTGTCAAGATTGTCCGAAGTACCTGGGACTTCATCGCTCAGGGCGATTATAGCCTGCTCAAATCAGCTATAAAGACCGAGACCATTTTTCCGCTCCGCACCCTATTCACAGGTTTATTCCGAAGTACAAACCGCAATATCCATGTCGTAACAACAAACTACGACCGCGTTGCAGAGTATGCAGCCGATTCAGGCGGCTACATCCACAACACGGGTTTCCTTCCGGGCTATCTGCGACGGGCCGATGGGGCGGAGAATCTGATTTTCAAACAAGGGGCCAATTTGGCGCGGACGGTCACAGTCTGGAAAGTCCACGGGTCTCTTGATTGGTTTTCAGACCCGCATGGGGGTGTGATGTCGCTACCGATGACGAGCGAGTTGCCCGATGGTTTGGTTCCGTTGATCGTCACGCCAGGTGTAAGCAAATATCAGCGGACGCACGACGAGCCCTTTCGGAGCGCGATACAGGGCGCCGATCGTGTGTTGAGTGCCGCGACCGCATTCATTTGCATAGGATACGGGTTCCGCGACGGCCATATCCATCCGAAGCTGATGACGCGTTGTCGTGTGCATGACGTTCCCATCCTTGTCGCAGCGCGCACCTTAACGCCCGAAGCCAAGGATTTTCTCAAGAACAACGCCGGGCGTCACTACCTCGCGCTCGAGAACCACGATGAGGGGACGATGGTTTACAACCGTGACAGCCCAGACGGTATTGTTGTTACCGGGGGCAAATATTGGGAGTTGCCTGCATTGAACGAATTGATTGGGTTTTAGGAGGAAGAGTTGGGCATACTTGATTTCAACGATGATGAAAGTCTCGGCAAAATTATTGCCGTCGATACTGCCACTGTGACGGTGCGAGTCGATGAACTTGAACGCCTCAAACGGATTCAGGTCAATCGGTTGACCGCGATCAGAAGCTCGAAAGCCGGGCAGCACTTAATCGGGATAGTTTCGCGCATCACACGCAAAGCAGGTGACGAAACTGCAATAGACGGGTCTGAGGAGGATCCGGAAGCCGCGCTCCCCGAAAACAACCTCGTTCGGGTCGCTCTGATTGGAACACTCGTAGACAAGGAGGGGCTGAAAGAGAACGTCTTTAAGCGCACCCTAGAGACTGTGCCCGAAATCGATGCGGATTGCTTTTCCTTGGAAGGTCAGCGCCTGACAGACTTCATGCAGGTCATTTCGCAGGTTTCCGGCGACGGCCCGCAGCTTGATCTTGGTCGCTATGCTTTGGACGAGGACGCGCGGGCCTTCTTGAACGGCAACCGTCTGTTCCAACGTCATGCCATCGTGGTCGGTAGCACTGGCAGCGGCAAATCGTACACAACTGCGCGGCTCCTAGACCAGATTGCCGGTCTTCCACAAGCCAACGTAATCTTGTTCGATATCCATGGTGAGTACCAGACCCTCGATAGCGACGAGTTTCGGCATCTACGCATCGCTGGGCCGGGGGACATTGGACACGATCGCCGACTGGCCGACGGTGTTCTACATCTACCGTTCTGGCTTCTCGGCTATGAGGCATTGGTCGCTTTGTTTGTAGATCGGTCCGATCAGAACGCTCCGAACCAAGCCATGCTCATGACGCGCTGTATCACCGATGCGAAGCGCGCAATGCTTGATCCGGGAAAACACGCCGACATTCTTGCAAATTTCACTATCGATAGCCCCGTGCCTTTCGATATCGACAGTGTCCACAAGCAACTATCTGACTTGAACGAACAAATGGTTCCGGGCGCTAACAACAAGGATAAGCAAGGACCATACTTCGACAAGCTCAGCCGCTTAATCGCGCGATTTGAAGCCAAACGAAATGATCGCAGGCTTGGGTTCATATTTCAGCCGCCAGCAGCCTGTATGGATATGGCCTGGCTGTCGGAGGTAACGCATTTCCTGATAGGCGGGCGCGGATCGCAAGCTGATGGCAAGGGTGGGATCAAGATCATCAATTTCTCGGAAGTGCCGTCCGACATCCTGCCGCTCATGGTCAGCTTGATTGCTCGGCTGATATTCACAGTCAGCCAGTGGACGCCACCAGACAACCGTCATCCCATCGCATTGTTCTGCGATGAGGCACATCTGTATATCCCGGAGCGTGCATCGTCAGAGTCAGCCGATGAGATCTCTGTCGGGATTTTCGAGAGGATCGCCAAAGAAGGCAGGAAATACGGTGTTGGACTAGTGGTTATCAGCCAAAGACCATCCGAAGTGAACCGCACCGTTCTGAGCCAGTGCAACAATGTCATTGCGATGCGGCTGACCAACGGCGACGATCAATCCGTGATCAAACGGTTGCTGCCTGACAGCCTCGGCGGGTTTGGTGATCTTCTACCGGTCCTCGACATCGGTGAGGCATTGGTGGTCGGCGATGCGAGCTTGCTTCCGACGCGAGTTGTGGTGTCCGAGCCGCGCTTCAAGCCCAATAGCGCGACAGTCAATTTCTGGGATCGTTGGAGTGACGCGGCACCAGTTGCGGGAACGGAAGATGCCGTCCTTTCTTGGCGGAGACAAAGCAATCACTAGCCCTAGGAGCGATGAAAACAGTCAACGAGTATTGCCGCACATATTATGCTGGGACGATTCTACCGACCATCGCGGTAAGAGTATCGGGCGCAAGCTTGGAAGAAATTGCATCCAACTCCAAGAGGGGCTGCGACAGGTAAGGATGAAACTTCTCCGACATTAAATTCCCAGCTCCAGCGAACAGATCGACAGGTTCGCCAGATCGAATGTGCGCTAGTACCGTTTGAAGATCGGGGGTTTCGTCCCCGGCCTCCACCATCAGAAACCCGTCATGCAGTTCGACCGAAAACCCCTCACTTCTCAGTGCTAGCGCGAGGGTTGATGTCTTCACCGTACCGACCCGCGTCGCAATGACTGATGTATGCTCGCCAATGGTGTGTAGGTTATTGGCCCTAAACCCCAGCTGTTCATAGTGAGCACGCGCTTCCTCGAGCATCATCAAAGAGACTGTATCCATGTAAGCTGGGCTGGAATCCCCCTCGAGCACGGCGAACATTCGGTCGATCACTTTGTCATGAATGTCCCCCGCATCGCCGCCGAAGACGGGCGGCACACCAGCCTTCGCGGGTTTGACGACGATGACCTTTTCACGATCATGGATTTCTTGAACAACCCAACGTCGCCCAGAGAATATTAATAGCATCCCAGGGGCAAGAACATTATCGATCGGCAGGGTTCCAAGGTCCCGCCCCTCTGCGACCAACCGGAATTCCTCAGGCGTCTGAAACACCGCATAGAAGCTGTAATGCTCAACCAGTTTTTCGCCCGCGGGTCCCAAAAGCAACAGCCCGCTGCCGACCTGTTCGATCAAGCCGGTTTCTGGGTGGCCGATTGCACGCAACACATCTGCGAAGACTTCGGTTGTGACCTTCCGAAAGGGGCCTTCGCGGCAGAGCACATTGTAGACCACGCTTGCAGACGCACCGCCGCGCTGCGCTATGACTGACAGTATCTGGTGGACGAGCGTCGAGAGATGAAGCGCCTGAGGTTTTGGAGGTTCGCACCAGCCTTCCAGCAGCAAGTCTATCATCGCGATGGACCTGATCAGGCCGAGGCGAAGACGATCCACGAAACTGCTCTCCGGCGTCAACTTGGCTTCGACAGCATACTGCCTGAGAATGGCCGGCTGTCCTTCACGCCGGCCTGATCGGCCAAGCCGTTGTCGCAACGCGGCGACGCTGAATGGCGCACCGATTTGAGCCACGCAGGTCACGTCACCGATGTCGATTCCAAGCTCGAGCGTCGATGTGCAAACGGCTGTCGTCGGTTTCGCAGGGTCCTTCAAGCGCCGCTCAACGAAGTCACGGTGTTCTCGGGAGAGGCTCGCGTGGTGGGGATAGAATTCCTGTGGCAGGTGCTCCCGTTCGCAAAGCTCCCGCAACCGATCTGCGTAAATCTCGACCCGTTGACGCGCTCCGGCGAAGACCAGGTTGTCGCTGCCTCGAAGGTGTTTGAAAAGATGTGCTGCGATCGCGTCCGTTGCGGATGGGCTGTTTTCATCTTCATCGCCGGAAAGGTAACCGCGAAGCTGAAGCTTCAATTCAGCCTCGCCGCCATCTGCTTCGATCAGCTGGACAGCGTTTGCGGCGTCAGGGCGAAGATAGGCCTTAGCGAGGTCCATGTCGCCTAGCGTAGCTGACAGACCTATCCGACGGATTGGGCGCTTTATCGCGAGCTCGAGCCGTGTGAGCAGTGAACGAAGCTGGACACCGCGTTCGCTGTCCAGAACTGTGTGCAGCTCGTCGATCACGACCGCCCGTGTCGCCCCAAACAGGCGGGCAATTTCCAAACCGCGACGAATGAAAAGCGCCTCAAGGGACTCTGGGGTTATCAGAAGGATCCCTTTTGGAGATATCAACGCGCGCGTCTTGATGGATTGCGAGACATCTCCGTGCCAGGGAACAACCGGAAGCTCTGCTTCCTGGCAGATGCCCTCCAGCCGCATGGCCTGGTCCGTGATCAGGGCTTTCAGCGGACCGATGTAGAGCAGGTCGAAGCCGGTGCCGCCCGACGGCTCGTCAAGCACCTGTGAAATCAACGGCAGGAACGCCGCCTCGGTCTTTCCGCCCGCCGTAGAAGCTGCAACGATTAAATCGGCATTGGATTCGCAGATCGTCCGGATGGATCGCGCCTGGATGTCGCGAAGTTCGCGCCAACCTTTCTGGCGTATCCATTTCTGCACAGGCCTCGCCAGTTTGTCGAACGCACTGCTCATCGGCGTCAGAGCTTGAAGCTGATCAGATCATCGTCACCGGGGTCTTGGGCACCAGTCGACTCGTCTACCTCGTTCATGTCTTCGCCGAGGTCTTCGGAGACCTCGATCTTTTCGATCAGATCGCTCCACTCGACACCGGGGTTTTGCTCAAGCACGGAAAGCAGGTTCACGAATGCCGTCACCGTATTGCGCGGGGTGCGGAAGTAAGCTTCACCGATCCGGTCCGAACAATGCGCCATGAAGGCCTCGAGCGCGTCGTCCGGCAGAGCACCGGCATCGTCCTGCATGATCCGCCGCACATTGGCCAGAAGAACGAAGAGATCTTCAGGGGTCAGGCTGGCCAGCCGGACAACCGGTCCTGAAAGGTCGACCAATCCGTCCCGCGCGAAGGTGTTCTCGGCCAAACGCGATTGAAGGGCTTCGTAGCTATAGAGCCCTCGACGGGTGTTCATCAGAAACTCCGGGGTTCCACCCATAAGGAATCCGAGGTTCTCGGCGCTACCCTGCAGCACATCGTTCAGGATCCGGAGGATCTGTTCGTAGTTTGCATTGCGGGCCTGCGACGAAGTGAGCTTGTAGAGGTTCACCATCTCGTCGAGGCCGACCAGCAATCCTTTATACCCGGCCTCGCACACGAATGCCGACATCAGCTTCAGATGGTCATAGACACTGGCGTCGTCGATGATCGTTCGCACACCAAGTGCTTTGCGCGCGTCGGTGCGTGTCGCGAACTCGCCGCGCAGCCATCTCAGGGCTGCGGATTTCAACTCGTCGTCGCCGGTCTCATGGCCTTCCCAATATCGACGGATGACTTCGGCGAACTCAAACCCTCCGGTAAGTTCTTCAAAGTGGCCAAGGCGTTCACGAATGACGGTCCCCGTGGGCAAATCCCGTTCTTCAGCATCTCGGTGAGCCTGGCTGACAAATCGCTCCACCACGCTGGCCAATGCCCCGCCATCGGGCTTGGTCCGCGTCGAGAGGTTTCGGGCCATCTCGGCATACAGCCCGCGAGCTTGTCCGCCGGTCGCGTGAATGCGCCGATCTGGCGCTAAATCCGCGAACATCACGACCAGGCCTTTCTCCAGAGCCACGAGGCGGATCAGGTTCATGAAGAACGTCTTGCCCGATCCGTACTCCCCGATGATGAACCGGATCGCCGATCCGCCATCGGATATCCGGTCCATGTCCTTGACGAGCTCTTCAATCTCTCGGACGCGGCCAACCTGAATATGGCGCAAACCGAGTTTGGGCACGACCCCGGCCCGAAGCGCCTGTACGATTGCATCGCGTTCACGTGGTTTCAACTTAGACATCCCTGCCCTCCGCACTCATCTTTTCTTTTACCGCCTCCGCAATTTCCAGAGACACGTCATATCCATCATACTCGTCGAGCAGTGCTTCGTTGTAGGTCTCAAAAGCCCATTCATTCACGACTTCCAAAGCCCCGGATGCCATCAACCCATGCGAGGCGCAGATCGTCTCGAACTCGGTTTCAGACCAATGCTCTCGAGTGACCAGTTCGAGGACAAGGGCGCCGTGTTTCGGGTCAAGCCCTACCAGCTGGCTTTGGCTGGCAGGCGCGGAGGCACCACTTTCTTCCTCTTTGACATCGAAAATCTGACCGAGGACGGACGACACGCGCTCTGTGTCCGAACGAATTGCTGCGATCCGTGAAGCGTCGAGTTTCGGTCCGCTGGCTTTTTCGAGCGCGGGTATCGCTTCGCCCGGGCGACCCGGTTGCGACGCGCGAACAGTGCGTGGACCATCCGCAACTTCGCCAGCATGCAGGTCGGTGTAGGCAAGCGCAGGATCAAGTCCCAAAGCCTTGTAGATTTTCTCGATGCTTGCGACTTCGTCGGAGTGAATAATGCCATCGGCATGTGCTGCACCGACCAGCGCTGCCCGCATAGCGGCTTGGCTGTCTTGGCCCACCTCCTTCAGTTTGCGCCGCAGAAGCGTCATGTCCGGTGGCACGGCCAGGAACCATTCAAGGTTTGCACGCAGCCTGCGGCGTTCCTGATCGCTGAGGGCCGTGGCAGAAACCTGATCTTCCAACGCCCTGCGTTCAGGCTCCGCGATGCGACCATCAGCATGGGCGACTAACGACCCAAGTGCCAATTCGATCAAGGCGCTTCGATAGCTGTCGGAAACGTCCTCCAGTCTTTCGATGGGTTCGCCCAGACGAAACAGCACAACAGGCTCCTCCGTCTTGGGCGACCGGAGCGCAAACCGAGGGTCGGGCGCCAGACCGAAACCGAGGCGCGCGAGCGCGTCGGCGGCTCCTGTCATTTGCCGTTTTCCGATCTTCTCGTTCGTTTCTCCCTCCAGTCGTCCGATCACCTCCTCAAGCGGCACCAATCCCCCGCGATCGACGATATCGCTTGCCCAAGATTTCAAGCGGTCCATTTCCTCTGATGGGAAAGCATCCCAAAGTTCAGAGGGTAGCAAGGCATGCGCTTCCACACTTCCGCGGCCGTCAGGGTTTCGGCCCAGGAAGCGACTGAGCTTGTCGAGGTCGTTCATCACCTCGTCAGCCAGCTCTTGCGCAATCTCGACCGGCTTGCGCAAGCCGGAGATGTCGGGCACGGGTTTGCCATCCACGGTCGGATTGACTGACCCCTGAAACTCGCTGGAGGCGGCGCGATAGGATGCCGTGAGTGATTTCCGGGGTTTTGTCACTTTGAGCCCATCAGGAAAACGCCGATCAAACCGCATACGGAAAAGAGCGACGAACTCGTCACGGCACCGCGTCGCGGGAGTTCTCAGATTTGTTTCCGGATGGCAGATGAACCAACTCAGCAACCAGTCAGCCGTCAGGTTCTCGCCTTTGTCGATCCGAGCTCCGATTGCGTATTTGAGTGAGAACGGAAGTTCCCAGCCCTGCTTCTCGAACATCGGCTCGATGGCGTCGAGGTCGGTTTCGGCAAGCATCGCAATGTCGAGGAACTCCCCCAAATAACGCCTGACAGAGTGGTTGTCAGGGTAAAGTGACTGCAGCCGCCGAACTTCCTGGACGATATCCT
>NZ_JCAIJQ010000006.1:0-57749 GCF_059429255.1 Phaeobacter sp. CC-HEC084
TCTGTCCACTCCCCAAGTGCAGCGTTGGCCGCGTTCAAGGTCTGGGTGGCGTCTGCCAACGCCAGCTGTAGCGGGGCAAGATCCGGGCGTTCACGATCTGCACAAGCGGCTATGGCGTTCTGCAATGTCGTGCGAGCAGCGATCAATCCATCGCGGTGATCGGTCACCTTCTTGCGGTCGGCGTCGAGAGTCGGGAAATGGCTCTTGCAGGCATCATATCCCGCTTTGTCCAGCCCAACCTCGGTAAGCCGAGCGACAAAATCACCTTGTGCCTTCTTCACGCGCTGCTGCTGCCCGTCGCGCGCCCGCTTCGCTGCTTCTAGCTGCTCTTGCGACCGGGTGAGCACTTCACTGGCGGCTCGGTCCTGTTGCGTCGCCACTTCCAGCGCCTCGGAGAGTTGCCTTTGCTCTCTCTGCAAAGCCTCGCGTCGAACGACAACCGCCTCGGGCGTGCGCAGACCTTCCGGCAGGGCCTCGATCACTGTGTCCAGCTTGGCGCGCGCGCCGGCAAGAGCGGTCTCAGCCTTTCCCGCAGCGGTGCGCGCCGTAGCCTCGGCAGTTTCAGCCTCGGTCAGTTTCAGCTTGAGTTGAGCCAACTGCTCCGCCATCGTGTCTACATCGACCGCTTCTCCGAGTTCGGCGACATCGCCTTCAAGTCGTGCGATTTCAGCTTCGAGTTCCACCAACGTGCGCTCAGGACTTTCCTGTTCCTCCAGCGACCGCTTCTTTTCGTCGAGCCGGATTCGAAAATTGCCGAGTTCGCTTTCGGCCCGAACTCTGGCTTCGGACGCAGTTCTCGCCAGAACCTGCGCGCTCCGAAATGCTTCGGTCAAACCAGATTGTTCGGGCGTACCATGGGCAGGCGCAGGATGATCATGGGAACCACAGACAGGGCAGGGCGCCCCTTCGGTCAACTTTTCCGCGAGAATGATCGCTTGCGTGCGCGAAAGCCGTGCCTCGGCATCTACCAAGTCCGCGTCAGCGGTTCGCGTCGCATCGGTTCTTGTCGCCAATTCGTTCGATGCCGCTTCGACATTTCGTTGGGCATCAGCGACAGCTTCTTGCGCCTTAGCATACGCCGCTGCCTTGACCCTTTCTCGGTTGACCTCGGCCAGCTCACCGGTCAGCTGGCCTCGCTCCGTTTCGGTCTTTCGCGCTTGATCAAGCGCCAGATCGGTCGCATCGCGCTGAGACTTGAGCTTCTCTCGGGCATCTATGGCCTCGGTCAGAGCCTTTTTCGCTGAAGCTTCGTCCTCCGCAGCGTCGTCAAACGCGCGTCTAAGATCCGCTGCCTGCCCGACCTGCTTCTCGATCGCCTCCAACCTTGTCAGGTCAGCCTGAACTTGTTGCCGTCGGTCCTCGCCAGACTGTGCCTCAGCAAGTTTCTTTTCCGCCAACTCCTTCACGCCAGTGGCGATCTTGAGTTCTGCCTCGGCCTTCGTGACAGCCTCCACCGCATTCAGGCTTTCCTGCTCCGCATCGCACCAAGCCGTCTCAAGATCACGGGCCTGCATGGCATTCCGGACAGCCTCAATCCGCTTGGCCAGTTCTTCGACCTCGCCCGTTTTCCTTTCTAGATCATCGAATGCCTGCTGTGCCGTGTCGACAGCAGAAAATGCTGTCGCGATTTGCTCGCCTTCGGTCAGAGCTTTGCGCGCGGCTTCGGTAGCCATCGCCGCGCCGTGCTGAATTCCCTGCTTTTCTTCGACTTTTGCTTCGGCTGCGGCAATCCCGAATTCTAACGCCTCCGCGCTCTCAAAACCACGTTCCTCGAGTCGAGCCACGTAGAGAGCGCGCTGGTCGCGCAACGCTCGTTCTGCCTCTGAGGCTTCTTCTTTCAGCCGTGCGGCGAGATCGCGATAGATCTTCACGTCGAAGAGATCCCGCAATATCTCGACACGCGCATCCGTTTTTGCGGCCAAGAACGTCTCGAACTTGCCTTGCGGTAAGAGCACGATCTGTCGAAACTGTTCTGCCCCGTAGCCAAGCAGCGCCTCGACCTGCTGCCCCACTAGCGAGACCTTCTTTTCCGCAATGACACGGCCAGACTGACTCGGACCAAGAGTGTCCACCGGAATCCCGGTGACGTCGAACAGCGAGGCTTCTGCGGCGTCCTCAGTGGTCCCTTCACCGCGCGCCTTTGGACGTTCCTGCACCGGACGACGACGGATCAGGTAGGTCTTGGCGCCCAGCTCAAAGACAAATTCGACTTCGGTAGGTAGATCCGATGCGGCGTGATCCGAGCGTAGTGAACGTGGTTCCTGATCAGTCTTGGTCGGCGCCCCGAATAGCGCGAAGGACATCGCCGAAAACAGCGTCGACTTTCCCGCGCCGGTCTGACCATAAATTCCGAACAGACCCGTCTCCAGCGCGGACCGGAAATCGACTACCTCGGTTGTCGCAAATGGCCCGAAGGCTTGAAGCGATAGGCGAATGGGTCTCATGTCTGCTCCTCCCCGGAGGATGCTGCGTGGAGCTTTTCCGCGACGATCGCGACTTCGGTGGCGTTTGGTTCCCGGCCGCGCACAACTTTCACGAAGTCGTTAATCATCTCGATTGGCGTGACCGCGGCCCGCCCGCTGCCGAGCGCCTTGGTCTCCGCAGCGCGCTCCTGCCGGGCATAGGCCAGATGGCAAGCATTGGGATAGGTCGCGCGTAACCGCTTCATCGGATCGATCAGAGGGTTTTCATCCGTCAGGATAGCCTGGATGAAATCGTCAGACGGCGTTCCTGCCAGAAGATCCGAGAATGCCCCGGTAAGCGAGCGGACCTGCCGGATCGGTCGGAACGGTACGGTGCGGATGTCGACACCTTCAGCTTTCAGATCGACGACAGTCATGGATTTTTCGTTTCCCACCTCGTCGAAACCGAAAGCGAGCGGTGCGCCGGAGTAACGAATATGGCTCGCGCCCACTTCCTGCGGCTTGTGCAAATGCCCCAGTGCAACATAGTCCACCCCATCGAAGACATCGGAGGGAACAGTTTCGATGCCCCCGACTCGCGTCAGGGCGCGCTCGGTCTCGCCGACCGCACCCCCCGCGACGAAAGCATGGGCCACGACGACCCAACGCGCCCCATCAGGAACCTGCCCCCTCGCAGCTGCGATCTGGGCGGCAACTACCTCCGCCGGCGCACTAATGCTTTCATCCCCGAACACCTCGCGTGCGGCGTATTCATAGGAAAAAGGCAGCGCGGAAAAGGCGACCTCGCCATGCGCGTCACGCAGCACCAGCGGCGCTTCCACCGCATCGGCAATCCCGCGCACCAGCACACGAGACGCGGTGGAAAAGACAGACATTGCCTCGATCCGGTCGCCAGAATCGTGGTTTCCAGAGATCATAACCACAGCGGCTTCGGTCTCCTCTGCCACGCGTTTGAGGAAGCGATTGAACTGCCGAATCGACGAACTGGGCGGCGAGGCACGGTCAAAAACGTCCCCGGCGATGACAAGAACATCGACCCGATCGGCGACAAGCGTTTCAAGGATCTGACCCAGGATGACCTCATGATCCTCCTCGAGGCTCAACCCCATGAACTGCCGCCCCAGGTGCAGATCTGCCGTATGAAGTATTCGCACCAGATCAATCCATTTTCTATACGTATAGTAAATGTATGGACTATGCGAGCAGAGTCAAGTATTACTCGGCGTATGAGCCTGAAAGCCCTCAAACACGCGCAACGCGAGCGAATTTTGTTCCTCGACCAATGTCTGACCTGGAGAGGTCAGGCGAACCGCCGCGACTTGATCGAACGCTTCAATATCTCGATGGCACAGGCTGCGGTTGACTTTCGAACCTATCTTTCTCTGACGAATACGCCGCCGGTCTACGATGCCGCAGTGAAGGCCTATTTCTCGACCGGCGACCACTGCGCATTGACTGAGGCTGGCCCGGAACAAGTTTTCGAATTACTTGATAGCAAGGCGACATCGCTTGGCGCGAGCATCCCGCTTCCCACTCGCGTGATGGATTCCACCGTTGTCGCACAACTCTACCGCGCCAGGATGGGCGAACGCGACATCCAGATTACCTACACCTCGATGACAAGCGGCCTATCCGACCCGCAGTGGATCAGTCCAGTTCAGTTCCATTTTGACGGAGAGGCAATTTATCTCCGCGCCTGGAGCTATAATCACGAGGCGTACCGCGATTATCTCCCAATACGAATAACGAGACAAACTGAGATGAAAACGCGGGAGCGGCCTGCTCCCCTGCCTTTTGACACGGACTGGAACAGCTTGGTGCGCATGTGGATACGCCCGCGTTCAGATCTATCCGATGCACAAGCGCGAGCCGTCCGGCTAGAGTATGGCTTTGACGAAAAGACGCACTTACTGATCGAAACGCGCAAGGCGCTCGTGTTTTATGTCGTTAGACGATGGCGACTGAACCAGGAAAAGGCGCGTTTGGAATTGGAAACAGTTGAAGAGATGAATGCATGAATGGTCTTTTCGAAAGGTGAAGTTCTGACCAACTCCGGAATTGAGCTTTAGGGACTGAATATGATGCCCCATTCGCTCTTCGAAATTCGCACAGTCGCGTTGCTCGCTGGAAGCGAGTGGCGGGAATGGGTCGACCAAGGTCAATAGCATCTACCTTGGTCAAATATTTTTCAGGTTTCACTCTGACGACCTAGGGGGGGGGGTGGGCGGCGACAAAACAGTTCATGGACGAGCGAGGCGAGATGACACATGGCAATACTTGATCCCGACACCAACCAGCGCGTCCCCTTGGATCGCGATCTTGCAGAGCGATATGCGAAAGAGGTGAACGCTTTTAACGCGACCGAGTGCCAGCACACGCGCAGCGAACTTCGTCGTGGCTTCAACAAGGGCGGCGGGCCAATCGTCAAAAAGCAGTGCCTCGACTGCGGCTTGCTTCTGGGCAACCCGGTGAAGCGCACGACCGAGACTGAACTATTGCCCGAGATCGACGAAGCGCACAACCCGGACTACGAGGCGAAACGGAAGGGCGAGTGGGACACAGTGCGCCGCCGCTACGTCGCCATCCAAGAGAGCCGGTGGCGCGGCAGTGTTGAGGGTAAATCATACTTCCAAAGATCTCATGCCGACTATCTTGCATCCCGCGAGTGGGCCGAACGGCGATCGCTAGTGATGGATCGTGCTGCTGGCCTATGCGAGGGGTGCCGCAAAGCGCGAGCAGCCGAGGTACATCACCTCAGTTATCGCAATTGGGGTAGCGAGTTTCTGTTCGAACTAGTGGCATTGTGTGGCGACTGTCACGACCGCATCCACCGCTTGAATGAAGACCGCGAGACAGGTTGCACCGGCTGCGTGCACGCTGGGGACGATGGCGAGTGGTGCCATCAGTTTGGCATGCCTAGTGGCGCCGCTTCAATTCCTGGTGGAGCCTGCGGCAGCGACCGACAAGGTTTTGTAGACGCAGAAGACTATGGGTGAGCGCACTACAATTGTCGCCTACTGCAATTCGCACACCTGTCCTTTGGACGTTTCACAACGTGACCACCCTCATCCACCCAATAACTCCTCAATGAAATCCTCCTGCCGGTCGAGCGCCGCCTCCCATTCCTTCGGCACCACCGCTTCCCGCTCGAGCGTCTCCGGCTCTGGTTGCCCGCGCCCAGCCTCGATCGCCATAACGCTCATCGCGCGGGCCTCGCGTCGCTGCGAACGATCGCGGGCCGGCGCGCGTTCGACTGGTTTCACAATCTCATCCGCGACTGACCCATCATCACCGTCGCCACCCACTATTCCATTCCAAGGCCCCACACCCTGCACGCTCGGCGGATAGGGAAAGGGCTTGCCCTCCTGGCGGGCCAGCATCTCCTTGAAGAACGGATCGTCGTAATACTTGACCCGGCTCGCCTTGATCGGATGCTGGGGCGAAGCGAGAATGATGACCTCGTCGGGATCCATGAGGCGCGCTTCGGTCTCGGAAAGCAGCGGCCGCTCTTCCAGCCGCGCTGATGTCGAGGTCGCGCCAAGGAAGCCCTTGTTTCGGCCATACATCCGGGTCACCGCCTCGCGGGTCGTGCTACCGACCGCGGCGGAAACTTCTTTCACCGTCCGCTGGTCCCGCGGGGTGATGTAGAGCTTGAGCCCCGCCCCGTTTTCGAGGCTTTCGCGGCCCTCGGGACCATAGATCCGGTCGAGCGAAGCGAGCGACTGTGCGATCATCGCGACGCGGCCGCCATAGCTTGCCAAGGAATGGATAGCGCGTTCGAGATAGGGCATTGCACCCATCTGCTGGAATTCGTCGATCATCATCATGACCGGCCAGGGTTCGTCGGGGCCCGGTTCATTCAGGCGGATCGAGGCGATGAGATCGGCGAACATCAGGCGCAGGAGTGGGGCGAGGGTTGCGATGTGATCTTCGGAGACGGCGATATAGAGCGACTGCGGTTGATTCCGAAAAGTCGAGAAATCGAAGTCGCTGGCTTGCGTGGCCGAGCGCACTGCCGGGTTGTCCCACTGCTTGAGGCCCGCGGTCATCAGCGCCTGGATGTTTGAGGTCAGCAGCCGCGACGAGGCAGAGGCCGCGTTGGTCCAGAGCTCGCGCAGGATGTCTTCTTCGGCTTCATCGGCATAGGTCTTGTACTGGGCGTTCTTGTACTCGCCCCCGGCGACGATCTGGTTCACCGCGCCAAGGTTTGGGGTGCCGCGCTGGATCGCTAGCAGGCAGGCGGCGACAAAGATCGACTTGCCGGCCTCGGAGAAAGTGTCGAGTTGTTTGTTGTCCTTGTCGAGGAAGAGGTCGGCGAGGATCGAGACCTCGGTGAACCGCTGCGCGAAGCTCGGGGCCTTGGCGATCCGGGCGAGCGGGTTGTAGCGATGCGTGGCATTGGCCCAGTCGAAGGGGCTGAACCGATAGACCTCGTCGCCATTGAGCGCCCGGAGCCGGGCGGTCTTCTCGAAGTTCTCGCCCTTCACGTCCAGCACCACGACCGAGCCCGCAAAGCTCAGAAGGTTCGGGATCACGAAACCGACGCCCTTACCGGCCCGAGTGGGCGCAACCATCATCACATGCGGGATGCTGGTCGATGAGATGAACTCAGCTTTGGACGTCGGGGCTCCGAGCTTGCCGCAGACAAAGCCCTTGCCAGGCGCTTGAAGCATGTCGTTCTTCTTCAGCTCCGCCTTTGTCTGCCAGTGGGCCGAGCCATAGTCGTCCCGCTCCTTCTTCCAGGTCCAGGCAAGCGCTAGGGCGCCGAGGCCGATGGCTCCGAAGCCGACGGCGCCAAAACCCACCTTGAAGGCCTCGGGATGTGCCGCGCGTGTGCCCGCGCTCGCCTTCCAGAGCGCCAACATGTCGAAGCTGCCAAAGCCGGTTTTCAGGGCCAGGGTCAGGTAGAAGGCAGCGACGATGGTGCCGATGACGGCGCCGCAGATCACGCCGAAGAGGAGCGCGGCCCAGAGGGGAAGTGTCTTGGTCATGGTGGTCATCCCCCCTTTAGAATTCCATCTCGTCATCGAGACCGCGGTCCCGACCGAGATCACGTCCCAGCTCCTGGGCCTCCTGCTGGCCGCGCAGCCGCGCGATCTCCGTCGCCTTGTCCTGCTGCAACCCGGCAGCGCGGTCGGTGAAGACCTGATCGCCGGTTTCCTCAAACGTCATCTCAAGGAACTCCTGCGTGACGGTGATCTGATCGAGCTTGCTCGGCAGCGCCGCGTCCAGCACCTCGTAGTTGCCGCGGCGAAGCTCGGCCAAGCCTTCTTCGCCCAACTCCTTGAAGAGCTCGGATTGCAGGGTCCGCTCGACCGTCTCTTCCTGTTCCTCGCTGAGCTTGCCGTCGCGCAGCATGTCGGCGAGGTCCTGCAGGTAGGGATTTGGCGTCCGGTCGTCTTCGTCGATGAGCGGCAGGATCTCCTGTTCCTCGTCCGCGAGGGTCCGACCGATCTCGACGCCCATCTCCTTTGCTCTTTCCATCAACGCGTCCATCACGCCGTCGACCTTTTCCAGCGCGGCATCCAGTTGGTCATCATTGGCCGTCTCGACGCTGAGACCGTCCTTCGCCAGCACCGCGTTCATGTCCCGCTCGACCCAGTCCTGCGCCATGCCGTAGTTCCGCGTGCCGCCCGCAGCAATCCGAGCCACCAGATCCTCACTGTCCATGCCGACTGCCTGGGCGCGCTCGAGCACCTCACGCAGCCCCTCGTCCTTGCCGGACTGCAGTGCGGCGATCAGCACTTCGCTGCCCGCCCCCGGCGGATAGGGTTCCTCGAGCTGCTTGCCGAAACGCGCGCGCAAGTCCGGGTCCGGCACCATCTGCGAGAGATCCGCGATGATCGGTGCGGCCTTGGCTTCAAAAGCGGCGCGCTCGGCCGGGTCCAGTTCCTCGGCCTTGAGCCGCAGCGCCTCGATCGTGCGCTCGGAATAGTCGATTGCATCACCGACGGTCTTGATGTCCTTCATGTCTATCTCTCCTTCGGTGAAATTCCACGGCGTGTCGGAACCAAGCCCGTCCGCCATGCCGCGCACGGCGCGGGCCATGTGGTGCCGGTCCATCCGGTCCAGCAGGTCGGCGAGGTTCTTGTAGTCCTTGGCGAAGCCCACCACCTGCGCCTGCGCGATGGCGGATTCCTGGGCCGTCATGACGATCTCGCGCGGCAGGCGGGCCTCTTCCTTGGCACGGTAGATTTCCTCGATCCCGACAGGCTTCTCGAAGATGCCCCGCTCGAGCCGGGTGGTGGCGTCGAGCATCACGCCGTAGCGCTCCGCGATCTCGGCCTGCTTCTCGCGCATGAGCTGCGGCGACATCACGCCCTCGGCCCAGCAAGAGAACCAGGTGCCTTTCTCGACGCCGCGATTGTTCAGAATGATGTGGGCGTGCTTGTGCGCCCGGTCGTCATGGACCGCGAGCACATAATCCCACTGGTCGCCGTATTCACCGCTCTCGAAGAAATGCTCCGTCCAGTCCATGGCGATGTCACGGACCTGGTCGACCGTCACGTCGGTCGGGAAGGACAGGAGCATGTGCGAGGTGAACCCGAGCTTGGTCGAGCCGCGCCAAGTCCCGGCCCAGTCCTCGATGATGCTTTCCTTCTGCTCCTCAGAAAGCACCGCGGCATCGGTCAGGGCATTGGTCATCGTCGAGTAGGTGTAGACCGCCTTGTCGTTGATGTAAGAGATCTGCGCCCCAAGCGAAGCACGCGTCTTGCAGCCCCCCGCCCGGATCCGCTTGAACACCGCCGCTCGGCTCTGACCCGAGGCCGCCTTCAGCGCGTTCCGCGCCGACAGGGAACCAACGTGCGCGAAACTCCGCCCCTGTCGACGCCCCGCCAGCCGCGCGTCGATCCGCGCCGCGGCTTGGCCCCGGATGCGCTCATCCTCCCAGAGCCGGCCCATGACCGAAGAGTAGAGGGCGAGGGGATCAGCCATTGCGCACCAGCCTCAGACCGCCGCCGGTCGCGGGCGAGCTGCCCTCCAGAACCGCGCGATCCGCCCCCTGCCCTTCTTCCTTTTGCGGCCACTCCTGTTGACGCAGCGCCTGCGCCGCATCCTTAATCCGGCCCATCTCACGGCTCATTGATTGCGCCAGATCAAGGAGTTCGATCAGCACCGCGCGGTCCGCCTCCGAGACCTCCAGCCGACCGCGATGGACCGCCTTGGCAAGCACCAATCCGGCGTCGCTCACGTCCTTCGCCTGACGCCATGCGGCGCAGAATTCGGCGACCAGATCGCGGGGAACATCAAGGAATCCGCAACGACCGCGCAGCACCGCATTGAGCGCCTGAGAACGATTGGCGTAGCCCCGTTCGCGCCACTCCACATCGAAGGCGTCCAGTTCGGATCGGCTTGCCCGGAACGCCACCGTCTCGCTCGGATCGCGCACCGCGATGCCTTCGCCCGCCTCCTCTTTCGCGAGGCGGTTCACGTGTCGCGGAGAGATGCCAAACACCGCCGCCAGCTCCTTCGCGCTCTCGCCCGCCGCAAAGCGCCGCGCGACTTCGATGCGCTCTTCAAGCTTCAGGTTTTTCGCTGGCCTCGGCACGGGTCAGACCCCTCGGACAAAATGTGCAAACATTGGCCATATCCTGCCAACGTCTTCCTTCTCTCCTTCGCTTATACTTCAATACATCACATTGCGCAATATTACGTTTTGCATGTTGTGTCTTTTTGCTGGCATTGGACGCCGTCAGGACCCCGCTGCGCAGCGCGACATGGAACGGGTCCCGCCCTCATCGATGCATGACAACCAGGTCGAAAGAGCTTCCGAAACTTGTGTTTAAGACGCAGGCGATGGCAGGCAAACCGAACGCTCGAGCCGGTCACGGATCGGCGCCAAGAACACGAAAATGGCCCGCGCGGGATGGCGCGGGTCGCACCCTCTGAGGGCGTCACGAAGCTTCTTAGAGACGGCGTCAGACCCCTGCGGATCCGAAGACCCGCAGGGGTGTCTGGGTCAGTGACCCAGTCCCTGAGAGCGCAGGTCGTCGTAGCGGCTGCGGGCGATCAGCGCCTCGGTCTCGAGGCTGTCGAGGGTCTCGGGATGGGCGTCTTCGTCGAAGGCGGCGAGGTAGGCATCGAAGGCCATTTCGGCTTGCAGTTCGGCGAGGTCGATGGATTGTTCGAGTGTCATGATGTGATCCTTTCCGTTGATCGTCGTTGGACGGATCGTGGAAAAGACCGGGGGCATGAGAGCGGGCAGCACCCGGCACGGGGCGGAATGAAATGGAGCACGCCGGGGGCAGGTTTGTTGTGAGCGATGCCCCGCAGCGCTCAAGGCGCCAGCCGCCCAGAAACCTGTCCCCGGCGTTGCCGACCGCTCGACCCCGGGCTAGCGATCTGAAAGGCCAACAGGTCGACGAAAAGGCGCGCAGCAGTGACACTGATGTGAGACGTTGCCCTCGGACACATGACGTTGATCTGCGGTTTTCACCCTCGCGGCACAGGGTGAGTTCGGCGCCCCTGCCAGCTTCGCCAAGACGACCCAGGCGCGGGTTGCTCGACTGATAGAAGGAGTGCGCTTGACCTCGCTCAGCGGACTGCCAGTTCTCCCTGCTGACATTCAGTCCCGCCTCGGGTTCGTGCGATCCACGCTGTCCCTCAACAGAAAGATCAGAGCCGCTACTGCGACCGATCCAGTCAGACTATCCGCCTCGGTGTCAGCGTCCGAAATATGCCACGTTCTTCGGACATCGGCTTTTTTGGCCCGCCCATCGGGCTCACCCAAGAACGAGAGATAGCCAGACCGCCGGAGCGGTCTGGCCCTTGGCTTAGGCGGCGTCTTTCGGCCCCCAGGGGATGACGGCCTGCAGGGACAGATCGTCCTGGTTGGCGGCCTTGCCGAGATTGGCGTTGAAGCCGTGGTCGCGGATGGTCAGCGTGTAGTAGTCCGCGCCGGTCTCCTTGTTCTGCTTCTTCCAGATTCCGCCGCACTCGACCAGCTTACCGCGCGGGGAACGGCCGAGGACGCGGTGCGTAGGGGCCATCGGGTTCGCGCTTGCGACGGGTTCGACCGTGATGTCGAGATCGAAGGTCAGGGTCGAGATGGAGCCGACGCCCTTGGCGGTTTCGATGTCGGCGCTGGTGAATTTGATGCAGTTCGTGGTCATTGCTCTTCTCCTTGATTGCGTTGCAATGATGGTCACCTTGCAGCTGGCCAAGGCCCGGCCACACCGAAGGCGAAGCGCAGCGGAGAGGGGCAGGCGCCGGTCTTTTTGCCCCGCGCGGAATGACCCGTAGGGGCAGGGGAAAAAGATCGGCGACAACCTTTGTGGACGGGACGACAGCTGCGACCAGCATGTCATGCAACTCAGACAAAGGGAGAAGTGCGGTGGCCGCGAAGGAAGGTAGGGGAACAGCCGAGGGAGATGCTGCGGAGTGCGGTGCCTTCTCTGTCCTCTTGCCCCGATCCGAAACCGGACGAGTCAGAGCTTTCCCTGACCCTAGCTTACGTGCCGCAACGGTTGGTTTCCGTGGCAACGCGATGTGTGTTGTCTGAAAAGAGCAGGGGGCAGACCGACGAAGCCTCGATACCGTACTCGGCTCGCCCGGATTTCGTACGGAACCTCTACGGCAGCCCGATATTATGCGATCCGTGCATCATGACCATCACCGGCCCTCTGCCGGCTGCGGCCAATGCAATCCAGCGGTCGTCGGACATCGTTTGCGACCCATGATCGCAGCGCGGAGCTGCGTGCCCGGCAAAGCGAGGAAAAACACCGACCGAGACGCTAGGTACGTGATCACTGATGTCACACGCCCGCCCCAGCGACCGTTACCGAACGGCCGAGATGAAGCGTTGCCACGACCATGCGACGGCTGGTCGATTTGGCTCCGGAGGAGACTGCACGGCCAGCGGCAAGTCGCAGGGAGAGGCGGCGATTCAGCTCGGGGAGGGCGGCTGCGTGCAGCCGACCGAGTAGGGCGCGGTCCTGGCCAAAGGGCAGGAGGGGCCAAAATCATCGAGAGGGGCCCACAGGTAGTTGCTTGCCGAACGTCCACGATGTAAGCTCGAGAAGCTCACTTGGGGCTGGCGCGCTGTAAAGTACAGGTCGGCGCAGCAGGTGGAAACCAACCCAGCGAACCTGATCCGGGCCCATTGGATCCTGGTTTGCCGAGCTTCTGGATATTCATCGGTTTGCTCAATCAGCTGCGCGCTTTCCGACTCCTGCTATAGGGCCCACGGCTTGAATTGGTTTCGGAGGCACGCCAGAGGAATGAGCAAAATGAACCTGAACACTGATGTGCAGTCAGCCGAGACCTTCCCGATCAAGCTCGAAGACCTGTCAAAAGGCGTCGACCGAATTCTGGAAAGATGGACCGGCGAAAATCGCCCTACCAAGCTGACACTCTTGAACGATCTTGCCGCCGCGATCTCCCCGGGCTCAAACTGGGGCGCGCTGAAAGCAAAACAATTCAAGCGAGCCCACCCACAGACGGGGCAGAACACCAGTTTCATCCCCGCGATCAATCGAAGCGCCAAAGAACTACCCGCGCGATTGGCCGAAGTGAAAAACAGCGAGAATGGAATTGACCTCGCATACCTCGTCGAAGAAATCCGCCCCCTATTTGCGATGCGGCACGCAGGCGATCCGATCATAGGTTTGGAACTCAGCGTCGTGGAAGGGAATGGGTACAGCGAGGCGTCCATCTACGCAAAACTGATCTTGAATCGTGGGGACGCCATTGGCATCGCCGAAGCCTATGCATCGGACCTTGAACCGGTCGTTGCGCAACTCGTCTACAACGCAATCCAAAACCTGAACTCCATCGAGTTGTACCCCACCTTGGCGCAGAGTGCTTGCAATGCGCTTCGGATCGTTGTCGGTCCCTTCGATTGCGTGCTGTCTATTCCGGAGTTCTACGGGCGCATGCCTGATGAAAGCCATGCATCTCAAGGGGTGCGGGTCCTTCTTGATGAAGGCGATACGCCGTCGGTCACCGATCTAGATCTGGCGTTGCGCCTGCTATCGGCAGTGTCCACCCATCTCGGCCAGAAACAATTCATGGAACATGGGAGCGTCCGGTTCAGGTTGTCCCAGCCGCTCATGCAGGTTTGGAAACGAATTGGGTTTGCGACGCCGGACCTGATCGATGATCGGCCCATGTTCTGGATTCCTGACGGCGAATACTGGGCGCACGAAGGCGATGACTACCTCCTCGATCACAACATTTGGACGCACAGCACACTTGGCGAGCCGCTCGATCTAGCTTTGGCCCTGATCAATATTGACGATCCGGATATCTACCTGAAGGTCGCGCTGACCCCGATGCCAAAGAGGTCGCAAAGATCCGGCCAACGACAAGAGAACTGGCGGGGCGGGTTTCATCGAGGCTTTCAGGTTCTCCGGATACGAGAGGGTGAACCAGTTCAAGAGCTTTGCCTGGACGACCAAACGAAAGAACGTTTCGAGCGGGGATTCATCGGGTGGGCTATTCACGAAGGGCACGAGGTTGTTGAGGACAGAGCCCGAACACGAACTGAAGCGCTCATTCCACGGAACTTGAGACGCGCCTCGCAGCACCTCCTTCAGGTGGAGGCGATTTTGAACGGTGCCGACCCAACGGACAAAGAATTATTGCGTCGTATCCGGGAGGGAAAGGGTAGCGATCAGGCTGGCTAGCGATCTGTTTTGCGTCGTCTGCAACGAACAAGCGAGGCAAAGGTTTGCCTCGCTTAACCGTCTTGCGTCCTCGCTGGCAGCTACTGAACGACTATGCTTTCGCCAAGCGCAAAAGCGGCCAGTGCAGGATAGCGCGAAAACACGCCCTGCTCTCCCGAGGCGATCTTGAAAAGCCGAGACTGCGCATCAGCAATCGAGCTCGGGTCATCGGGGTTCAACTGACGAAAGATCGCAAGGACGGGCATGGCGACTTCAACAGTCGTGGCAAGTGTCCCACGTTCACTGAACTCGTTGTTGAAAGCCCCGTTGCCGATATCGTCGACCAAAGCAAAAGCTTCCCTACAAATTGCCGGATAGTCCATGATCAGAGGTTTCCCTTGCCTTGATATTGAACGCGCCTAGAAGAGAACGGTCGCGCGCCAAATAATCCTTTGGCGCGCAACGCAAAAGTTATCTCACCTTTTCTATCATCGATACGGACATTTCAATGCGCCGAAGCTGCCGGCGAAGTGGGGCGCAATCCGGATAAGCGTTCTTCAACATCCGTACTATCCTACGAAGGGCTGCAACAACGTCGTCAGCAGAGTTCAATGTCTGCAGAAACGCCTGATCCTCATCGGTTCGGGTATAGTAGACTTCGAAGAACTCAGGGCCGTCGAGTTGCCCCCGATCAATCTCAAGGCTGAGCCAATCCTCGAGATCTGAGCGAAGCGCGCTCAAACGCGTATAAACCCCATCTGTCGCATATTGCGACGACATCACTGCCTTGAGCACGCGGCCTGCCTGCACATGGCCATCAATTCCGAGTTCACCAGCTGGACGGCGGCGCGAACACCCGGGGTTGTAGTTATAGGGTACGGTGGCCTTGCTCGGAGAGGGATAGATCATACCCTTGCACCTTGCGCGGCGTTCGTCCTGTTTCGTCTTCGCCATTGGGCTGAGAAACGTCTCCCATGAAGGTACGGATTCGCCCGTCCAGTTTTCGCTGACGACTGGCTCTGGCATGGCACTGATCTTTTCCATCAGAGCGTCAACGTCGTATCCTGAGCGTGTGTCGATACCGACATAGAGATCGCAATCGTAGGGCCGATACATCCCGGGCCAAGACGCCTTTTCAAGCCGCCAGCCGTTGCGGGTCGCCCATGCTGCGCGATTTGAATCGTCGGGCGCGTTGCCATAGGGCTCGTCGATCAGGACGAATTGACCATTGGCCGGATCTACCCAGTCTGTCGAATGGTCGATATTGGGCAGTTTGTCGGTGTCCAGAATTCTGGGGTAGTTCCTGCGGTCTCGGTTTGGTCGCAGTCCGGTATGCTCCATGAAACGAAGCGAACGCTCAGCTGCACAAAGCCGATCCCGCGCATATTCTTGCTTGTGGGCAATGTCATCACAGACAAAATGGTCATCGGCAACCATTCGAAGGTTTCCGAATCCGCGAACATATCTGAGCGCACTTTTGGGGCAGAGTTCGAGGATTGGCTTGGAAAGCTCAATTCGCAGTGTTTCCCGCCCGCAGCGATGGTGGCGCTCCTTGTCGCTCCAGTAGATCGTCAGCAACACATAGGGCTTGGAGTTCGTGAAACCATTGGTCGGCAAAGTGCGCTGTGCATGACGAAAGTTGACACAATCGGCAGACTTGGCAGCAAGATCAAGCGCGTCAGAATGCTTGATTCCGTTTGTCTTCTTCAGCTGCTTGGCAAGGCGTTTCACCCCAACAAGGGTGGTAGGTCGTGGACCATCGATCAACATAGCTATCTCCCGGCTTGACACCGAACGTCACTCGCCTACCGCCCTACAAGCCAGAGTGTTAGCTGATGGGGGTCGCTAGAAAGATTTTCGGGCAGTGCTGCCTGCAGCTTCGGAACGGCGAGTGCCACGCTCCTGCCAAGAGCTTCTACAAGATAGGATGGATCGCACCATCATGCAACTGGCACCTGACCGCGTCGCCGCCTGCGGAAGCACGGTCGGCACAGGGATCACAGTTCGCAGCGACGATACTAACATCAGCATTGAAAACTAACACTATCAATGTTATCTTCCAAAATCATGTTAGAAGTGGATCAGAAATCCTGCCAGGAACTCATCAAGGATGCGCAGTCTCACCTGCGTACAACGCTTCATGTGCCAGCCAGCCTGAAGGCCTGGGGGAGCAAGAAAGGGTTGCCGCTCTTTCTTGCCAATGGGTTCGAGTACCGACAAACGGAGCTCTTTGGGCATACGATCTTGCTCGTCGTCCCGATGTCAGAGGACGCCAAGAATCCTACTGGCCTTTCCAAACAGCTTGGAGCTATCCAACGCCACTTTGAGGGAATCCTCGTATTGGTCCTGGACCACCTATCCGCCTATCAACGCAGCCGGCTCATCGAGGAGTCCGCAGCCTTTATTGTCCCGGGCAATCAACTGTTCATCCCGCAGCTTGCCATGGACCTCCGGGAGCATTTTCGGCGAAGACGTGATTTTGCGGAGGACCAGCTTTCGCCTGCATCACAAGCGCTCTTCTTGCGACACCTGAACCTCAGGGACGTGGAGAACGCGCGACCGAGCGATCTCGCGGAAATCTTGCGATACTCGGCTATGTCGATCGGGCGCGCCTTCGAAGAACTGGAGGCCAGCGAGCTAGCGCATGTGGAAACGCGAGGGCGCAGCAAGCATATCCAGTTCTCCGAAGCTCCTCGAGAATTGTTCGAAGCCGCAGCTTCAAGAATGCGCTCACCGGTCAAAGCCGAACATTGGTTTCGGGCACCCTCCCTGCCGAAGGGCTTCCACGGCAGCCCACTGCCTGAGTACCTGCCAACCGGTGGCGAAAGTGCACTCTCGGAGCGATCGACAATGTCCAGGCCCCGCATCATACGTTTTGCTGCCGGGCCAAAGGACTGGAAACGGATTCAAAGTGGCGAGTTTGGGAAAGAGGTCGAACAGGACGAGGAGCCGAACTTCGCGGTCGACGTTTGGTGGTACGACCCCGATATCGTGTCGGGTGCGCGTGAGGTCGATGTGCTGTCGCTCTACCTGCAGTTCCGCGATAGCCCAGACGAGCGGCTGGAAGCCGCTGCGGAGCAATTGTTGGAGGACTTCGCGTGGTAGTCGGTCTGGACAAGTTTCGAGAGCATTTCGCGGACCATGCCGACCATTATGCGGTTATCGGCGGCACCGCATGTTCGATGATTTTCGAGGAGGTCGGCATCGATTTCCGCCAGACCAACGACATCGACATGGTTCTCTGCGTAGAGGTGGTGGATCCGTCCTTCGCACAGTCCCTGAAGGCCTTTCTGGATAGCGGAGGTTACCAGGCACGCGAACGCAGCAATGGTCGCCGGGAGTTCTACAGGTTCCACAAACCGACCGACCCATCGTATCCGGCAATGCTCGAGCTCTTTGCGCGAAAGCCCGAAGCGCTGGAAATCCCTGAGGATGCGGGGCTGACCGTGGTGGAGGTTTCGGACGAAACCCTGAGCCTCTCCGCGATCCTGTTGGACACGGACTACTACGAGGCACTCCTCGAGAGCCGTCGCGCGATCGATGGTGTTCTGGTTCTCGATGAACGCCTGCTCATCCCATTCAAGGCCAGAGCATTCGTCGACCTGTCTCAGCGAAAGGATGATGGGGACGCAAATGCCAAGGGAAGCGATATCAGGAAGCACCGGAACGATGTGTTTAGGTTGCTTCAACTTCTCCCGACCGATCAGCCCATCGAGGTCACCGAGCCACTGAAAGCTGACCTCAGGGCCTATGTGGAGCGGGTGAACGGGCTGACAGACTTCGACCCGAATACATTCGGTGTCCCCATTGATCGAGAAACTGGCCTCGGCCTGATCTCCAGTCTCTACCAGCTCTGACAACTGCTAGCCGACACGTCTGCGAGCCAAGCTGAGAACGTCGCGGGTGCGAAACTCAACGCATACGGCGCAGGCTGCGGCGCAATGCGCGGTTGCCTTCGTCTGGGTCATCCTCTCCAGGGTGTTTTCCCCCGCCCTTCCAGTCGTCCGACACGAGCCATTCCTCGAAATAAATCAGCCAGAGGTGGGTCCAGGGGATGATGGTGAGGTCCAAACGTTTGCTGGCATCCCATTGTCCGGTCCCGGGCAGATAGAGTCAGAGCCGATCCGGGTTGTGGTAGATATGCGGCAGGTCGCGTCCACCGGCGAGCAACCTCAAGTCAGGTTCTACGACCCGAACGTCCGGCGTCCCGTCCCTCTCCAGGACAAGAGTGACTTGATACGACCGGGAAAGCGGCGTCGGTTGCGCCTGAAAACGCCATTCCAACCGGCGCGGACCAAGCACCCCCGCGCCGGCTATCGTCTTGGACCTCTGCAGGAACAGGTACTGCTGGGGCAGTGACAGCCGGTTTTTCGTAGTCGATCCCGTCATCGCGCCTAGTCCCCGAAAAACTCGTTCTTGGGAACGTGCGTCGAAGCAGCCGATTTTTGGGTCGTCAGGCCGACACCGGCACCAAGCATGAGAGCGCCCGTCTTGCGCCCTTCGTTCAGCGCATCCATCCGCCGGTTCATGGTCCGGGCAACAAGTTTGTCACCCAGGCTGTCCTTCATGGAGCCGACAATCGCGTCGAGGCCAACGAGGTCACGCAGGGATTCGAAATCCGCAAGCGCCTTGCCGTGCCATTTGTAGAAGGCCTCGACCCGCGCGGGTTCTTCATTCCAACGCTCTGCAAAATTTTCGCCTTCGGTGGTCTCGTTCCAGACCGCGTAGATTTGGCGGCCATTGACCAGCGGGCGTTCGATGAAGACCGGCATCAGACGGATCGTGTCGATCAGAACCTGGAGCTCGTCTGCGAAAACGTGGCGCCTCACACACATCTCATAGGATCGCATGGCCAAGGTCGTGATGATGATCGAGATCGGTGCGATCTCCTCCTGAACATGCAGGAATTCCAGATCCCGGTGACGCTTTAGGAGTTGCACGGTCCGCCGCAGAATGCCCTTGACGGACTGACGTACCGGGAAAGGCTCGGTCGTCGCCGCATCGCGCTGCGCCGCGATGATCGACTGCGTCATCTGCGGGACTAGGGCCGCCCGTTCGTCGAAGAGGGCCCGATAGGCCCGGGGATTCGTCGCGTGCCAATCCCGCAACTTGCGATCGGGCACCAGCTCACCGCCGTTCATGCAGTTCGGATTGGCAATGGTCGGGGAGATGTCGAGGTGGAAGTCACCGGCGTAGTTCAGGCGCCAGCAGCGCTTCTTTTCTTCCAGGATCGACGCGTAGTAGGCGTGTTCGCGCAAGCGCTTGCCGATCGCAGCCTTCAGGCGCGCCGGTGCGATTTCCGGGCCGAGGCCGAGGATGAAGCTGATCAGGTCGACATCGAACTCGTCGCGCCCGATTGGTTTGATCGAGGTGCCGAGTGCGCCAGAGCCGTGCAGGTAGACATGAAGGGAAGCAAGCATCGGGTCACTCGATCCGGCCAACCAGTCCGCGACCGCCTCGTAGCTGGTGCGGGCCTTCTCGAACTGGGTCTGCGTCCATTCCAGCTCCTGGCAGATTTCTTCGAGGATCGTGAAAACCTGCGCCCGCCGCTGAATGGCGGTATCGGTAAGGGGGTGCGAGAAGAACTGGTTCATGCCGCGTTCCGTTCGAGTTGATGCACGGGCACGAACGGCTCGGCAGGTTGCTGGAAGAAGATGGGGGTCAGTGTGGGGCTCGCGTGCCGGGCACTCGAGGCACCAAGCCCCTTGAGCCTCTGAATCTTGGTGGTGTCATCGAGGGAAAAGAAACCCTCCGGCACGCTTGGCGAGTACCGGTGAACAGCCGTCCGGTCGTGCGGATCGCCTGTCATATGACGGGCAATGCCGAGCGCTCCGCGGGATTGACCGTCCATGAGAAGGCTGAGGGCCTTCAACCCGAGTCCGGCTTTGCCGGGGGATTCGGGAAGCATGTAGACCTCGTCGACACAGCCGAGGCTCAGGATGTGCAGGTCCTGTGGAGACCAGCCGAGCATCGAGATCGCTTCGACGGTCGCGACGCCCACCGGATTGTTGCACCAGGTGCCGCCATCGAGAAGCCCGACATCATCCACCGTCTTGTGGCGCGCGAAATAGGTCGGAGCGGCTGACGTCGCCATCGCGGCGTCGAGGGCCGGCTTCCGGTAATCCTTGGTGAGCCGCGGATGATGTGACGTCTTGTAGATGTAGACGCTGCGCTGATCGGCATCCCAGGCCGGGATGAGCAACCGGGTCTCCGCTTCGCCGATGAGCTTGTCACCGAGGACGGCGCGGAGCTCGTCTCGAAGCGTGGATGCTTCGTGCTTGGGCTTGACCAGGTGACGCAGGGCGGCACGCGCGTCCCGGGCCTTTTGTCCGAGCCAGCTCTTGTCCCCCGCTTGCCCGAAGATCGTCGGCCCGCGATTTTCGTAAAGTTCGAGGAGGGTCTTGGCCCGGATGCCGAGGGCAAGGCCGATCGCGAGAATACCCCCGGTTGACGTTCCCGCAATCAGGTCGAAGTAGCGGCCAATCGGTTCATCAAGATCTTCTTCCAAACCCGCCAGAAAGGCCGCCGGTTGGGTGCCTTTGATGCCGCCGCCATCGATGCACAGGATACGTCTCATGGTTCACTTAGCCTTCCGGGGGGTAGGGGTCTTTGCCGTAGGTGTTGCGCTCACGGATGCGACCGTTGGTGCCGTGGATCAGCATTTCCGAGCCCTGATTGCGGGCGATGTCACGCGCCTGGGTGATCGCGGATTGCTGCGTCGGGTGGATGGCCGTTGCTTTATCATTTCCGGCGCCTTTCACGGCCCAACCGTTCTTGTGGGGACAACATGCTGATTTTTCTTGGTCATTTTAATCTCAAAGTGCCTTTTTTCCTTGACGATTCGTCAATCTTGTGTTGATATATACAGCAAGAATTGTCGTATCTCAACCGACGTTTTTACGGGAGCAGACCATGTTTGGACAACGGTTGCGACTGGCCCGCAAGAAGGCGGGTTTGTCGATGCAGGGGCTTGCCGACCGCACCTCGCCAAGGATCACCGCACAGGCCATCAGCAAGTACGAGGCGGACAAGATGAATCCGTCCTCCTCGGTGTTGGTCGGTCTGAGCAAGGCTCTGGGCGTGTCGCTCGATTTCCTGATGGGAGGTCAGGTCGAAGAGCTTGTCGGCGTCGAATTCCGCAAGCATTCCAGCACCTCCGCGAGGGACCGCGCCCATGCGGAAGCCATCGTCATAGAGAGACTGGAAGACTACCTGGCGATCGAGGACATCCTGGAGATCGCACCGCCGGATGACCCGTTCGGCGATCTGGTTAGGGAAGTCGTCGAGAGCTACGAAGAGCTGGACCTGTTGGCACGAGAGCTGCGAAGGCATTGGAAGCTCGGAAACGATCCAATTCCCAGCATGTCGCGGCTGCTCGAGGACAAGGGCATCAAGGTCATCGAAGCCGATTTCGCCGAGCGCTTCGATGGGTTGGCCTGCGAGGTGCGGCGCAGCGAGGGCCGAAGTTCCACCGATGTCGTGGTGGTTTCAAGCCGCACCAATGTCGAGCGCAGGCGTTTCAATCTTGCGCATGAACTGGCGCACCGTGTCATTCGGGCGACCGGAAACTCGGCGATCAAGCTCGAGAAGGCGATGAACCGTTTCGCCGGTGCGTTCCTGATACCCACCGATCACCTGATCGAGGAGGCCGGTCCCTCGCGCAGCGGCATGACCTATATGGAGATCATGCGACTGAAGCGGCTCTATGGCGTGTCGGCAGCCGCGATGCTGATGCGTCTCGGACAGGTTGGCATCCTGCCCCAGTCGATGATCGACTACGCGTTTCGGACCTATGCACGGCGCTGGCGCACCAGCGAGCCGGACGAGATACGGGATGATGAGGGGTTCGGTGCCTTCGAGCATCCGCAGCGGTTTGAGCGCCTGGTCTGGCGAGCCCTCGGTGAGGAATTGATCTCGCCGGTACGCGCCGCTCAGATGCTGCACATATCGCTGTCCACCGTTGAAGAGAATATCAGGGGATAGTCCTCTCGTGGCCCGTGTGATCGTCAACGATGCCAGCTGCTTGATCGATCTTCGGAAGGGTCGGTTGTGGACCTGTCACGGAATTGTTCCGCTCCTTTGACTTGGTATTTTGCCACAGAGGAGAAACATCATGGCACAAAAACCGACCCCGGAATTCCGCGCAGAGGCAGTGCGGGTAGCGTTGACCAGCGGCTTGCCGCGTAGGCAGGTGGCAGCAGATTTTGGCGTCGGCTTCTCGACGCTGAGCCGTTGGATCCAGCAGGATCGGCGCAATCCCGAGAAGCCAACCGCCCAGTCTGATCTCGAGCGCGAGGTCGCCGAGCTGCGGAAAGAGAACCGCATGCTCCGGGAGGAGAGGGAGGTGTTAAAAAAGGCCACCCAGTTCTTTGCGGAGCGAAGCAAATGAGGTTTGCTTTCATCGCAAAGAACGCTGACATGTTGTCCATCGAGCGGCTGTGCCAGATTATGGATGTCAGCCCGAGAGGGTATCGTGCATACCGCAGCCGTCCCCTGAGCCAAAGTCAGCGCAAGGATATGGTTGTCTTGGCGCACATCCGCGAACAGTTCGTCCTTTCTCTTGGCAGTTATGGCCGACCGCGCATGACTGAGGAGTTGAAGGAACTGGGCCTTGACGTGGGGCATCGCCGTGTTGGCAGGCTGATGCAGGAGAATGGCATCGAGGTGAAGCGAAACGAGAAGTTCAAGGCCACGACCGACAGCAACCACAGCTTCAACATCGCGCCGAACCTCTTGAACCGGGACTTCGCTGCTGATCGCCCAAACCAGAAATGGGCAGGCGACATCAGCTATGTATGGACGCGCGAAGGATGGCTCTACCTGGCTGTCATCCTTGATCTGCATTCCCGGCGCGTGATCGGCTGGGCGGTCAGCAACCGGATGAAACGCGACCTGGCGATCCGGGCGTTGAACATGGCCATTGCTTTGCGGCGACCACCCAAGGGCTGCATCCACCACACGGACCGGGGTAGCCAATACTGCTCACACGACTACCAGAAGCTTCTGCGCCAGCATGGCTTCAAGGTGTCAATGAGCGGCACCGGCAACTGCTATGATAACGCGGCCGTTGAGGCCTTCTTCAAAACGATCAAGGCGGAGCTGCTGTGGCAACGGTCCTGGCGGACGCGACGTGACGCCGAGATCGCCATCTTCGAATACATCAACGGCTTCTACAATCCGCGCCGACGCCACTCAGCACTGGGCTGGAAAAGCCCGTTGGCTTTCGAAAGAGAGGCCGCTTAAATGAGCAACCGGAGCGGCACGAAAGCGTGACAGGTCCAGTTGTTGCATGTCCTGTGCGCCCTACCCTACGAGTTCATCGTACCGCTTCCCGTGCGCGCGAGCGAGATCCTGGATTTCACACCTCAGGAATGGGCGCTTCTCGACGGTAGCGGCATGACAACATATGACCTGCCGCCTGCCCAGGTCGGCCAGGCATTCGACATCAAGAAGCGGCACGGGCGTCTGTCGGCGAACGATTGCTTCTGCATCGTGACGGCACAGATGCACGCGGAAGCTATTCTGCTCACCGGAGACCGTTTGCTGCGGCGCGTGGCCGTGGACAACGGGATCGCCGCGCATGGCGTTCTATGGGTGGTCGACCAACTACTGAGTGAGAGCCTTTGCGATCCCAAGCTCCTTGAAACGGCATTGACGCTTTGGCGGGATGACAAGGCGGTCTTCCTGCCTAATCAGCTCATCGATAACCTGCTACGTCGGGTGCGGTAGTCGAGCATCAGACACCTATTTCTTCCACCTCCCGAGCGCGCAGATACTCTTGGCGGTCCTCCTCATTTGTTTGCCTCAATGTTCGCTGGCTCACCGCGAGATACAGATCGATCATTTGCCGATGAGCCTTATCGGTATAGGCTTGCGGATTGTTTCTGAGGCCAGCCATGTAGCCCGTCAGTCGTCGGAAAAAGATCAGAGGATTGCAATAATCCTGGATATCATCCCAGCAGTCCATGAAGCCTTGGTGATTCAGGCGTGACGTCAACCTGCGGTCGCACTCGCCCTTGCATACGAAGTGGACCGAGTGCGTGATATCATCCTTGACTGCGAAGTTGATTGCGCCCTTGAAATTTCCTTTGGTGCTCTCCTTCAGGAGGTCCCTTCCGCAAACCTCGCATTCCAGCGGCACATACTCACCGAGAAGAGGATGGATTGGCCGCAACGCCGTGTGGCTAGCAGGAAGATGCTGAAGCAAGACTCCAGACAACCCAACATCGTGAAACCCGCTCTCAATACGAGCTCCGTCAAATACTTCAAAAGACTCAATTGTGCCGTTACCACGAAGTTCCTTTAGGCGGGTAATCAGCGCAGCACTGGCGGTCGTAGAGTAGAACCCGAGAAATCCATTCGCATTATGGTGCGCCAGCCGATCCGTTATATTTGTTTCATGATTGGTCCCGACGGACCCGCCACCAGCGGCAAAGTGCTTGCATGACACAAGCCATGTGAAAGACCGTGTCGCGAGCTTTCCTTTTAGTTGCTCCTTGACTAGCAAGTCGCGACCACCGTCCGGGCCCGGCCCAGGCGGCACCTCGACTACCAGGCCTTGCGCCACAAGATAGTCCAAGCAGAAGAGCTCCCAATCGTCACCATTTCTGATTTCCGTATAGTCAATCATCGGAAGCCTCTTGTTTTGGTTGGTCTCACGCAGTCATCTGCGCCAGCCGATAACTCCTTGTCAGATCATTTGACAAGCCGATCAACCGGATACGGGATTCATTACGTCGTTAATTCCAGATCCGGCAGATCCCGCAGGCTCTGCAGATCGAAGGTCACCAGAAACGTCTCGGTCGTCACGAAGGTATGCGGCGCCCCGGGCCGCGGTGACCGCGGCCCGCTTGCGATCAGGTCCTTGTAGCGCAGTCGGGCCAAAAGATCGCGGCTGACCTCCTTGCCGAAGATGTCGGCCAGCCCCGCCCGGTCGATCGGCTGGTGGTAGGCGATGGCGCAAAGCACGCCCATCTCCATCTCGGAGAAGGCAAGCGGCTGCTCGCCAAGGTCGGCCGCCGCCTTGATCGCGTCCGCGAACTGCGTCCTCGTTCGGAACATCCAGCCGCCAGCCACTTGGGCCAGCTCGTAAGGACGACCCGTCAGCTCGGCCTGGACGTCCTCGATCAGCATCTCCACCGAGGCCCCCTGCCCCACCACGCGCGCGAGGTCCTCGCGGCTAACTGGCGAGGCACTGGCGAAGAGCACCGCCTCGATCCGGCCCATCCATTCGCGCCAGCGCAGCTCCTGCGGCAGGTCGTCCAGATCCCGGTCAAAGACGGCGCCGCCTTCCTCCGCCGGTTTCCGCTTCCTGGTCGCGACCGTCATGGCGCGATCCCGTAGAGCCGGAAGGTTGGCCGCCCGGTCAGCTCCCGCGCGACACCCAGCTCGACCAGCCGGTCGCAGAACCGCCGTGCAGCGCGATCGGTCATGGAGATCGAGGTCCCGCGAATACGCGGCGACAGCATCGACGCCGGGGCGACCGCATCTTCGGTCAGGAACAGGTCGACCGCCGCATCCGAACCCTTCGCCCGCAGCTTCGGCGCCACGGTCCGAAGCGCCTCCGCGCGACGGACAAGCTCTCGCACCAGCCGGATCACAGCCTCGATGGACTCGAGGATCCGCGCCTGAACGGCCATCTCGGCACTCCGCCCGTTCGTGGCCAGATCGCGCAAAACGGCCTTGGTGAGATGCTGCGCCGAAACCGGCAGCACGGTCGTCCAGTTCAGCGCCCGCGCTAGGACGATATCCGAGAGCAGGCAGGCGGTGCGCTCTGCCCGGTCGACGGCCTCGAGCACGGCGCGCAGGGCGGCGACGCAACCCGACAACGGACCATGGGTCCGTGCGCGCTCCAATCCCACGTCGAGCCAAGCGCCCACCTCGCCCGCGAACTCCGCACCAACGACGTCGGCGATCTCGCCCGTCCGGCCTGCACGAAGCCGGACGCCTTCGCGCCAGAACGCCAACAGATCGCCATCCGGACCCCGCGCCTCGCCCGGCGGCGCCAGGTGAAAGGCGTCTCGGATATCCGCCTCCCGCGCCAGCCGTCCTTCCAGCTTCGACGTCGCTGTCGCAGCCGTCAGGGCCAGCCGGTTCGCGAGCAGTTTTAGCGGCACGCCATGCCTGGGATCACCGAACAGCTGATCGAGCACCGTCAGCGCCGCCCCTGACCGAAAGGCCACAGTTTCAGGGGTTTCGGCACGTCCGGAGGTGACCCAGGCAGGTAGGTGCGGTAGTTTGATCGGGTCGTCCGAGATGGCTGTCGGCTGATATGTCATGCCACAAGACTAGTCTCTCGCGGCGCTTTCGTCTACAAAATGATGTGCAAACCGCCCCGCCTTGCCGTGCGCCAACATGTCCAATAAGTTTGCATTATCGGACATAAAAAGATATGCTGAAAATCAGTTCAATTTCATCGCTGGATTCACTGGAAAATGGCCGCAGAGGACGAGAAGTCGACATCATCAAACTCTGGTGCGTTTAGTATCGCTCAGGACGGCGAGAGAGAGCAAGAAAAAAGCGACGATATCTCCCTACCCGCCCACGTCGCGGGCTCAGGCAGCCTCGATCGCCTGGTAGACACCGCCCGCGGCTATGCCCGTGCCGCAGCTTCGGAAAACACACTGAAAGCATATGCGAAGGACTGGGCAAATTTCGCGCGCTGGTGCCGGATGAAGGGCGCGGAGCCTCTGCCCCCCTCATCCGAGATAATCGGCCTTTACCTCGCCGATCTCGCCTCCGGGTCGGGCCCCTCCCCTGCCCTATCGGTCAGTACCATCGAACGTCGCCTGTCAGGCCTTGCCTGGAACTATGCGCAGCGCGGGTTCACACTTGATCGCAAGAACCGCCACATCGCCACCGTGCTGGCCGGGATCAAGCGCAAGCACGCGCGTCCACCGGTGCAGAAGGAAGCGATCCTGGCCGAGGACATTCTCGGAATGGTGGCCACCCTGCCCTACGATCTGCGCGGGTTACGGGATCGCGCCATCCTTCTGCTGGGCTACGCTGGGGGCCTCCGCCGCTCGGAGATCGTCAGCCTTGACGTCCACAAGGACGACACGCCGGACTCTGGCGGTTGGATCGAGATCTTCGACAAGGGTGCCCTGCTCACCCTCAATGCCAAGACGGGCTGGCGCGAGGTGGAGATCGGCCGCGGCTCCAAGGAGCAGACCTGCCCCGTGCTCGCGTTGGAACAATGGCTGCACTTCGCAAAGATCGACTTCGGTCCAGTCTTCGTCGGCACTTCGCGCGATGGCAAACGCGCCACGGAAACGCGACTGAACGACAAGCATGTCGCCCGCCTGATCAAGCGTACGGTCCTGGACGCGGGCATCCGATCAGAGCTGCCCGAGAAAGAGCGCCTGGCGCTGTTCTCTGGCCACAGTTTGCGCGCCGGTCTCGCGTCCTCGGCTGAGGTGGATGAGCGCTATGTTCAGAAGCAGCTCGGCCATGCTTCCGCCGAGATGACCCGCCGTTACCAACGCCGCCGTGATCGGTTCCGGGTGAACCTGACCAAGGCCGCCGGGTTGTGACGTGGATCAGGTGTCTTCGGACTTCAAAGCCGAAAGTGAGGCAAGATGGCGAGGCAGATCGCTGCGGGAATGCAGGATATCCACGATGATGACCTCGTCCGATCGATCCAGAAAGACCAGGAAATGCTCCCCTGCCCTTATGAACCTCAGGTCGTCGACATCATCAACGAGAACTGCGCAACTCCGACTATGGGCTTGGCCATTCAGAATACTCTCACAGCGGTTGAGCAATTCGGCCTCGTAAAGCTCTGCTTGGCGCAGCCCGAAAGTTTCGATCGTCCATCTGGCGATGTCAGTGAGGCTGGCTTCCGCACGACGGGTCAGCCGGAAGGATCGGCTCATGAACGCGCGCGCGCAGTCGCAAAGGCCCTACGGATCGCATTTTTGCCGCTGCCTTCCGCAAAATCACCCGCATTTGCCTGCGCCAGACCTTCGAGAAGTCCTTGGCGGATGCCCGTGATCTGCGCCTCTTCCTGCTCGAGCAGCCTCAGGCCCGCGCGCATGGCTTCACTCACATTCTGGTAGCGCCCGGACGCCACCAGCGCTTGAACCAGATGGTCTTGGGTTTCGGTCAGGACAACGTTGCGTGTCACCATGGGTCAGGTCTCCTTTATTGGCAATATATGCCAATGCCACTTATTTATCAATACGTCACGCCGCCTGCCCACTGATCCTGCCATAGAAGCTGCGCTCGAGATGCAGCTCCCCTGCCCCGGCTTTCTCGACCATGCCCCGCAGATATCCGCCCGGTGAGGAAACTTCGCCCGCGCTGTGTTTCTCGAAGACGAGCGCAAACGCGGCCGTGGCCACCTGAGTGCCCATTCGGTCCTGCGCCACGTTCCAGGCATGCTCCGAGATCCCGATCATCGGCCTGAGTTGCCCCGCAACCCGGTGCAAATCGCCCCAATCCTTCAGGAATCCACCCATATTGCGCGCCCAAGACGCGAATTCCGGACAGGCCTGCATGATTGTCGGCAGGTCGAGCGCTGTCCGCTTCTTCCGCACCTCGGCAACCCAGTCTTCCAGATCCCTATCAACCCGCTCTTCGGGTGGGGCATTGGGCACCACACCCGCCGCTTCCTCTTTTTCAGAGGAATTACGAATTACAGGATTAAGTTGATTTGTAATTAGTATATGAGGTTCAGAAATGACCTCCCTGGGGTTCATTTCTTGAGTCTTCTCTTTGAGTTGGGCGTGTTTATCATCGGTGTTTTCCACAGGTTTCGCCGCGCCAGTCGCTTTGAGATAGGCCGCTTCGACCCGTTCCTGAAGTTCCTTGAACCACAACAGTAGCCGTTCCAACTGCTCAGAGGCTTCGTGTCGGCGCGGTAGCCGGTCCAGAAGCTCCTCGAAGAGACCCGTGAATTGCCTCCAGGGCCCGCGCAGCGCGTTGCTGATAGCCGCCTCGATCCGGGCTCGGATCATCCGGCGTGCCACCGTGATCTGGCGCTTCAAGCGCTGGCAGAGTTCGCGCTCGGCCTGCAACTCGGCATGAAGTCCCTCGAACTCATCGACGCGGGCCGACAGCGGCGACAGATCAAAGCCGTATGCCTCGACGATACGCCCCTCAGCGTCCCTACGGCCCCACCGCTTGCCATTCGGGCTGTCCTGAAAGGAAATCACGCCGATCTCGGCCAGGCGCCGTGCATGGCGCTTGAGCGCCGATAGGGAAAAGCCCGTCTGCTCCATCAGATAGGCGTTCGAGGCCCAGACGATCGGGCGCTGCTCCTCCTCCCAGTCCTGGGCCTGAGTGAAGGCCCCCAGTGTATCGAGGAGCATCATGTCGCCAGCCTTCAGGCCGATATGTGCACCAACGCGCTTGAGCGCGACAAATGCCCGTGTTTTGGGTACTGCTACCCGTTCACCGGCTTGGGCAAGTCGCTCTGCCGTAGCCAGCCCGGCCGTTGCTTTACGCCACCCTGACCGTTGGCCTATGTTGGACATAACTCTCTTGTTCTGAGACATGTCTGTCTCAGCCGCTCCTTGTGGAGCATCACTAAATTTTCCCATCTTTATGCCAGCGACAAAGAAATCCCGTTCGCTCAGAAGCGTTTTCTCTTGTGTGGTGATTCGTTGGCTGCTAGATTCTAGGTGTCTAATCTAAGAATTGCGTTCTGCGCAGCAGCCCTCGAAGCTCCGGTTTCGGGGGTTTTCTTTGTTTGCCGTTCCTCCTTTCTGCTCGTCCTCAGTTGTCATCCACCAAATTTTCATCTGTAAATTCGGCATAGGATTTTTTGATTATCTCTGCGAGATTGCTCTCAAGCCAGGTTGCAAACTCAGCGTTCGCGCCAGACTTCTTGACTGACAATGACAATGTTCCGCGGCCAGCTTTGATAGTCACGCCTTCCAACGGCGTTATCTCTCTAACCCCGCTCGACGTCTTCGCGCCGCGCTTAGTCGCTTCCCTAATGAGAAATTCGAGGCGATCATCCGAACCCGATGAGGCGCTGATTCTGGCCAAGATATCGAGCGCCGCGCGTTCAGTTAGCTTCTTTGAGAGAAATAACTCAGCCAGCTCCGTCCATTTTGGACGCCCGGACTTTGGTGCGGCGCCAATCAGGTCGCCGATCTTGACCGGGACGTTCTGTGTTACCTTTGTAAGGTGCGAATGACCCGACGCAGAGAGATTGAGAACCTGCCGAACAGTTGCCGCGTCGTGGCCCGCTGTCTGGATGGCCACGGCGAACCTCGCCTTCTCGTAAAAAGAGAGGTTCCGGCGCGCGGCATTTTCCAGTCCTTTCGCCAGCAAAGCCGTAGCATCGTCGATATCTTGGACGTTCGCGCGAACCTTGATGCCGAGTTCGCGGCATGCCTTTAAGCGCCGCCGCCCGTAAATCGCCTCGAAGCGCCCTTCAGACGCCTTTGAACGCCGAACGAGAATGGGCACTTGCTGACCATCTTCTCGGATGCTGTTCTTTAGTCCTTCGAAGCTCTCGTCATCGTCTTCGACGTTTACAGCTGTAAACTCTTCAAGGCGATCTACTGGCCCCCAATCGTCGATTATATTGGGATCAATTTCTCGGATAGATGCCAGAGATCCTTGAAGGGCCCCCAAAGCCGGAGCACTGGTCTTCGACGGCCGCTCTGACGGCGCCCCGCCAGAACGAGCGATAGTACTTGCAATTCCGGACATATCGCGAAGTGATTTCCTAGCCATTACTTACGCCCCCACGATTGTTGGATCATCGTTTCGACTTCATGTCCCACAGCATCCATGGAGCCCTTTGCACGGTCATATGTGGCCCGTGTCATTTCGGAACGGACCACCTCATAAATCGACTGCTTTAGCATGGTCGCGTCACTGATTGCTGTGCTCTTCAAGGCGGTTGCCGACATGACACGGTCTTGAAACAAAGCCCGCATGAAAGACGTTAGCTGCTGAGAGGGAACGTCCGTCGGTTCGTCTCGCGTGATCAGAAATTTGAAGTGATCATATTGGAGAGTTGCGCCAGCATCCTCGATCACACCCATATACGCTCCGGCTAGTTCAAGAAACTGAGCAGTTGACGAAACGTCCAACATCGATGGCGTTAGAGGGACAATCAAAGAACTAGCGGCAGCCATCCCAGCAATGGTCAAGAAACCAAGCTGTGGCGGGCTGTCCATCAACACCAGATCAAAATCATCTTCTACCTGTGCCAAAGCATTTCGGATACGAGTAAAGAATGGTTGGTCTGGGTTCGAATGAACGGCCGACTCAGTCTCAAACTCGGACAGCATCAAGCGGGACGGCGCAATCGAGAGCCCTGGAAAGTATGTTGGAACGACGACATCAGCCATGTTCACCGGCTCGTCGTAGCGGATCGCATCATAGACAGTCAGTCCATCGAACTCGATTTCAGGGCTGATCCCGCACATTGATGTGAGAGATCCCTGAGGATCCAGATCAACAACCAAGACCCGATATCCTCGAAGAGCAAAGTAGTGAGCGAGGTGAACGCTCGTCGTGCTCTTACTGGAACCACCTTTGAAATTCATCAGCTGCCAAATTTGCAACTGCTCCTCTCCCGAGCGGCGAGGCAGATAACGGCCTTTCTTCCGAGAAGCCTTCTCTAGAACTTCGCGCGCGTCCCATATCTCTTGGGCTGTATAGTAGCGGCGGCCACCCCGGATATCGTCAGGTTCAGGGATTGTGCCCTCAGCGTGAACCTTTCGCATGAACTGTCCGGATACTCCCAAGAGCTCAGCGGCCTCAGGTGCCGAAAAAGAGCGTAGCGTCTTCGTGTTGTCTGGGGCAAAAGCAGAGAGCAGATGTTCCCTGATGGCAGCGTTGAGTCGTTCGGAAATCTCCGTTGCAAGAGCCGAAGGGCGCTCACTTGCCAATGGTGTCACAGGAATCATCTGGTTGCCCCAATTTCGAAAATGTGGCCTTTTTCGCGCCACTTGGGGATAAAAGCAGTGATTCACGCGACTAAGTCAAGATTTTTCCTCTATGTAGTGCCTATCAACCCTCGAAGAGACTATATCCACGACCGCGATCTAGGTCGATTTTACAGCTGTAAACGAATTGGCGGAGGCAAGCCCCCGCCAACTTTGGTTTCAGGCGGCGTCTTTCGGGCCCCAGGGGATGATGGCCTGCAGGGACGGATCGTCCTGGTTCGCGGCCTTGCCGAGGTTGGCGTTGAAGCCATGGTCGCGGATGGTCAGCGTGTAGTAGTCGGCGCCGGTCTCCTTGTTCCGCTTCTTCCAGATGCCGCCGCACTCGACCAGCTTGCCGCGCGGGGAGCGGCCGAGGACGCGGTGCGTGGGGGCCATCGGGTTCGAGCTCGCGACGGGTTCGACCGTGATGTCGAGGTCGAAGGTCAGGGTCGAGATGGAGCCGACGCCCTTGGCGGTTTCGATGTCGGCGCTGGTGAATTTGATGCAGTTCGTGGTCATTGCTCTTCTCCTTGTTTGCGTTGCAGCACGACGTGCGGTCATGCAGCTGGCCAAGGCCCGACCACACCGAAGGCGAAGCGCAGCGGAGAGGGGCAGGCGCCGGTCTTTTTGATCCGCGAGGAATGGCCCACCCCTGTTCTTTGGTGGGTCAGGGGAAAAAGATCGGCGGCAACCTTTGTGGACGGGACGACAGCTGCGACCAGCGTGTCATGCAAAGCAACACATCGGGAGAAGTGCCCCGGCCACGAAGGAAACTGGGTGAACGGCCGAGGGAGATGCCACGAGTGTCTTGGCTCCTTCCAAATTCACCGAAGATGAGACATAGTCCAGACGTCAAAGTCGCATCCCCAGGATCACTAACGTGCCGATAGTCTTCGCTGAAGCGCCCACGATGCGGAGGAGTGCTCGGCGCGATCAGAGCGTGGTACGAAAGACCGGGTCGCCACGAGACACAGCAACCACCCAATAGCCCTAGATGACAGCCCGGCTGGTTGGTTAGGTCAGAAAATGCGACAGGACATTTGACCAAGGGCCGCCGCTACCAACGGACGGGACATCCTCTCTAGCTCCGGCAAGCGTCGCCGACTTGTCCTTCCAGTGCTCATGCTATACGTCATTGACACATACACCGCCGAAACCTATATGGAACTTCACATGACGCGATTGCAAACAGTGGTCGAACTGCCCGAATTCCAAAGGCGCGCCAAGGCAATCATGTCGGACCAGGAACGTGAGGCGGCGATCAACTTCATTGCCGCCAATCCGGAAGCGGGCATTTCTCTTGGTGGCGGGTTACGCAAAGTCCGCATCCCGAGAGAGAGGAGCGGCAAGAGTGGCGGCTTCAGGACGGTGTATGTCTTTGGCGGGACCCATATGCCGATCTTTCTGATTACGGTCTTTGCCAAGAATGAGAAAGCCAACCTGTCGAAGTCTGAGCAGGCCGCGGCGGTAGAGATGAGCAAGGCGCTTGTCGCGAAATATGGAGACGCAACATGAGTGCATTCGAATCCATCACCAAGGGGCTGGAAGAGGCGCTGGCCTTCGCAGATGGCGACTTGGTCGGCGCGAAGGTCCATAAAGTTTCCGTAGCGGAAGTCGATGTCGCCGAAGTCCGGCAACGGACGGGCCTGTCCCAGGCGGAATTCGCCAAGAGCATCGGCGTCGCGAAAGGTACGCTCCTGAACTGGGAACACGGGCGTCGGCACCCGACGGGCCCTGCACAGGTTCTACTCGCCCTGATCGCCAAGAATCCTTCTGTCGTGCAGGACCTTTTGCGCGGGGCGTGAACCGGGGCCTAAGCCCCGATCCTCTTGATGCGGATCCCGAGCTTGCGGGCCTTGTCGACGATGTTCTCTGTGATACCCGAACCTGGGGTGGCGATCAGCCCTTGGGGCATGGTCTCCAGCATCTTGTCATTGCGCTTGAAGGGGGCGGCCTTCCCGTGGCTCTTCCAGTCGGGCCTGAAGACCACCTGGGTGACACCTCGGGTATCTGCCCAGCGGGCCGCGATCATCTCGGCGCCTTTGGGCGTGCCACCGTGCAAGAGCACCATGTCGGGGTATTTCGCAAGGGTGGCATCGAGGACGGACCAGATCAGGTCGTAGGCCTGATAGTCGCCGCCCGAAAAAGCGATCCGTGTGCCTTCGGGGCAGTGCACCTCGGTCTCCTTGCGGCGCTTGGCCGAGAGATAGGCCCGACTGTCCACCACGGCGGAGATCAGACCCCGATGCGAGACCTTGGATCCGGTGCGGGGCAGCCAGGGCGAACCGGTGGCGGCCGAGAAATGGTCCACGGCCAGATCGCGCATCTGCTCGAAAGCGTCGCGATGGTCCCAGAGCTTCAGCCCGATCATCTGGAGGCGTTCCAGCTCGACCGAGGCGACCTCAGAGCCGTCCTGGATCGCGAGGCTTTCCCGGACCTCGAATTCGTTGTCGTCGAGAAGCTTCTGGATATGGGTCAGCCGGCGATGGAAGATCGAGGTGAGGGACCAGAGCATCTCTTCAATATTGTCCTCCAACTGGCTGCCGGTGAGGAGGCCGATGGTGGTCTCAAAGAGGGTCGCCATGGCGAGTTCGACCTCGTCGGGTTGGGGCAGGGGGCGATGATCGGTCTCGCCGGGTCCCGGTGTTGCGCCGTGAAGTGCGAGGTGGTCGAGGATGGCGGAGGTCACGCCGGTCTCCTCTTGGATGTCTGTCTGATGGGGCATTGTCTGGTTCCTCTGTTTGATCTGACCCGATTTGGATGGGGCGATGTCAGGACCGGCGGCGACCGGGCCGCATCCGTCAGGATCGGAGCGAAGCGGAGAATGTGACCCGGACCGGAAAATTGGTCCCGCGAGGAATGCCCTGAAAGGGGAGGGGAATTTTCCGGGTAGCGGGCGCATTGCTGCCCGGGCGAGGGGCACTCAGCCCCGACCCGCTGGTCCATCGCTCCCCTTGTCCAAACGGGATCAGATCGAACCGGCGGAACCTTTGCCCTGTCGGACATCAATGGGTAGGCAGGCGGTCATCCGCCCCCAATCTCCAGACCTTGCGCTTTCATGGCCTCTAAAAGGGACCGGCGCAGCGCATCCTTGCCAAGTGCCCGCAGATCGTCGTTGAAATCGCCCATTGCCGGCACGAGATCACCACAGGCAATTCCTCGCGATTCCAGTTGGTTACGCAATCTCTTTGATGCATTGCGTCCTGCTTCATCATTGTCCCGCGCGATCCAGATACGCTTGATCCCCGGCGGCGGGATGAAGAGGCCGAGATGGGTGGCGGTGAGACAAGACGCGAGGTCGAACTCAAGCAGAGCCGTGCCAACCGAAAGGGTGTTCTCGAGACCTTCGCCGACGATGAGATCAGTGCGCCCGGTGCCAGACCAGAAGCGGATGGCATGGCCATGAAGCTGCCCAAGGATCCGCTTCGGGTTCTCGATCGCGGCCAGACCGCCGGTGGAGGGGTCGAGATAGGTGCGCGCGCAGCCAGTGATCTGGCCCCGATTGTCCGTGATCTTCGCCAGCAGGGCAGGGGCTCTGTGCGGCGGATCAGGCCCGTCCTCGCCGTGGCGCAGGAAGACCTGCGGGTGATAGCGGAGCGCTGGACCGAAGCGCGAGATCCCGCGCCCCTGCAAATAGGTGGCCGCCAGAGTGCCGAGGACCGGCTTGCCTGCGGCAAAGAGCTTCCGCGCCCGCGCGATGCGTTTGCTGGAGGCTGCATCCGGGCGCTCAGCCTTTCGGGTTTCACGAGGTACGGCAGCGCAGGGGGCCTCGCCGAGAAAGGACTGCGCCTCCCTCAGCGTTTCCTTGAGCGTGACCGAACCAAGCCGTTCCTGCAGCAGGTCTATCAGATCGCCATATTGCCCCGTCGCAAAGTCGGCCCAGGATCCGGCCTTGCGCCCACCTTGAGCTTGCAGCCGGATGGCGAGGCTTTGACCTTTGGCCCCCGAGGTATCGCCAACCTGCCAATAGTTGCCCTGCTTGCGCCCCTCGGGGAAATACTGGCGGCAGAAGCTCTCGGCCCGATCTGCCAGATCGGCCGAGAGGTCTGCGATGCTGCGCCGCGCGTTCATGCGGCGGCATTCGCAGCGTTTGCGCCAACCGGATGCTCGCCGAGCACGCGCGCCAGCACGTCAATGCCGTCCACCGGGATGAACACCCGCGTCTTCCACTGGATCACCTCGGTGAAGCAGCCCAAAGCCTTCAAACCGGGCAGGGCCGCACCGGACGCGCCGATCAGCTCACATCTCGGCTGCCCCATCACGAGCGACCGGCGCAACTGGTAACCGCCGAGCAAGCTGAGGGTCGTCTTTGCGTCCATCACCGCGCCGAACACCTCCTGCGGTGCCATCTCGATCTGACAATCGAGACCGAGGCGCGCGTAGACATTGAGAAGCTGATCCTGGCTGACCAGACGGCCGATGGCGCGTTCCCCATCCTCGGTCTGCAGGCGATAGATGCGCATGTTGTCAGCGGGCAGCCGATCCCAGATCGGCAGGAGCAGCCCGCAGATCAGCGTGATCTTCGAGGTGGTGAACTCCGGCACGGCGGCGACTTCGGTCTGCCAGAGATGTTCGAACATCGAGTCATCAATCTCCTCCCAATGCGAGGTCGAAAATTCGCTGGCCGCGAGGATCTCGGTTCCCATGGGCCGCAGCAGTTTCACCCGCAGGATCGGCACACCGTCTTCGTCCATGAAGGCGGGCGCCTTCACCATCAGCGCCGCGCGTTTGGAGGTCGTGTTCCAGCAGAGCGTCGCGCCCTCTGTGTTTGCGCAGATCGATTTGACCCGGGGCAGGGCGAGAGGATCGTTGCGGTCTGTGCGCTCCACGGTCAGCGCAGTGGCCGTCGCCCCCGTCGCCTCATGCTCGAAGATGACCTTGCGATCGACGATCTCGAACTTCTCCGCGCGCAGGGTCTCGAGGCCGACATCCAGCGTGCCCGCCTGCCGCGCGTCTTCGATGATCGCCGAGAGGAACCCGCCGAAGGCCTCGAAAATTGCGTCTTGCACGTCAATCCTCAGAGCAAGGCAGCGGTTCAGGAACTGCTGGATCGGCGGCAGGGTTTCCTTCATCGTGCCGTCCGCGTCATCGAGCGTCAGCCCGGTCATCTCCTGGAATTTGGCGTAGGAGCAGGCGTCAATCTTGCCCGCGCGCAGCTTGTAGAAGAACTGGCGCCGCGCCGCGCGTGCGTAAGGGCTTTCGAGGTTGTCCTCGGCGCGAAACATGTTCTGACCGCCGGTCTCGCGTTGCCCCTTGGTGATCGCCCCGAGCGTGTCGAGGCGGCGCGCGATGGTGGAGAGGAACCGCTTCTCGCCTTTCACATTGGTGGCCACCGGCCGGAACAGCGGCGGCTGCACCTGATTGGTGCGATTGGTGCGCCCGAGCCCCTGGATGGCATTGTCGGCCTTCCAACCGGGCTCGAGCAGGTAATGCACCCGGAGGCGCTGGTTCTTTGCCCCAAGGTCGGCGTGATAGCTGCGCCCGGTGCCACCTGCATCTGAGAAGATCAGGATGCGTTTGGCGTCATCCATAAAGGCCTGAGTCTCGCCGAGGTTGGAGGAGGCGGGGCGGTTCTCGACCTTGAGCCGCCCTTCGCGCGTTTTCACGATGCGCCGCTTGCGCCCCGTGACCTCGGCCACCGCATCGCCGCCAAAATGCCAGAGGATCTGGTCGAGCGCGCCCTGCACCGGGGCGAGGGCACCCAAGTGCTCGATCAGATCGTCCCGCCGCCGCTCCGCTTCGCGGCAGATGATGGGATTGCCGTCAGCATCGAGGGCGGGGCGCGACCGCAGATCGCCGTTCTCGTCGGTGTAGGGCTCGAAAAGCTGCGTCGGGAAGCTGTGCATCAGGTAGTCCATGATGTTTTCACGCGGTGTAAAATCGACCTGCAGATCGTCCCAGTCCGAGGCCGGAATCTCCTCGAGACGGCGTTCCATCACCGCTTCGCTGGTCGAGACGACCTGAATCACTGCAGAATGCCCCGCCGCCAGATCCGCCTCGATCGCGCGGATAAGCGAGGGGCATTTCATGGCGGTGATGAGATGGTTGAAGAAGCGCTGTTTGTTGCTCTCGAAGGCCGAACGCGCGGCGGATTTTGCCTGGGCGTTCAGCGTGCCGGTCTCGGAGGAGATGCCAGACGCCTGAAGCGCGGCCTCAAGATTGGTGTGGATGATCTGGTAGGCATCGGCATAGCTGTCGTAGATCGCGATCTGAGGGGGCGTCAGGTCGTGCACCAGCATCTCGTATTCGACCCCGGCGTAGGAGAGCGAGCGTGCCAGATATAGCCCGAGCGCCTTCAGGTCGCGCGAGATCATCTCCATGGCGGCAATACCCCCGGCCTCCATCGCGGCGACAAACTCTGCACGTGTCACGAAGGGGAAATCGCCAGTGCCCCAGAGCCCGAGGCGGGAGGCATAGGCGAGATTGCCGACGACCGTGGCCCCGGTGGCCGAGACATAGAGGACGCGTGCATCAGGCACAGCGTTTTGCAGTGCGAGGCCAGCGAGGCCCTGCTGTGAGGCCTTCTTGTCGCCGCGGTCGGACTTTTCGCCAGCAGCATTGGCCATGGCGTGGCTTTCATCAAAAGCGATGACCCCGTCGAACCCTGCGCCGAGCCAGGACGTCACCTGGTCGAGACGGGAGGCTTTGCCTTCCCGCTCGGCGGAGCGCAGCGTGGCGTAGGTGACGAAGAGGATGCCTTCGGGCAGGCGGATGTCGCTCCCTTGGCGGAATTTCGAGAGCGGCACGATATCGCTTTCACGCCCCCCGAGGGCCATCCAGTCGCGCCGCGCATCTTCGATGAGCTTGTCGCTCTTCGAGACCCAAACGGCCCGGCGGCGCCCTTTGAGCCAGTTGTCGAGAATGATGCCCGCCACCTGCCGCCCCTTGCCGCAGCCGGTGCCATCGCCCAGGAACCAGCCCTTGCGCAGACGGAAGGCACCTTCGTCACCCTCCGCCGCGGCCATAAGCTGACCCTCGATCTCCCCGCGCTTGAACCAGCCTTTCAGGTGCGCCTCGTGTGCATTGCCCGCGTAGATCACGCTTTCGAGCTGCGGAGCGGAGAGGAGGCCGTCAGCGACAAGGGACTTCGGCAAGACTGGGCGATAGGTCGGCACGGGCGGCGGGACAGACGCCATGGCTGCGGATTGGACAAGTGCTGTCGGGTGCTCCGCTGCGCCGCCGATCCGCATCGCCTGAAGATTATAGGTCTCGTAAACCGTGTCCTGCAGCGCGACGCCCGGTACGCTCCAGGCTTTCGGCAGGTAGTCGAGCGGGGCCGTCACGACATCATCAAAGGGATGCCGGGCGCGCTCCTCGGCGCGGGCGCGGGTTTCCTTGCGGGCGGCGTTACGCAGAGCGTACAGGTTGGTGCGGGACTGGCGGTTCGGCACAGACAATGCCGCGCTGGTAGGGCAGGGCGGGGGGTTGCGGCGCGCGGGACAATGGGTGAGCACTGCGGAGAGAAGATCGCCCGTGGTTGCGCAGATGGGATGATAGACGGCCTCGATTTCGACAGGTGCGGTCTCGCGTTCGCCCGCCGCGCGCTTGTCGATTACCGTCAGCCGCGTGTCGATCGTGGTCCCATGCCGCGCGAAGACCTTGCCGTCGATCGCGGCGGAAAACACCACGTCTGCGCTCTGGCCTATGCGTTGAAACGTCGGCTGGAAACTCTTGGTGGAGGGCCGAAAGCTCTCGCCCGTGATGATGACAAGCCGCCCACCCGGAGCAAGACGTGCCAGCGCGGACAGAACATGCTGACTGGTCGCCTGCCGAAACCGACCTTCGACATGGTTCGCAGCCGAAAACGGCGGGTTCATCACGATGACCGAGGGCGTGATTGCGCGGTCGAGACGGTCGTCGATCGAGGCGGCATCGTGATCCGAGACAACAGCATCCGGAAACAATTGTTCCAGCAAGGCACGGCGCGTTTCCGCAAGCTCATTGAGAACAAGCCGCGCGCCTGCAGTCCGGGCGAAGATCGCCAGCATGCCGGTGCCAGCGGATGGCTCGAGCACCAGGTCGCCCTCGCGAAACCCCGCCGCCTGCGCGACAATCGCCGCAAGGGGCAGGGGGGTCGAAAATTGTTGCAGGCGGACGCTATCTTCAGAACGCCGTGTGTGCGAGGGCGCCAGACTGGCCAGCCGCTCGATCATGGTGAGGAAGGCCTGCGGCGAGGCCGCCTGGCGCTGCATCAGCGCGCCATAGCGCGCGAGCATCAGGATTTGCGCAACCTCGACGGCCTCGTAGGCGTCCTTCCAAACCCAGGCGCCGCTCGTGTCGCTGGCACCGAAGGCCTCCTCCATCACGGCGCGAACAGCGGCGGCGTCAATGGGTTTGCCAGCCTCGAACAAAGGGACGAGGGCATTTGCAGCCTGCATCAGGTTTTGAGCAACGCCTGCAGCCTCGGGCAGGGCAGGGGCCTCTGAAAGACATGCAAGCGGGACGGAATGGGGGTGAGCGTTCATCGGCAATCTCCGGAGTTGAGGGTTGGCCCCAGGCCCCGCGCGCACTCTCGCACCCGGGAGGGGTCACCCCTCCCGCCCTGTCTCTCGCTCTTTCATGGCAAAGCCCTGGTGCGAATTTGCCCTGCGTCAGGACGGCCGCAGATGGCGAGGCACGTCCATCGATTGATGCAGGATCCGGATCACAAATATCCTGTCCGGGTCCACCTCATAGAACACGAGGTGCCGGCCCGTGATCAGTTTACGCGCACCCTGCAGGAGATCGGAGCAGTCCGACCCCATTTGAGGATTGGCGATCAGCCCCTTCAGGGCACGCTCGATGTCGTCGAGATAGCGGTCCGCCTGCGCCGCGCCCCACTGTCGGTCTGTCTCGACCCAGATATCGACGAGATCGGATTTAGCCGCTTCAGAGAGATGGATGTCACGCATCAGAAGCGCCGGAGCGGCTCCGCGCCTCGCGCTTGATCGCATCCATATCGAGCGGACCAGCGTCGCCGGATTGCTTGCCCTCCATCAACGCAACGCGAAGCCGCGCCCGCTGACCTTCCTGTTCTTCCATCAGGCGCAAGGAGGCGCGGATCAACTCGCTGGTTGACCCGTAGCGCCCTTCCTTCAACATCAGGGCAATGAATTCGTCCCAATGGGGGCCCAGTGTGACGCTTGTGCTTGCCATGTTCACCTCCGAAATACGCATGAATAACATATATGAGTACTTCACGCATTTCAACTCGGAGGTGGGCTTGCGCCCAGTTCTTCGGCGGCGACGGCTCTGGATCTCGCCTGTAAAACGAGATGGTCTACAAACGCTCGTGCCTCGGACAGGCAGTCCAGCTCATAGTCGCCGAAGAAGCCCCAGCAGGCGTCGAGCTCCTCGCCGTCACGCTCGATGACATAGCCATAGACCCGCCCGCCAAGATAGGCGTCGTAGCTGACGATTTCAGCGCGCAGGATGTCGGCTGCCTTTTCCCGCAGTGCCTTGGTGACGCGCTTCACATCGAACTCCTTCCGAACCGCCTCAAGCAACACATAGACGTAACCGGCCTGGCCGGAATCCCACGGGCAGTGGAACCCGATGGTGTTCATCGCGAGGCCGGAATGGTCATAGAGAAACACCGGCAGAAGGATCGCCTTGCGCTCGGCGCGCTCGCGCAACTGGTCCATTGAGAGATCACACTGATCCGAGACACCCGCGAGATCGCGCAGAAACGACTCGGGGCTTGCGAAATGGTGGCTTTCGCCCAGCCGGTATCTCCGATGCCAGCAGATCAGCGTGCCGAGGTTCGACCACTCCCGTGGGCTTTCGGGATCGGGGTCATGGAAAATCTTGATGGTGTGGCCGTGATAGGCCTCCTCATAGACAGGGTCGTGCATGTCGATGTCCTTTCTTGGAACGAAATCGACTCGCCAGGCCGATTGGGCGCAGGCGAGTCGATCTGGTTGTGATGAGTTGGTTGGTGAGGTTGCCGCCCGTCGGATCAGGCGGCGGCGCGGTTCTGGCGGTGCTGAACGTGTTCGACCGAGACCTTCAGCAGCCATTCCTCGAAGCCGAGAATGGTCTGGTGATTTGCCACCGCGTGGCTCCAGACCGCGCGCGGATCGCTGCCGATCTGCGTCGGGTCGTTGTCGATCCGGCCGTTGGCCATCCACGGTTCCGGTTGGATGCGTCCAAGCCAGTCGGCCAGCGACGGGATGCGCCCTTGGCAGTCTTCGCGCACATGTTGTTCGCCGATCCAGCGGATCGGCACGACCCGGCCCGCGCTGTTGGTCAGGCTTCGCCCAAACAAACGCTCAGCTTCGAAGATCCCGAGCGTGTGGTGCCGATGTGCTCGGTGGGTGAAAAGTGCGAGGTGTTCCTTAGATGAGTCGAACCAATCGTGCACATATTGGTAATCATCTGGAACACCTCCGAACTTTCGGGCCGAGCTTTCGGCGTGGTGGAGGGGATGTGCCATATCAAAGCCCCTCATGTTCGGTGGTATTGGTCGCGATGTAGCGGTTCGAATGACTGACATCGATGTTGTCAGTCGCGAGCACCCAGGTCAGTTCGCCATAGCCACCTTCGTTGTTCTCGAACCCGGGGCTGAGCGCATAGGCGAAGTCCCAGCCGAAATCTTCGACCCGGCGGCGCAACTCTTCTGAGAGAGAGATCGTGTCTGGCGTCACGACGACATCTTCGATATTGCCGGAATCGCCGTAGCCTTCGTATTGCACCTCGATCTTCGTCACGCCGACGGCACGCAGTTCGGAGAGAAGGGCCACGCGGGTCACAACCCTCTGTTCGGCGGCGCGTTGCTGGGCTTCCAGCATCTGCGCGTAAAAATCATTCACTTGTGTCATGTCTTCGATCCTTTGGAATTGAGGGAAGGGGAGGGCGACCTTTGCATCAGATCGCCCAGGAGGTTTCCTGCGGGGGGCTTCAAGCCGCGGCGTCGCCGCGTTCGTCACCCGTCCGGTCAACCAGGTTGAAATACAGATTCTCAGTCGCGCGCTTGAACCCCGGCGGTTTGCGCGGGGCGAGGCAGCGCACTGAGGCACTGCAGCTCTCGCCATGCTCCATCGCGAACTGCGTCACTTGGTCGATCAGGTCGTCCATGCCCGCGGCCTGGATGCGCTTTTCCGGGTAATTCGCCATCATCTGGAACTGTGTGACGACGAAGGCGCCGTCGCGGTGCGCGGGATAGAGGGTGATCTGATAGTCGAGTGTCTTGGCCATCTCTGGTCTCCTGCGGCGGGCGGAACGCGACCATCGCGCCCCATGGAAACCCGCCAGCGCGAAAGGACCGCCCTTTGTGCAAGGGCGATCCGAGGTGATGTTGAAGAAGAGGGGCGTCAGTATTCTGACGGCAGAAGCAGGGTCAGGACGCGGCGGGTTTGCGCGGGATCGGATGGCTCGGGAGAGCCATATTGATAGTCGACGTCGTACAAATCGAGCTTGAACCAGGTCGTGGTCCCGTCGAAGTCGATGACCCCCATCTCGTGCCAACCATGGGGGTCACTGTCAGCGTTGAACGCGTCAAACGAAGCGACGCGGCGGGTGAGAGCGAGCTGGGCGTCCGGCCCTAGTGCTGCAACACCACGGGTCATGACAAACTGGCCCTGCGGCGCATCGGCGACGGGGGTGGTCCTGAGAATGGAGCGACGAAAGGCATCATTTTGCCCGGCGATCAATTCGGTTTCCTTGACGGGATCGATATCGAGTGTGGTGGTCATGAGAATTCTCCGGGACGGGCCAGCCGATCAGACACCGGCTGCGTGAAACCCGTCAGCGGGAAAGGGCCGCCCTCTGCGCGAGGACGGCCCAAGGCTTAGGTCATGATCGGATCGGTTTTCGCCGCGTCAGGCCGCATCCTCGCTCAGGAAGGCGGGCAAGGACGACGGTTCATTGCTCTCAGCGTCGCTCAGAGAATCTTCGGCGGACAGATCTCCCTCCTCGGTCTCCGGCGCAGCGCCTGCCGTGTCGGCACCAGCCTCCGTCGCACCGGCAAACACCATCCCGTCGGGCAGCCACCGCGTCGTCTTTGCAACCGTCGCGGCGTCGAAACCTTCCGTCTCGCTCGCCGCTTCTGCGAACGCCCGCTCCATCGCGGCCGCGATATCGCCCTTGCGTTCGCGATTGCGATCCTCGGCGTAGTCGTCACCGATCAGCTTGCGCGCCGTGGCCACCGCATGCCCCTTGTTGACCCGACCCCAGTAGTTTTGGGCAGTCGGGCGCCAGCAGGCAGCCACATCAACATCGAGCCGCGCGCCGATCTCCTCGATGATCGGGGAAGGACGATTGTCGGAGGAAAGCTGGGGTTTGACCGCGAGACCCGTCGCCCAGGCGAAAAGCGCCTGCTTGTCCGCAATGGGCAACGCCGACATCGTCCGGAAGTCCTCGGGTTTCTGAAGCTTCATCCAGTCCGTGGCGAGGTCTTGTTCCAGCGCCTCGAGCATTTTTTGGGCGACGGTGTCCGCGTGCAGCACTTCGCGGTCTTGCGCCTGGAAGGGCCGGATCGAGATGTCGAGTGCCTCGTTGCCGTAGGACCGCCCCAAAGCCTGTTCGCAGAGCGCGTAGAGCATCGCATCGAAGGCCACCTCGAAATCAGCCGCCAGATGCGCCCTGAGGATGTGCTGGCGCGTGGCACGCAGATCATCCGCCAGGCTCGCCGAAATGCCGTCCGCCTTGCGCAACGTGGCCGCGGGGTCAGAGGTCGGCACTGGCGTGGAGGACGTCGGCGGCGTCACATGTGGGCGGGCGGGGGAGGAGGCATCACCCGCATCAGCACTATCTTCGTCCGGCATGGCCGCAGCAGGGATATCTTCTGGCCGCACCAGGCCTTTCTCGACACGTAGCGCACCGTCATGACCGATGGTCAGAACCACGCCCGCAATGGCGCGATCTGCGTCCGCGAAAGGTTGCCGCTCGCGCTGCAGGGCTTCGATCTCGCGCAAACGCGGCTCGATGGCGTAGTATTCTTCGGTCTCGGCGTCGGTCCAATCCTCGCCGTCATTCTGCGCCGCCAATTCCTCTTCGCGGGCGATGAGATGCTCTTCCTCGGCGAGCAGATCGGGATCGGGTTCGATATCCTGCGGATAGACACGCCCGAAACTGCGAAACGCCCCGTAATCCACAGAGAGATGCACCTCGACCCATTTCCATGTCCCTTCAAAGGGTTTGGCCGCGGCCTGCAGCTTCTCGATGGCGAGACGCTCGAGGAGCTCAGGGTTTTCCATATGGGCGCTGGCGCGATCGTCGAAGAGGTCGCGCAGCAGAACGCCTCCCGCCGCCTCATAGGCTTCGATGCCGACGAAACGCCCCAAGGCCGAGTTCGCAGAATGCGCGGTCTCGGTCAGTTGGCGTTTGATGCTTTGCGGGTGGATGTGATAGCCGCCCTTCACCGCGTTCCAGACCGCCAGTTGCCGATCGTGGTCGTCGGTCAGCGTAAACGCCATCACGCATTCGAGGGTCAGATCCCCCGCGCGAAATCGCTCGATGATTTCGGGCGCGACACGGGCGAGTTTCAGCCGACGGCGTACCAGGTCGACGGAGACACCGAATTTCAGCGCAATTTCGTCCTCGCTGCGCCCTTCGCCAATCATCTTGTCGAAAGCTTCGAACTGGTCCGCCGGATGCATGGCTGCGCGCTGAAGGTTTTCTGTGGCGGAGGTGAGGATGGCGTTGCGTTCGTCCTCGACGAGGCAGGGCACCGGGTGGTCTGCGGGGATCACACCGTCCTCGGCCAGCTGTTTCAGCGATTTGAGGCGACGGCCACCGGCGTCAACAGCAAAACGTGTCTCTGACAGCGCATGAACCACTAGGTTCTGTTTGATGCCTGTCTCGCGGATGCTGGCGAGGAGTTCGGCGTCGTCGCTAGCGCTCGCGGCGACTTTGCGGACGTTGAGTTGGCTCGGCTCCAGCTGGTCGAGCGGGATCATCCGGATGTCGGCGGCGCCGTCAGGCGCAGCCGATCCGGCGGTTTCGGTTTTCTTTGAGGTGGCGGGTTTCGAACGCGTCGTGGTTTTGGTCTTGGCCATGGTCAGGATCCTTGTCGCGCCGGACCCGGAAGAGGCTCTCTCTTTCCTTTCAAGCCCGGCACACGGGCTTCCCTTTCTCTGGCTCTTTGCAATTGCGAAACACGTCAGCAATCGACCGTTTGTAAATGAATGCAAGGGCGCGCTCTGTGGCGCTGTTCATCAGAAAGCCCTTGGTTTCCATACGCAGAGCGCGATCAGGGAGGTCTCGCGGACCATCGCGCGCGCGTGCTATGTAAGGTGTACAAACGCACTCTGATAAAACCCTTGGGTAAAGCTCAAAATAGCTGTATTTTGCGCATATGAGGCCTGGAACCCCCGCATTGTATGATGAATCCGACGCGCTCGGCATTTATGCTGAGGAGGTCGAACAGGCGTCTGAGGACGACCTGTGGTTTCTGCCCGGTCCGATGGACGACGAGCCGGACTATTTGCCGCCGGGACCACGGGCCGAACCGCGTGAAACCGAGGTCCTCGACGAATGGCGGAAGGCAGAGGGCGGGCAGGCCGCGCGTCTTGCCCGTGTGGCCGGTCGCGTCGGCGCGCTGGACAACCGGTTGAAGCGCGGACCGGAAGGATGGCGGCATCGGCTTGCGCTGATGGAGGCCGCAGATTTGAGCTGGCACACCGGTGACCGCATCAGCCAAGACCGGCTGGCGCTCTGGATCTCGCTGCGCCTGTCCGGTGTCCAGGACGACACGGCGGCGCTGGCGCGAGTCGGATGGGCGATTCGGCGACTGACGGGTGGACCGGGACCGGAGCAGGACCTTTCCGCCTTCCTCGACCGTCGCGACCCCGAGAACATCAGTGATGAGACCGAGCCGTTCGTGGATCGCGCGAGCGGTTGGCTGGATCTGATGGGGCAGGCCACGGACCTGCACCCGATCACTCGCGCTTGCGCGGGCTTTCACCTCTGGCGCCTCGCGGGGCTCGGGCAGCACGACGACCGTATGGAAGCGGCTGTCGCAGCTGCGCGGATCGCGGCCAGCGATGGAAGAGGCGCAGTCTTCACGCCTCTGGCCATGGGCGGGGCAGGGGGACTACGAGCCGGTGGTTCACCGTTCGAACGTCTGGAACGCTGGCTATACGGGATGGAAGCCGCGTGCCTGACCGCGGTGCGGCACCTTGACGATATCGAGGCATGGTCGGCGCGGGCGGAAGCCGAAATGACATTGCTCTCGGGCAGGACGCCGCCGGCCTTGCGCGCAGTGCTGACCGAATGGCCGCTCGTCTCTGCGCCAATGGCCCAGGCCCTGACGAGTGCCAGTCGCGCCGCTGTTCAGCGCAACCTTGCATGGATGCAAGAGCGGGGTCTGATCCGCGAGGTGACAGGACAGGGGCGGTTCAGGATGTGGAAGGCGACAAACTGAAGGTTAGCGTGGGTCTCACCCGCTCACTCGACAGCAGCGATAACCGCGAGCACGCGGCAGGGCGCGCAGAAACTCACCAACACTTAATGCATTTGTTGCACTTATTTCATATATGGTGGTAGAGAACAGAAACCGGAGAGGAGACCACCATGAACATGCTGGCACACCGACATCTTCCGCCCACGCCGCAGGACGCAGCGATTGCGCGCGTCTCTGGCCAGGCATTGTCACGCTTCGCCCAGGCGCGCGCGCCGTTGAAACTTCGTGTGACGGACTCCGAGCAGATGGAGCCGATCGAGCTTCCTGCGGGCGCCGTATCGCTGCTCATGGAGATCCTCGAGGCGATGGCAGCGGGGCGGGGGGTCACCATCATCCCCGAGAACGCCGAACTCTCGACCGTACAGGCCGCTGAGGTTCTGAACGTCTCGCGTCCGTTCCTGATCAAGCTGCTCGAGGATGGTGCCATACCGCATCGGAAGGTCGGCAAGCATCGCCGCGTCCGCATGGAAGACGTGATGTCCTACAAGGCCGCGATCGATACCGAGCGTGAAGCTGCGCTCGATCAACTGGCCGCCGACGCTCAAGAGCAGGACATGGGCTACCGCTCGAAATGAGCCAGTACACGGTCCTGTTCGATGCGAACGTCCTTTATCCCGCGCCGATGCGCGATGCACTGATGCAGTTGGCGGTCACAGACCTTTTCAAGGCCAAGTGGACGGCCGATATCCATCGGGAGTGGATTGATGCGCTTCTGCGCAATGAACCTCATCGGGAGCGCGCCGCGCTGGAACGAACTCGCGACTTGATGGACGGGGCCACACGCGACTGTCTGGTCACCGGCTACGAGGCATTGGTGCCGGCCCTAACACTGCCGGACCCTGACGATCGGCACGTTCTGGCGGCGGCAATCGTTGGGCGCTGTGACGCGATCGTCACGCAGAACCTGAAGGACTTCCCACCAGCGGCACTTGCGCCCTTTGGCATCGAGACCCAACACCCTGACGACTTTTTCCGGAACCAACTGTCTCTCGCGCCCGGTCTGGTCTGTTCCGCGCTGCGGAAAGTTCGCGCGCGCCTCAAGAATCCGCTCAAAAGCGTCGACGAGTATCTCGCGATCCTGACACAGCAGGGGTTGGTCGCCACGGTTGCCGACCTGGAGCAATTCGCCGACCTGCTTTGATCCCAGAACTGCCCTGACTGAATACGTTCTGGCCAGAGTTGTGGCACCCGATCCATCATCACCGCGAGATTTCGCCCGCCAGGACTGCACGCCCGTGGACTGCAAGCGTAGCAGTGAACCTCGGGCAACCGAACTGCCGGATCACGGCGACAATGCGCGCATCGTACGCCGCTTGCCCTATGACGCGACACAGGTCTGACGCGTGAAACTGGCGGTTCGAGCTTGGCGCAGCCTTGATCTGTTCGTGCAGCTCGCGCTCTCGTGGCTCTTGAACCGGCTGTGGTGCGGGGAGAGCCGGTGGGCGCGTCGCTTCTCCAAGCGAGGTGCGCCACCGGCGCATGAAGCCGAGCAGGAAACCGGCCGGAACCTTGCTGTTCCCACGGGCCCGGTTGAAGGCAAGGAAGCGTTCCCAGATCACTTGCGTATCGACGTTCCAGCAGGGTAGGGCGCTCTTCGCGGCCTTGATCAGCTCGGCCCAGCATGTTCGGAACACGTTCGAGCAACCGTCAATGTTGATCTGTCCTGTGAATATAGTTTTGTTAGATTCTTCTCTAGATAGTGATGTGTCGTCTCCGTCTGACACGAGATCGTGGGTCTGTTCGCCGTCGTCAAAGGCCGCGAAGCGGAAGAGCCAGGGGGCGAACTTGCCGTTCGACTTCTCGCGCTCAAGCTTCAGTTCAGAAGTTTCAAGCTCACTCAGCAGAACGCTCAGGTACTGGCGCGAGACGCCCATCTTCGCTGCCAGAGAGGACAGGGTGAAGGCAGCCGTGCCGCGGGGCAGGCCGTTATACCCGTCCTTCCACGCAATTCCGTCGAGGATGAGCGTGGCCAGTTTGTGCGCCGAAACAGAGAGGTCTGTCTGCGTGATCCGCCTTAGGATCAGGCCAGTCGTTGGTTCCATGGTCGTATCTCCTGAGAGAGACGATGCCATGTCGAGAGCAAACAACATTCTTGCCAGCAAAAACACTTTGCTGGTTGCAGGGGTTCGGACACTGCGCTAGAAGAACCGTGTTCAGGGGTTTTTTTCTAGCGCGGCGTCAGGCTTCTCGGTCTGGCGTCGTTTCCCTTTTTTTGGGTGATGCACTGGGCGTTGTTGCAGAACTCAGTCGGTGAAGGATTCACATCGGGAATCCATGCGGTTAGACGATCTGCATGAGCAAGCCCAAGCCCGCCCGCTACCGCACGACGAACTGGTCCAGCTACAACGATGCGCTCAGGAAGCGCGGATCGCTGCTGATCTGGCTGGACAAGGAGATGACCTGGCACGCGCCGCATGAGGGACGCCCAGGGCGCCCGCCGGTCTTTTCGAATGCCGCGATCCAGTTTTGCCTGTCGCTCAAGGTTCTGTTCAAGCTACCGCTCAGGCAGACAGCCGGAATGGTCGCGAGCCTCCTGCGCCTGGCAGGGCTAGACTGGCCCGTTCCGGACTACTCGACGCTGTGCCGCAGACAGAAGACCCTCAAGGTGCAGATCCCCTATCGCCGTGCCGAAGGGCCGCTGAATCTTCTGGTGGACAGCACCGGCATCAAGTTTCTTGGCGACGGCGAATGGCAGGCCCGCAAGCATGGCGTTCAGGGCCGCCGCCAATGGCGCAAGGTGCATCTGGCGATGGATATCGCCACCTCGGATATCCGGGCCGTCGAGTTCACCCCTAGCCGGGAAGGCGACAGCCCAGTCCTGCCGGACCTGTTGGGCCAGATCCCCGAGGACGAGGACATCGGCACCGTGACCGCGGATGGTGCCTACGATACCCGCCGCTGCCACGGCGCCGTCATCGCACGCGGTGGCACGGCAATCATACCGACCCGAAGGAACGGTCGAGCTTGGAAAGAGGACTGCCCGGCTGCCAAGGCGCGCAACGAAACCCTGCGCGCCACGCGTCACTACGGTCGGGCATTCTGGAAGCGGTGGACCGGATACCACGCCCGTAGCCGAGTGGAGGCCAAGATGCGATGCCTGAAGGCCTTCGGTGAGCGCATCGCCGCGCGGGATCCAGATCGCCAAACCGCCGAAATCCACATCCGGGTCGCCCTTGTCAATCGCTTCAACGCGCTCGGCACCGCCCACGTCGTCCGCGTGGCATGAAACTGAATGGGAAAGGGGCACTCACAACTCAGGCCGACTTTCTGCAACAACGCCCATCGCGCCCCATGTTCAAGGTGGAGCGCTGGTGAATTGAGGGCAGAAACTGAAGACGACGGCCGCATCGCCCTCATTCAATCGGACATCTGGATCGGCTTTCCCCGAGCGGAGCAAGTGCTGGACCGGCTGCATGGTCTGATTGAGATGTCGCGGCAGACCCGCATGCCTGGCCTTCTGGTGCATGGGGCGTCCGGCATCGGCAAAACAATGATCGCCCGCAACCTGTCGCGACGCTATGCGCCGGAGTATGATCCGGAGTCGGGCGTCACCCACACCCCGTTACTTCTGTTGCAGGCGCCACCCGCTCCTGATGAGCGGCGGTTCTATATGCACATCCTCGCAGCCGTCGGAGCCCCGTCGTCGACGCTGAGCCTGAAGGCGCAGAGTGTTGCCTCGCTGGAAGTTCGGGTCGTGGGCCTTTTGCGCGACCTCGGGCTGCGGATGATCATGATCGACGAAGTCCACAACCTTCTTGCGGGCACGCATAGGGAACAGCGCCGGTTCCTCAATGTCTTGAGGTATCTCAGCAACGAGCTGGAGGCATCTTTGGTCTGCTACGGTGTCAGCGAAGCCGTCGATGCCATTCGCGGCGATGTCCAACTGGCCCGTCGGCTTGATGAACACCACCTGCCGAATTGGCGCGATGATGCCGAGTTTTCGGATATGATCCAGACATTGATCGCGGCCATGCCGCTGGAGAAGAAATCCAATCTGCAAGTGCGGTCGCTCAAGCAGATCCTCGCATTAACTGGCGGGGTGACGTCCCGCATCTTTGCCTTGGTCAAGGATCTGTCCATCGACGCGATCATCAGCGGTGACGAGTGCGTCACTGATGATGCCATCGCAAAATGGACACCGGTCTGGTCGCGCCATGCAAACGCTCAGCGACGGCTCGAGAAATCTGGGGCGTGACGTGTATCCCGCTGCCGATATCGGTGACGCCAGTGCCGGACGAGTTGCTTTCTGGTTGGTTATCGCGACTGGCCGCTTCCAATCATTGCGAGGTAGCAGACCTGCTCGCCCATATCGGGATCGACGCAAAATATGCTGCAGCCCTTGATTTTGATCTCGACATGCTGGCCGCGGATAGGATTTCCGTTGCGGCGCGCTTCGATCCAGCGTTCGTGTCGTCGATGACTTTCGCGGCGATGCCGGAAGCAGAGATGCGGTTGACCGCACAGGTGCCGTTCCAGGCTTGCACAAGCTGCGCTGATGGCGGCCTTGAGCTCAGGCACTGGCGTAGGGCCTGGGCGTTCGACTGCCAGATTTGTGGTGCCCGGCTTCTTCCAAAGGCCGACAGGCAAAATGGCGCAGCGGTCTCCGAAAAGCTGGTTGATCGTGCCCGCCGGGGGGCACGGATCCTGGAGCGTGTCGCGGTGTCGGGCAGCGCGCGTCAACTACGCCGAGCCATGCGGGCGGTCACCTTCGCGATGGGACTCAAAGCTTTATGTGGAGACCCTTTCTTCGCGCTTCAAAGCCCCCGCCCGAACATAAGGCTCTTCTGCCTTGCCGCCATTGCCTCCGCCCAATCACGTCCACTGGTAAAGGCTGCGTTGTGCAGCATGGACATCGACGTCTACGCACGAGTTGCCCTGCTTCGCGCCTACGATAAGGAGCCCCGACTGCTTGCAACCGTCGACCAGATTGCTCAGCGGATGCGACTACGCGTCGGCGGTTCAGCCACCTCATCTCAAATTTAAGGGCAAGAAAGGCCGGAAAACGCGCCGTGTCTCGGATTTAAGGGCAAGGCGACACCCACTTCCGAGAGAACCAGGAACGGTTGCCTGACCATGCTGCGGCTGCCATCCATGCGTTGATCTGCCAAGCGGAGGCGATTGCCGATCAGGCTGAGGCCCTGGAGAAACGGATCCTCGAGTGGCACCGGACGCACGAGACGAGCCGGCGACTGGCGACCATTCCCGGTATCGGACCGATCACCGCCAGCGCAATTGCTGCAAATGTTCCGGATCCGAGCCTGTTCCGCTCGGCACGACAGTTCGCGGCCTGGCTAGGCCTGACGCCACGGGCGAACTCAAGCAGTGGCAAGGATCGACAGACCGGGATCAGCAAGCAGGGTGATGGATATATCCGGCGACTGCTCGTTTCCGGCGCGACTGCGGTGCTTCGCTTTGCAAGGCAGGGCGATGCCGGCAAGGCTTGGATGCTTGGGCTTAAAGCACGCAAGCGACCGAAAGTCGTTGCGGTCGCGCTCGCCAACAAGACTGCCCGGATCGCTTGGGCGCTCCTGCGCCGCAACGAGATCTACGCGGCCCCTGTCTCCTGAGCGCGGAACCGCTGACGGAATGCGTGAAGCTGAGAAGAGATGACAAACCGGTCGAACCGGGGATCGGGACACCCCAGGGGGTCAAGGCGCAGAAAGCGCGCAATTTTGATTGGGACCCGATCCGCGGACTTCATCTGGGCCAGCGGCTAGACCGCACCACAAAGGCCGTAGACATGACTGCTTTCGGCATAGGCGCGTCAATTCCCAGCTTGCGCAGCAGGGGTCGTCCAGACATGGGAACACTTGCCCTCGCCAGAGATGCCCACTGCGCGTTGGCGACGGTCCACCAATGACTTGCGCCACCGGACCTGTGGGGGAACCGGCGCAGCGCCAGTTCCCCATCGGCTCATTCTGCCGGAACCCAGGGCCGGTTATAGGCTGCCACGCGCCAATCACCGTGTTCGATGAACCGGGGGGCGCTCCCGGTTTCCAGCGCCTCGGCTGCGGCGTTCAGCGCCTCGGGCGATGTCTCGGGCCAGGCGCCCGTTTCGATCCGTTCGACCAGGGTCTCGACGATGGCCGTGCTTTCGGCAGCCGTGAACTCGCAATGGCCCGTGCCCTGGACCAGCGACTGCCGATACAGATCGCCGGTACCCTGCTCCTGCACCAGCGCGCCGTAGCCTTCCATCAGCGTGTAGGGAATGGCCCAGTCGCCCAGCATGTGGATGCGGATCGCCGGAACCTGCAGATCGCCGGTCGTCGTGCGCCCGTCTGCGGCCCAGAAATCGCGCGCATAATCCGAGGCCGCGATGCGGGGGGCGGCGTCGATCCTGGCAATGTCGGCCTGAAGGTCCAAACCGGCCTGTTCGTAGAGCGCCTCAACCGTCCGCGCCATCGCGGGTGCGGCATTCTGGTAGAAGGCGGCATAGTCGACCCCCTCGTTCCCGGAAAGTTGCTGCCCCGATGCGGCGTTTTCGAACAGAAGCCGCGAGGACCCGCCAACATTACCGCCGATGCGCAGCGCCGAGGCCACGATCATGTCGGCCATGGCGCCGGCATCCGCGGTGTCGGGTAGTTCGGTCCCCTCGACCATCCACGGCGACCACTGTCCGATGGCGAAGGCAAGCGCCAGCCGCGCGCGGCCCTCCGGGCTTTCGCCCGCCGTTTCGATGGCGGCCATCCAGGACGCACGGATCGCGTCAAGGCTGCGCTCGCCACCCGCTCCGGCATTGGGCAGGCCGACGATGGCGAGATCGCTGGCCGGACCGTGCCCAGCGGCCTCATAGCTTTCGCCCAGCAGGGTCTGCATGGCGAACCAGCCATCCAGGAAACTGCTCATGATCCAGACCGGCGTATGGGCGGCAAGCACGGCGGCACCGTCGATCCTGTCCGGGTAATCCTCGGCCGAAGCGAGGCTGTCGAGCCCTCCGCCAGAACAGCCGTATTGCAGCACCATGTCAGGAGCGCGCTCCAGGTCCGTGAAAATGTCCTGAACAGCTTGTAGATTCAGGATTTCACGCTGCGGATCGTATTGCCACAGGCGCAGCGGGTGCCGGGCGAGCCCGGCGAAGGCATAGCCACGACCGAGCAGGTCGTCATACCGCTGGACCGCTGACGCGACCGAAACGTTGCTGGCGAAATCCAGATCCCTGAGTAGTCGACCATTCCAGTTCTCGGGCACGCGGATCAGCCATGCCGTCCCGTCCGGCAGGGTTCCCGCATGTTCGTTGAAGGCGGGCTGCTCCTGCGCCGACGCGAGCGGGGCGAAGCCCGCGGTCAGAGCGAGGCAAAGCACCACCATTCCGGTCCGCGAACGCGGGCCGGCCAAATTGGCTGTCCGTGACATGAATTTCCTCCAGTTTGATGCAGCGATGAAATCCGGCTCCTCTTCCGGGGAACCATCGCCGGGAAAAACATAGATAGCTAATTATTAGTGTCAAGGGCTCTGATGCACAAATCGGCTTAAGGCCGAGGTTCCCCTTTCCCCGGACGGACTTATCCCACAGCTTCCGTGACGGGTATTCCGAGCGCGGTGTAGCCGTTCAGGACGGCGATGCGGACCTGGAGTTCGGCGACCTGTCGATCGAAGTCCCGTGCCATGAGCCGCTGGCCCAGCAACTTGATACAATGCATCTTTGTCTCGACGCGGCTTCGGCGGTGGTATCCACTCCATCGTCGCCAGAGCGCGCGGCCCAGGTATTTCGCCGCGCGCAGGGCCTCATTTCGCGCCACGGCTCCGGCGGTGATCGTCTTCCAGGGCTTCGCGTTCTTGCGGGGCGGGATGACGGCATGGGCACCGCGATCTGCAATCGCATCGTGGCATTTGCGCGTGTCGTAGGCGCCATCAGCCGTAACGCTACCGATTTCCTGGTCCTGCGGGATTTGGTCGAGAAGGTGGGTAGGATGGGCGCATCACCGATGTGGCTCCCGGTGACTTCGACGGCCCGGATCTCCAACGTTTCTTCATCGATCCCAAGGTGGAGCTTGCGCCAGACGCGCCGTTTCGGGCCGCCATGCTTGCGTGCGTGCCACTCGCCTTCACCTTCGACCTTGATCCCGGTGCTGTCGATCAGCAGGTGCAACGGCCCCTTGGAGCCGCGGTAGGGGATGTTCACGGCCAAGGTCTTCTGGCGGCGAGATAGCGTGCTGAAGTCGGGCACCGTCCAGTTCAGGCCGACCAGCCGTAGCAGGCTCTCGACGAACCCGGTCGTCTGCCGGAGCGCCATGCCGAACAGCACTTTCATCGAGAGGCACGTCTGGATAGCGGCATCGCTGTAGGTCTGCTGGCGGCCACGCCTGCCTGTCGGCGCGGCATCCCAGCTCATCTCGGGGTCAAACCAGATCGTCAGCGAGCCCCGGCGCTTGACTGCTTCATTGTAGGCTGGCCAGTTCCTGGTCTTGTAGGTCGGGGGTATGGGTCTGCTCATGCAGCCTGACTAACAGACTGGATTCGCAAGGTGAAACCTTCACAGCATTTGCGCAACATGTATAACCGCCCCTTGCGCAAGAGGGTTTCTGGATCAGTTTCGCGCGGTGTCGGGTGCTGACATGTATCCGGCCTCTGTTGCGGCCATCATCACGCCGCGGGCCCGTATGGTGTTCGCAGGTCGGGTCCAGATCAAAGCCGCGTGCTCGATGGCACTCTGTTGCGCTCTGGTTCTCCCGATCCCGTCTCACGACCGTGCGCCAAACGTCTCCTTGCCCTCTTCCGCTCCGACGTCCTCGCGACCAGTGACGGCTTACGCCGCAGCGGTCGGAGACTGGTAGGCGCCGCCTCGGGCCATCAGCGCCCAGACGATCCGCGCCATTTTGTTCGCCAGCGCGACCCGCACCAGCATCGGCGGCTTGCGCGTCAGCATCTCGCCAAGCCATGTGCCCGGCCGGGCAGCGGCATGAACATGCCTGTCGCGTAGCCCTTAATTGTGAGATGAGAAATCCAACGAAATCAACGGCCTTGCTTTGCCCTTAAATATGATATTTTGCCTTTAAATCGGGAGTGGACAGAACATGGGGGTCGTCGTCGGTGATCTGGCCTGTGCTAAGGTAAGCTCTTTGTATGGGGGGCTGCCATGGACGTACGGATTACAATCGAAACTACCTTCGACAACGGGGAGAAGCGCACTCATCAGCTTGACGGCATTTCTCGACCATACCGGGTGACCTGCCCAGACGGGATCGGGCTGCGCCTCGAGGATGGGAAAAGGATCCTCGAACAGATCCAGAGGGTAATCCTTTACGATCAGGTCGATGAGATCATTCGAGAAAGCCGCGTATGCCCGGATTGCGCCTCGGTTCGTGCCATTCATGACTATCGCACGCGCGATCTCGACACGCTCTTTGGGCGGGTTCGGGTCAAAGCCGCGCGCTTGCGCCGCTGTTCGTGTGATGCCAGGTCAGCGGCGATGCCCGGCGGACCTATTTCTCCGCTGGCCTATTTCTTTCCTGACCGGGCTACCCCGGAGCTGCAGCGGCTCCATGCGGAACTCGGGTCCCGGCATTCCTTTCGCGAAGCCGCGCGGCTGATGAAAAGCTTCCTCCCCTGCCATCCGCCCCATCACACCACGGTGCGTGACCGGTTGGGAAGAGTAGCCGCGGGGCTCGAGAAAAGTCGAAGGGCATCAGGCGATCCCGCTGAAGCACTTCCCAAAGGGGGTTTGACGGTTTTTCTGGACGGTGCGCATATCCGCTGTCGACCGGAGTATCAGCAGCGACACCTGGATCTTGTGGTCGGTAAGATTGAAAGTCGCAATATGTGCCGACGATTTGGCTTGGTCGCCAATGCGACGGCATCGCCAGGCAGCCGGATGCGAGAAGAGCTGTCAGACTTTGGATGGAAGCCGGGCCGTCTGTTGACGGTAATCTCTGATGGCGAGCTTGCTCTCCCGAACCTCATACGGAATGCCATGGGTGGCGACGGCCAGGTGAAGCATATCCTCGACTGGTGGCACATCTCGATGCGTATTCGACATGTCGAGGCCGCCGTTCAGGGTCTGGTCCAGATACCGGGATTCACTGGAATTCCGGTGCTGTTCCAGCGCCCCGCGAAAAGCCTTCGCTGGTGGCTGTGGCATGGCAGAGCACGGGTCGCGGAAACTTATCTGAAAGGGCTCATGCACGATTGCACCCGCCTTGCGGAAGAACCTTTGGCTGTCCGCACCGCTGCCGCTCGTGTGCAGGCCCGATGCGGGACACTGTACACCTATCTCGCGAACAACATGGAATCCCTTGTCGACTATGGCCGACGGTACCGTAACGGGCTGCCCATCTCGTCATCTCGTGCCGAAGGATCAGTCGATGACATTGCCAATGCCCGCATGGGAAAGCGCAGAAGGATGCGGTGGTCGCCCAAAGGGGCTCACCGAGTAGCCGTCACAAGGGCCGCAGTTCTCGATGGTCGGCTGACCGTCGCAAACAGAAAACGCGCCGCATGACCCCCATGT
>NZ_JCAIJQ010000007.1:0-83309 GCF_059429255.1 Phaeobacter sp. CC-HEC084
CAATTAGGGCGACGTATCTGCGCCGACCGCTTTTTGGCGACATGCACCGCGCTCACGCAACCGAAGGAAACACCGCCGTCTTTTTCACCGTGCCGTAGACAAAACTGGTGTCGATCGAGGCGATGCCGCCGATGGGATGAATGCGGTTCCGGATGAAATCCTCATAGGCTTCGAGATCGGGCACAAGCACCCTCAGCTGGTAATCCATTGCGCCGGTCATCACGTGACATTCCAGCACCTCATCGATCATCCGGATACGGCTTTCGAAGTTCTTTACATCCGCCTCGTTGTGCCGCTCCAGCCGGACGCGCACGAACACCATGATCGACAGACCATAGGCCGCCGCGTCCACATCGGCGCTGTAGCCCTGCACGATCCCCTTGGCTTCAAGGTTCCGGATCCGCCGCAGACAAGGAGAGGGTGACAGATTCACCGCATCGGCAAGATCCTGGTTGGTCATGCGACCGTCCCGCTGCAACGCACGGATGATTTGTCGGTCCTTACTGTCCATGAAGCCCTCATATTGGCAGATACTGCCAATAATTACCTCAACCAAGGCAGAATTGGCAATCAAATGCCGTACAAGGCAGCACAAAGTGGCGCCATCAAGTTTCAGGAGATATCCCAATGAGCCGCGCCACAGGATTTGCCACCCGTGCCATCCACCACGCCTATAACCCGCTCGACAATGACGGCGCGCTGACCCCGCCCCTGCATCTGACCTCGACCTTCTCCTTTGAAACCGCCGAAGCGGGCGGAGATACCTTCGCCGGAGAGCGCGAAGGCCATATCTATTCCCGCATCTCGAACCCGACCTGCGATTTGCTTGAGCAGCGCATCGCCACGCTCGAAGGGGCCGAGGCAGGCCTTGCCATGGCCAGCGGCATGGGCGCGATCACTGCGGTTCTGTGGACCCTTCTGTCGCCGGGCGACGAGGTAATCGTCGACAAGACGCTATATGGCTGCACCTTTGCCTTCATGCGGCACGGGCTGGCAAAATGGGGTGTCACCATTACCCATGTGGACATGACCGACGTGGAAAACCTGCGTGCCGCGATCAGTGACAAGACCCGCGTCGTCTATTTCGAAACCCCGGCCAATCCGAACATGCGTCTTGTTGATATCGCGGCTGCATCAGACATCGCCCACGCGGCAGGTGCGCAGGTCGTGGTCGACAACACCTATGCCACCCCCTATCTGACCCGCCCGATTGAGCTTGGCGCCGATATCGTGGTGCATTCCGCCACAAAATACCTTGGCGGCCATGGTGATGTGGTGGCCGGGCTGATCGCAGGCACTGCCGAGCAGATCACCGAAATCCGGTTGGTGGGGATGAAGGACATGACGGGGGCAGTAATGGCGCCTTTCAATGCCATGCTGATCCTGCGCGGGCTCAAGACTCTGGCCCTGCGCATGGATCGTCACTGCGCCTCTGCCCGGGTGGTGGCGGAGTATCTGGAGGCGCATCCGGCCGTCAGCAGCGTCCATTTTCCGGGGCTTCAAAGCTTCCCCCAGCACGAACTGGCCGAACGCCAGATGACGCAGCCGGGTGCAATGATCGCCTTTGAAATCGACGGCGGTATGGCTGGCGGGATCCAGTTCATGAACGCGCTCGAGATGATCCAGCGCGCCGTGTCGCTTGGCGATGCGGAAACGCTGATCCAGCACCCGGCCTCGATGACCCATTCGACCTATACCGCCGAGGAACGGCTTGAGCATGACATCAGCGATGGCCTGATCCGCCTGTCGGTGGGGCTGGAAGACGTGGCCGACATCCTGCAGGATCTGGATCAGGCCCTGCCCACGCCCGCCAAACACGCTGCCGAATAAGGAGAGCGCCATGCCCGCCGATCTCACCCACCTGAAGACCGTCGAACAGCGGCTGCTGTGGCTGTCGCACTGGATGATCCATCACGCCAATCACGTGCGCCCCAAGGTGGACGGGATCAAGATCGGCGGGCATCAGGCCTCCTCCGCCTCGATGGTATCGATCATGACCGCGCTCTATTTTTCGGCCCTGCGGCCCGAGGACAGGGTGGCCGTGAAACCCCATGCCTCGCCGGTCTTTCACGCGATGCAATACCTGATGGGCAACCAGACCCGCGAGAAGATGGAGAATTTCCGCGGCTTTGGTGGCGTGCAGAGCTATCCCAGCCGGACCAAGGATATCGACGATGTGGATTTCTCCACCGGTTCGGTGGGCCTTGGCGTGGCGATCACCTCATTTGCTGCGATTATCCAGGATTACATCAAGGCCAAGGATTGGGGGCGCGATGCCCCGATGGGCCGCATGGTGGCGTTGGTCGGCGATGCAGAACTGGACGAGGGTAATATCTACGAAGCCCTGCAGGAAGGTTGGAAAAACGATCTGCGCAACACTTGGTGGATCATCGATTACAACCGCCAGTCACTGGACGGAATCGTACGCGAAGGGTTGTTCGGGCGGATCGAGAAGATTTTCGACGCCTTCGGCTGGGATGTGGTGCGGGTCAAACATGGCGTCTTGCAGCGGGCCGCGTTCGAGGAACCCGGTGGCGATCATTTGCGCGACTGGATCGATGCCTGCCCCAATCAGGAATATTCCGCGCTGACCTTCATGGGCGGTGCAGTCTGGCGCAAGCGGCTGATGGATGATCTCGGCGATCAGGGCGATGTGACGGCCCTGATCGACCGGCGCAGCGACGCCGAACTGGCCGCGCTGATGGAAAACCTGGGCGGCAACTGCGTAGAGACCATGGCTCAGACCTTTGACGCCATCGACCACGACCGGCCCACCTGTTTCCTCGCCTATACGATCAAGGGCTGGGGCACACCCATTGCGGGACACAAGGACAATCACGGCGGGCTGATGAACAAGTCCCAGTTTGCCGAATGGCAACAGCACATGGGCGTGGCTGAAGGCGAAGAATGGGAGCCTCTGGCAGCGGTCAAAGACCCGGATGCCCTGCGCGCCTTCCTGTCTGAGGTGCCCTTCTTTGCCAAGGGCACCCGCCGCTATCAGGATGACAAACTGGCGGTGCCCGCGATTGCCGTCGACACCTCGCGCGAGGTGTCGACCCAGATGGCCTTTGGCAAGATCCTTGATGATCTCTCGAAGGGCGATAGCGCACTGGCCGACCGCATCGTCACCACCTCACCTGATGTGACCGGCACCACCAACCTTGGCCCATGGGTGAACCGGCGCAAGCTCTTTGCTCGCACCGAACAGGCCGATGCCTTTATCGAAAACCGCATTCCCTCGACCGCGAAATGGGAGTTCACACCGCAGGGCCAGCATATCGAACTGGGCATTGCCGAGATGAATCTGATGCTGCTCTTGGGCGCGGCGGGCCTGTCGCATTCGCTCTTTGGCAAGCGGCTCATCCCCATCGGCACGGTCTATGACCCCTTTGTCGCCCGCGGCCTCGATGCGCTGAACTATGCCTGTTATCAGGACGCGCGTTTCATTCTGGTCGGCACCCCCTCCGGGGTGACACTGGCGCCCGAAGGCGGTGCGCACCAATCCGTCGGAACCCCTCTCATCGGAATGAGCCAGGACGGGTTGGCCTCCTTTGAACCTGCCTTTGCGGACGAACTGGCAGTGATCATGGAGTGGGCCTTTGACTACGTGCAGCGCGATGGCGAGGGCGATCCGGATGAACGCACCTGGCTGCGGGATGAGACCGGCGGGTCGGTCTATCTGCGCCTCACCACCAACCCTGTTGAACAGCCCGGCAAACGCGTCGACGAAGAATTCCGTCAGGGTGCCATCGATGGCGCCTACTGGCTGCGCAAGCCGGGGCCGAATTGCGACGTGGTAATCGCCTATCAGGGCGCAGTTGGCCCAGAGGCGATCAAGGCCGCCGGAATGGTCGGCGAAGGTCGCCGCGACATTGGCGTGCTGGCGGTGACCTCGGCGGACCGGCTGAATGCAGGCTGGACAGCGGCGCAACGCGCTCGCGCCCGCGGCAATGCGGCGGCGCAATCGCATATCGAAGCCCTGATGGGGCGGCTGCCGCCCCATTGCCGGATCATCACCTTGATCGACGGTCATCCGGCCACATTGTCATGGCTTGGCTCTGTCGCCGGGCACCAGACAATCCCGCTTGGGGTGGAGCATTTTGGCCAGACCGGCACTATAGGGGATCTTTACCGCCACCACGGCATCGACGCCCGCGCCATCGTCGAAAAGGTGAATGGTTTGACAGCCGGGAAGAAGATGGCCTGAGAGGCGCACATCAAAGGGATGTATCTTCGCGAAGCGCGCAGCGGTCCAGCAGTGCCGTTACATCCTCGGCCTTGAACAATGCGGTACCTTCGGTCTGGACCGTTGCACTGGCGGCGGCAACGCCCCAGCGCAGCGCCTGCCCCAGAGGCTGGCCCTGCGACAGGGCCAGCGTCAGCGCCCCGGTAAAGGCATCCCCTGCCCCGATTTTACTGACCATAGGAACCTCGGGCGCGCGGCAGAAAAACCGCTGCTGCCCCGTCACCAGAATGGAGCCTTCACCGCCGCGGCCGCCAACCACGAGCTCCGCCACGCCGCGCGCAATCAGCGCCTCGGCAAAGGTGTAGCTGTCATTCAGGCTCTCCATCCTGTGCCCTGCTGACTGCTCCGCCTCACGCTGATCCAGCCGCAACAGATGCACCGGATCGGAAGGTGAGGAGAGCAGATGTTCCAGCGCAGTCTTTGAGGTATCGACAACCAGCTTGCCCCGGCTCGGGGTCAGGGCCGCCAGAACCTTTTGCGGGAAATCGTCACCCAGACCGGGCGTGACGCCACCGCTGAGGACCACATAACCATCCCTTGGCGCGGCAGAGGCAATCGCATCGAGCAGACGCGCGCCATCAGCCTCACTCATTTCCTCACCCGGAACACTGAAGCGGAACTGTTCGCCGGTCGATGTATCCGTCACCGCAAAACTCTGCCGCGTTTCACCACCGGCCTGCACGGGATCCACCGGGACGCCCTCCGCTGCCAGAAGCTGCAACAGCCGCTCCCCCATGGCGCCGCCTACGGCAACCAGCGCCAGAACATCGCCGCCCAGCCTGTGAATGGCCCGGGCCACATTGACACCGCCACCGCCCGGATCAGTGCGCGGAGTATCACAATAAAGCTTGGGGCCTGCCACCACGTGGGCGATCGAGGTGGCCAGATCAACGGCAGGGTTCAGCGTGATTGTGAGGATCTTGGACATTGGTTTCCCAGCAGGCAGGTCAGAGCACAGCCTCTGCACATCTAATTCTTTTCTGTCGCGCCACCAATCCCGGACGGTCTGAGCCGCCGGGCGGATATGGCGGCTAAGGCTCTTCCCTGCGCAGCTGTTTTCTAAGCCAGGCCTCGAACCGTTGCACCGGTTTTGGCGCCGCCCCGTAGGGACGCACGAAATAATAGCGTTTGCGGGAGGTCAGATGCGGACCGGGAATGCGCATCAACTCACCCGAGGCGATTTCCTGATCTACCATATCATATGGCACGATCGCTGCGCCCAGCCCGGCCACCGCTGCAGCGATAACCATCGAATGCTGGTCGAAATAGCGCCCGTCCTGACGTGGCGCACCGATGATCCCAGCTCGTGCGAACCAGTCCCGCCAGGCTTCTTCGCGGCTTTCCAGATGCAACAGCGGCACCCCAGGCCAATTCGGATTGCCCGCAAGATCCTGCCCGGTAAAGAAATCCGGCGCGCAGACCGGGATCATCTGCTCGCCGAACAATTCGGTCATCAGCGTACCCGGCCAATTGTCGAGTCCGTAGTGAATGGCCAGATCAAAAGAGGTGCGGCTGAAATCAAACGGCTCCAGCCGGGTGGTGAAATTCAGCTCGATCTCGGGGTGGCGGGCAAAGAAATCCGGCAACCTTGGGATCAGCCAGCGATTGGCGAATGTCGGCAGGACGGCGATCCGCAGCGCCGAACGCCCGGCCCCGGCGGCAACCGCTTTTTGCAGGCTGGCCTTCAGCGATCCCAGATCCTGCGCCAGGTCGGTGGCGAGCCCCTGCCCCGCCGGGGTCAGCACCACACCGCGCCCGACCCGCTGGAACAACTCGAACCCCAGGACCGTTTCCAGCTCTTTCACCTTCTTGCTGACGGCGCTTTGGGTCAGCCCCAGTTCCTCGCCGGCGGCGGTGAAGTTCTGATGCCGGGCCGCGCTTTCGAAGCAACGCATATGGGTCAAGCTGGGCAGCCGCATCACGACACCTCCTGCGGGCCAATCTGCCCGACCAGCCAGTCACGGAATTTCAGCAAGGGATAGTCAGTCGCCCGATCCTGTGGCCAGACCAGAAAATACGACCCCAGCGTAACCGGCGCGCCCGGCACTGCCAGTTGCAGCCGACCCTGGGCAATTTCCGCCTCGGCAATGAAGGTCGGCAGCAAGGCAACGCCAAGCCCATGTACCGCCGCCTGTGTCATCGCCGAGGATTGATCGAACAACATGCCGCGCAGTTTTTCCGCCGGAACATCATGCAAGGCAAACCATTGCTCCCAGCTGTCCGGGTGGGTCTCCAGATGCAGCAGCGGAAAACTGAGCAGCTCCTCCGGCGTTGCGGCCGGGGCATGCATCAGTCCGGGCGCGCAGACCGGCAGCACGTGTTTGGGCATCAGGGGCAAATATTCGACGCCCGGCCAATCACGTGTGCCATAGTGAATTGCAGCCTGTGTGGTGCTGCCCTCAAAACTGAACGGCAGGTTATGAGTCTGAAGGTTGACGGTAATCCCCGGATGCCCTGCCACGAAATCCTTCAGCCGCGGCGCCAGCCAGTGCAGCCCGAAGGAGGGCAGGATCGACAGGTTCAGACTGCCCCCATCCGGGTTGGCCCTGAGTTTCACCGAGGCCTGCGCAAGCCGGGTCAGGATACCGCGTGCCTCCTGTGCGAACCCTGCCCCCGCCGGTGTCAGCTGCATCCGCATCTGATCTCGCGCAATCAGATCAACCCCCATCTGCTCTTCCAGCTGTTTCAGTTGGCGGCTGACCGCGCTTTGGGTCAGCGACAGATCCTCAGCCGCCGCCGAGGCACTGCCCAGACGGTCCACCGCTTCGAGGGCAAGCAGGGATGGAATGGAGGGTAAAAAGCGACGCGGCGCGATCATATGACTTTACCTCATACCGGCAGGAATTAGTTTCATGTGCAAACCACTCCTTTCAATGACAAACAAGGGAAAACGCCAACACCTGATCATCAAAGATAGTTCTTTCCCTCATGATCAGCATTCTCTGACAAGGACTCCTTCCATGGATTACGCAGATATCCTGACCGCCGCTGGCCTGACCAAAGACGAACTCTGGGGTGGAACGCTCAGCGTGACCACGCCGGTCGATGGCAGCGAAATCGCCAAGTTGAAGATGCACAGTGTGAGCGAGGCAAAAACCCAGATCGAAGACGCGAAACAGGCATTCACGGCCTGGCGGCAAGTGCCTGCCCCGCGCCGCGGTGAACTGGTCCGCCTGCTTGGCGAAGAGCTGCGCCGCGAGAAGGAAAACCTTGGCCGACTGGTGACGCTGGAATGCGGCAAGATCTATCAGGAAGGCCTTGGCGAAGTGCAGGAGATGATCGACATCTGCGATTTCGCGGTTGGCCTGTCGCGCCAGCTTTATGGCCTGACCATTGCATCCGAGCGCCCTGGCCACGCCATGCGCGAAACCTGGCACCCGATGGGCACCTGCGGCATCATCACCGCCTTCAATTTCCCGGTCGCGCCCTGGTGCTGGAACGCGGCGCTGGCCCTTGTCTGCGGCGATCCGGTGATCTGGAAACCTTCCGAGAAGACCCCCCTGACGGCGCTGGCGGTTCAGAAGATCTGCGAGCGGGTTATGGAAACTTTCGGCGACGAAGCTCCAAAGGGCCTGATTCAGACTCTGGTCGGCGAACGCGATCTGGGCGAAGCGCTGACAGCCTCCAAGGATGTTGCGATCATCTCGGCCACCGGTTCGGTGCCGATGGGCAAGGCGGTTGCCGCCGATATGTCCAAACGTCTGGGGCGCACGATTCTGGAGCTGGGCGGCAACAACGCGATGATCGTGGCCCCTTCGGCGGATCTGGAAATGGCCCTGCGCGCCATCGTGTTCTCCGCCGTTGGCACAGCCGGGCAGCGCTGCACCACCCTGCGCCGCCTGATCGTGCACAAAGACATCTATGACCAGCTGATCCCGCGCCTGATCAAGGCCTATGAGGGTCTGCCGATTGGCGACCCTCTGGCCGATGGCACCCTGGTCGGCCCGCTGATCGACCGTCCCGCGCTGGACGCCATGGACGCTGCGTTGGCGCAGGCCAAGGCCGAAGGTGGAAAGGTGCACGGCGGCGGGCAGGCGCAAAAGGGCAGCCATGGCGATGCGGCCTATGCCCATCCGGCCATCGTGGAAATGCCGGAACAATCGGCAATCATGCATACCGAAACCTTCGCGCCGATCCTTTATGTGGTGAAATACGACGATCTGGATGAGGCCATCGCCCTGCAGAACGACGTGCCTCAGGGGCTCAGCTCCTGCATCTTCTCCACCGATGTGCGCGAGACCGAATATTTCCTCTCGGCAGCGGGTTCGGATTGCGGTATCGCCAATGTGAACATCGGACCCTCCGGTGCCGAAATCGGCGGGGCCTTTGGCGGAGAAAAGGAAACCGGCGGCGGCCGCGAAAGCGGATCTGACGCCTGGAAAGGGTATATGCGCAGGCAGACGAATACTGTGAACTATTCACGCGATCTGCCACTTGCACAGGGGATCAAATTTGACATCTGATCTGGCGTCCAGTCTTTGGCATGACACCTGCCGGGAGCAGATCCTGGCGCCGCAGCTGACCGAAGAGGTCACTGCGGATCTGGTGGTGATCGGCGGCGGCTACACAGGGTGTGCCGCCGCGCTGAAGGCTGCGGGACTAGGCGCCGATGTCCGCCTGATCGAGGCGGGCAGTTTCGGCAGCGGTGGGTCGGGGCGCAATGTCGGTCTGGCCAATGCCGGCCTCTGGCTGCCCCCCGAGGATATCAACGCCGAAATCGGCGAGGCAGCTGGGCGCCGCCTGTCCGGCCTGCTCGCCGGGGCACCGGATATGGTCTATGACCTGATCGAAACCCATCAGATCGCCTGCGAACCTGTCCGCAAGGGCACGCTGCACTGCGCCCATGCCCCCAGCGGCATGAAAGACCTGCAACGGCGCTTCGGCCAGCTGTCGCGGATCGGCGCTCCGGTCAAACTGTTGGACGCAAGCGAAGCGCAGGCAAGGGTCGGGTCCGAACAGGTGTTCGGCGCGCTGTTCGATCCACGCGCTGGCACGATCCAGCCGCTGGCCTATGCCCGTGGCCTCGCCCGGGCCGCTGCGGGTGCAGGTGCAAAGGTCCACGCAGAGACCCCTGCCCTTTCGGCCACACGGCAGCAGGATATCTGGGACATCACCACCCCCAATGGCCGCATTCGCGCCAAGCATATGATCGTCGCCACCAACGGCTACGCCCTGCCCATCGAAGGGCTGCAAACCCCAGCCATGATCCCGGTGCATTATTTCCAAGCCGCAACCGATCCGCTGCCGGACAGTGTTCGCAGGGCCATCCTGCCCGAGCTGGAAGGATGCTGGGATTCGGCGCTGGTCATGTCCTCCTGGCGGCTGGATCAGGAAGGTCGCCTGATCATCGGCGGCATGGGGGCGCTGAACCATCCCGGCAGCGGCATTCACCTCGGCTGGCTGCGGCGCAAACTGGCCGATCTATTCCCGGCGCTGGCCGACACGCCCTTGCGACAGACCTGGTTCGGGCGGATCGCAATGACCACGGAACACCTGCCGAAGATCCAGCATCTGGACGGCGGCTATGCCTGTTTCGGCTATTCCGGGCGCGGCATCTGCCCCGGCACACTGTTTGGCACCCGCATGGCGGAGGCACTGCTGACTGGCGAGACATCCTGCCTTCCGGTAGACCCGGTGGCCAGCCACAGCCTTCCCTTTGCCGGACTCAAACAAGCCTATTACGAGACCGGCGCGACCCTGACGCATTTGGTCAAGAACCGGTTTTGAAAGGGGCGGACCAGTGTCCCCCGCCCTGCCCCTTTCCGGAATACCTATTGGCAGCTCGCCATGGCGCTGCCCAGTTCGGACAACAGATCCGTGTAGAAATCCGGCCCCGGCAGGATGTGGCTGCCCATGGGGTCGATCACTACCGTTTTTGCCCCGGTCCCATCCAGCACCGTATCGACCAGTCCCGGATTGAACTGCGGCTCGGAAAAGACACAGGCAACGCCATAGGACGCTACCGCATCGCGGATCTCGGCAATGCGCGCAGGGCTTGGGTCCGAAGCATCGCCCAGCGAAATCGCCCCGGATGAGGTCAGCGCAAAACTGTGCTCGAAATACTGGTAAGCGTCGTGGAAAACGATGAAGGCGCTGGCGCGCAGTGGCTCCAGAACCGCATCAAGGCGCCCTACGGTTTCCTTGATTTCCGCCTGACCGGCCTTGGCGTTGGCCATGTAGATCTCTGCGTTTTCGGGGTCCAGCGCGGCCAGCTCTGCGGCAATGACCGATAGCCACAGCTCTGCGTTTTCCGGCGCCAGCCAGGCATGGGGGTCAATGCCTTCATGTGCGTGGCCAGCGTGATCCTCGTGATGCGCGTCGCCGTGTTCATCATGCGCCATGTGATCATGATCGTCACCATGCTCGCCCTCTTCGGCGTGATCCTCATGTCCATCGTGATCTTCGCCAGCGTGACCGTCATGATCATGCTCGGCTTCATGATCGTGATCATCGTGATCAAAGGTCGTGCCCGACCGGAACTCCAGCTCCAGCGTGCCATCGACATCCAGCAGTTCGGTCACCCGCGCCCGCCCCGCCAGGGTCTCAAGCGGGCCTTCCAGCCAGGGTGTCAGTGCTTCGCCAATCCAGAACACCGCATCAGCGCGGTCCAGCGCCAGCGCTTCGGAGGGGCGCATCGCGTAGCCATGGGGTGACGCACCGGGCGGCACCACCAGATCCGGCTCTCCCACTCCCTGCATCACACGGGCGACCAGCCCATGCACCGGCGCGATATCAACCGCTACCCGCGGCACCTCGGCCAGCGCCATCCCTGCTCCAAAAACAGCAGGCAGCGCCGCTGCGTAAGATAAGCCTTTCATTCCGACAGTCCTCTCGTCCCGAGTCGATGTAATTGTATAACATTACGCGGCTTGATAAACGTCATAACATAACATATCAAGACCCAAATCGGCGCCTGTTACTGCCCCTTCAATTGCCCTGTGCGGAGACCCCTGATGGATTCGATCGGCTTCGAAACCCACGATCACAGCAGCTGTATCCACGACTGCATTGCCGCAGTGGATGCCCGGTGCAAGGCAAAGGGCCTGCAATTCACCCCCGTACGGCGGCGGGTGCTGGAAATCCTGCTGCAAGAGCACCGGGCGCTCGGCGCCTATGACATTCTGGACCGGTTGCGCGAAGAGGGACTCGGCTCGCAGCCCCCGGTCGCCTATCGGGCGCTGGATTTCCTGGTCAAGAATGGCTTTGCCCACAAGATCGAACGGTTGAATTCCTTTGTGGCCTGCACCCATCCCGGCGACAGGCACGCGCCGATCTTCATGATCTGCCGAATCTGCGATGCCGTGGCCGAAGTGCATACCGATCCTACCAAGGGACAGCTCGGCGCCGCAGCAGAGGAAGCCGGGTTCCTGATCGAACGCACCGTCGTCGAAGCCGAAGGGATCTGCCCAAAATGCCAGAAGGCACAGGCTGCATGAGCCTTGTATCCCTGAAAGGCCTGTCCGTTCAGTATGGCGGCAACACGGTGCTGTCCGATGTGAACCTGAATATCGAAGCGGGTGAGATCCTCACCATCGTCGGGCCGAACGGATCGGGAAAATCCACGCTCTTGCGCAGCATCATCGGCGCCCTGAAGCCCAGCCGGGGCAGCATCACCCGCGCGCCTGGCCTGCGCATCGGCTATGTGCCGCAAAAACTGCATATCGATCCGACCCTGCCGTTAACCGTGCGCCGGTTTCTGAGCCTGCCGAGCCGCGTCACTGACGCCCAGGCCGAAGCCGCATTGGCACAGGCCGGCGCCGACCGGCTGGCCACCCGGCAGATGTCGGGCCTGTCGGGCGGGCAGTTCCAGCGCGTCCTTTTGGCCCGGGCGCTGCTGACAAACCCGCAACTTCTGATTCTGGATGAAGCCACCCAAGGCCTTGATCAGCCCGGCTCCGCCGCCTTTTACCAACAGATCGCAACCGTACGGGCTGAACTCGGCTGCGCGGTGTTGATGGTCAGCCATGAATTGCACGTGGTCATGGCCGCCTCTGACCGGGTGATCTGCCTCAACGGCCATATTTGCTGCGAGGGGGAGCCGGAACACGTGGCCTCTGCCCCGGAATACCGGGCGCTGTTTGGCACCGGAACCCAAGGAGCGCTGGCGCTTTACCGGCACGAACACAACCACTCGCACGACCATTCCCACGATCATGGTCCTGGCTGCGACCACGATCATGGCCCCTCCGACGCAAACCGGGACGCCGCAGATATGGACAAGGTATCATGAGCTTTCTCGACAGTTTCCTGATCCGCGCCGCACTTGCCGGGATCGGTGTCGCGCTAGCGGCGGCGCCGCTGGGCTGTTTCGTGGTCTGGCGCCGGATGGCCTATTTCGGCGATGCCACGGCGCATGCTTCCATCCTGGGCGTAGCTTTGGCGCTGGCTTTTGACACCTCGGTTTTTGCGGGCGTGCTCGTTACCTCGCTAATGATGGCGACAGCGGTTTCGAGCCTCAGCAACCGGGGCTATGCCATGGATACGCTGCTCGGGGTTCTGGCACATTCTTCGCTGGCCTTTGGCCTAGTCGCGGTCTCCTTCCTGCATGGGGTCCGGATTGATCTGATGGCTTATCTGTTTGGCGATATTCTGGCCGTCAACCGCGTTGATCTGGCGATTATCTGGGGCGGCGCGGCGCTGGTTCTGCTGTTGCTCTGGGCGCGGTGGTCGGCGCTTCTGACGGCGACCCTGAACCCAGATCTAGCCTATGCCGCCGGGATCGACCCGAAACGAGAGCAGATGGTGCTGACCATTGCCCTCGCGCTTGTCGTCGCGGTGGCGATCAAGGTGGTCGGCGTCTTGCTGATCGCCGCGCTGTTGCTGATCCCGGCCGCCGCCGCACGTCCCTTTGCCTCGACCCCGGAACGAATGGCGCTGATTGCGGCAACGATCGGCGCCTTGTCTGCCCTCGGGGGGCTGCAACTGGCTTTTACCTTTGACACGCCGACCGGGCCGACCATTGTCTGCCTTGCCGCCATCCTGTTCGCGCTTTCCGGTCTGGGTCACGCCCTGCGCCAGCATATCATCGGTCGCAATTGATCCGTGGGCCTGCGCAGACCGTGTGATTTCCTGTTGCATGGTTCAGCACATATGTTCTTTTTATCCCATGAACCCCCAACTTGATCCGAAACAGACCGCCCGCCTGCTGGCCACGCTGAAAGAGGGCATTTCCCACATGCCGCCCAAACTGGCGGCGGCGGCGAAATATATCATCGATAAGCCGGGTGATTTCGCGCTCGACCCGGTGCGACTTACCGCTACCAAGGCCGGGATCAGCGCCAATACGCTGGTGCGTCTTGCTGAACATCTGGGGTTTGACAGTTTCGAAGCCCTGCGCACCCCCTTCCGCGCCGCGCTTGTCACTGGGCAAGAGGCGGGGCTGGGAGAGGATTGGCTGGCGCAGATGCAAACCTCCGATGCGCCGTCGGCGGCGCTTCAGGCGCGCGCGGCCCGCAACGAGATCAACATCGTAGCGCGCTCTTTGCGGCTGATGACCCCCGAACGGACCGCTGCCATTGTTGAAACGCTGACCTCGGCACGGCGATGTTACGTCACCGCCACCCGCGCCTCATATTCACTGGCGCATTACTTTCACTACGTGGGGCGGATGGCACTGCCGGATCTGGATCTGGTGCCGCGCCATATGGGCTCGGCGATGGACGATCTAATCGACCTCTCGGCGGAGGACTGCCTGATCGCCATCACCTTTGCCCCCTATTCCTCGGGGACCATTCAGGCCCTGCGCATGGCGGCAAAGAGAGGCGCCAAGGTCGTGCTGATTTCAGACAGCGAGGTGATCGCCCCCGGCATCCACGCCGATCATGTGCTGGCCGTCGCGTCGAATTCGCTGCATGCCTTTGGCGCCTATGGTGGTGCCATGGCGGTGCTGGAATGCCTGCTGACACACCTGATTACGGCAGGCGGAGACACCGCCCGCCGCCGGATCGAGGCCTATGAGGACCTGCGTCAGGACAGCGGCGCCTACTGGAGTGGCACCAAACTGCCCCGCACTGGCCGCTGACGGGATCAGAACCGCAGCGACAGGCAGGACATGCCGCCGTCCAGTTTCGCGCAGTCGCGGTTGTCAATCTCCACGACCTCGAACCCTTCGCGGTCCAGCATTTCGGCAGTGCGCGGGAACCCCGCCGCCATCAGCACCAGATTGTTGAACCGGATCGCGTTGGCCGCTGCCTCTTCGCCATCGGCCACGTGCAGAACCCGGTAGCCTTCGAAACAGCCCGAGGCATCCAGCCGACGGGTGGACAAGATCGTTTCCGCATCCATCAGGGAACAATCGGTCTTGAAGTGCAAAACCCCCTCGGGCGTGAAAACCTCGCGCAGGGAGTGGCCCCATTCCGCCGCGATCTCTGCCAACTCGGCAACGCCCGCCGCATCCGTGCGATCCGAGCGGCCCACCAGGATCTCGCGACCGGTCACCAGAATGTCCCCGCCTTCGATATGGCCGGGTCCCTTGATTTCGCGCAGATCCTCATAGCATCCTCGCAGGGCCGGAGCCATTTCGGCCACCTCCCCCATGCGGGACGGCGCGCCGGGGCGCATCAAAACGGCGCCCTGCGGCAGGCACAGCGCGGTGTCCTCGACAAAGACCGCATCGGGATAGGCCTCCAGCGGCTCCAACTCGATCACTTCGGCGCCGGTGCTTTTGAGGGCCGCCACATAAGACGCATGGGCCTTCAGCATGGTCTCCAGATCCGGGGTGCCGATATCCTCGGCGCGCAGCCCGTTGACGATGCTGGCCGCCGGACGGCGGGTGATAGCGCGGGTAAACTCAAACGAAGGGTTGCTCATATTCTAGTCCTGTGTCGGCACAAAAACAGGTGCCGCGATTTCAATCATGGAAGGGCCGGTTTTCGGCGCCGCGCGCAAAGCAGCGGCGACCTCGGCCGGGGTTTGAGCCACCGCCTGATGCGGAATGCCAAAGGATCGGGCGGTTGCGGCAAAATCGGGCGGCGTGGGATCACAGCCAACCACTGTCACGCCAACGTCCTGCATCGAGGTCGCGATTTCGCGGTAGCCGTGGTTGTTCCAGACCACGAATGTGACCGGCAGATCTTCCTCGACCGCGACCATGACTTCGGGCAGCGAAAACTGCGCACCGCCATCGCCGACGATACAGATCACCCGCGCGTCAGGCGCAGCTATCGCGGCCCCGATGGCTGCGGGAATGCCATAGCCGAGCGCGCCATATCCCGTTGCCGCATTGAACCAGCCGCCGGGGCGGTCGTGATCGTAGTAAAGATTCCCGGCATAGATCGGCTGCGTTGAATCCCCGACCATGATCGCCCCCGGCAGCGCATCGCGCATGGCCTCAAGCACGGCAACCTGATCGCGATACTCCGGTCCAAGCTCTGCCAGCGCGGCATCGCGGGTGCGGGCCGCCCGCGCGGCGCCATCACTACCCGCCTGCCCGTCCGGCATCGCTGCCAGAAGGGCAGTCAGAAAGCCCCCTGCCCCGCTTTGAATGCTGAGCTCAGCAGGGTGACGCTGCAATTGTTGGTCACATAGATCGACCCGGATCAGCCCAGCCATCGCAGGCATGGTGCCGGTTGCGTACATGTCATAATCCGTCGGCCCCATCTCGGTTCCGATGGCCAGAACCACGTCGGCCTCTTCGATCAGTGCCCGTGTTGCCTGCAGGCTGGGGCTCGCCGGAACGCTCAGGGCATGATCGAAAAGCACCCCACGGGCGTTGACCGTCTGTACCACTGGAGCATCCAGCCGTTCAGCCAGGCGCCGCAACTGCGCCGCTTCCGATTTGGCCCCGCCGCCTGCAAGGATCACCGGGCGCCGCGCGGCGTTCAGCCGTCGCGCGGCTTCGGCAATCTGATCGGCATCCGCCTCTGGATAGTTCGCGTTTGACTGGGGAGCCGCCGCGCCTTCGGGTGCAGCATTACCGGCGATATCCAGCGGGATCTGCACATGCACAGGACCGGGTCGCGGGCTCTGTACCTGATCGAACACCCGGTTCAGCGCCGGAGTCAGCGCTTCTGGACTGTCGACATGTTCGGACACCAGTGCCACCGTCGCCGCCAGCGCGTGCTGGTCGGGCAATTCGTGCAGATGCCCCATACCCTTCCCCAGCGACGGGGCCGCATTGACCCCAGAGACGACCAGCATCGGCACGGAATCCGCCCGCGCCTGCGCCATGGGCGTCAGCGTGTTGGTCAATCCCGGCCCGGTGATGACAAAGGCTACGCCTGGCTGTCCCGACACGCGGGCGTAGCCATCTGCCATGAACCCAGCGCCCTGTTCGTGGCGCGGCGTCACATGACGCAGCCCCGACGCGGCAAGCCCCCGGTAAAGTTCCACGGTGTGCACTCCGGGAATACCGAACACACAGGTCACGCCGCGCGCCTTCAGATCTGCGACAAGCTGTTCTCCGACGCTGGTCATGCGACCTCCTGCGCCTTTTGGGCGGCATGGGCCACGATCCGGTCAAGCGCTTTGTCGAAACCAGCATCTTCGATGGTCAGTGCCACGCGCACCCAGGTTTTCAGGCTTTCCCCGAAAGAAGAGCCCGGCATCACCGCAACCCCAGCGTTTTCCAACAGATCCATCGCATAGGCATCACCATCCATGCCGGTGGCAGAGACATCGATCATCGCGAACATACCGGCTTCGGGACGGTGCACGGTCAGTCCTGTTTCCGCATGCAGCCGATCCGCCAGACGTTCGGCGCGGGCAGAGAACCGGCTCACCATGCCTGCCGCCACAGAAGATCCCTCGCGCACAGCCTGTTCGGTCATGTCCGCGATGAAAGGCTGGTTGCCGAACAGCATGGTTTCGGAAAACGGCAGCAAGGCATCGCAGAACTCCTTGGAGGCGACACACCAGCCGCTGCGGAATCCCGGCGCCGCATGGGATTTGGAAACCGAGGATACGGCGATCACCCGGTCCGCGATATCGGCCTGCGCCAGCGGCGATGTAAACTCAGCACCATCGAACACCAGTTCGGCGTAAACCTCATCCGAGATGATCCAGAAATCATGCTCCACGGCAAGTTTGCCGATGGCCGCGATATCCTCTGGCGTCAAAATCGACCCTGTGGGATTGTGCGGTGAGGTCAGCAGCACCGCGCGGGTCCGCGGTGTGATACGGGCGGCGATATCTTCGGCCTGCATGCGAAACCCGTGTTCGGGGCGCAGGGGCACGGGCACCATATTGGCGCCGGTTGCGCGAATGACCCCTTCGTAGGTGGCATACATAGGATCCCCGACCAGCACCTCATCGCCGTGCTGCGCGACACCGGTCATCACCGCGAACAGTGCGGTCTGGGTGCCCGGGAAACAAAGGAAGTTGTCCGGCTCGAACGCCCGGCCGATCTTGCTGCTGTATTGCGCGGCCAGCGCTCGGCGCAGGTTCATTTCGCCCCGCCCATCGGAGTATCCAGTACGGCCAGACTGCATAGCGCGGGCCGCAGTATCCAGCAGCGCCTGAGGCACCGGCACGTCCGGCTCACCGATGGTCATCTCGACCAGATCGGCGCCTGCTTCGGCCATGGCGCGTGCTTTCAGGTGTATTTCCCATTTTGCACCGCCCAGCCCTGCCAAACGCGTGGTCACATCTGTTGTTTTCATGGCCGATCAGCCTTTTCCTGAGGTGTCATTTTCAATTCCAATCCGGTAATGGCGCCGACGGAGCGCACCCCGATTTCGGGCAGCTCTCCCGGCTCAAAAGCATCCGGCAAGGCGCCACCTTCGAGCCACAGACCGTCGATCACCGCGTCGCAGGCAATGGCGAGATGGCGCAGGCCAAGCGGCGCGACGGAGCGTCCGGTCTCACGCAGCGCAGCATCAATCAGCGCCTCAAGCCGGTCCCGGAAATCGGCATAGGTCTGCGCGTGAATCTGGCGCATGACCGGATCCTGCTGCACCTTGTTGAGGAAACTGGCCCAAAGACCAATCGAACGCGGATCGACAACCGGCGGCGTAAGCGAGGCCACAACAAAGGCCGACAGCCTGCTCACCGCACAGCCGGTGACCTGCGTCGCCGGGGCCTCGGTCAGATCCGTCATATAGGTCATGTGATGTTCGTAGGCGGCGCTGATCAACTCTTCCTTGGAGGAGAAGTAGTGCCGGATCAGACCTTGCGTCACATCGGCACGCTCGGCGATGGCCCGGACCGTCGCCCCGCGCACGCCATTTTCGGCAACCAGCTCAAGCGTAGCCGCGATCAGGGCGGCCTTTCGGGCCTCTGCAGTCTCCCGCTTAAATTTCCGGCGTTCTTCGGTCACGGTCTCTCCGGCCTGACGATTTCAAATTATACACTTGCATAATTACTATTGTTCGTCCTTACTACAAGCCGAAAAGTAAGGACCGCGAAAAATGCCGCAAAGCGCCGCTGCCAGCACAGCTGCTCAGACACCCCCTGCCCCCGACGCCGCCACCGAGGCGATCCGGGTCACGGATCTGCACAAATCATTCGGGCATCTGGAGGTTCTGAAGGGGGTTTCACTGACCGCGCAGAAAGGCGACGTGGTCGCCATCATCGGCGGCTCCGGCTCTGGCAAATCAACTATGCTGCGCTGCATCAATTTTCTGGAACAACCCACGTCCGGCAAGATCATCATCGGCGGCGAGGAGGTCGCCATGCGCAGCGATGGCAGCCCGGCGAATCGCCGTCAGATCGAACGGATCCGCACCCGTCTGGCCATGGTGTTCCAGCAGTTCAACCTCTGGACCCACCGCACCCTTTTGGAAAACGTGATCGAAGTGCCGGTGCATGTGCTGAAACAACCGCGCGCCGAAGCGATCACCAAGGCCCGCCAGTTGCTGGAACGGGTCGGGCTTGCCGATAAGGCAGATACCTTTCCGGCCTTTCTGTCCGGCGGACAGCAGCAGCGGGCAGCGATTGCGCGCGCGCTGGCGGTTGATCCGTCGGTCATGCTGTTCGACGAACCCACATCGGCGCTGGATCCGGAACTGGTGGGCGAAGTGCTGACCGTCATCCGCGACCTTGCCGCCGAAGGGCGCACCATGCTGCTGGTAACCCACGAAATGAAATTCGCCCGCGAGGTCGCGGATCACGTTGTCTACCTCTACCAGGGGAGGATCGAGGAACAGGGACCGCCAGAACAGGTCTTTGGCAACCCGCAATCCCCCCGTCTGCAACAGTTTCTGAAATCCGTCCACTAAGGGCGGCAAGGCCGCAAAGGCCAATCATCTCAACTCAGGGAGAATACCTATGACATTCAAATCATTGCTTTCCGCGACGACCGCCGCGCTGGCGCTGGCCGCGACCATGGCCACAGCCGAAGAAGTAAAGATCGGTATCGCGGCCGAACCCTATCCGCCCTTTGCCTCGGCTGACAGCTCCGGCAACTGGGTTGGTTGGGAAATCGACGTCATCAACGCGGTTTGCGCCGCTGCTGAACTGGACTGCGTGATTACTCCGGTTGCATGGGACGGCATTATCCCGTCGCTGACCGGCAAGCAGATCGACGCCATCATGGCCTCCATGTCGATCACCGAAGAGCGCATGAAAACCATCGATTTCTCCGACGCTTACTATAACACCCCCACGGTGATCGTTGCGGACAAGACCATGGACATTGAGCCGACCCCTGAATCGCTGGCAGGCAAGATCCTGGGCGTGCAGGCCTCGACCATCCACCAGGCCTATGCGCAGGAATACTTCAAGGACGCCGAAATCCGCGTCTATCAGACCCAGGACGAAGCCAACCAGGATCTGTTCGCCGGCCGCATCGACGCGACCCAGGCCGACAGCATCGCCATGGCGGATTTCGTCGGTTCTGACGCAGGCGCTTGCTGCGAGATCAAAGGCCCGGTCAAAGACGATCCTGCTATTCTGGGCAAAGGCGTCGGCGCCGGTGTGCGCAAGGGTGAAGAGGATCTGAAGGCGGCGCTGAACAAAGGAATCGCCAAGATCCTTGCCGACGGCACCCACGCCGAAATCACCTCCAAATACTTCACGACCAGCATCTACTAAGGCGCTACCGTGACTGACTTCCTGAACGCGCTTGGTCTGGCTGACAGCGCAGCACTGCTATCGCTGTCGGCTCCAGGCTGGGGAAGCAACCTGCTGCGCGGGTTGGCAAATTCTCTGCAAATCGCCTTTGGTGCTTTTGGACTGGGGCTTCTGATCGGGCTGTTCGGGGCCTATGGAAAACTTTACGGCGGGAAGGTCACGCGTGACCTTCTGGCCGTATACACCACCGTGATCCGCGCCGTTCCCGAACTGGTGCTGATCCTGATCCTCTATTACGTGGGCACCGATCTTATCAACAAGGCGTCCGCGCTGCTTGGCGGTGGGCGGATCGAGATCAACGGGGTCGCCGCCGGCATCTGGGTTCTGGGGATCGTGCAGGGCGCCTATGCGACCGAAGTGCTGCGCGGCGCCATTCAAGCCGTCCCGCCCGGCCAGATCGAAGCGGCCCGCGCCTATGGGATGCCTGCATTGATGACTATGCGCCGGGTCACCATCCCGGCAATGATGGCCTTTGCCACGCCGGGTCTGGCCAATCTGTGGCTGATCGCGACCAAGGACACCGCATTGTTGGCCGTTGTCGGTTTCAACGAGCTGACGCTGGAGACCAAACAGGCCGCCAGCAGCACCCGCGCCTATTTCACCTTCTTCCTTGCTGCCGGGGCGCTCTACCTGCTGGTTACGCTCTGCTCCGGGGTCATCTTTGGCCGGGTTGAGAAATGGGCCCGCCGTGGTCAGCCGTCGCTAAAGGAGGGCCGCCAATGACCAGCCTGCGCGCATTTTTCCAACCGCATCGGATCGTGATGCTGGCGCTTTTTGCGGCCTTTGTTGTCTGGTGCGCCGTCAGCCTGCGCTGGGACTGGCTGCCGAAATACATGCCGCTGGCGATCGAAGGCATGTGGACCACACTCTGGATCCTCGTGGTGACAACCATCCTCGGCTTTCTTCTGGCGGTGCCGCTGGGGCTCGCCCAGGCGGTGGGGCCTTGGTATCTGTCCGCCCCGGCCCGGATGTTCTGCACGGTGATACGCGGCACCCCGTTGCTGCTGCAGATCTGGCTGCTGTATTATGGGCTTGGCTCCTTATTTCCGCAGTTTCCCTGGATCCGTTCCTCTGAACTCTGGCCGTACCTGCGGCAGGCCTGGCCCTATGCGGTGCTGGCGCTGACGCTGTCTTATGCCGGGTACGAGGGCGAGGTGATGCGGGGCGCATTCTCTGGCGTTGCCCGTGGACAGCTGGAAGCGGCCAAATCCTTTGGCATGCCCCGGATGACCATGTTCCGCCGCATCTGGCTGCCTCAGGCCGTGCGCAACGTGCTGCCGACGCTTGGCGGGGAAACCATCCTGCAATTGAAGGCAACGCCGCTGATCGCCACCATCACGGTGATGGACATCTACGCGGTGTCCTCCCGCGTTCGCTCCGACACCTTCATCGTCTATGAGCCGCTCTTGCTGCTGGCACTGGTCTATATGGTGATTGCAGGGATCATCAGCCTTATGTTCGGCTATTTCGAACGTCAGGTGCCCGGCGGGCATCGCCGATAGGTTCACCTACCGTTCTAGGCGCCCTCCGATGCGGGGCGCCTTTCTTCACGACACGACGGTAATGTCTGTAATGTCGCTGTCCACATCACGGCAGGCGGTCAGCAATCTGCGCTTCAGGTGCGACATGACATAGGTCGCATGGAACCGGCTCGGCGCGCGCAGCACCAGGCGGCCCCCTGCCCTACTCTCCCGTGTCAGAGCCTGTATCCAGGCCGTATAGGTCGCCATGTCCTCTGTATGCAGCAGGCCCTTGGCGAGGCTCCATTCGGTGCCATCAGACAAATCCGGCGCCGGTGCGCTGGCCTCGCTGCGCAAGGGCACCACATTGGTTGGCTGTTCGTCGCTACCGCTCATCCTGCAGTCAAAATCAGGGCCTACGGCGGCCCAGCGGTCCCGGGTGTCATCCAGTATCCGATCCAGCCCCAGACCGTACTGAGAGACCCTGCCCCGCGCGCCCTGCCGTTTGATGACCAGCCATCCCATGGAGCGCAGCTTGGCCATCTCTCGCTTCACGGTGCGCTCATCCACATCCCAGAGCCGGGCAATCTCACGCTGGCCTACAGCGAGTTCATCCCGTTGCCAGTTGTAGCGAGCTGTCAGAAGCGTCAGTAAACGAAGAACAAGCCGTTGGGAGGTCGGTCCCTGTGCCAGCGCATATGCTCCCATGGCAGTGAGAACATCGTACTTGATCGCCGCCGCATGACGACCCGCTGGTCTTTTGGCAAGCATTGCCATCCCCGTTCCCGCCATGGCTGCTATTTGAAACAAATAGCAGCCGGTTGCCTCATGCGCTGTGTTTTCTTGTCTGAGAGAACGCAGCCGTCGTGTTGGTCGGTTTCGATCCGAACTCAACGTTTTTCTGTATCTTGGCCTAATTTGCGTCCGGAGTTCCGATTCTGTCAAGAACCCATCGGATTGGTCGGGCATACCCAAACCTTTTTCTGATAAGAAAATTGGTATCAATGGTATTGGGGGACGCGCAGGATGTCCCCTATTCAATCGAAAATGTCCCCCAATAGGTTGGGGAGGGTTTCTTCATGTCCCCCTATATCTGCGCCATTGAAGGCCAAAAAACGGGGCGTATTGCCATGTGCCTCCGAATCGGCTGAGCAGTGACACAGGCGTTTGTTTTCAGCCCTCTGAACAAGGTGTCCCCGCAGGGACAGGACGCTAATTCAAACAATAATAGGTTTTGCGTTTTTTGCAAATCCGACGTAAATGGGTTTTGAGGCAGAATTAGCGTCCTGGGTAAACGGGACCTATGCCACTTTGATGTAGGAGCAGTCATGTTTACACACGAAGACCTAGCCCGGTTGCAGGCGCAGTCACTCAAGATGCAAAGCTGGATCCGGCAGCAGACCTTTTCCCCCGAGATGGAAAAGACCCTGCGCAGATTTTCCAGCTGGGAAGTCGCAGAGCTGATTTTCAAGGTCAATCAATCCACTCTGCGCGGGCGGTTGGCGGCCGACCCCTCCCTGCCGCAGGGACAGGTCGAGGAAGACGGCCGCCAGCGCTGGTATTCCCTGGAAGAGATCAACGAGCTGCGGCGCCGGATCAAGATCAACCGCAAGTCCCTGCTGCCGCAGCGCCCGGCGGGCAAGCGCGCTCTGCGGGTGGCGATTTCCAACTTCAAGGGCGGCGCCGGCAAGTCTACCGTGGCGCTGCATTTCGCCCACGCGGCGGCGCTGGACGGATACCGGGTGCTCTGCCTCGATTTCGATCCGCAGGCGACTCTGTCCCACTCCATGGGGCTGAGCGACGTCACCGAGGACTATACGGTCTGGGGCATCATGGCGCGGGATCTGGTGCGCGAAACCGAACGCATGAACGCATCGGCCCGGGGCGCAGAAACCGGGGCCGCCCTGCCCGAACGCCGCCTGCCGGGATCGATCACCGGCATGGGCCTGCAGGATCTGCGCATCGGGGATTTCATCAAACCGACCAGCTGGCCGACGATCGATCTGGTGCCCAGCTGCGCCAATGCGGCCTTTGTCGAATTTGCCAGCGCGCAGTACCGCTACCTCAATCCCGAATGGTCCTTCTTTGCGGCGGTGTCGCGCTACCTCGATCAGCTGCCTGCGGATGAATACGACCTGATCATTTTCGACTGCCCGCCGGCGATTGGCTATCAGTCGATGAATGCGGTCTTTGCGGCCGACATGCTCTACATCCCGTCGGGGCCGGGCTATTGGGAATATGACTCGACCACCTCCTTTATCGGACAGCTGTCCGAAGCGCTTGAGGATCTGTCAGCCTTCAACGGGGTTGTCCCCGCGGGGACATTCTCTTTGCCCAAGGTGTTTCAGGACGTTCGCTTTCTGTTGACGCGCTATGAGTCCGGCAACGATCTGCACCGCGCGATGCGTAATGCCTTCATGAAGGTTTTCGACGGCAGGATGACCGAGCACCCGATCGAAATGACCCGTGCGGTCGAACAGTCGGGACGGTTCCTGAGCTCGATCTACGAGATCGATTACCGGGACATGACGCGCGAAACCTGGCGGCGCGCGCGGGCGTCTTTCGATCAGGCCTATGATGAGTTCAAGACAAACGCGGTCGCCGCCTGGGAGAAGCTGGAGGATGAGGCATGAGCAAGCGCAGAGTTTTCGACATCGATTTCCCAGAAGACCCCCCTGCCCCGGCTGCGGCCAAAACGCCCCGGCAAAAGACGCCTGAGGTATCCGGCGCCGGAGAGGCGCGGCGCGGTCCGATGGCGACGGCTATCACCGAGAACGCAGATGCCCTGCGCCAGCGCGCCGAGGCAGAGAAAACGATCCGAGCGGAAAATGACCGGCTGGCGCATGAGTTCGTGCGACTCAAGAAACTGGGGCTGGTCGTGGACCGGATCCCGCTGGGGAAGATCCGCACTGACAAACTGGTCCGGGACCGCTCTGTCAGCCGGGATCCCGAATTGGATGAGCTGAAGGATTCGATCCGCTCGATCGGGCTGTCGAACCCGATCCGGGTCGAGGAAGACGGGGGTGTCTATCAGCTGGTTCAGGGCTTTCGGCGTCTGTCGGCTTATCGTGCCCTGCTTGAGGAAACAGGTGATGACAGCTTCGCAGCCATTCCGGCTGGGCTAGTGGCCAAGGGGGAAACCCTGCAGGGCCTCTATCGCCGGATGGTCGACGAAAACTTGGTGCGCCGGGATATCTCCTTTGCCGAGATGGCGCAGCTGGCCGTGTCCTATGCGCAGGATCCCGAGACGGAGGCGGACAGCATTGATGAGGCCGTGCGGCTTCTCTATGCCTCTGCCGGTCGTCAGAAACGCAGCTACATTCGCCATTTTGCCGACTTGCTGCTCATGATCGGGACCGAGCTTACCTTCCCTGAGGTGATCCCGCGCGCGTTGGGGCTCGATCTGAAGAAGCGGCTGGCGGATGATCCAAAGGCGCAAGCGCAGTTGCAGGCGCAGCTGCGGTCTCTGCGGCCTGATACGGCAGAGGCAGAACTGGTGCTGTTGCGGGGCGTCCTAACATCGCCGACATCCGAAGTTTCCAGCAGCCCCGCTGGTGGGACCGCGCCGAAATCGGCCAGTGCAAAGACGACCCTGCGCTGCGCTGTCCCCGCGGGGACGGTGCGATGTCAGGCCCGGGATGGGAAGATCGAGATGGCGATGGAACGGGATTTCTCCGCCATCGACCGGCGTCGGCTCGAAGAGGCAATCTCGGCCTTCTTCACCACGCTGGACCGGGGCGCGGAATAAATCCCAGCCACAGGGCGAAGTGTCTTGGAGAAAATAAAAGGGCTGTCCCCGCGGGGACAGCCCTTTCTTTTTACCGGTTTGCCGTGGGTCAGTTCAGAACCTTGAAATCAATCCGACGGTTCTTGGCACGGTTCTGCGCGGTGTCGTTGGACACCAGCGGCGTGGTTTCACCATAGCCGACCGGTTTCAGTCGATCCGCCCCAATGCCTTTGCGGGTCAGATAGCTCACCACCGCATCGGCGCGTTGCTGGCTCAGTCGCATGTTCCAGGCCGCCTGGCCCTGACTGTCGGTGTGACCGCCAACCTCAAGAATGATCGAGGGGCAGCGGCTGACGATATCGTACAGGCTGTCCAGAAAGATGATCGAGGTTCGGTCCAGCCGCGCGGTGGACGGGGCAAAGTTCACGCTGCGGCTGCGGGACAGAATATCGAACCGGCCAAGGCAGGCCTCACGGCTGAAATCTCCGGCGGTTTCCAGCGCGGCCGAGGCTCCGGACACAGGCGCGGCGATGGCTGGCGCCGTTCCGGGGGAGGTGCGTTGGAAGGTCAGGTTGAGATTGACGATCCCCAGCGGTGTGATGGTGACATTGGCGGCTTCCTCCAGCTTCTCGCGCCCGGCCATCAGGTTGAAATCCTTCAGCTGCAGGATGACGGGATCGACCGAGGAAATATTGACCCGGTCATTGTCCAGCAGGGTTACCGCAACCCGCGGGGACAGGTCGACATCGGCGCCATGCAGCGACAGGGTGACGGGAACCTGCATCAGCTTGCGGCGCACTGTGGGCAGGTCCGCCAGTTGCGCCGGATCCAGAACCGCGGTGACGGTGGCCTCGGGATGGGCGAAGGTTTCAAAGAACAGGAACCGCATCCGCACATTGCGCAGGTCGATCTTGGTATCGACCGAATCCAACGCGATCTTGATCTGGGCGATGCCTTTTTCGGTGATCTGCCCGCTGAAGGCCGCGAATTCGCTGGTCTCGGCGATGGTGCCTTTCTTGACCGACAGGAAGGTGATGGTGGAAATTTCCGGATCCAGTTGCCAGCCGTGTTCGAACGGATCGGCCGCAAAAACCGTGCGGGGCAGGGTGAAAAGGGCAAGGAAAATCGGAAGAATGAGCAATCGGAACATGGGACAAGCCACTCCTGGCGGAACTAGGACACTGTTCCCCGCATAGCACGAAATAGTAGGGAACTGCTGCTAGCATAACAGGAAACTTGTGGTGTGGCGCAAGGATGGCGATACTTTCGGCAGGAATTTCCCGGCCTTGCGATCCTTTGTGGATGCTGCGACGGTGTGAAAAGGTGTTGGAGTAAAGTAAATGCGCGCGATGTTTGCGGCGATCCGAATTGGTCTCGCTCTTCTTTTGGTTGTGTTTTGGGGAGCCAGTCATGCGAGGGCGGAAGAACGTCTGGCCCTGGTCATTGGCAACTCTGCCTATGCATCCGTCACCGCGTTGGACAACCCCGACCGGGACGCACAGTTGATCGCGCAGACGTTGGAACAGCTTGGATTTACGGTCACTGTTGAGACGGATCTGACACAGGTCGGGATGAAGCGAGCGATTGCCCATTTCGGGCGCAGCCTGCGGGCGGCGGGGGAAGATGCCACCGGGCTGTTCTATTACGCCGGGCACGGGGTGCAAAGCTTTGGCAACAACTACCTGCTGCCGGTCGATGTTGCGCTGGCCGATGCCGCGGATCTGGACCTGATGGCGGTCGAAGCGCAATCAGTGCTGCGGCAGATGGCTTCGGCGCGCAATCGAACCAACCTTGTGATTTTGGACGCCTGCCGCAACAACCCGTTCGAAAATGTGCCGGATCTGGACGAAAGCGGCCTTGCCGAAATGAAGGCTCCGACCGGCACCTTCCTGGCCTATGCGACGTCCCCGGGTGGGGTGGCTCTGGATGGGGACGGGGACAACAGTCCGTTTACCCAGGCATTGGCGACGCAAATTCAGGTGCCGGGTCAGCCGGTCGAGCAGGTGTTCAAGGACGTGCGCCGCGCGGTACTGGAGCAGAGCCGGGGGCAGCAGACCCCCTGGGATACCTCATCGCTGGTCAGCGACTTCGTCTTTGCCAAGGCTCCTGAGGAACGGGAGCTCACACCGGCAGAGACTGAGGAGCTGCAGTTGTGGCGCTCGGTCGAGGCGACGCGGGATCCGGTGCAGTTGATGCTGTTCCTGCGCGGCTATCCCGACGGAGCCTATACCCAGGAGGCGCGGGACATGCTTAAGGACGTCATGGCAGAGGAACTGGCCGGTGGTGGCACCGCGGCGCCTGCGCCCACGTCACAAGGTCCCGACGAGGCCGAAACAGCCATGTTCAATGCGGCGCAGCAGGATGGCAGCCTCAGCGCTTATGAGGCCTATCTGCAAGATTACCCGGCTGGCACCTATGCCGAGATCGCCCGCACCGAAATCGCGGCGCTGACGGCCGGTTCCGGCACGGATCCAGAGGCCGGGGGAGAGCCGGAGGTCGTCGCGGCGCCTGCCGAAGATCCGGGGCCAAGACCCGCGGATTCTGGGCCGGTCACCTATGCCAGCCCTCTGGATGCAGAGGTAGCAGCGCTTGCGGGCAAAAGCCTGGCCGAAGTGGTCGATCTATCGCCGATGTTTCCCCCAATCGAGGGGCTGCCGGAAAGCTACTGGAAAGAGCAGACCTGCAGCGCCTGCCATCAATGGAACCGGGAGCGTCTATGCGATCAGGGCAATACCTACCTCAGCCTCAATATGCAGCGTTCCCTGTCCAAGCAGCATCCGTTCGGCGGCGCCTTGAAACGCACGCTGAAATCCTGGGCCGCCGGGGGCTGCCAATAGGGGATCACCTATCACGGGTGGCAGATTGGGTGCCTGCCTGTTCCGCATGATGCTGGACGGGATCAGGGTGCGTGCGTGGTGACAAGGAAATAGACCCATTCCCCTTTAAAATCAGTATGTTGCTCTCTCGCTTCTGTCACACGCTCGCGCAGCCAAGCCAGATAGGGTTCGGCGGGTTCGCTGATAGGACGCAGTCCGGAATAAAGCGGATGAGAGGCGGCAAAGGCGACTGCGATTTCCTGCCCGTAGGGCGGGCCAACAGCGATCTGCAGGCCGGGATCTCCGTCTTCCCTGGCACCAACGCGCAGCGGATCTTTGGCAGGGGTCTGCTGCAGTGCGATGGTTTCATTCGGGACCAGATGCAGCACCTGCCCGCCTGCATCGAAATAATCGACATAGACATAGGCGGGGTAATCCGGCGCGGTCAGATCGAAGAACAGCCGGTCGCCGCCTGCATAGGTCAGGACCCGTGCGTGGGCGTCGTCCCCGACCAACAGGGGATTGGTGATCTGATCCGTACTTTGCGGCAGGCCGACCTCTCCGATCCCGGCAAGGGCGCCGCATTGCGGGCGCGGTAGCAGGCGCATCTGGTCGGATACGGTGATGTCCTGTCCCATCTGCGCCTGCAACGCGGCAAGAACCGGTGCCCGCATTCCGTCTTCCGGAATATGACCCCGCAGGGACAGCGTGGCGGTATCCGGGTCAAAGGCAACCTGAAGCCGGGAGCAGGGCACGGCGGCCAGACTGCCCAGCAGCCCATCCCGCAGGCTGTTTCCGTCTGACGCAGCGGCGGTGGGCGCCATGAAGCTTTGGAAGGCGGCCAGTGAGACAGGGTCGATCCCGTCAGGTGCGCCGCCCTGAAAGGCAAGAGCGGCGGTGACCTGATCGCTTTGCGGAACGGCGGTGGGCAAAACCGTAGCTTTGGGCGGGAGCGTTTGCGCCGCATCCACTGATGGTGATGCCTGCGGCACCGGCGCCGTGTCAGGGGCGAACTGAGCAATGGGCTGCGCCGCCGGGGCCGCTGTTTTCACGTCGAGTGAGGGCTCTGCAGCCGGTGAAAGGCGGGCAGGCGGTAGATCGGTTGCGGCAAGCGCCACATCGGCAGACGGTGTGGTCGATATGGATGGTGTGATCTCGGGAGATAGGCTGGCAACCGCAGCCGGTTTGACTTGCGCTGACGCAATGGGCTGCGCCGCAGGTGGGGTTTGCGCGATCGCTGCACTTTGTGCGGGCGCGGCTGCCGGAACCGGGGCAGGGGAGGGGGGCGAGCTCGCAAGGGCCTGCGGTTGCGGCTCGGCCGGGCGCGCCTCTGATTGCGGCAGAGGATTGGCCGCCAGCCCCTCCTGTTGCGGATCAGCCTCTGCGGCGGCCTCGCCTTCGGGCTGCTGCGGGATTGCCTGGCTGCGGTTCAGCCGTTGCGCCGCCATTGTCAGGCTGCTTTGGGGCGTGGGCTGTTTGACCAGATCATCAGGGCGCAGGCTGAACACCAGCGCCCCCGCCATGGCGGCGTGGGCCAGGCCAGATGCGACAAGACCCGCACCCCATATGGAGGCCCGCGATGTCATCCGCCGGTCTCGGGGGTGACGACCAGAACCACATCGCGGAAGCCGAGCTGTTGCGCGCGGCTGACCAGAGGCAGGACATTGCGCAGCTCTGCTGCGCGGTGGGCGTTGATCCGTAGGCGCAGATCCGGGTTATCCTGCAGATGCCTGCTCAGCACGTCGGGCAGATCTTCTGGGCGCATGTCATCGCCATCCAGCGCCAGGGCGCCCTTCGCCGATACGGCCAGCGTGATGCCGCCAGCGGGCATATCGCGTCCGGTTTCAGCATGGGGCGGGGTGACTTCAAATGGAGCGGTGGCGTCCATCCGTCCGATCAGCATGAAGAAAATGAGCAGGAAGAACACCACATCGATCAGGGCAATGATCGTTTCGGATTGGGCTGCGCGGGCAGGGCGGGTCAGCTTCATGGCTGCACCTCCAGCCTCAGGACCCGTAGCTGCTGCACATCGGCTTGTGCGGCCTTGTCCATCACGCTGATCAGAGCCTGCGTCGATGCGGCTCCAGAGGGCAGGATCAGAACCTGTGTCAGAGGATCGCCGGCAATGGTGCTGCGCAGGAGGCTGTCCAACTCGGAGCCGGACAGGGGCTGCCCTCGGATCACCGGAACGCCATCTGCGCCGAGGCGAATCATCACCGTATCGGTTGGCGTCGCGGCAGGGCCTGTTGCCCCGTCGGGGGCCCGCAGGGCCGGTATCATATCAAGGTTCAGATAGGTCGAGGTGACCATGAAAAACACGAGCAGGATCAGCATCACGTCGATCATCGGCACCAACGAGATCAGCGCGCGGGGTCTTGAGGCTCGTTTCAGGATCATGGCGCCACCATCCGATCAGCGGCTGGCGTCGGCCAGCATCAGCCTGCCCACGGCGCTTTCGATGGTCTGGGCCGCGCGTTCGATCCGGGATGCGAAAAGCCCTGCCGCGATGGCCGCCGGAATGGCCACCAGCAGCCCTGCCGCGGTGGTCAGCAGAGCCTGCCAGATCCCGCCGGCCAGAACCGAGGCGTTTGCAGCGCCCTGTGCCAGTTCAAGCTCCTGAAAAGACTGGATCATGCCCAGAACGGTGCCCAGAAGCCCCAGCAGGGGCGACACCATGGCGATGAGTTCCAGCAACCGGATCAGGCTGTTCATGCCCGCAACCTCTTCGTTGCCGCGCCGCTCCAGTTCGGACATCAGCAGAGGGCCTTTGAGGCCGCTGCCCAGGGCGTTCATCGCATAGGTCATGACACGGTCGGCCGGGGCGCGGCCCGCTGTGATTGCGTCTTTGGCGCTTTTCCGGTCGCCGCCGCTCCAGAGGTCGATCGCTTTTGCCCGCGCCGCCTCTCCGCGGCAGACGGACCAGAGCTGGATCAGCTTCACCGCGATCACGGTGAGGGACAGTAGCGACATCAGCGCCAACAAGGCGATGACTGGCCCGCCAGTGCCCAGCATTTCCCAGGTGGTGGCCATCTTATTTCACCAGCTGCGCAGCTGCGCGCGATTCAAGGTTGAGGATCGGAAAGCAATCCATCTGCTCTTCGTTCTGCGGCTGGCAGGAGGTGATGTCATGCAGCAGGATCTCGGAAATGTTGCTGCAGGCGATGTCGGGAATTTCAAAGAGTTTCAGGGTTGTGCGCTGAACGGGCAGGGGGGCGGCATCCACCGACAGAAGCCGGTCGATAACACCGCCAGCATCAAGGATCGCCAGAGACATTTCAAACCCGGCAAAGCTTTTCCCGGTTTGATTCCGGAACAGGAAGAAGGCCCGGCACCCACCGCCGTCGATCTCTTCGGTCTTGTTCAGTTCCACCAGCAGCGGGCCTGTCTCGGCCATGGCATTGCGGGGCAGGGCAATGAGCGTAACCGCGACCATCACGGCCGCGACGTGCAGGAATTTGAGGGGCATGAAAGTCTCCAGTTCTTCAAAATGTAATTAAAAACTCGACTGCCCGGGGGGGGGTCAGACAAGCGTGGTCAGGGCTTTTTCGATGCGGTCCATGACCGATTGCGCGCCGCTGAGATCGCGTTTCTTCAACAGGCGCGCGGCGACATGTACGGCCCGGTCCAGACGGTCGCGGGCCGGGCCCGGGGCGCGGGCGACATTGGCCCTGAGTGCCTGAGCGCGTTTGACCTGCGCGCCAAGCGAGCGCTGGTCCATTTCCCGTTGGCCGCGGCGCATGCTTTTGTCGGCGCTTTCGCGGTCCTTTCCGATTCGGGCGATGGCCCGTTCGATCACCACGATCAGGGTTTCGGCCTCTTGCAGACGGCCTGCATTGATCAGCTTGACCGATTTGGATAGGGCGCGTTTCAGTTTCAGCTCCAGTGGCCCCGGAGCCAGTGCAATCCTTGGCTGGATGCGCTTCAGGCGCCGTGTCAGAGGTGCCACCGCGCTGGCATCAATGCCGGTGGCCGAGACATCATCGACATCCGCCTGCCCCTTGCTTTCGCCTTCGGGTTTGAGACTGTCCAGAAGGTTGCCGCCGTCATCATAGAACAGCACGTTCACCTTGGGCCGGTTCCTTTGCAGGAACTTTTTCAGCGCCGTGATCATCTTGCCCGGGGCCTGTTCGCAGATCATTTCCATCTCGCCGTCCCGCACAACATAGGTGCCCCAGGCCATGGGGTTTGTTCCTCCGGCCTGCTTTACCGGGTTGCGCAAGGTTTCGGGTTTTTTGCCGGGCTGGATCATCAGCAGAGGATCCTTGGAGCCATCCAGGCAGAAGGCAAAGCTCATCCGCTTCTTGGCGCCTTCCCGCACCATCGTCCTGACATCGTCACCGTTAACCCGGTCTGCACACATGACCACCACTCGCAAAAGGACGTGAAAACAATTGACTTTAAGAATTCGATAAGGCTCACTTGACGTCAAGTTATTGTTTTAGAGTGGCGCGGTTCACACCGCTGCATGGGTATCGATTGAATACTTGTTGTAGCGGGGCGGACTGCGTTTGACCGGGTTTTGGGAGGTCAGATGGATCCGGCGGTACTGCTGCAGCCAAAGGAAGAGGATGCACCAAGCGGTGCAAATCTCGAGTATGACCCGGCCTTCACGGACATGGAGCTTGCTGCTCAGCCGGGGGAAGAAACCGTTATCGGCGATGAGCGCACCGAGGCGACGGATCCCGATTACCGCGAAGTCGCAGTCAAGGCGACAGAGGTTCTGGAGCGCAGCCACGATCTGCGGGCTGCCGTGTTTTTGGCCGATGCCTTGCTACAATCCGAAGGTCTGTCCGGTTTTGCGGATGTGACCACATTCATGCGCGGCTGTCTTGAGCAATACTGGGACACCTGCCACCCCGAGCTTGATGAAGACGACGGCGATCCGATCATGCGGATCAACGCGGTTCAGGATCTTTGCGGTCAACCCGGTGGCATGGCAGGGCCTTCACCGGTCTACCGGTCTCTGCGCCGCACCCCGCTGAGTGACAGCCGCGGATTTGGCCGCTTCTCCCTGCGGGAAATGGAAGTGGCCGAAGGGATTGCTACGGCGCCATCGGACATGGAGCGGGTGCCGGATCAGGCGACCATAAGTGCTGCCTTTCAGGACAGCGATCCCGAAGGGGTCGCGACCCGGCTGGCGGCGGCTGAAACGGCGGTCGAGAACGTTAAGGCAATCTCTGCGGTGTTTGACGAACAGACACCGGGGCAGGGGCCAGAACTGGATCCGCTGATCAAGCTGCTGCAACAGATTGCCAAACGGTTGCGCGACTATGGCAATGTCGAAGAGGGCGCCGAGGCGCCAGAGGCCGATGCGGCAGAAGAGGCCGAGGCCGGAGCTGCCGTGGCAGCGCCCGCCGCAGCTGCCGGGATTGCGCCGGGGGCGATCAACTCACCGGCGGATGTGTCCAACATGCTGGACCGCATCATTGGCTATTACGCACGCGAGGAACCATCGAGTCCGGTGCCATTACTGCTGGAGCGGGCAAAGCGTCTGGTGGGGGCCGATTTCCTCACCATCATGAACGACATGGCGCCACGCGGGCTGGAGAATGTGCAGTTGATCGGCGGCATTGAGGACGACGATTGAAACAACAGGGACAGTGGCGTGTGACGACAGGTCGAAAAGATCACCGCATCGTGCCACGGAATTGACGAGTAAGGAGACCTAGATGGCCGGAAGTTCACAAAAGTTCATCGCCCGGAACCGGGCACCCCGGGTTCAAATCGAATATGATGTGGAGCTGTACGGCGCGGAAAAGAAGGTCCAGCTGCCCTTTGTTATGGGTGTGATGGCGGATCTGACCGGGAAATCCGAGGTGGAACAACCCGCAGTCGCCGATCGCAAGTTTCTGGAAATCGACGTGGACAACTTCGATGACCGGATGAAGTCCATGGCGCCGCGTGCCTCTTTCACCGTGCCCAACACGCTGACCGGCGAGGGGAACCTGGCCGTCGATATCACTTTTGAAAGCATGGATGATTTCAAACCGGCCGCTATCGCTGCCAAGGTCGAGCCGCTGCGCGAGCTGTTGGATGCGCGCACGCAGCTGAGCAACCTGATGACCTACATGGATGGCAAGACCGGCGCCGAGGATCTGATTGCAAAAATCATGCAGGATCCGAGCCTGCTGAAAACCCTGGCGGCCCAACCGAAACCCGGCGGCGATGCCGGGTCTGATGCGGAATAAGGAGGATCACAATGGCTGACGAAGAACTCCAGACCGAAGCCGCCGTTGCCGAAAGCGCCTTTGGCTCCGCCGAATTTGAAAACCTCCTGCAAAAGGAATTCCGCCCCAAGTCCGATCAGGCCAAGACCGCCGTCGAAAGCGCGGTCAAGACACTGGCCGAACAGGCCCTGGCCAATACCGGGCTGATTTCCGACGATGCCCTGCGCTCGATCGAGAGCATCGTGGCTGAGATCGACAAGAAGCTGACCGAGCAGGTCAACCTGATCCTGCACAATGAAGAATTCCAGCAATTGGAAAGCGCCTGGCGCGGACTGCATTATCTCGTCAACAATACCGAAACCGACGAGATGCTGAAAATTCGGGTGATGCCGATCAGCAAAAAGGAACTGGGCAAGACCCTGAAGAAATTCAAAGGCACTGCCTGGGACCAGTCTCCGATCTTCAAGAAGCTTTATACCGAAGAATTCAGCCAGCTGGGCGGTGAACCCTATGGCTCTCTGGTGGCGGATTATCACTTCGACCATTCTCCGCCGGATATCGAACTGCTGGGCGAGATGTCCAAGATCGCCGCTGCAACCCATGCGCCGCTGATCACGGGCGCCAAGCCGACCCTGTTCCAGATGGACAGCTGGTCCGAACTGTCCAATCCGCGCGATCTGACCAAGATCTTCCAGACGCCGGAATATGCCGCCTGGCGGTCCCTGCGCGAAAGCGAAGACTCCAAATACGTTGGTCTGGCGATGCCACGCTTCCTTGGCCGTCTGCCTTATGGATCGAAGACCGATCCGGTGGATGAATTCGCATTCGAAGAAGACACCAGCGGTGCGGGCAGCGAGAAATACGGCTGGGTCAATGCCGCCTACGGCATGGCCACCAATATCACCCGCTCGTTCAAGACTTACGGTTGGTGTTCGCGGATCCGCGGCGTCGAAAGCGGCGGTACACTGGAAGAGCTGCCATCGCATACCTTCCCGACCACGGATGGCGGTGTGGATCAGAAATGCCCGACCGAGATTGCCATTGATGACCGGCGCGAGGCGGAACTGGCCAAGAACGGCATGATGCCGCTGATCCACCGTAAGAACACGGATGTGGCGACATTCATGGGCGCGCAATCCCTGCACAAGCCCACCGAATATGACGATCCGGATGCGACAGCGAATGCCAACCTTGGGGCCCGCCTGCCGTATCTTTTCGCCACCTGCCGGTTCGCGCATTACCTCAAATGCATGGTGCGCGACAAAGTCGGGTCGTTCAAAAGCCGCCAGGACATGGAAAGCTGGCTGCAGAACTGGATCAACAATTACGTCGATTTCAACGCCGATATTTCATCGGAAAACGAGAAGGCGCGCAAACCTCTCGCCGCTGCGGAAGTGGTGGTCGAAGAGGTCGAGGGCAACCCGGGCTATTACAGCTCCAAATTTTTCCTGCGCCCGCATTACCAGCTTGAAGGACTTTCTGTCTCGCTCCGGCTGGTATCGAAACTGCCCTCAGAAAAAGGAGGCTGATTTCCACTCATCAGCCGCACACAACAGGGTCTGACAAAACATTTGGCCTTAACGAGTACTGAATTTGAAAGGATAGAAAATGGCTGCGAATATGTTCGTCGAGATTTCGGACATCGAAGGCGATGCAACCGAAGAGAACCACAAGAACTGGATCGTGATCCAGTCCGCCAGCTGGAACGTGGAACGCGCTGTTGAAATGACCGACCTCGGCTCGACCCAGCGGATGCATGCGAACTCGAACTTTGGCAAGATCGAACTGACCTCCCAGATGGGCAAGGCGTCCAACGAACTGGCGAAATCGGTGGCAAACGGCACGGTGCGCCCGGAAATCATCATGCACTGGTGTCGTTCCGGTGATAGCCAGTCCGAAGGTCTGCTGGCCTATTCCGAATGGAAGCTCAAGGATGTGGTGGTCGACAGTTATTCGATCTCCGCGAGCGAGGATGGCATCCCCGAGGAAACCTGGTCGCTGGCCTATGCCGCGATCGAGCACACCTACAAGTCGACGAACCAGAAGACCGGCAAACTGGAAAAACCGGTTGTCTTCCAGTGGAACGTTCAGTCTGGCAAATTCGAATACTGATATGCCCTCGCCCCGGACGTTTTGGGCGTCCGGGGTATTTGTTTGTGATCAAGTAACTGTCGGAGTTGGCGCATGACCCCCGAGGAATATCTGAAGTCGGGCGATCCTGGTAAGGCGCTGACGGCCCTGCAGGATAAGGTGCGGGCGGACCCGTCGAATGCGAAACTGCGAATTTTCCTGTTTCAACTGCTCTGTATTCTAGGGGACTGGAAACGGGCCATCGCCCAGCTGAAGTTGAGCGCGGAACTGGATCCGGGCGCCACGCTCATGGCGCAGACCTACCGTGAAGCGATCATCTGCGAGGTGTACCGAGAAAAGGTCTTTCAGGGTGAAAAGGCCCCGATGATCTTTGGCGAGCCTCAGGACTGGCTGGCGCATCTGATCGAAGCGCAGAAACTTCTGGCGCAGGGCAAACACGATGAATCCGCAGCGCTCCGGGCCAAGGCTTTTGATGCGGCCCCGGCGACCCCGGGAGAAGCGGATGGCAAGGTCTTTGAATGGATCGCCGATGCCGATATGCGGCTTGGCCCGGTGCTGGAGGTGATTATCAACGGTCGGTATTTCTGGATGCCCTTTTCTCAGATCCGGTCGCTTGAACTGGATGAACCGGCTGATCTGCGCGATCGGGTCTGGATGGCAGGCACCATCACGCTGGTGAACGGGGGAGAACTGGTTGCGCTGGTGCCGACCCGATATCCAGAAAGCACCGAGGCAGACCCGGAGGCCATGATGGCCCGGGCAACGGATTGGCAGGATATCGGCGCGAATACCTATGTCGGCATCGGTCAGCGGTTGCTCACCATTGGCGATCAGGACATCGCGATTATGGATTTGCGCAGTCTGCGCTTGCATGGCGCCGAGGACACGGATGAGCCGCAGGGCGGCCTGACGGATGGCTGATCAGACTCTTGCCGAACGCCTTCAGCCCTCTTTGCTGGATCGGCTGACGGACAATGATCCCGGCAACCGCAAGGAAAGCCGGGAATCGCGGGTGATCGACCTGAACCGGCTCCGCGATATCATCCAGCGGGATCTGTCCTGGCTGCTGAACACGCTGAACGGAGAAAGCCATATTCCGGTCGACAGATATCCGGCGGTGGCGGCTTCGGTTCTGAACTATGGGCTGGGTGAAGTTTCGGGTGAGTATTCGACCAGCGAGAAAACGGAAATGATCCGGCGCGGGATCGAGCGGGCGGTGTCCCGCTATGAGCCGCGGATCATCGAAGGGTCTGTCGATGTCCGCCTGACCGGCGAAACAGAGGCCGCAGGCATGACGGTGGCTCTGGAGATCCGCGCGGATATGTGGGCGCAACCGATGCCGCTGGAGCTTTACCTGCGCAGCAAGGTTGATCTGACCACCGGTGAAGTGAACGTGGAACGAGGGCTGTAGCAATGGATACACGGCTGCTGGACCACTATGAAAACGAGCTGAATTACCTGCGCGACATGGGCAGCGAATTTGCTGCGGCCTATCCGAAAATTGCGGCGCGGCTTGGTATGGAGGGGGTTGAGGTTCTCGACCCCTATGTGGAACGGCTGCTGGAAGGGGTCGCGTTCCTGTCGGCCCGGGTGCAGCTGGAGCTGGAGCTGCAGTATCCCAATTTCACTTCGAACCTGCTTGAAATCATTTATCCGCATTACCTTGCGCCCACGCCGTCGATGATGATCGCAGCCTTTGAACCGGATACCAGCAACTCTGCCGTCAAAAGCGGCTATGTCATGCCGCGCGGCTCGGTGCTGCGGTCGCGTCTGACCGAAGGGGAGCAGACCCCTTGCGAATTTCGCACCGCGGCAGAAATCACCATGTGGCCGATCGAGATCACTGAGGCCCAGTATATCGACGGTCGCGGGGATCTGGTGGCCGCCGGGGTTGCAACCGGCTTTGATGCCCGCGCCGGTATTCGCCTGCGGCTGAAACGCAACGATGGTGAGGCGCTGCGCGATCTTGGCATGGACCGGTTGCAGATCTACCTGTCCAGCGCAGCGGGCAACAGCTGGCCCTTGCTGGAACTTCTGTGCACCCAGGTGCAGGGGGTCGTCGCGCGGTCAACCAACCGCAGGGCCGATTGGCAGGCGCCTTTGGCTGATGGCGCCGTGGTGCAAAAGGGGTTTTCCCGCGAAGAGGCTTTGCTGCCGGTGCCCCGGCAATCCTACGACGGCTATCGCTTGCTCCAGGAATACTTTGCCATGCCCGAACGGTTCCGCTTTGTGGAACTTCAGGGGCTGGCGCCTGCATTGCAGCGTGCCGAAGGGGATGAGGTCGATGTCTACATCCTGCTGCGCGAAGGCATGCGCGGTATCGAGCCCATCGTCGTGCCCGAGGTTTTTCAACTAAATGCGGTTCCGGCGGTGAACTTGTTTGAAAAACGTTGCGACCGGGTCCGGATCACCCCGAACGACACAGAACATCAGGTGATCCCGAACCGGACTGCGGGGCTGGATTTTGAAATCTACGCCTTGCGCAGCGTTACCGGGATCAGCGGCGAAGGCGAAGATGACGTGGTCTTCCGCCCGTTCTATTCGGCCACTGATTTTACCGCTGCGGGGGAAACCCATCCCGCCTATTACACGATCAAACGCCGGATGCGGCAAAGGTCGGAAAAGGAGCGCCTGCGCGGGGTACGCTCGTCCTATCTGGGGTCAGAAGTCTACCTGACGCTGGTGGACCGCACGCAGGCGCCCTTCGGGCCGCATCTGGAACAGCTGGCGGTCAATGCGCTTTGCACCAACCGGGATCTTCCCTTGTTGCTGGCAACCGGGAACGATGACGTGTTTCACCTGCCGGAGGGCGGCCCGGTACGCAAGATTTCCTTGCCGGTCGCTCCGACGCGGCCGCATCCGACTCTGGCGCAGGGGGATACCGCCTGGCGGCTGATTTCCCATCTCAGCCTCAACTACGTGTCGATTGCCGACAGCGGCAAGGGGCAGGCGGCAGAGGCCCTGCGCGAGTTGGTGGGCCTTTATGCCCCATTGGGAAACCGGGTCACCGAAAAGCAATTGGAAGGGATCGTATCGGTGTCGAGCCGCCCCATCGTGCGGCGGATGAGTGACGAGATCCTGTCGACCGCCGTGCGCGGGCTCGAGATCACAATCGGATTTGACGAAAGCTTTTTTGAAGGCAGCAACATCTATGCGCTGGGGGCCGTGCTGGAGCGGTTCTTTCGCGGATATGCCACCATCAATTCGTTCACGGAAACGGTTCTTCGAACCGAGAAACGCGGAGACATTGCCAGATGGCGACCGGAAAAGGGCCTCGGCCGGATGATCTGAGTCTATATGGCCGGCTGGCCGCGTCGCCTGAAGAGCATCACGTTTTTCAGGCCCTGCGGCTGCTGGAGGCGCATTTTGCCGAGGCCCCGCGCCTCGGCGAAAGCCGTCGTCCGCGCGAGGACCGTCTGCGGCTGGGGCAGGAGGCCGAGCTGGCCTTTCCACCCTCCACCATTGCGGGCTTCACCCCGCCAGAGGGCGACCGGCCTGCGCGCCTGACCAACCGGTTCTTTGGTCTGTTCGGCCCGCAGGGTCCGCTGCCGCTGCACCTGACGGAATATGCCCGGGATCGCAAACGGAACCACCGCGACCCGACCATGGTGGCCTTTGCCGATATGCTGACTCACCGGATGCTGAGCCTGCTGTACCGGGCCTGGACACAGGGGCAGCCGGCCGTCAGCTTTGACCGCGCCGATGATCCGATGGCCAAACGCATCGCTGCCTTTACCGGCTACAGCGGCAAGGGCTTGCCGGATCGCGATGCAATGCCCGATTTGGCGAAGCTGCATTTTTCAGGGCACCTCTCGCAAGGCGCAAAGCATCCCGAAGGGCTGGTCTCGATCCTGTCCGCCTTCCTGGAGGTGCCTGTCCATCTGGAAGAATACGTCGGCAGCTGGCTGCAGCTGGAACCGGATGACCGCTGGCAACTGGGATCCGGGGCGTTGGGACGCAGCACCAGCCTGGGTGACAAGGTCTGGAGCAGGACCGCCAAGTTTCGCCTGCGGATCGGCCCGCTCAGCCTTGCGGATTACAATCGGCTGCTGCCGGGGGGCAGGGCACTTTCGCGGCTGCGGTCCATCGTGCGGTCCTACGTCGGGGATGTGCTGGACTGGGATGTGAATCTTGTGCTGGCCGGAGACGAGGTGCCGCGCGCCAGTCTCGGCGACAGCACCCGGCTGGGCCATACCAGCTGGATCCGCTCGCGGCCCGATCCGGACAAGGACCAGCCCGATGCGGGTGATCTGTATCTGTATCCCGGTGTCGCCGCCGGGTCCCAAGAACGAGTAGAGGGAGTGATGTGAAATGACCGAGATCAGCCGTGTGGCCTTGTTCGGCAAGCTCAACAAACTGGGGTATCAGGCCGTCGAAGGCGCAACCGTATTCTGCAAGATGCGGGGCAATCCCTATGTGGAGCTGGTCCACTGGATGCATCAGCTTCTGGCGCTACAGGACAGCGATCTGCACCGCATTATCCAGCACTATGACCTGGACACCGGCAAGATCGCGACGGAACTGACGCGGGCGCTGGATATGCTGCCGCGCGGGGCCTCGGCGATTTCGGATCTGAGCGATCATTTGATGGATGCAATGGAACGCGGCTGGGTCTGGGGCTCGCTGCTCTATTCAGACTCCAAGGTGCGCAGCGGTTATCTGCTGCTGGGGATGCTGAAAACACCCGCCTTGCGCAATATCCTGGCGTCGATGTCGCCCGAGCTGGCCAAGATCGGCGCCGATGATCTAGCCGACAATTTTGCCGAAGCCACGGAAGGATCGCCCGAGGATCGCCTTGGCGCGCAGGATGGCAGCGACGTGGGCGGCGGTGCCGAGCCGGGCGAAGCCTCGAACGCGATGGCCCCCGGCGCCATGGGCAAGGGCGAGGCGCTGGAGCAATTCTGCACCGACCTGACCGAACAGGCCCGCAATGGGGAAATCGATCCGATCGTCGGCCGGGACGAGGAAATCCGCCAGATCGTCGATATCCTGATGCGGCGGCGCCAGAACAACCCGATCCTGACCGGGGAGGCAGGCGTCGGGAAAACCGCGGTGGTCGAAGGTTTCGCGCTGCGCATCGCCCGCGGTGATGTTCCGCCCGCCTTGCAGGATGTGCGGCTGCTGGTGCTTGATGTGGGTCTGCTACAGGCCGGCGCCAGCATGAAGGGCGAATTTGAAAACCGTCTGCGGCAGGTGATTGACGAGGTGCAGGCGAGCCCCACGCCCATCGTGATGTTCGTGGATGAAACCCACACCTTGGTCGGGGCAGGGGGCGCGGCGGGCACCGGCGATGCGGCCAACCTGCTGAAACCCGCCCTGGCGCGCGGCACCCTGCGCACCATCGGCGCAACCACATGGGCGGAATACAAGAAGTACATCGAAAAGGACCCCGCGCTGACCCGCCGTTTCCAGGTGGTGAAGGTGGATGAGCCGGACATTCCCAAGGCGATCCTGATGATGCGCGGCATCGCCTCGATGCTTGAGAAACACCACCGCGTGCAGGTTCTGGATGAAGGGATCGAAGCGGCGGTCACCCTGTCGGCGCGTTATATCCCGGCGCGGCAATTGCCGGACAAATCCGTTAGCCTGCTGGATACGGCCTGCGCCCGTGTGGCGGTCAGTCAGCATGCCGTCCCGGCTGAGGTGGACGACAGCCAGCGCCGGATCGAGGCGCTGACCACCGAGCTGGAGATCATCGGTCGCGACGAAACCGCCGGCTATGACGTTGCCGCGCGGCGCGAGGCCGTGGCCGCTGCAAAGGCCGCCGAGGAAGAGCGCCTGGCGGAACTCAAAGGCCAGTGGGACCGGGAAAAAGCCGTGGTTGAGGCGATCCTTGAGCTGCGCGCCAAGCTGCGCGAGGGCGCCGCGCCGGTGGATGCGCCTGCCGAAGAAGTTGAAGAAGCCGGTGACAGCCCGCTGGATGAGGAAACCCGCGCCACCCTGATGCAGGAGCTGAAGGAGAAGAACGCGGAACTGGAAGAGCTGCAGGGTGACCGCCCCCTGATCCTGCCCATCGTCGATCATCAGGCGGTGGCCTCGGTCGTGGGGGACTGGACCGGCATCCCGGTGGGTCGCATGGTCAAGGATGAAATCGCCACCATCCTGTCGCTCGAAGAGCATCTGGCCAAGCGGGTGATCGGACAGGACCACGCGATGCAGATGATTGCCAAGCGCATCCAGACCAGCCGCGCCGGCCTCGACAACCCGAACAAACCCATCGGTGTCTTCCTGCTGGCCGGGACCAGCGGTGTGGGTAAGACGGAAACGGCGCTTGCGCTGGCCGAGGTCCTTTATGGTGGTGAGCAGAATGTCATCACCATCAACATGTCCGAATATCAGGAGGCCCATTCGGTCAGCTCGCTGAAAGGCGCGCCTCCGGGCTATGTCGGCTATGGTGAGGGCGGCGTTCTGACCGAGGCGGTGCGTCGCAAGCCCTATTCGGTGGTGCTGCTGGATGAGGTCGAAAAGGCCCACCCGGACGTGCACGAGATCTTCTTTCAGGTCTTTGACAAGGGCGTGATGGAGGACGGCGAAGGCCGCGTGATCGATTTCAAGAACACGCTGATCCTGCTGACCTCGAACGCGGGTAGCGATCTGATCATGGATATGTGCGCGGACCCGGATCTGATGCCGGAACCCGAAGGCATCGCCAAGGCGCTGCGTGATCCGCTCCTGAAGATCTTTCCGGCGGCGCTTCTGGGGCGTCTGGTGACGATCCCCTATTATCCGCTCAGCCCCGACATGATCGCAGAGATTACCCGGCTGCAGCTGGGTCGGATCAAGAAACGTGTCGAGGAAGCGCATAGCGTGCCGTTCTCTTATTCGGATGCGGTCGTCGACAAGATCGTCGAGCGTTGTCAGGAGCTGGAAAGCGGTGGCCGGATGATCGACGCCATCGTCACCAACAGCATGCTGCCGGACATCTCGAACGAATTCCTGCGCCGCCTGATGGAGGGCCGGGAGGTGAGCAAGGTTGAGATCGACATCGCGGATGACGCCTTCTCATACGCATTCGAATAGGGGCGCAAAGCGCGCCGGGTGAACCGGCACAAGTAGTCAGTAGGAAACAGCGGTCGACGGGGCTGCAATTTAATCAGTGAGGATCTTGAGATGGCAAAGACGACAGTAACAAAGGCAACGCTGCCAATCATCGATATCGTGCGCAGCAAACCAAAGCTGATCTATCTGGAAATCCCCAAATACCGCGCGGACGTGGTGATCGAGGTCACAACCACCGGCAAGCTGTCGAAGCCCAAAGAGGTGCCCAGCACGGCGATGAACCGTCTGAAAGCGGCCGCCGAGGCGGTGATGCTGGATTACGAGAAGATCATCAAGGAAGAGGCGGTCCGGCTCGACAAGAAGATCGGCGAGCTGATGCAGGAGCCGACCAAAAAGAACGTGGCAGCGGCGCAGCAGATGATCGCTGACTCCAACATGAGCATCAAGAACGCCTTGGCCTCGGCCGAACCGGCAGCCCAGAAGGCGGTTGAAAAGACGCTGAAAGCCGAGGCGCAGAAAGACAAGTTGTTAAAAGAGGCGCGGGTCAAAACCACGGTCAAATGCAGCCTTGGTGTGATCAAGATCGGCGCCTCTGTGGCGAAACTGATTGCCACGTCGGGGGCCGAGATCACCTCCTACAAAACCATCGTGGTCGAGGTGGCCAAACTGGGTCTTGAGATCAATCAGCAGCTGAAGAACGAAGCCAAGCTGCGCAAGGACCTGCAAAAGGGACTCGCTGCCTTTCTGAAACTGCGGGAAACCTCGGTGCAGCAGGCAATCGACCGGCAGGGACTTGGCGATATCGCGGGCAATCTCGATTATTCCAAACCGATGGCCGCGATCAAGGGAGCGCTGAAATCCGCAAAAGATGCCGGAGAGGAAGTCACCCAGGGGCGTGATCTGAAATCCATCGCCGCAAAGATCATGGATTTCTCGGTGAAGAAGATCAAAAGCAACCTTGCCGATGTGGAAAAGGCCCGCGTGGCCTATCGTGAACACACCACCAAGACCCGCCACCGCGCTGACAAACTGGGAGCCAGCGCCGACAAGCTGATGAAGGCGATGAGGTCCAACAGGACCCTGAAGGAAGGGGTCAAGATCGGCGCGAAATGTATGGATCTGAAACGGGCTGGCTCTGCCTTGAACAAGAAGCTGGCCGAGCGCGAAGCGTTTCTCGTTGAAATTCAGGAGGTGATGAAGGGCAACGGTCTGGAGATCGACGACCGTACCACCATTCAGAAGATCAAGGAGCTGGAGAAGCTGACCATCCTGGAAGAAGGCAAGGGCGTCCTCGATGCGATCAAGGACATCAAGGGCCTGGTCGATAATGTGGTGGAAGCGGCGGCCTGACGCCTGCCAAAGAGCGAGAGGAGAAGAGACGTTGAGTACCGCAGACCACGAAGAGAGTTTGACGCTGCGCGCCCGCGCCCGCATTTTTGTGGAACGCCCTGCGGTGACCAACGGTATCCTGGGTGTCATCATCTTCAACGCGGTGACGCTGGGGCTCAGCACCTCACAATCGGTCGATGCCCAGATTGGCGGTTTGCTGGATGGGATCGACCGGCTTGTGCTTGGGATCTTTGTTGCTGAACTGGCGCTGAAACTCTTCGCCTATGGGTTCCGGTTCTTCGCCTCGGCCTGGAATATCTTTGACCTGCTGGTCGTCAGCGTCGGTCTTTTGCCGGACAAACAAGGGCTGTCGGCCCTGCGCGGGTTGCGGGTGATCCGGGCGCTGCGCCTGCTCTCGGTCATTCCGCAGATGCGCGCGGTGGTGCAGGCGCTTCTGGATGCCTTGCCGGGCATGGGCGCGGTGATCGTCATGATCTCGATCGTCTTCTACGTCTTTGGGGTGATGGCAACGCTGATGTATGGCGCGGCTTTCCCGGAATGGTTCGGCACGCTGGGGCGGTCGCTCTATTCCCTCTTCCAGATCATGACATTGGAAAGCTGGTCGATGGGGATCGTGCGTCCGGTGATGGAGGTTTTCCCCTTTGCCTGGTCGTTCTTCGTGCCCTTTATCGTCATCACCGCCTTTTCGGTGCTGAACCTGTTCATCGGTCTTCTGGTCAATACCATGCAGTCCGCGGTGGAGGCTGAGGCGGAAGCCGAATTCGAACAGCTGCGCGATCTGGTGCGCCGGGAGACTGATGTGATCGACGAACATGTTCTGGAGATGCATCAGGAGATCAAAGTGCTGCGCAATGAACTGGCGGCGCTGAAAGGGGGCGGGGATGGCTGACAGCTCACAAAAGTTCATTGCCCGCAATCGCGCGCCCCGGGTTCAGATCGAATATGATGTGGAGCTTTACGGCACGGAGAAGAAGGTTCAGCTGCCCTTTGTCATGGGGGTGATGGCGGATCTGACGGGCAAATCGAAGGTGCCGTCGGTGGCGGACCGGACATTCCTGGAGATCGATGTCGACAATTTCGACGCGCGGATGAAGGCGCTGGCGCCCCGCGCCGCCTTTTCGGTGCCCAACACGCTGACCGGCGAGGGCAATCTGTCGGTCGATCTGACTTTCGAAAGCATGAAGGATTTTTCACCCGGCGCGATTGCCGCCAAGGTGGACGCGCTGCGCCCGCTGCTGGAGGCGCGCAGCCAGCTGCAAAACCTGATGGCCTATATGGATGGCAAATCCGGGGCCGAGGCGCTGATCGAAAAGATCCTGCATACGCCCAGCTTGCTGGCGGCAGTGTCGGCCTCCGAACCCTCCGCCGACACAGAGACGGCCCTTGAATCCTTGCGTGGCATAGATTTGCCCGAGGAAGCCGCGGATGAAAGCAGCAATATTCTGTCGGATCTGGCGGGCCAGGCCCCGGTAGAGGAAAAAACAGAGGACGGGTCCGAGGGTGTTCTGGACAGTCTGCGCGGGCAGGCGCCTGAGGAAAAGGACGAGGCGGATGCGACCGCCGGTATCCTTGAGGGTCTTGCGACGGGTGAACCGGCGGCAGAACCTGCAGAGGACGAGACGGCGGATGTCCTGAAGGATCTGGCGGGGTCAGAACCATCTCAGGACCCGGGGGCTGACACGGTGACCGATGTCCTGGCCGGGATCGCAAGCACTGCACCTGCCGCTGAGGATGCCGGGCCTGACATCGATGATGTTCTCGGAGGTATTGAGGCGACGGACACGGCAACGCCGCCTGAAAAGGACGACGCGGCGCAGGTGTTGCAGGGCCTTTCGCAGTCCCCGGTAGAAGAGGAAGAGACGCAGGACGATCTGTCCGCCGCGCTCGACAGTCTGCCCGAAACCGAAGACAGCGACACGCCGGATGAGGCTCTGGCCGCGCTGGACAGCCTGACGGCCATCGAGCCAGAGGACACTGCTGAGGACGATGTCGGCGATATCCTTGGCGGCCTGGCTTCGGCGGAAGAGACGGATCCTGACAGCGACGAAGAGGAGGCACTGAAAGCCCTCGATACCCTGACCACCGCCGCGCCACCGCCGGAGCAGGAGGAAACAGAAGACACGCTGGCAGATATCCTCGGGAGCGTGCCGGAGGATACCAGCGACGCGGAGGAGGAGACGGCGCAGGCAGAAGCTCTCAGCAGTCTTGCCTCAATCGAGGTTTCAGACAGAGGAGCGCCTGAGGACGATGTCGCGGCGCTGCTGGAAGGGCTAGCGGAGCCGGAAACCGACGCGGTAGAGGAAGCCGATACAACGGAAGACGCGCTGCAGTCTCTGGCGGAAGTCGAGACAGGGCAAGGCGAGGAAGACGACCCCGATCTCGATGACATTCTAGGCGACATTTCCGAAGAGGAGCCGACCGGCGGCGACGACACGGACGAAGGGGGAGCGGATGATATCCTTTCGGATCTCGGCCTGAGCGATAGCCCCGATGACGAAGAGGCAGAAGGCGAAGACACTGCGCAAGTGGTAGCCCTTAGCAGCCTTGCGTCAGTTGAAGTTTCAGAAACCGAAGCGCCGGAAGATGGTGTTGCGGCGCTGTTGGAAGGGCTAGCCGAGCCGGAAACCGAAGCGGCAGAGGCAAGTGATACAGCGGAGGACGCGCTGAATTCTCTGGCGGAAGTCGAGACAGGGGATAGCGAGCAAGCTGATCCCGACCTTGATGACATTCTGGGTGGTATCTCTGAAGAGGATCGGGTCGGCGACGACGACGCGGACGAAGGGGATGCGGATGACATCCTGTCCGATCTGGGTCTGAGCGACGAGGCAGAGGAGACAGCGGCCGAGGACAGTGATCTGGACGATCTTCTCGGTGATTTGACTGCAGATGAAGAGCCTGAAGGGCAGGCAGATCAGATGCAGGAGGAGGACGACCTCGCAGCCCTCTTGCAGGATGCGACCGAGGTCCAAGAGCCGGATGACGCTCCGGACGATGACCTTGCCGCTTTGCTGGCGGACGATGAGGAGGAGGTGTCCGAGGCAGAGCCGAGTGATGCGGATTTCGATCTGGATGCTCTGCTCGCGGATGAGACTTCGGACGACTCTGATGAAGCCGAAGAGGCGGCAGAGGAAGCGGCGGGCGATGATCTGGATGATTTGTTGTCCGGGTTCGAAGAAGACGCCAGCGACGATGCAGATGAGGATGATCTGGACAGCCTGCTCGCAGGCTTGGGTGACGAAGCTTCCGAGGAAAAAGAGCCTGATGAAATCACAGATGAAGCTGAGGATAGCGATGACCTCGACGCTCTTCTGACGGATCTGGATGATCCGGGTGATGATCTGGATGCCCTGTTGGCGGGTGAGGAAACTGCGGATACGGCCGACGATGATGATCTTGACGATCTGTTGGCTGGGCTTGCCAGCGAGGATGAGGACGCAGGCGGCGACGATCTGGATGATCTTCTGGGGGATCTCACGGCAGATGAGACAGCCAAAGAAGAGGTGGCCCCTCCGGCAGCGGCGGAAGCCGAGGCTGACAAGGACCCGGAATTCGCATTTGGAACCCTCTCCGCAGACCGTCCTGAGCCGCAGAAATTGGTGAGAAAACGCTTCCGCTTGGCGCTGTTCGGGGATTTTTCGGGCCGGGCGGCGCGCGGTATTGTCGAAACCGGCGATGCCCTGGCTGCGCGTAAAGCGGTTCTCTTGGATCCCGATACGGTCGAGGATGTGATCGAAAGCTTTGCCACCGAACTGGTGCTGCCCATCGGCAAGGATGGCGCAGGCATCGCGGTCAAGCTGGGCACGCTGGACGATCTGCACCCGGATGAGCTGTTTGAAAATGTTGCGCTGTTTTCTGAACTCGTGGGGCTGCGCAAACAGTTGCAAAGCGGCGCCACGGCGGATCATGCGGTGACGACGTTGCGCGCCTGGGCGGAGAAACACGGCACCCGCGCCCATGCGCCGAAAACCCGCTCGGCAGGCAGTTCGGTGCCCGCGGACCGGCGGCTCAGCGCCTTCCAGCAGCTGATCGGCGATACCGGCAATGCGCTGCGGCAAGCCTCTCCGGTCGAGGAGATGCTGGCCCGTATCGTTGGCCCGCATATTCGCGCGCTGCCAGATCCGGGCGTGGCGGCGATGCAGGTGGCGGTGGACGAAGCGCTGTCTGATGCGATGCGGCTGGTGCTGCATCATCCGGAATTCCAATCAGTTGAAGCGCAGTGGCGCGCGCTGGATCTGATCGCGCGCTCGGTCGAGGTCGACGACAGTCTTGAGGTCATGCTGTATGACGTTTCGGCCGAGGAACTGGCCGCGGATCTGGCCGCCGCCGATGATCTGACCCAAAGCGGTTTTGCCCGCCTGCTGACCGAGGAGCCGCTGGACGAGGAAAACGGGCGTGGCGGCTATTCGGCGCTGATTGGTCTCTATGGCTTCGAGGAAACCCCGCCGCATGCGGAGCTTCTTGGCCGGATCGCGCGGGTGGCTGCGCATGTGGATGCGCCCTTCTTTGCTGCTATGTCGCCCGCCTTCCTGGCGGTCCCGAAAAAGGAACGCCCGAAACTGGTGGCCGAGGCCTGGGACACCCTGCAGGGTATGTCCGAAGCGGGGCATTTGGGACTGGTCAGCCCCCGGTTCCTGCTGCGCCGCCCTTATGGCGCCAAAAGCGATCCGATCTACGAGTTCGATTTTGAGGAGTTTACCGAGGCCGAGGGGCTGCGCGGGATGCTCTGGGCTAATCCGGTGGTTCTGGTGGTCATCCTGCTGGCGCGCTCCTTCAAGGCCAATGGTGCGGCGATGCAGCTGGGCAGCATCATGAGCCTTGGCGGCATGCCCTATCATTATGTGAATGACCGGTTTGGCGATCAGGTGGCGCTGCCCTGTACCGAACGCAACATCGATCTGGACAAGATCGCCATGGCCAATGAGCGTGGCTTCATGGCGATTGCGGCGGTCAAGGGACGGGACGAGTTGCGTCTGACCTCCTTCCAGTCGGTGAAAGGCGGGGAAATCCTGGGCCCCTGGACTGGCGTGCCCGCGCCAGAACCCTCGCCGCCCGATCCGCGCAAGGCTGCATCTGCCGCAGGCGGCGAGGACACCGTTCCCGGTTCAGATGGTGGCGATGATGACGATCTAAACCTTGATGATCTGGGGCTCGACGACCTTGATCTTGATACGGGTGGCGACGACGGCGGCGATCTCGATGATTTGCTGGCGTCTTTTGAAGATATTGATGAGGACAGCGGCGACGACGATGGCATGGATGCCGATCTTGCCGCGCTATTGGATGATTTATGATGTTTCGGATGGACATAAGGCGGGCTGGCTCCGCTCTGGCTTCCATTCGTGAAAGGAGCCGCCATGGTTGAGAGCAAAGCCCATGAAAGCGATATGGTGTGGATGTCGGGCAGCTACAGCGCCCGGGACCTGCACCTGAAACGGGCCATCGTGCGCGAAGGGTTGAGCAAGCTGACCGAAACCACGGTCGCGTTTCAGTCCAAGAACAAGGCGGTCAAACTGGAAGAGATCGTTGGCCAGACCCTGAACTTGCATGTGACAACGGCAGATGGAAGCGACCAGAAGTTTTCCGGCCTGTGCATCTCGGTTGAAAACATGGGGTTCCGGGATGGCTATGGTCACTATGTGGCTGAGGTCCGGCCCTGGTTCTGGTTGTTGACGCGCACCTCTGACAGCCGGGTGTTCCAGAACCTGTCGGCGGTCGACATCATCAAGCAGATCTTTAGCGAATATGGTTTCAGCGATTTTCGCGACCGGCTCAGCGATTCATACGAAAAGCGGGAATACTGCCTGCAATACCGGGAAACGGACTACGCCTTTCTGTGCCGCCTGATGGAAGAGGAAGGCATTTATTTCTACTTTGACAGCAATAAGGACAAGAATTCTGCCGAAAGCCTTGTGTTGTGTGACGGGATCAGCGGGCATTCCCCGATCAACGGCTCATCGACCATCGAATTCCATGCCCGCGATGATCGCGATCGCCGCCGCGAGGATCACATTGCCGAATGGACGCGCGAGGAAACGCTGACCCGTGGCAAGGTGACGCTGAATGATTTCGATTTCACCTCACCCATGGCGGATCTCAAGGTCAATAACTCGATCACCCGCGGCAATCACAGCCACAAGGATTACGAGGTCTACGACTATCAGGGCCATCACCGCAAAGACACCGGCCTAGGCGGAAAACTGGCCCGGGTACGGATGGAAGCCGAAGCGATAGCTCATAAACGCTGGCGCGGTGCCTCCAGCGTGCGCACCCTTGGCACTGGTGGAACCTTTACTCTGAAAAACCACCCGGACAGTGACGCCAATGGCGAATATCTGGTGGTGGATACGATCCACTATCTGCAGGTGGCAGGGGATTACAACGAAAGGGAAGACCGCAAGAGCGACGCTGCCAAAGAGGGCGAGATGCGGCGGGACGTGAAACCCCGCAACATAGATTTCCCCGAAGAGGTCGCAGGCGACGCCTATGCTTCGACCTTTTCTGCGATCGAAAAGCAGGAACAGTTCCGCGCCCCGCTGGTGACGCCCTGGCCCGAGGTGCCGGGCCTTCAGACCGCGACGGTTGTCGGGCAAAGCGGCGAGGAAATCTGGACCGATGAATATGGCCGCATCAAGGTTCAGTTTCACTGGGACAGGGAGGGCAAGAAGAACGAAACCGCCTGTTGTTTCGTGCGCGTCGTCACGCCCTGGTCTGGTAAGAACTGGGGCATGGTGGCAGTGCCGCGTATCGGTCAGGAGGTGGTGATCCAGTTTGAGGACGGCAATCCGGACCGCCCGATCTGCACCGGAATGCTCTATAATTCCGACACAATGCCCCCCTACAAATATCCCGACGATCAGACGCAGCTGGGGATCAAGACCAACTCGTCCAAGGGCGGCGGCGGCTATAACGAGCTGATGTTCGAGGACAAAGCCGGCGAGGAGCTGATGCGTGTTCAGGCGCAGAAGGATCACCAGATGCTGGTCAAGGATCGCTCAGCGGTGACGGTGGGGCTGGATGCGCCTGATCCGGATGCGCCGGGCACGGACGAGAAAAGTTTTGCGATGACCATCAAGCAGAACATGACAGAAACCGTGAAATCTGGGGATCGCACGGAACTGGTGGAGACGGGTGACAAGTCTGAAACCATCCAGAAGGGCAACATGACCCTTGATGTGGACACCGGTAACCTGACCGAAACGATTGCCAAGGGCAATCACTCCGAAACGGTCTCGCTTGGTAATCTGACCGTGGATGTGACGGCCGGGAAGATCGAGATGTCGGCGGGACAGGAAATCCTGCTCAAGGTGGGGGGATCCTCGGTCAAGATCGACAATTCGGGTGTCACCATCAAGGGCCCGATGATCAAGATCGAAGGCTCCGGCATGGTCGAGGCGAAGGCGCCGATGACCACGGTCAAAGGCGACGCAATGCTGACCCTCAAGGGCGGCCTGACGCTGATCAACTAGGTGGGAACGATGTCGGAAAACTATGATGATCTGAAAAAGCTTCCCGCCGATCCGGTCGCCAAGCTGCTGTCGCGGGCGAATGTTCTGCTGAAGACCCCGTTACAGTCTCCGCCGACCGCAACGGCCCCGGCGGTGCTGAAAGAACTGGCGGACAAGGGCGCTTTGGTGGACCTGTTGCGTCTTCTTGCCGTGCTTTTGCCGCCACGGGAGCGGGTCTGGTGGGCCTGCCTTGCCGCGCGTGATTATATCGGGCCACGCTCGCCCAAGGATCCGCCGTCACTGACCACCTCCGAAGCCTGGGTTTTGGACCCGAGCGAGGAAAACCGCGATGCGGCGCGCATCACGCTGGACCATGCCTATGTGGATGATGACACGGTCAATTGTGCACTGGCGGTGCTTTATGCCGATGGCACCCTGGGGCCGGGCGATCTGCGCCAGTATCCCGCGCCGGCCGGGGCCTCCGAGGCGGCTGCTTTTGCCATGAATATGGTAGCGTTGGGCCAATTGTCTGATAGGTTTGAAGAACATGGCCGTGTGTTGGTCGCCCGAGCGCTGGATATTGCGCGCGGCGGCAATGGTCAGGGGGCTGCCACGTCGGCGGCCTCTGAAGAAGTGTAACGAGGAGGTGGTTTGACATGGGAATGCCCCAGGCCCGCGTGACCGATCTGCATGCTTGCATGCTGCCATCGACGCCGCCGCCACCGGTGCTGCCGGTGCCGACACCGATTCTGCCGCCCTGCGCCGTGACCGTTCTGGTCGGCGGCCTGCCTGCTGCCCGGATGAGCGACATGTGCACGGCCGCCCCACCGCATCCGATCATCAAGGGATCGGCGACGGTATTGATCAACAATCTGCCCGCCGCCCGCATTCTGGATAACGCGGCCTGTGGTGGCATGATCACCATGGGGCAGCTGACAGTGATTGTAGGAGGATAATCGCGACTATGGCGGTGACGCTCAAATTTCAGAGCTCGGGAACGATGCCTGGCGATGCGGCGCCGGTGCCGATGCGGGGGGCCAGCCTGACCGTCGGGCGCGGCGCCAGCAATGATATGGTGCTGCCGGACCCCGATCAGATGCTGTCGCGCCATCACTGCGTGATCGAGGATCACAACGGCTCGGTCGTGATCGTCGATCTCAGCTCCAACGGCACCTTTCTCAACTACTCGAAAATCCCGCTTGGCCGCACACCGACGCCGCTCAACAACGGTGATGTGATCTGTATCGGGAATTACGAATTGGTCATCGAAATCCGGGATGATCTGGCCGAACCGGATGCGGGCATTGCAGCGCCACTGGAGGCGGCACCGATGTCACCCGGGGTGGCCGAGAACGCGCCGGACCCGCTGGCGCTGCTGGACGATGCCGGTCCGGGGCGTGATTTTCTGGATGATCTTCTGGGCGGGTCGGAGCCGACCGGCCCCTCGCAGCTGAACCCGGTAGATCCCATCGACGAATTGCTGCCGCCGATGGGCGAAGACGAAGATCCGTTTTTCCAGAAGGCCAGCGATGGCCGCGAAGGGGAGGGTGCCAGCCTGCCCAGCCATGCCCCCTCGGCGCAGGACAGTTTTGCATCGCCCAGCACGTCATCTTCGGCGCTCATCCCGGATGATTGGGATGATGATTTCCTTTCGGGGATCGAGGGATCTTCCGAGGCGCCGACCCCGCCCGCGGATCCAGCAGTGGCTGCGCCGCCTCCACCCCCCGCGGATATGTCGCCAGCCGCCCCCCCTGCAGAGGACCAGCAGCCAGATCCTGCACCAGCGCCACCGCCGCAACACACCGCGCCGGAGCCAATAGCCCCGCAACCGGCTGACGCGCCGCCGACTGATCAGACAGCGGCGGCCGCGGCATCGGATGCATCTGGCGATCAGATCACGGCGGCCTTCCTTGAAGGGCTCGGCGCCGAAGAGGCGGCCTTGAAAGGCGAAGATCCGGCGACGGCCATGCGCAGGATGGGCCGGGTCATGCACACCCTCATCGCGGGCCTGCGCGAAATCCTGATGACTCGGACCTCGATCAAATCCGAGTTCCGGATCGAACAGACGATGATTTCCGCAGGCGGCAACAACCCGTTGAAATTCTCGATCACGCCGGAACAGGCGATTGAGACCATGCTCCGCCCCGCGACCAAGGGCTACCTGTCGCCGGAAACCGCTGCCGAAGAAGCGTTGGAGGATATCAAGGCGCATGAGGTCGCCATGGTCACCGGCATGGAGGCCGCGCTCAAAGGGGTGCTGGGCCGTCTGGATCCCAAGGCGCTGGAGGCGCAGATCGAGGACAAGGGCGGCCTTGGCGGGATCTTGCGCGGCAAGAAGGCACGCTATTGGGATGTTTACGAACAACTATACGCCGAGATTTCAGATCAGGCGGAAAACGATTTTCACGACCTGTTCAGCCGCGAATTTGCGCGGGCCTACAAGGCTCAGCTGGATCGGTTGAAAGACTGACCCGCGCCCTGCGCGTGGTCCAATTAAAAGGAGAACCCAGTGTCCTGGGACAGTAAAGTGCTTTGGACCGAGGGGCTGTTTCTGCAGCCTCATCATTTCCAGCAGGCCGACCGCTATACCGAGGCGCTTGTCGGCGGGCTGGCGCGGCGTCTTGGCCCCTATACCTGGGGGGTGAACGGGCTTGAGATCGACCACGAGGCGTTGAAAATCGGCCAGTTTGCACTGAAGTCCTGCGAGGGGCTGACCCATGATGGCACGGTGTTCCGGGTGCCTATGGCCGATCCGCATCCGCCCGCGATGGAGGTGCCGTCGACGGTCAAGGACTGCGTCGTCTACCTGACCGTACCGCAACGCCGTCAGGGCGCTGCCGAGGTGGATCTGTCCGGCGCCGAACGGTCAGCCAGCCGGTTGCGTCCCGACACGCAGGAGGTGACCGATGTCACCAGCGCCGAGCGTAAACCGGTGCCTTTGGATGTGGGCAAGATGCGGCTGCAATTCGCGCTTGAGGTCGATGATCTGGCTGACCTGCTGGCCATCCCTGTGGCCCGGATCATCGAAGTGCGCCCTGATCAGGAAATCGTGCTGGATCAGGCCTTCATTCCCTCCTGTCTGGATGTGCGTGCGGCTCCGGCGCTTTCGGGGTTTTTGCGGGAACTCGAAGGGCTTCTCGCGCATCGCATGGAGGCCCTGGCCGGACGTCTGGCCGAAGCCGGCGGCGCCCGTGGCGTGGCAGATGTGTCCGACTTCTTGCTGCTGACGGTGGTGAACCGCACGCTGCCGATGGTGCGCCATCTGCGGCAGATCGAAAACCTGCACCCCGAACGCCTGTTCATGCTGCTGACCGGGCTGGCCGGTGAGTTGTCGGTTTTCATGTCTACGGAAAAACAGGCGCCCGAATTCCCCGCCTATACCCATGATAATCTTATGGGCTGTTTCGCACCGGTGATCCGCACCCTGCGGCAGTACCTCAGCTCGGTGCTGGAACAGACCGCGATTTCAATCAAGCTGGAGCCGCGCAAATACGGTATTTCCGTCGGGGTCATCGCGGACCGCAAACTGCTGGGCAATGCCGGGTTTGTCCTGGCGGTCAGCGCCGAGATCCCGGCCGAGGATGTGCGTCGCCACTTTGCCGGTCAGGCCAAGATCGGCCCGGTCGAGGAAATCCGTCAGCTGGTGAACTCCGCGTTGCCGGGGATCACGCTGCGCCCCTTGCCGGTGGCGCCGCGGCAGATCCCCTACCATGCGGGTGTGGTATACTTCGAAATGGATGCCGACAGCCCCTATTGGCGCAAGATGACCACATCCGGTGGCATCGCCGTGCATGTGTCGGGGCAGTATCCCGGGCTCAAGATGGAGCTGTGGGCGATCAGAAACGGGTAGGGCGGTCCGGTACCGGATCGTCATGCGGCGCCCTCAGGGGGCTGCAGAATTGTACAAGGGTGACAGGGTAAAAAGATATGGGTGATTATGACGATCCCTTTGCCGAGCCGGGTGATACCGACAAGACGGTGATCAAGCCCAATCCGGGCGGGCGGCGCGCGACCGCGCCCATGCCAAGCCCTGAACCCTCGGTGCCACCGGCCGAGCCGACGGCAGACCCGGATGCCCCGCCAGCACCTGAATCCTATGGGGTGCCCCAGGCCGCCGCTGCTGCGCCAAAATCTTCCTCTGGAAAAGCTTCGCAACTGGCGCTGACTGGGATGAACCAGCTGACGGCGTGCGCCGCGACCCTGTTTGCCCTGATCAGCCGTATCCGGAACCGCGCGCAGCACATGGACCCGGACGCTTTGCGCAAAAGCGTCGTGGCCGAGGTGCGCGCCTTTGAAAACCGCGCCTTGCAGGCGGGTATTCCGGCGCAGACAGTCAAGGTCGCGCGCTATGCTCTGTGCGCGACGCTGGATGATGTGGTGCTGAACACGCCCTGGGGCGGGCAGTCCAGCTGGGGCCTGCAATCCATGGTGGGCACTTTCCACCGCGAAACCGTGGGGGGGGACCGGTTTTACGACCTGCTGGCGCGGCTGGAAAAAGAGCCGGGCGCCAACATCGACATGTTGGAGTTCCTCTACATGTGCATGTCGCTAGGATTCGAAGGCCGCCTGCGCGTCGAACAGGGTGGCAGTGAGAAACTGATGCAGATCCGCGCGGCGCTGGCCCGGATTATCCGCAATCAGCGCGGGCCGCTGGAATGGGATCTGTCGCCACATTGGGAGGGGGTGAAAAAACCCTTCAAGGCGCTGTCGGCCTGGCGTCTGGTCTGGATCGCGCTGGCGGTGACCGGCGCGCTGTTGGTGCTGCAATATGCCGGCCTCAGCTGGGCCCTGTCGAACCAGACCGAGAATGTCTCTGGTCGCCTTGCGATCATCGATTCCGGCCCTGCGGCGCAGCTGGAGCGGCGCGCGCCGCCGCCCCCTCCGCCGCCGCCTGCGCCCACGATCGAAGAACAGGTGGCCAAGGTGTCGGGCTTCCTTGATCCCGAGATCAAGGAAGGCATCGTCGAGGTGTTTCAGAAGGGCAACCTGCTGATCATCCGGCTGGCGGGATCCGGCATGTTCGGCTCTGGCTCTGACAAGCTTTCCGATGCTTTCAAGGGGCCGGTCAACCGTCTGGCCGAGTCGCTGAACGATGAAAAGGGCAAGGTCATCGTCGTCGGCCACTCCGATAATATACCGATCCGCTCCTCCCGGTTTCCGTCAAACATGGCGTTGTCGCTGGCCCGCGCCAAATCGGTGATGGCGGGAATGGCCGAAGTGATGACAGATCCTGACCGCCTATCCGCAGAAGGCCGGGCTGATAAGGAACCTATTGCCGACAACGGCACCCGTGAAGGCCGGGCCAAGAACCGCCGGATTGAAATCCTTCTGGTGCAGGAGATTGACGAATGATCCGCCGCTATATTCTGCCGCTGTTCAGATCCCTCTATTTCGTGCTGATCCTGCTGGCGGCCGGTCTGTCGGCCTGCGTGTGGTATTTCGCGCCATTCATCGGCTCGGAGGACTGGCGCCCCTTTGACAGCATCCTGTCGCGAGGCATTACCATCGGCGTGATCTGGGTGGTAATCCTGATGATCATCGGTCTGGTTTTCTGGCGTCGGCGGCGCCGGGATCGCCAGATGACCGAGGATATGGCCGAGGCCACGGAGGTGCCGGAAGAGGACGATGTGCTGGCCGAAGAAATCGGCGAGTTGCGCGGCAAGTTCAAACAGGCCATGGCCGAATTGCGCAAGTCCAAGAACGGGCGCCGTCACCTCAGGGATCTGCCCTGGTACGTGATGATCGGCCCGCCCGGCGCGGGCAAGACCACGGCGATTGTTAATTCCGGCCTGCAATTCCCCCTGGCGGACAAGATGGGCAAGGCCGCGATTGGAGGCGTCGGCGGCACCCGCAATTGCGATTGGTGGTTCACCAATGAGGCGGTGCTGATCGACACTGCCGGGCGTTATACCACGCAGGAAAGCGATGCGGATGCGGATAATGCCGCCTGGCTGGGCTTTCTAGGCCTGCTGAAAAAGTACCGCAAACGCCAGCCGATCAACGGGGCGATCATCGCGATTTCCTTGTCAGACCTGTCCCTTCAGGATGAGATCACCCAGAAATCCCACGCCCAGGCCGTGCGCCGCCGCCTGTCCGAGCTGCGCGAGAAACTCGGCGTGCGGTTTCCCGTCTATGTGCTGTTCACCAAGGCTGATCTGATCGCGGGGTTTCAGGAGTATTTCGATGCCCTGGGCAAGGAAGAGCGCGAACAGGTCTGGGGTTTCACCCTGCCGCTGCCCAAGGGCAAGAAAGAGGCTGCCCCGATTGCAGGCTTTGACGAGGAATTTGCGGCTCTTCTCGGGCAGTTGAACGCACAGCTGTTGGAAAAGATGCAGGGCGAAAGCGATCACCAGCGGCGGGCGCTGGTGGCGGGTTTTCCGGGGCAGGTGGCCTCGATGCGCCGCGTGGCGCGCGATTTCCTGACCGAAGTCTTTCAGGATAACCGCTATGATCAGCGTCAGATGCTGCGCGGGGTCTATTTCACATCGGGCACCCAGGAAGGCACGCCGATCGACCGGCTGATGCTGGGTATGGCGCAGACCTTCGGCATTGGCCGTCAGGCCATCGGAACCGGGCAGGGCAGTGGGCGATCCTACTTTCTGACCCGCTTGTTCGAAGGGGTAATGTTCCCCGAGGCCGGGCTTGTCTCTGCCGATGACAAGGTTGAGCGCCGCTATCGCTGGACCCGCCGCGCCGCCATCGCCGCCACGGTAATCTTTGCCTCGGTGACCGGGGCGCTTTGGGTGAATTCCTACCTGAAGAACGCCGCCTTGATCGAACAGGCCGCCGGGCAGGCCGCAGCCTATCAGGCGGCCGCGGCCGAACTGCCGCCCAGCCCGGTGGGCGATACCGATCTGGTGCCGGTTGCCGCTGCGCTGAACCTGCTGCGTGACATGCCCGGCAACCCGGTTCTGTCGGATCCGGAGCCGGAGCGCGCCATGACCTATGGTCTTTATCAGGGTGAGGTGATCGGAACAGAGGCGGCGCAGACCTATCGCGCCGCGCTGAACCAGCGGCTGCTGCCCCGTCTTCTGGTCCGGTTGGAAGAGCAGATCAGCGCCAATATGAACAACCCGGATGTTCTCTATGAGGCGCTGAAGATCTACCTGATGCTGGGGCTTCAGGGGCCGATGAACCCCGACCTGGTCAAGGAGTGGATGCAGCTTGACTGGGAATCGGTGGCCTACCCCGGAACGGTGCGGGCGCAGCTGCGGGCGGATCTGATGGATCACCTGACGGCGATGCTATCCCAGCCGATGACAGAAATCGCGCTGAATGGTCCGCTGGTGGAGCAGGCCCAGAATATCCTGTCGGAAATGCCGCTGGCGCAACGGGTCTACAATGGCATCATCAATTCAAACACTGCCACCAGCCTGCCGAAATGGCGGCTGACCGATATCGGCGGGCCTTCGGTGAAACGAGTGCTGGTGCGCAGCTCCGGCAAGCCGCTGAACGAGGGTGTCGAGGGCATCTTTACCTATGACGGATTTCACAACGTCTTCCTGCCCGAAGCGGTGAGCGTGTCCGAACGTGTCCAGCGCGAAGTCTGGGTGCTGGGTGACCGCGGCGGTGAGCAGATCCAGAGCGAAGCCGCGCTTCTTGCGCTCAGCCGGGATGTGCTCGACCTTTATTACAACGACTATATCACCCGGTATGATCAGGTGCTGGGGGATGTGGACATCGTGCCGCTGGAAAGCCTCAGCCATGCGGTCGAGGTGACCAATGTGCTGTCCGGGCCGACCTCTCCGATCACCAATATCCTGACGGCGGTCAGCCAGGAAACCAGCCTGGCGGAGGACCGCTCGCAACTGAACACGGAATCCCTGGGCGAAGGCGTGTCGCAGGTGGCAGCCATCGAAACCCGGTCAAGCCTGTCTATCCAAGGACAAATCCTGCTTGAGGCACTTGTCAGCTCGGCATCGACCGCCTCGGGCGAGCCGCCAAAGCCACCGGGTGCCTATGTGCAGGACCGATTCCAGTGGTTGCACGATCTGGTGGCCCGCCCCGAAGGGCAGCCCTCGCGGCTGGACGACCTCATGGTCTCTCTGCAACTGGTCTATCAGGAGCTGAACAAGATGTCGTTCAGCGGCGTTACCTCGGGCGAAAGCGGGCAGGCCCTACTGCAGTTCCAGCAAACGGCCTCGCGGATCGACGGGCCGGTGCAACGCTGGGCCATGCAGATCTCGACGGGCTCTTCCGGCATTACCTCGGAAGGAACCCGCGCCTCGATCAATGCCCGCTGGCAGGCCTCGGTTCTGCCCTTCTGCGAAAAGGCGCTGGATAACCGCTATCCCTTCAACCGGCGCGCCCGCGCCGATGTGGCGATGGTGGATTTTGCAAAACTGTTTGCGCCGGGCGGGCTGATCGACAGTTTCTTTGACGAGAACCTGCTGAAATATGTCGATACCCGCAGCCGCCCTTGGACCTGGAAACGCGTCAATGATGTCGATCTCGGGATCAGCCAAGCGGTGCTGGAACAGATGCAGTATGCCGCTGAAATACGTGATGCCTTCTTTGCCGGTGGGGACACGCCGGTGGTCCAGTTCCAGATCACCCCCAAGGCGCTGGATTCAAAGGCCAAGGAGGTTCTTCTGGAGATCGACGGCACGCAGGTGTCCTATAATCACCGGATGGGACAGCCCACGCCGGTTGCAGTGACCTGGCCGGGGACTGTCGGCCTGGCGCGGATCACCCTTTTGCCGGACAAGCGCAATATTGAAAACGTTCTGTCGCGGGATGGGCCCTGGGCCTGGTTCCGGTTGTTGGACGCCGCCGAGGTACGCCGGACCAACGTCACCGACCGGCGGCGGGTGAACTTCCGGGTTGGTGGGCGTCTGGCCCTGTTCGAGCTGCAATCGGGATCTGTCGTAAATCCCTTTGCCCTGCCGGCGATGGCAAAATTCAGCTGCCCGAAGTCGATGTGATGGAGGCAGGGTTCGGAGCCTTCGGCAAGATGCCCTCGGTCGGAGATTTTTTCCGGATCAACATGCCGGGCGGTTTTGTCCGCCTGTGGGATGGCTGGCTGCAGCAGGTGCTGCTGGCCGGGCAAAGCGCCTATGGCACCGCCTTTGATCGCAGCTATATGTCAGCGCCGATCTGGCGGTTTTCATTACCCGCGGGCCTTGCCGGGCCGGAAAAGCTGACGGGGGTTCTGATGCCCTCGGTTGACCGGGTCGGCCGCCGGTTTCCGCTGACACTGGTGGCGCCTCTGGCCACGCCGGGGCCTGCGGCACTGGATCATTTCACCGACACAAAGCTGTTTGAGCAGCTTGAGGCGATTGCCCTGGATGCATTGGAGGACAGCATGACACAGGACAAATTATCCGCAGCCCTCGGCGCGGTGCAGCCGCCCGCCATGCGCGCGGTGGCGCCGCTGCGCACATCGGGCAACACGCTGGTGCTGACCGGCGCTGGTCAGACGGAGGATCTGCCAAACACCGTGGCGGCGGCCTTGCTGGACAGCCGGGCTGCTGATACCAGCATCTGGACTGCGGTTCTGGACAGCGGCCCGCGGATGATGATGTGCCCGGGCCTGCCGCAAGGCGGGGCTGCAATGGGTCTGTTCGATCTTACGGCTCCCATCTGGCAGGAGGCCCGGCCGCTATGAATCCGATGCACCCCTATCGCTATGCCGTTCAAACCCATGTCGGCCTGCAACGCAAGGTCAACGAAGACGCGGTGCTGGCGCTGCCGGACCATGACATCTGGCTGGTTGCAGATGGGATGGGAGGCCATGATGCCGGCGATTATGCCAGCCGTCTGATCGCGGATTCCGCCGCGATGATCCCCGGTGGGCTGGATCCGGCGGCCAAGATGCACGCCTTGCGCGATGCCCTGCAAGGCGCCCACCGCGCCATCCAGGCCGAGGCCACGGCGCGGGGGGGCGGCACCATTGGTGCAACGGTTGCCGCCCTGATCATGGCGCAGGGCCATTTCGCCGGTATTTGGGCCGGCGACAGCCGTATCTACCGGCTCCATGGCGGGCAGATCGACATGCTGACGGCAGATCATTCCGTGGTCGCCGAATACGTCCACTCCGGCAAGATGAGCTGGGATGAGGCGGATCAGCATCCGCAATCCAATGCCATCACCCGCGCGGTCGGGGTCGGGGAGGATCTGGAACTCGACAAGGTGCGCGGCACCGCCGCAAGCGGAGACAGGTTCCTGATCTGCTCGGATGGGCTGACGAAATATGCCACCTTCTCCATGCTGGAGGATATTCTGTCCAGCACGCCCTTGGAAACCGTCGCCGAGCGGCTGGTGCAGGTCGCACTGACCGGGGGCGGGGCTGACAATATCTCGGTGATCGTCGTCGACGTGCTCTGACGGGCGCCGGTCCGACAGGCCGCAATCAGGGGCGGGCTGTCACCAATATACGGCTGTCCAGCGACAGGATCCGGCTCGCATCCTCTGCCGCGCTTTGCTGCAGCGCTTCGGCAAAACCAACCGCGCTTTCCGATGTGGGACGCATGCCCGCGAACAGCGGTTCCGAGGAATGCAGGACCAGAATACGGCTTTTGCCCAGGGTGCTGTCATCCACCTTGAACGCCAGCCCGCCGGTTTCTGCTGCATCCTGCAAATCAAAGGCGACGCGCACGGAAAACGGCCCGATCTCACCATCTCTGAGGTCCGCAATCGCATTCTCGGGACGTCCGATATTGGGCAACAGATGAAAGACGTTGCCAGAGACATCCAAGATTGAGACGGTCAGAAAGCCGTCGGTCATGTCTTCCGGCAGGATCACGTCGATGACCGGATTTTCCCCGACGAAGAACCGCCCCGATGGGTTCGGCGTGCCTTCCCCGCCAAGGGTATAGCTGACCTTTGCCCCGCCCGCAGGCGCCTTGGGCAGGCGTTGCTCTACAACGCAAAGGGCGGGGTTCAGCACTTCGGCGTCCAGAACCACCTTGCGATCACCCGCGATGGCGCGCAACGCATCGAACAGAGCAACCCGGGTTGATGTTTCCGCCAGCCGCCCGGTGATCACGATGGAATCCTCGGGCGCAAAGCCGCCGGTTCCATCTGTGCCGGACAGTTGCAACGGGCCGCAGTCCTGATGATCAGCGATCACCGACAGGATCTCTTCCCGCGCCAGAACAGGCAGTTTGAAAACGATATCGACCGCGCCGTCCAGTGCTCCCGGCAGCCCATCGGCAAACCGCGCGTTCAACGACGCCGCGAGTTCGGCATCCTGCGTCACGCCGCTCAGTCTGCCTTGATTGTTGCTGACGGCAAGGCGCCATTCACCGAGTTGATCCAGCGGCGCAATGGTTGCCAGTACATCGTCGCCCCAGCTGTCGGCGATTGCCCCCGACGCCAGCGAGACATCCGTGGTTTCAACCATGTCCTGCAGCGCAGTGAGGCTCGCCTCAGACGGCATGTTCCCGGTTGCCCGGGCCGGGGCCCCTGCGGATTTTTCAATAATCAGCGTGAAAGGTTCGGCAACCGGCAGGGATGGTCCAGTGAGATTGCCAAACAGCCCGGCGAAATAGCCGCCAACGCCCAGACCCAGCACACCCATAAGGAGGATAACCGCCACGAGGCCACCGCGCCCTTTTGCCGGTTTTTCGTCTACCGGAGGCGTCGAGGGCGCAGGTTTTGCGGTTGGCGCTGCGGTCTTCGGAACAATGATCGTGGCTTCTTCCGCCGGGGGTGGAGTGTCTGCCTTGGGCGGCGTACCAGCAGGGCGGGGGTCCGGGTCATCGATATAGGCCAGAACCTCTGCTGCGTTTTGAAACCGGTCCGCAGGATCCGGCGCGCACATGCGGTCGATCAACCCCTTCAAGGGTTCGGGCACACCCGATGTATCCAGCGGCTTCTGCTTGTTTTCCACCACTTCCATCGGGTTTGCGCCCAGCGACGGCGGCGCACCGCGAAAATTCGCCAGCAGCAAGGCGCCAAGCGAGTAGATATCCGACCGGGCGTCGGTTTGCCCGCTCATCTGCTCGGGCGCGGCATAGGAGTATTTGCCGGCGAATTCATTACCGACAATCGTCTGGGCACCTGGGTTGGTATCCTTGGCGATGCCGAAATCGATGATCACGGCCTCGGCCGGATCACCGCCGCGCAGGATGATATTGTCCGGGCTCAGATCCCGATGCACGATCTTGCGCGCATGGGCGGCTTGCAGACCCTGCGCCACGCGTTTGCAGATGATCATCAGATCATCGGCAGACATCGGTCCCTGTTTCAGCTTCCGGTCCAGCCCCGGCCCGTCGACGTAATCCATCAGCAGGTAGATATGCCCATCCGGGGTGCGGTGATTTTCCGAATAACGCACCACCGCGTCATGGCGGATTTCGCGGATGTTTTCCTCGCGGGCCATCAGGACCTGAAAGTCCTCGTTGGCAGAGAGTTCCTGTTTGAGAACCTTGATCGCCACCAGATTGCCGGAGATTTCCGAGCGCGCCTTGTAGACATCCGAAGTGCCACCGCGACCCAGCAGCATCTCGATCCGGTAGGTGTTGTTCAGCAGATCACCGGGTTGAAAAATATCACCGGGGCGGGATTCGATCATCTGTCATGTCCCGCCTTGTACCCGCCCGAAGCGACGTTCATCCCTCAGCCCAGAGCCTGGAACTCGACACGGCGGTTTTCATCGGCCCGCGGATCGTTTTCATCAAAGGGCGCGGTTTCCCCCATGCCGATCGCTTTCAGCATGTCCTCGGGAATGCCGCAGGAGCCGATCAGATGGCGCCGAACTTCCTGCGCCCGCAGCAGAGACAGGCGTTCATTGTATTCGGCCGAGCCCGAACTGTCGGTGTGACCGATGATTTGGAACACGGTGCCCTGCATCAGCTTCATCGACTCGCACATATTGGCCAGCTTCGGCTCCTGATCCGCGCGCAGGGCTGCGCTGTCGAAATCAAAGGAAATCTGGACGTTGATCTGCGATTGCCGCTCAACCGGGTTATATTCTTCCGCAGCAGCAGCAACGGTGGCCGTTTCCGCAGTGTCGTCGCTCTGCGCCGCAGAGGACGTCGCCGCGTTCGGCACGATGACCAGACCGCGGGTTTTTTGCTTCTTGAAGGCTTGGGTGATTTCTTCGACCGAGGGGCTGTCATCGGCAGACTGGGCCATAGCGTCAGGCGCCTGCAACACACCCAAACTCAGAATACAGGCAGAAATAATGCGAAACCGGACCATAACCTGTCCCTTACGTTGAAAACATATACTGAATAAAAGCCTATACCACACTTGTTGATCTGCCAATGGGCCGCCGCAAACAGCGCTGCAAAAACCCCTATACTCTGCCCTATCCGCGAAGGATGGAATTGAGGGCTTTACGAAGGCTGGCTCAGGGCATTCAATAGGGGCGTAGTATGTTGAGGGTTCTATGCGCGTCGTTTCGGCAGTTATCATCGCGACAGGCATCGTCCTGGCGCCCGTTGTCTGGTTCGGCCTGAGCTGGCTCATGTCTGATGAAGACTATGCAGGCGGGGCCGTCGATTCCACGGCGCGGATCGAACTGGAAATGCTCCGTCAGCAGATCGAGGATCTGCAACTCCGGATGAGTGACCTTCAGACAGAGATTGCGCGCCTGCCCGCGGGAGGAGCAGGCTCCAACGCCCCTTTTCTCCCGGACGCTGACGCCGAGCGTCAGATCTGGGAGCAAACCGAAGGTACAGACCTTGATTATGCGCAGGTGGTGCTGATCGCAGACCGGCTGAATGTCAATCGCGGCCTGAACGTGGCCGGGGGCAGGTATCTGTCCGAAAAACTGGGGCGCCCGCGTGAGGATCTGAGCGACAGCTGCCAGCCCATGACCAACCCGGAGCTGAAGGAAAAACTCGTAACCGAGCAGGTTGGTCCGATCCGTGTCAGCATGCTGCAGCCCGCGATCGAGAGCCTGCGGATCGTGTTCGAAAACATCCGCAGCGTCGACCCGGACCTTTATTCGCGCATCAACACCGCCGGCGCCCTTTGCGTGCGGCGGATCCGCGGCACGGTGAACTCCCTGTCGACGCACAGCTACGGGCTGGCGGTGGATCTCAATATCGACGGCAAGTTGGATAATTTCACCGATGGCAAAACGCAGCTGGGGCTGACGATCATGGCCGATTTCTTCTTTGATGAAGGCTGGGTCTGGGGGGCCGGTTTTGGCCGCGAAGACAGCATGCATTTCGAAATCAGCCGCCGCCAGCTGGACACCTGGATCGCGGAGGGGCGACTGTAATCAGCCCCGACGGCATCACAGTGAACGCAGCAGGACCTTGTTAGAGCCAAGCGCCGCAGCGATTTGCTGGTATTGCACAGCTCGGGCGGTCGATTGGGCGGCGGATCTGAGCAGGAGCGTCTCCGCCTCCTCAAGCGCAGAAACGGCTGCGGCAGCCGCCTGCCGCTTGCGGGTGGATGCCACCGCCACCAGCGGGCGGGAGGATTTCGTATTGGCATCCGAGTGTTGCACCACTGCGCGCGGGGCCTGCGGATCGCGGTTATCACGCGCGATCTTGCGCAGATTGGCAGCCGTCTCACCTATGGTTTTGCGCGCGTCCTGATACCCGGACAGACCGGACATGCCCTCAGCCAGCTGCTCCATGCGTTCTGCCATGCAATCGACAAGATAGGCCCCGCTGCTGCTGCAGAACTCGGGAATGGCATTCAGCCGCATAACCACTTGCTGCGGCGTCGCAACACGGTTTGCCACCGACAGGCCCGGACTGGTTGTACCCTCACCACCGTAGCTACCCTCACTGCCACCATAGGTGCCTTCGCCTGTGCCCCCGGTTTCCTGCGCCGCAACCGGGCCGACCAGAACAAGCGTCAGGATAACCAGATATCGCAGTACCCGCATGACGTCCTCCCGCTTCCGTTGATTACCCGTCCAACCCATAGGCCCGCCGGATGCCGCGCTGCGTGCCGGGACCGAAATCCCCATCGATCGAGCCTTGGTAAAAATCATTATCTTTCAGCTTGGCCTGCAAAGCCTTGCGCGTTTGATCGGTGAACATCCTCGGCCGCTCGCTGAGCAGTTTCAGAACATCCGAACTGCCGGACCGCAAAGCCGCGTAAAGATACTGCGCCGCGTCTTCGGGGTCCTTGTTGGGGATCAGACCGTCATCGATCAGGGCTGCAAAATTGAACTGGGCCTGCGGATGACGCAGATCCGCGGCCCGCTCAAAGAAGGTCAGGGCCTTTTGCGGATTGGCCGGCAGACCCAGCCCGCCCTGGTAATGCAGGAACCCAAGATCATTGATCGCATCGGCAAAATTCTGATCCGCCGCCGCCCGGTAGAGCGCCAAAGCCTTGGCCGGATCCGGTTCAACACCCGTGCCCCGCTCGTACAGCTTTGCCAATTCAAACTGCGCTTCGGGAGATCCCGCATCCGCAGCCCGCTGCAAAAATTCAATCGCGGCGGCCGGATCAAACCGGTCCTGGTTTGGGTTGAGCCGGATATAGGCCAGCCCCAGCATCGACCGGGTGTCTCCAAGCTCGGCAAGGGCGAGAAGCTGTTCCTCCTGATCCGGTTTCAGTGCCGCCCAGGCATCCGTGCTACCCGCGCTCTCATTTCCGCCAGCCAGATAGAAGGGCACCCCGGTAAGCGAACCATAGGTATGTGGTTCCTGCAGGTTTCCGGTTTTCTGAAGCACAAGATCGCGGACCTGCCGAAACATCAGGCTGATCTCCAGACCGGGCTGAACCATCTTTTCCATCAGCGCCAGCGCATAGGGGCTGTTCTCTCCCCGGCCATCCAGCGCGACCTGTCCATCCTTGGCGGCAAAGGCCACCAGCGTTCCGCGATCCGGGTTTGCAGGGGCCAGACCTGCACGTTCGGGTGCCGTCGATGCATTCGTTGTTTCCGAAGTGTCTCCCGCCAATGCATCGCCAAGGGGGTTATCGCGGCAGCTGTCCAGGATCACGATGCGCATCTTTCGCGCTTTCTCAACAGCCGCCAACAGCTGCTTCAGCGACGCGGACTGGCGCTCTACATCCCTGTTGCTTTGCACCTGAACATCAACCGGGATCAGGAAATTTTCGCCCTGCACCTCGACCCCGTGACCGGCAAAATAGATCAGGGCCAGATCGGCAACCTCGGCGCGGAAGGCAAAGCCTTCGAGCATGCGGGTCATGTCTTCGGCACCGACGTCGATGCCAAGGGTCACGTCAAACCCGATCCCCTCCAGGGTTTCCGCCATCCGCAGGGCATCGTTGCGGGTGTTGTCCAGCTTTGGCAGATACTGGTAATCAGCCATCCCCAAGACCAGCGCCGCACGATCAGTCGCGGCCACGCTCGCCACAGGCAGCATTATGGTGGCCAATGTCAAAAGTATTCGAAACACAAAGCTCATGATCGCACCGGGCAAAACTGATTACACATCTTGAGTGTAGCCGTTGCAGACGGTGAAGCAAACGATCAATCCGGAGCCTGCGCGATCTTCGTCCTGATGGATGATATTATCGCGCGGCTCAAACGGGAAACGCCGCCTGGGGCAGGCGGCGTCTTTGTTGTTCAGGCGTTTTGCAAACCGCCGGGAGAGAGTAGTCTTTCCCGCAGACGTTCCAGGGTGACCCCTTTGGCGGCGGCAGGCAGATCGGCCGGTCCGGATTTTTCCACCTGGTCCTGGACGCGCTCATAGAATCCCGACAGCCCGGCGAGTGTCTGGATTACCAGATCGAAATCCTGCAATGCACGCAGTTCCGCACTGGTAGGGCGGGTACCACGTTCCATGACCGTGAGAGCAACATCCTCCAGCTCTTGAATTTTGACTTTCAGCTGGTGCATTTCCCAAGATGAAATGGTGCAGAGATCTTTCAGGGCTTTGTCAGGATGGTCCATATCAGAGCCGCCCAACCACTTGTTCGATCGCCTGCTTCATCGTTGCAACCGTGAAGGGTTTGCGGATGATGTTGTTCAGGCCGAGTTTCTTGCCAACTTCGATGATCTCAGGAGTCGGTTTACCCGTCACCAGGATAAACCCGACACGCTGGGTCACCTGATGGCCACGAACCGCTTGCAGCAGGCCAAGACCATCCATGCCGGGCATGTTGTAGTCGGACAAGACCAGGTGCACCGGAGTCTTCGTAATCTTCTGGAACGCGGATTGTCCGTTGTTTTCCACCATGTAGTTCTTGACGCCAAGCTCATCCAAGCATTGCGTCAGAATCCCGCGGCTCGTTGACATGTCGTCCACGACCATGACGCGAAGAGAGTCTTTCAAGCTCATTTGTTTTCCTCGTGTTTCTTCATACTGCTCAGACTATCGGGCATCCCCACCCGATGGTGTGTGAATGTAGGTGGTTATTCCTGCCGTTTTCATATGTTGGGCAGCCGGTCCGGACATTCGTTCGGAATGTCCGATAAACAGGTAGCCTCCGGGAACCAGTGATCGCTGAAACGCCTGCCAGACCTTTTGCTGCGTTGCTGTATCAAAGTAGATGGCCACATTCCGACAGAAAATCGCATCGAATTTTCCCTTAAACGGAAAGGGTTCAATGAGATTCAGTACACCAAGTGTCACCATCGACCGGATGCTTTCAGGTAGACGGCCATCAGCATCAAGTTTTGGCAGGTATTTGCGGTATTCCGCAGGGATCTGCGCAATCTCGTCCGCCGGATATTTGGCAGCCGTTGCCGTTTGCACGACAACCGGATCGATATCAGTGCCCAGGATCTTGAAATCCAGGCGGTTCACCTCCGGACACATGTCCTGGATGATCATCGCCAGCGTGTAGGGCTCCTGTCCGTTGGAACATCCTGCCGACCAGATGCGCACCCGTCCGCCTTCTCGTGCCTTCTTGATGAGGTCCGGAAGAACGTCTTTGCGCATCGTTTCAAAATGATGCGGCTCCCGGAAGAACTGCGTCACATTGGTGGTCAGCAGAGACAGCAGGTTGCTGCGCTCCTTGTCGGAATTCGGCCCATTCAGGCGTGCAAGATAATCCTTGAAGTTCAAGACGTTCTGCTTTCGCAGACGACGAGCCAGGCGGGCCGAAACCAGAGGTTTCTTGCTGCTCGACATCGCCAACCCAAAATGCTTGTAGGCGAACTGGGCGATGGCTTCGAAATCCTGATCTGTCAGGGTGAAACCATCTGCCTTGGACTCTATGGGACTTCTTGCGTTCACATCAGCACCTGTTCCGGAACGGAGATAACCGCATCCAAGTTGATGATCCGGACCATGGTGTCATCATGCGAGATGATGCCTTGGATATATTCCATGGTGAATCGGCTATCGACCGGCGGCGTGTCCTGAATATCATCGGGGTTGATCGAGATGATTTCCGAAACGGATTCCGCCAGCAGGCCAACCGGCTTGCCACCGACCGCCACGACGATCACCACGTTACGCTCACTGGCCTCGGTCTGCTCAAGACCGAACCGCGCCGACAGATCATAGATCGGAATCACCGCACCGCGCAGGTTCATGACACCCAGCACGTCCGACGGCGCGTGCGGCAGGATTGTCACCGGCGACCAACGACGGATCTCACGGATCTGGGTGATTTTGAGACAGAAAGCCTGCCCCGCCACAGTGAAGCTCACGAACTCACTGAACTGGGCGTGCTTTACTTCCTGATCGCCAGGCTTGGCTTCAACTTGCGACTGCATTGTTCATTCTCCGATCTGTGTCAAAGGCGGCTGCTGATGGCGAGGCCGCGATAATGCTTTCCGGATCCAGGATCATGGCAATCTTGCCATCTCCGAGAATAGTGGCAGCAGCCACCCCGGCAATCTCCCCACAGACTCCATCCAGGCTCTTGATGACCACCTGCCGCTGGTCGTGGATATCGTCCACCGCCAGGGCGCTGCGCTGTCCCGTTTCCGTTTCAACCAGGAGATAGACTCCGGGCGGTTGGTCATCCTGCTTGCTCAGCCCAAGGGCGCCAGCAACGTCGCAGATCGGGACGAAGTTTCCACGGATCGAAAGCAATGTGCCATCGGCGCCAAGGTTATTGATCATGTCGTCGCTGCCGCGCATCGTCTCGACGATTGAGGTGATCGGAACCACCATCGTCTGATCCGCAACCGAGACCACCATGCCGTCCATCACTGCCAGCGTCAGTGGCAGAATGATGGTAAAGGTCGAGCCTTTGCCCGGGGTCGAGGTGATGTTGATCCGGCCACCAAGACCCGTCACGGCGTTCTTGACCACATCCATCCCGACACCGCGGCCGGACAGGTTCGAAACCTCCTTGGCGGTGGAAAAACCGGGCAGGAACAGTAGGTTGTCAATCTCACTGTCGGTCAGATCGGCGTTTTCGGGGATCAGGCCCTTGTCGATCGCGATTTGTTTCACACGGGGGCGGTTTACGCCGGCACCATCGTCCTTGATTTCGATGCAGACACTGCCGGACCGGTGCGACGCCGACAGACGGATTTCACCGACCCTGTCCTTGCCGCCACCCTCACGGTCATCCGGTTTCTCGATCCCGTGGTCCACCGCATTGCGCAGAATATGCGTCAATGGGTCTGACAGGCGCTCGATGACTGTCTTGTCGACTTCGGTGTTTTCTCCCTCGGTGACAAGCTTGCAGGATTTTCCGGTAGCGCTAGAGGCTTCGCGCACAATACGGGCCATGCGCTGGAACAGCGGTTTGACCGGCTGTGCACGGATCGACATAACGCCTTCCTGGATGTCCCGCGCAAGGTTCTTAAACCCTTCCAGCTCGGTCTCCACATCACGCACGTCCGCAACATCAAGATTGGCAATCTGCTGCGCCAGCATCGAATGGTTGATGATCAGCTCGCCGACCGCGTTGATAAGCCGGTCCACCCGCTCAAGCTCCACACGCAGAGTCGGCTTGGGACCCCGCTGCTCCGATTTCGCGGCCTCGGCCTTTGGAGATGGTGCCTTGTCACCCGCAGGCGCAGAGTCTGCCTCCGGTGTCAGAGCAGGGGCCGGCTGTTCAAAAGGGGCAGGCGTCGTCTCCCCGTCCTCAATGGACGGAGCAACACCGAATGCAGCGTCCAGCGCGGCAAGGGCCTGCGCATCCGCTTCGGCGTCACCATCGCCTTCGATCGACAGCTCGCACAGGCCTTCGACGAATTCGAAAACAGCCTCTACCTTGTCGCGCGGCTCAGAGGTGATGAGAACCAGATCCCAGGCGATATAGCTTTCGGCGACGTCAATGGCATCGAAACCGGGCAATTCGGTGTCGTCCAGCTTGACCTCAAGCTCACCCAGTTCCTTGAGCGCCTGGAACAGGAAGATGGGTTCATTGCCGGTGCCGTACATCTCCTTCATGGGATGGAAACGGATCCGGTAGGTTTCTTCCTGAGGCACCACGGGAAGATCGATCGCTGCAGGCGCGAAACCTGCGCCGCCCAGGCCCATCGGCTCGAACGTCAGATCTTCTTCCTCTTCGGGAATATATTCGTCCAGCGCCGCGATCAGCACGTTGTGATGCGCTTCGTCGGTTTCGCCGCCATCCCGCGCCGTCGCCACCAGATCACACAGATGGTCACTGGCGCGCAGCAGAAGCTGAACAAGCTTTTCGCCCAGCTCCAGACGATTGGTCCGCACCTCGTCGAAAACGGTTTCGAACCTGTGGGCAAAGGCCACCAGTTCATCCAAGCCAAAAGCCCCGGCGCCACCCTTGATCGAGTGAACAGCGCGGAAAACGGCGTTGACCACCTCTGGATCACGATCGCCACCTTCGATGGCGGTCAGACCCTCATCCGTCGCTTCAAGGAGTTCTTCGCACTCCTCAAAGAAGGTATCCTGAATCGACCCTGACATCTTACGCCGCAGCTCCGGTGACGCGCTTGAGCGCAAAAATCAAAGACGTGTCATCGAAGGGCTTGGTAATCCAGCCGGTTGCACCCGCATTGCGCGCACGGGTTTTCATTTCCGCGGCACTCTCGGTGGTCAGAACAAGAATCGGCACCTTCGAATTGATACCGTCGCCCCGGAGCTCTTCGATGACACCGAAGCCGTCCAGATTGGGCATGTTGATATCGGTAATCACCACATCCGGCGCGACGTCGGGATACATATCAACGCCTTCACGGCCATCGACCGCGCAGTGATATTCAAAGCCGGCTTCTTCCAGCGTGGCAGCAAGCAGATTCCGAATCGTGCGGGAATCATCAATTGCAAGGACTTTGGTTTTCATGCTGTTTCCTCGTCTTCAAAGCGGTTGGACTCTAAACCCAAAAGCGACAGAGACTTTCGGCACGATTCACTGATGTTTGTGACCGCAAATCCCAATTCTTCGGAACGCCACTGCTGCTCCGCACTCAGCAGAATCTGAAGGCATCGCGAGGGCATCGCCATAACCTTGGAGCAGTCGATTTCTACCGCAGAGGTGCGCGCTCCGCGCAGGAATGCAATCAGCGGATCAAGGTCCGAAAATGCATTCGGAAGGTCTAATAGGTGTTTTTGCGTTTCCGTGGTCATCTTCCGCGATTCGCACCCCCGTTGTTCGGTCACATGTTAGAGTTCGATAGGGTCATTCTTAGGCTCGGGGGTTTAATAATTGATTGCCGCAAAGGCACCGCAACACCCTTTTGCCAGCCCTCAAGCCCTCCGGGGAACGCCGTTTTGCGGACAATTTTACATGCCCGATTCTTCGTTGCGATGAAGAGAGCCATCGCGGCCACACAGTTAGAATCCCTATACGCGCGACAGCGGCAGCATTTCCCGACGCTGCGACCAGAAGGCTTTTTAAAATTCGAACGAATGCCGGAAATTTAAGCCGCAAATTAACCCCCGCCGGGCATTCATTCCATTGGACAGGGCCGATCCGGGCCTTGGTTTGCAAAGCGTAAGCAAGAAGGCCTTTGGAACAGTGAAAATCGCACACAAGCTCCCGCTATTCGTCGTCGCATTCGGTGCAGTCATGGCTGCGATCGTGGTTTCGATCAGCACGATCACGTCGCAGAACAGCGCAAGGACCCAGGCCCAAGAGCATTTCGAATCTCTGGTCGCCAGCCGCAAGGCAGCGGTCGAATCCCTGATGCGGGGTATTACGGCTGATCTTCTGACACTCGCCGCCGTGCCCTCCACCGGGACCGCGCTGCAACGCTTGTCTGGCGCATGGACCAATCTTGGCGATGAGGCTGCTCAGACCGTGCGTGATGCCTATATCACCAACAACCCCAATCCTCTGGGGGAACGCCATCTGCTAGATCGCGGCAAGCAGACAATTCCGTACAACATTCACCACGCCAAATTTCACCCGGCCTTCCGCACCCTGCTGACCAGTAAAGGGTACTACGACGCCTTTCTTGTGAACCTGTCCGGCAACGTACTTTATTCGGTCTACAAAGAAGACGATTACGCGACCAATCTTTATGATGGTCCGTACAAGGATTCGGGGCTTGCGCAGCTATTCCGCAGAACTGCGGATGCGCAGCCGGGAGAAGTGTTGTTTTCCGATTTCGCGCCTTATGAGCCAAGCCAGGGCAAACCGGCCGCCTTTGTCGCCACACAGATCGTCGCCAATACCGGCCAGACCGTCGGAATCCTGGTTCTGCAGATGCCGGTGAGCATGATCAGCGCCATCATGAACGAGGCCCGGGGCATCGGGGAGACAGCCGATGCCTATCTGGTAGCCTCTGACCTGCTGGCACGGTCGTCTTCACGATTCGAGGGTGGCCATATGCTGCTGGATCCGATTGCAGAGCAGGAACACATTACCTCTGCTCTCAATGGTGAAAGCAAGTTCTATCCCTCGACGACTGGCCTGAACGGACGGGAAGTCAGCGCCTTCTCCGAACCAATTGCTCTGGCAGGCAAGGAAATGGCAATCGTGATCGAACAGGACCGCGCTGAACTCATGGCGCACGTGAACAGTGCACGTAACTTCCTGCTTCTGGTGTCACTGGCCTGTACGGCAGGGATGTCTCTGCTGGGTTGGCTTTACGCCCGGACGATTACACGGCCGCTGGACCGCATCAGCAGCAATATGGAATCGGTGGCCTCCGGCAATCTGGAAACTGAGGTCAGCGAAGCCAAGCGTGTCGATGAAATCGGGCAGATTGGCAAGACGCTGGTCTCCATGCAGGATGACCTGCGGCACGCACGCACCGCGCAGGAAGAGCGCGCCCAGCAGCAGCAGGAACAGCAACGGGTGGTAGAGACCCTAAGTTCCGGTCTACTACGGCTGGCCCAAGGTGATTTCTCTGAAAAAATCACCGAACCCTTCACCGGCGAGCATGAACAACTGCGGTCCGATTTCAATAAAACCGTCGAAAACCTCAGCGATACGGTGTCGAAAGTGGTGGAATCCGCTTCCAGCATTCGCAACGGCGCGGCTGAGATCAGCCAATCTTCGGATGATCTATCGCATCGCACCGAAAGTCAGGCCGCAACGCTCGAAGAAACTGCTGCTGCGCTGGATGAACTGACCGCATCGGTCAAATCCGCTGCCGACGGTGCACGTAGCGTGGAAAACATCATGGATGAGGCCAAGCAGGAAGCCGAAAACAGCGGCGTCGTGGTGCAAAGCGCGGTTTCGGCGATGACCGAGATCGAGCAATCCTCGACCCATATCGCCCAGATCATCAGTGTCATCGACGACATCGCCTTCCAGACCAATCTCCTAGCGCTCAACGCCGGGGTCGAAGCCGCCCGTGCCGGCGAAGCAGGCCGTGGTTTTGCCGTGGTTGCCTCCGAAGTGCGCGCGCTGGCGCAGCGGTCCTCGGATGCGGCGATGGAGATCAAGACCCTGATCGGCGACAGCTCGAAACAGGTGGAACGTGGCGTGGATCTTGTCGGCAAGGCCGGGGAGGCGCTGCAGAATATTGTGCAACGGGTCAACCACATCTCGAAATTGGTGACGGATATCGCCGAGGGCGCGGCCGAGCAATCGACCGGCCTGGGGGAAATCAACACCGGTGTGGTGCAGCTGGATCAGGTGACCCAGCAGAACGCCGCCATGGTGGAAGAGGCCACTGCTGCGGGTCACATGCTGAACAGCGACGCCACCAAGCTGGCCGAACTGGTCGCACACTTCAAGATCACGGGCGGCAGCAATATTACCGCAATGCCGCAGCCTTCGGCACCCATCGCACCGACGGCTCATGGCGAAGATGATTGGGATCTGGACGAGATCACTCCGACCCCTGTCGCCGCAACGGACGGAAACGCCGCCATCGACAAGTGGCAGGACTTTTAACCTGTCATCGATCCGGGGCGCACAGGGTGCGCCCCACCAATTATGTAACTTTCGGTTGTTCACCGAACTAACGTGACTGGGTATAGAATTGACCTCTCAGAACCTATTAATAATAACAACTGACCGGACATTTGCCCGCTCTTTGCAAAGCCACATGGAAGCCGCATATCCCGGTATGAAAGTGCTTTTGGCTAACAACCTCATGATGGCCTACAACCAGGCCGAAGCGGCGCAGCCAACCTTTGCGTTTGTGGAGGATGGTTTCACTCGATTGCCAGAATTCGAAATGATGCTGGCACTGTTCTCGGCCGTGGACACCCGCTGGGTCTCGGTCATGGATAGCCCGGGTGCGACACCTGCACGCCAGTCTTCTCCGTTGCTGAACGTAGGCGCGGGTATTTTCGAACTGACAAAGGCGGACAGCCCGCGCCAGTTTGCCCAATATTACGACATGATGGTCAAGGCGCCGCGGCGCGGTGCCCCAGCGCGGACTTCTGCCTCAGCTCCGCCGCCGCCCAAACGCGATTTCAAGAAATTCATCCTGATCGGTTCCTCCACCGGCGGTGTCGAAGCGCTGCGTAGCGTATTGGTCGGCTTCACCCAGAATTGCCCACCGACGCTGATTGTTCAGCACACCGGCAAGAACTTCGGCCCCGGGCTGGTATCCCTTCTGGACCGGATCTGCGCCGCCAAGGTGGTTGCGGCCGAGGACGGCATGCAGATTGAATCGGGGCATGTCTACGTTGCCGCAGGACAAACCCGCCACATGGGGCTATCGCCCCGTAAACCTCTGCGCCTTCGCATGAAAGAAGGACCGCCAATTTCGGGCCACACTCCGTCCGTTGACGCTTTGTTCACTTCTGCCATGCCATATGGAAAGGACGTGGTCGCAACAATCCTGACCGGTATGGGCCAGGACGGAGCCAAAGGGCTTCTGGAGTTGCGCAAAGCCGGGGCAGCCACATTTGCACAAGACGAAAAATCGTCTGTTGTTTATGGAATGCCAAGGGTTGCCTGGGAAACTGGAGCCGCACAGAAACAAGTGTCTCTTGCCCGCATGGCCGGAGCGCTACTTCAGGCCTGCAAGACCTGAGCCGGGTTTTCCCCGGGCTAAACAAGGAGACCGCTGTGACGTCAGTATTCGCCAACACCACCTCCGTGACCATCCTGCAAGGGGATTACCGCGTGTCCAAGGACCCGTCGGTCGTCTTCTCGACTGTGCTTGGCTCCTGCATTGCAGCCTGCATCTATGACGCGGAGAATGGCGTTGGCGGCATGAACCACTTCCTGCTGGCGAATGCCAATGGTGGCGGTGTCAGCGCCCGCTATGGCATTCACGCCATGGAGCTTCTGATCAACGGCATCATGAAGAAGGGTGCCGAGCGCCGCAATCTGAAGGCCAAGGTGTTTGGCGGCGCAAAAATGTCGGTGAATCTGTCCGATATCGGTGCCTCAAACGCGCAGTTCGTCCAGCAGTTCCTGAAAGACGAGGGTATTCCCTGCATCTCCTCCAGCGTGGGCGGCACATCGGCCCGCCGGGTTCGGTTCCATCCGACATCGGGCAGCGCCCAGCAGACCCGGGTTGCCAACGACCGGCGTCTTGGCGAACAGGAAGTGGCGGCAGCACGCCAACCCACACCCGCACCCGCCACCCCGGCTGGCGCAGGCGATCTGACCCTGTTCTGATTTGCCGCAGGCGGTCCGGGACCGCCGCAAGACCACATTTCCAAAAAGCCGGTTGCAGCTTTGCGACTGGCTTTTTGCATTGTGAACACCCACGCAGTGGAAAGCGCCAACCACGGGTGCAGGAAATTATCCCTTGCTCCGTTTCCGGCCCGGCGCTACGCCAAGTGAGATATGCAGACGTTCCACGAGGCCCGCCAATGATCCTGTCCCGCACCCGCCGCCTATGTCTGGCTGCCGTGCTGGGATTTGCGTTTGCCATCGCAGCGCCCGGTCTGACCTTTGCAGGCGAGGTCACTGTGTTCGCCGCCTCCAGCCTGACCAATGCAATCGAGCGTATCCGCGCAGGGTTTGAAGCCGAAACCGGGCATACCGTTGCGGTTTCACTGGCCGGGTCTTCCGTTCTGGCGCGCCAGATCGAATATGGCGCGCCTGCTGATGTTTTTATCTCTGCCAACCCCGCCTGGATGGACCATCTTGAACAGCGCGACAGGATCGTAGCAGGCAGCCGGTTTGACCTGATGGGCAACAGCCTTGTGCTGATTGCACATGGGCAGCAGCAACCGGTGACACTTTCGCCCGATTTTGACCTTGCCGGACTGCTAGGGGAAAACCGGCTTGCGATGGCCCTGACCGAAGCCGTGCCGGCCGGGATCTACGGCAAGGCGGCGCTGTCGTCGCTGGGCCTTTGGGACAGCATTGCCCGCAATGTAGCGCAAACCGACAACGTCCGCGCCGCGCTCGCCCTAGTCGCCACCGGAGAGGCGCCCTTCGGCATTGTCTACGCCACCGATGCAAAGGCCAGCGCAGACGTCAGCATTATCGCCACCTTCCCGCGGGAAAGCCACCCGCCGATCATCTACCCCGCCGCCGCCATCGTTCCCGGGGAAAACCCCGCCGCGCTTGCCTTTCTCGATTATCTCAAAAGCCCCGCCGCAGGTGCCATCCTGACGGCCGAGGGCTTCACCGTTTTGCCGGAATAGCCCGCATGATGGACTGGCTCGGCCCCGAGGAATGGAACGCGGTTGCCCTGTCTTTACGGGTATCATTCTGGGCAACCCTGGCGGCGCTGCCTCCGGCCATGCTGATCGCCTATGCCTTGGCCCGGTGGGAGTTTCCGGGCAAGCAGTTGCTGAACGGTCTGGTCCACCTGCCGCTGATCCTGCCACCTGTGGTGACGGGGTACCTGCTGCTTCTGACCTTTGGCACCCAGGGGCCGGTCGGGGGCCTGCTGCAGCAGATGGGGATCGTGCTGGCCTTCCGCTGGACCGGCGCGGCGCTGGCAGCGGGCATCATGGGGTTTCCGCTGATGGTGCGCGCGATCCGGCTGTCCGTCGAAGCCGTCGATCCAAAGCTGGAGCAAGCCGCATCCACCCTGGGCGCGTCGCGGGTTTGGGTGTTTGTCAGCGTCACCCTGCCGCTAGTGTTTCCCGGGCTGATTGCAGGCGCGATCCTGGCCTTTGCCAAGGCGATGGGGGAATTTGGCGCCACGATTACCTTTGTGTCGAACATACCGGGCCAAACCCGGACCCTGCCATCAGCGATCTATGCCTTCCTGCAGATCCCCGGCGGTGAAGCTGCCGCAACCCGACTGGTTCTGATCTCGGTTGCCCTTGCCATGACCGCTTTGCTCCTGTCCGAAGCCCTCGCCCGCAGGGCGGCCAAACGCATAAGGGACGCGTGATGCTCTCGGTGCAGCTCAGCCATAGCAGGCCCGGTTTCACCCTCGATGTCGCCTTTGAGGCGCCGCAGGGGATCACCGTCCTGTTCGGCCGGTCGGGGTCCGGGAAGACCACTGTTGTCAATGCGGTGGCTGGGCTTTTGAAACCGGATGCAGGACGCGTGGCGCTGAATGGACGGGTCCTGTTTGACACCAAATCGGGTCTATGGCTGCCGCCAAACCGGCGCCGCATTGGCTATGTCTTCCAGGAAGGTCGCCTGTTCCCGCATCTGACCGTCCGGCAGAACCTCCTGTTCGGTCGCTGGTTCGCCCCAAAGGATACGCCCCGCGCAGATATTGATCGGATCGTCGAGATGCTGGGGATCGGCCACCTGCTGCAACGACGGCCCGGAGGTCTGTCGGGTGGTGAGAAACAAAGGGTTGCAATTGGCCGTGCCCTGCTGTCCTCGCCGGAGATGATCCTGGCCGATGAACCGCTGACGGCGTTGGATGAGGCGCGCAAGGCGGAAATCCTGCCGTATTTCGAACGGCTGCGCGATGAAACCGATATTCCAGTGCTCTACGTCAGCCACGCCGCAGCCGAAGTGGCGCAGCTGGCCACCACGGTTGTTATCCTGCAAGACGGTAAAACGGTTCAGCAGGGACCCGCCGCGCAGATCCTAAGCGATCCCAATGTCATGCCGACCGGTGTTCGTTCCGTTGGCGCGCTGCTGGAAACCCGGGTCAAAGCGCATCACCCGGACGGGCTGACCGAACTCGACGCAGGCGGTATCCCATTGTTCCTGCCAAAGATCGCCCAGGCACCGGGTCAGATGATCCGAGTCCGGGTTGCTGCGCATGAGGTGATCCTATCACGGCAGCGTCCCGAGGGGCTTTCTGCGCTCAATATCCTGCCGGGCACGGTCCAGCAGATCCGCGCCGGTGACGGCCCCGGGGCCATGGTGTCTCTCAAAACGCCAGCTGGGCGCATCCTGGCCCGCATCACCCAGCGCTCGGCGCGGGCGCTGGAGCTCACCGAAGGCGCCGAATGTTTTGCCGTGGTGAAATCGGTCGCCATCGCGCCCAGCGATATCGGTGGCGCTTCGGGATAAGCCTGCCATAGCTTCTGCACTAGGGCACACGGACAAGTTTCACGCATCGGCTAAAGCACTGTTCGCCACGTCCAAACATTACATAACACACATTATGTGCATAATTAGTGTAGCCGCAAAGCAGTAATGTCACCCATCAGCAAAGCAGAAGTGTCACTCTCCTTGCATACGGTAGCGAGGATGAGTGGACATGGGATGGGTTATGATGAGCGAGCGCGAGTTGAACCGCGTTGAGGTTTTGGCGCAGGTCGATGATGGCCGACTGACGGTAGACAATGCGGCAAACCTGATGAATCTGACACGGCGGCAAGTGTTCCGGCTTCTCAAGCGATACCGGCAAGATGGTGCCTCAGCGATCCGGCATAAGGCGCGTGGCAAACCTCCAAACAATCGTATCCATCATGCAAAGCGCGATTATGCTCTGAGCCTGGTTAAAGAGAATTACCCGGATTTTGGCCCAACATTGGTAGCTGAGATGCTGGCCGAGCATCATGGGTTCAAAGTTTCGCGCGAGACCTTGCGCAAGTGGATGATCGAAGACGGTATGTGGCTGTCGCGCAAGCAGCGACGTGTCCTTCATCAACCTCGCTTACGGCGCGAATGCTATGGTGAGCTGATCCAGATTGATGGTTCCGATCACCGCTGGTTTGAGGATCGGGGTGATCCCTGCACCCTGCTCGTTTTCATCGATGATGCCACCAGCACCTTGATGGAGCTGCGGTTTGTGAAGTCCGAGAGCACGTTCAGCTATTTCGAGGCGTTGGACAGCTATTTGGTTCAGCATGGCCGCCCAGTGGCCTTTTACAGCGACAAGCATTCGGTATTCCGAGTTGCCAAAGATGACGCCAGGAATGGTGCAGGCATGACCCAGTTCGGGCGTGCGTTGAATGAGCTGAACATCGAGATCCTGTGCGCCAACAGCTCTCAAGCCAAAGGCCGCGTAGAACGGGCCAATCGCACGCTTCAGGACCGGCTTGTCAAAGAGCTGAGGCTGGCAGGCGTTTCGGACATGGAAGCCGGAAACGCCTTTCTTGAAGGCTTCAAGAACCGCTTTAACGCCAAATTTGCCAAGGCCCCGGCCAAACCGGACAACCTGCACCGGGCGTTGAATGTGGAGCCGGATCGGCTGGCGGAAGTGTTGTGCTGGCGTGAGAACCGCTATGTCGGCAAGCAGCTGACATTTTCCTATGACCGCAAACGGATCATGCTCGAAGAGAACGAGCTGTCACGCGCTCTGGTCGGCAAATATGTGGACACCTATGTCTTTGTGGATGGGCGGTTCGAGGTACGCTGGAAAGGCCAAGCCCTGCCCTACAGGATCTTTGATATGGACCAGCGCGTCACCCATGCAGCCGTCACCGAGAACAAGCGGCTCGGTGCGGTTCTGGCCTATGTCAAAGAGATGCAGGACGCCGCACCGCCTAAGCCGAAGGTGCGGACAAACTCAGAGAAGATGGGCTACAAGCCGAACGGGCGTCGGCCAGGCAGACCGCCAGGATCGCGGGCCAAGAAGAAGATTGCGCGCGCGGCAGAATAACTCAAGACTGCTGACATGGACGCCTATTACGAGCGCAAACACGCCGAGCAGGATGCGGCAGCTGTGGCATCAGACAAGGCGTAAAGCGGCCTGACCATCGGTTTCGAGTTTAAGGGCTGCGTGCCAGAGTGGCGTCTTGTAAAATGTGCCGTCGTCCCAAATCCTCAGCCCCTCCCGATCTTCCCAAAGCAGGCCGAGCCAACACAGTGGCTGCAAGACGCAGAATTTCAGCGCAAACCGCATGTCGCTGTGCTCCGGAGCGTAGCGGTCCTTTTCTTCCCACCCGTAAAGCGTTTTGAGAAGATGTGCTAAGGTACACCCTGCCCGCGCCTCGACATTGATCACATTCAGAAAGATGTCCCAGTTGCCCAAGGGGCCACCCCGGGCTTCGATCCGTTCATCATGGATGAACCGATAAAGATAAACCGGAGCGGTCAGATCAAAAAAGACGTCAGATGCTTCCGCCATCTCCCGTCCTTTCCTAGTCGCAACCAGCTTACCCTTGTAACGACGAAGAAGCTTCAGATGACGCAGCAACCCATGCACCGGGAACAAAGGTGGCATTTTGTATTCATCCAGCACCTTGTTCATTTCGAATAACTCGGTGGCCGTGAAATCTGGCCATTCAAAGTGTTCCGCCGCCCAATGCACAAACTTGCGGTTGAAGGCGCCTGATTGCGTCAGCCCGATCCCGCCATTTTCGTCGGCATAACGCAACGCAAGCGTCATCCCACGCACCAGCGGCGAGTGTTTCAGGACTTCAGCATCTGAGTGAAGTTTGAGCGTCGGGAGCATGTCACCACGCTATCCTCGACACCTCAGACCCGCAATCCGCAAGGCTTTTCAGCCCTCCGATATTTGGGGTCTGCGGGCTGAAAAGCCTTGCTCCCGTAGCGCCCTGTGGTGACCTTTCTGCTTTGCACAGCAGGTGACATTTCTGAATGG
>NZ_JCAIJQ010000008.1:0-4367 GCF_059429255.1 Phaeobacter sp. CC-HEC084
CGGGACGGTTCCAAAGACCTCAAGATCGTCTTGCATGGGGTCTGATGCCGGAGGGGCCGAATCCTACGCTAAGGCGAAGTTTTGGCCGAATTTCGCTGCAGCATCCTATAGGCGGTTGGCCTTGTCATCTTCGCCATAGCCACCAGCTCCGGCGCTTCGGTGGCGCGGCCAGCAAGGCGGTTGCTTGTTGCTTCCATGCGTCCCGGTCGGCCCGCACTTCGTCCAGAGCTTCGCGCTCCCGGTCGAGCGCCGCTCGTAGCGCGGCATTCTCAGCTTCCAGAGTGGCGGTTCTAACTTGTTCCGTTGACGGTGCCGCACTGACCCATTCGGAACCTAATTGGGTTCTGATGTGGAACGCCCGCGCCAGTTCTGCCCGGTCTATAGAATAGCTGCCATCATCACGGCGTACCGCGCTCAATTTCCCTGATTTTATAGCTCTATTGATCGTGGACTTGCTCTTGCCCGCGATCTTCGCTGCCTGTGTCAGAGAGAGTTCCGACGTGGTTCCGCCCTCCGTCATTTGCGCAGTTCCGAGTGTTCGGCAAAAGCTTCACGGGCAATGTCAGCCTCTCGGCGTTGTGCCGTGAATATCTTGCCGCCCGGGCCTTCTGTGCGCAGGAAGCGGCCCACACGATCCGCCCATTCCTCCCGTTCGGCATTGCGGAGCTTGCCCCACCACGTCAGCGCGGGGTCGGCCTGCTCCTCGCCCTCGATGATTGGCGGAGCGTCGCTCGATGCCTGCTCCTTGCGTCGGGCCGCGCTGTGGCGCTCATTCTCGGAAACGGTCTCGGTGGCCTCGTGCGGGTCTTTCCATTGCCAGTCGAAGCGGACAGCGGCGACCGATCGACCTGATTTCACGGGGGTCATCTTCACACGCACCGTCCCGTAGTCATTGATTGCCTCAACGGCAGGAGTGAGAACCCACCTCTTGAATTGATACCAATCTTCATAGGTTCTTTTCTCATCAACCCCGAGCAGGCCGCGTAGGTTGTCTAGGCTCCACTGGGCGTAGGGATCGCGCTGGCGCTTGCGGTCGGCGAGAAGGGCGTAGAGGCGGCGGGCGTGAGGTGGCAGGCGATGCGCCGCCGTGGTCTCGATCTTCACAAAGTTTCCGGGGCTGCGCAGGGCATGGACGCCGGCGGGCGGAATCAGGATGCGGGCTTTGCTACCGCCTTCAGTGATGTGCCATTCCGCCACCAGAACCGCCCCCCATTCATCGCCCCGGTGCTGGCCCGTCAGTTTGAGGCCTGTCATCCGCTCAAGGCACTCACGCAGCCAGACATTGTCCGGGCGGGCTGACGGGCCGCGCAGGCGTGTGGTGGGGATCGTCAGCCAGACCGAGTTCGGCACATTGGCGGGGACACGCTCCTCATCGAGGACGGCAGCAATCTCCCACAGCGCGGAGACCATGGCCGGGGTGAGCGGCTTTTCTGCGCGAAGGGCAAGGGCGGCAGATGACACGGCGATTTGTTCCATTACCGGAGATTATTTTCCAATGAAACTCCGGTCAATACACTCCGGCGACCCCTCCGGCGTCTCCGGTCATACACTCCGGCGTCTCCGGTCATACACTCCGGCGTCTCCGGTTTTACCCTCCGGCGTCTCCGGTTTTACCCTCCGGCGTCTCCGGTTTTAGCCTACAGTGTCAGTGTCCAGTGTCAGGGGAAGGAACTGACACTGACACTGACACTGGACACTGACGGGACACGAAAAGGATTCTGGTGGCGCGGTAGCGCCCAGAAACCTGAGGTCTGAGCTTCTGGCTAATGTCTAATTGCTGAGAGTGAGCCAGTGCGCCGTGCCGCCGGCCTCCTCTGCCTCAAAACCCTGGCCCCTCCTCGATCTCGTCTGGCGGGACTTCATCGAAGAACGCCTGCTGTTCTGGCTCTGGTAGTGCCTCGACCTTGCCCCGGACATCTCCCCACCATCGCGCCACCCGCTCCAGGGCCGGTAGCAGATGTTGCCAGAGAGGCTTGAGGGACTCAGCCGATGGAGAGCCCTCCCCGACTTTCCACTTTCCTTGATCGTTTTGGTACAGCTTCCCAGCAATCACCGCTGCGGCCGCCTGAGCGGCCACTGAGGCGGCTTCATTGATCGCGGCTACCCTACCCGCCTCCAGGCTCTTCACGCGCCTCTCAGCCGCCTCTGCGCGGCTCTCCGCGCCTTTCTGTGCCTCTAGTGCCTGATCCCGCGCCACTTCGGCAGCTGTCTTTGCCGCCTCGATGCTTTCCAGGCGCTCCTCCAGAGCCGTGATCTGGGCCTCCAGACCTTTGACCTTCCCCTCAGCCTCTGACACCCGCCGCTCGTAGGTCGTGGCGTTTTTCAGAGCTTTTTCTGCGCGATCCTCGTCTTGCTCGGCCGTCGCCCTGGCCTTTTCGGCCCGGACCTCGTTTTTCCGGATTTTTTCTTTGAGATCGGCAAGCTCCTGGCGCTTTTCCTCGATCTCGAAGGGCAGGTCGGTGTGAAGCTTTGCCACGGACCGGTTCACGAGCTCATGAGGGGCCGCTCCAGCCTCTGCGCGGGCTTTGCGGGCCCTCCCCCGCTCCAGATCTGGCATGAAGGCCTGTAGGGTCTCATGGAGGGCCGTCTGGAGGTCCCTGAGGACCCCGCGCCCCATGCGGGTGGACAGGGGCTGTCCGTCGAGGTCATAGCCGCAGAGGCTGAAATGCGCGTGCCTGGCGGTCTCATCGAGATGGAGGACCAGCCCGGACACCGTGGTCCTCAGATCGGCTGCCATGCGCTCTACAGCGGCTCTCAGGGCCTTCTCCTGCCCATCCGGACCCAGAGCCTCGAACATCGCCTGCGCTTCGACCCCGAACCCGATGATCCCAACGACGGCGATGCCGGCGTTGCTCTTCATGGCCCGTTGGGTGTCCCGTTGCGCGCGGCGGTCCTTGGCGAGCCTCTTGAGCTCAGCCGTGGTCATCGGCTGGATGAAGACCGGATTGGGCTCGGGAGGGTCGGGATTGACGTAGCCCGGTTGCGCCCCGATGCGCAGATCGTGGCGGCGCTGGTTGGCGTATCCTTGCGCGTCCCGGATCTCAACGCGGACCATGGCGGCCCTGGAGTTTGCTTTGCGCTGATCGTCGTTGAGGTGTGTGAGGGTCATGATGGAAACTCCTGTTTCCATCCAGATCGCCGAAGGTCGTGAAAAACCCAAATTTGCGGGTTAGGGTCCTTCGCGCGTGGAGAGGATAGCCCCCGTAAGGTCTAACCTACTAGGGAATAACGATGTTATTCCCTATCCGGCGAAGAGGGATGCTGCGCCCCTCTTTCGAAACTCCCAACCGAAGGGATAGGCCCCTTTCGAAACCCCGCCTGCGCACTGCGTTTGCCTTGGTCCCGGACAGGGTCCGGGACGGCTTATAGCCCGGACGACGCCTGTCCGGACAGGCCGACGATGCCTTGGACGGCCGCGTCGACACCGGACACGATCATGCCGGTGTTCACAGCGCCAAGGGCCGTGGTGGACAGGTTGCCGATCGAGCCGTTCACCGCCGTCAGCGTATTGTTGATCGACCCGTTAATCGCACCGGCGTTGCTTGCGACGTTGATCACAATCGCCCCTGTATCCGCGGATCCGCCGATCTGGGTCATGACAGCCGCGATCGCGCGCGTGGTCGATGTGCTGGCCTCATCTACAGCCGAGTTCACCCCGAGGATGATGTCGCCCGTGTTTACCGCACCCAGACCTGTCGTGGACATGTCACCCAGATCAACCGTCGGTACGACGAATTCCGTCGCCGTTACAGCCCCCGCGATAGCCTCAGCCGTCGCATCCCCAACACCAGAAAGGATGTTCGTGATCGATGCATTGATGTCGGGCGAAAAACCCGGGATGGTACTTTCCACCTCAACCATGACTAAAGTATCATCCATTCCAGGCCCGAACGAATGAACTACTGTTTCAGGAGTCGAGAAAACAAAATTACCGGGGCTTGTTTCATAAGCGTAATAAGAATCTGGCAAATTCAAATCCGTGGGACTCGTTATTATCATAATCTCGGCAAAGTCCTCGGGATCTCTAAAATAAAGCGTGCCCGTCCCAGGGTCGACTGTTAGAGAGCCGTCTGCATTGACTATAATGCTAGATCCTCCCATAGCCAGCAAAACAGTTCCAACGTCAGTTCCATCACCAGCCGTGAAGGTGGTCCCGATATCATCAACCGTAATAGCCGTCCTGTCCAAATGCCATAAAGCAGCGCTACCTGGGGCGTTAGAAATATCTGCGGGGACAAGTTCTGTCGTTGTCGACGACGCAAGGCCCACATTCTCTGCGATGTTAGCGTAGGTTCCATTGACCTGGGCAAGGCTGGAAGTCCCATCGATCTGCCCGAGCACGCGTTCGAGGACTGACTGAGCCAAAG